>NZ_CP047026.1:1200000-1800000 GCF_009796785.1 Polaribacter sp. L3A8
CCATATGACTCAAGTCAACCAGTATCAAAGGCAGTTCCATAGTTGAGCTATGGGATTTCACCTCTGACTTAATCGACCGCCTGCGGACCCTTTAAACCCAATGATTCCGGATAACGCTCGGACCCTCCGTATTACCGCGGCTGCTGGCACGGAGTTAGCCGGTCCTTATTCTTACAGTACCGTCAAGCTGGTATACATACCAGTGTTTCTTCCTGTATAAAAGCAGTTTACAACCCATAGGGCAGTCTTCCTGCACGCGGCATGGCTGGGTCAGAGTTGCCTCCATTGCCCAATATTCCTCACTGCTGCCTCCCGTAGGAGTCTGGTCCGTGTCTCAGTACCAGTGTGGGGGATCTCCCTCTCAGGACCCCTACCTATCGATGTCATGGTAAGCCGTTACCTTACCATCTAACTAATAGGACGCATAGCCATCTTTTACCAATAAATCTTTAATTACATCTCGATGCCGAGTCGCAATACTATGGAGCATTAATCTTCATTTCTAAAGGCTATTCTCCAGTAAAAGGTAGGTTCTATACGCGTTACGCACCCGTGCGCCGGTCGTCATCTGTGCAAGCACAATGTTACCCCTCGACTTGCATGTGTTAAGCCTGCCGCTAGCGTTCATCCTGAGCCAGGATCAAACTCTTCATTGTATATTTTAAATATTTTAATGAATAAGTTTCAAAAGAATTTACATTAAACTAATAATGTGGTTATTCTACTCTTTAATTACGCTGTCAATTTCAATATTTTCAATGAACTGTGCCGAGTCGGCACCGACAAGTCATAAAACTCAATCTTTACCTTTAACTCAACTTTGTAGAAACGTTAGACTCGAACTAACTGACTTTTTTAAATCATTCCAAATTTTCTCTGATCGTTTTGCTGTATTTCTTAGCGGCTGCAAACATACAAACTATTTCTAATCTGACAATAAAAAATTAAACTTTTTTTTATTTTATTTTAACTGTAAAAAACACTGAACTTTTTGCCGAAATTTTCGGACTGCAAACATACAACGTTTTTTACAAACCAACCTAATAAAAATTAAAGTTTTTTTTTGATAAAATTTTACAACTTTACCTGTTTAACTCCTTAATTTTTAATCGATTTACAAACTCTCAATGAACGTGACTAACAGAACAATATTGCTGTTAGCGGGTGCAAATTTACAACTCATTTTTAATCTAACAACTATTTTTTAACCTTTTTTTTTGTTTATTTTACATACTTCTCCTAATTATTTTGTTTCTAGTAAGTTACAGCAAATATTTTTTTGTTTATTTTTTTAAAGGTATTGGGTTTTATATGGGTTTTGGGGATGATAGCTACTAATGACATTAAAAAGATGGAAGAGTTTGCGCTGAAATTTTAGTCTAAATAGGTTTCTTGTTCTCTAATTTTAGATAAAACGACTGCTACCCTTGTCAACTTTATCTTTGAAATAGCTTTACCGGGATACTTGGATTTGTTTTTTAGCTTTTAAATAAGGTCGGTAAATGATTGTTTTTTTTTTATTTTAATAGAAAGGAAATTGTAAAAAAGGTCCCTTATAGATGAAGTAGAAACTTTGTAAATAGAATTAAATCTAAAAAAAACGGATTATTAGAAGACAAGTATCGTGTAGGTTTCTGTTCAATACATAGGAACATAGAAAGCTTCGATTTACTCAGAACCTGAATTTATTGAAATAAAGGGATTGCTTCGTGCCTCGCAATGACGGATGTTTTTTGAATAGGAGAACAATGGACTAATCTTTTTGATACGATTGCTCTTCGTAAGATTGTTTACCTATAGTTAATTACAATTACAGACTTCGTGTTAGGGATTGAAACGGCATCCTTTTTGCTTTTCGCAAAAAGATATAGAGGAAAGCCCGACCTTTTTTATCCTATAAGTTTATTAGAATTGAATACTTGTCTTTATATATGACGCTAACTTTTTTAATATTTCAAAGAAAAAAGGGAACACCCAGAAGGAAGTTTATACTGATACTTTTTTAAATTACGTCTTTAATTGCTTTTTAAGGGGCTAAAAATACTAAAACAAGTTCTGCACGACAAATGTTATACTTTTAGACGCCCTTCTTCTACTCTATATTACTCAAACTGATTTTAAGTAGGCATTTCAAACATATTTAAATGTTTTTTTAAGATACCGGATGGTGTATTTTTAGTTTCATCAAAGATTCTAGTATCTCCAAATAAGATAAAACTATCTCTAGCTCTTGAAACTGCCACATTTAACATATTAGGTTTATTATCTCTATCGAAAAAAAGTACGCCTTCATCCTCATTACTGTATACGGAACTAAACAATACGATACTGCGTTCTGCTCCTTGAAGTGCGTGTACGGTTCCTAATTTTATGTCGTTAACTTTAAAGCCAGATTCTATTAATGCTTTAGACAATTCTGTTTTTTGACTTGCAAAAGGTGTAATTATACCTAAAATATTTTCTATAGCATCTACATTGTAGGCTTTTTCGATATCGGCTTTATGCATGTTTAGCCATAAAATAATTGCTTTTACTTCATTTAAGTTATGACGACTGTTAAATTTACGTTCGCTATACCCCTCTACATGATAAGCCATCATTGAAGAAAATATTTGATCTTTATGGGCTTTTCCTTTCATTGGTTTTAGAATACCATCGTAAGCGAGTTCGTTACAAAAGCCAATAATTTCATCATTACACCTTCTGTGCTCTAATAACAGTAAGCCATTTTCTTTTTTGGTGACTAATGGTGTTTCGTATTCGCAGGCATTTTGAGCCATTTTCATGATACTACCACTAGAAGCTAAAAAACCAATATTATTTAAATAAGCTATATGAGATGGATCTGCAACTATATTTTGATTGGTTAAATTACCATAATCGATTTTTAAAGGAATAGACCAAATAGGTTCTATTTGCTTTAAATCTCCCACAACAATTGCTTTTTTTGCTAATGAAAAGATAGGAATACTAACTTCTGGAGTTACTTGCCCCGCCTCATCTATAATTAATAAATCTAAAAAATTAAATAAAGGAAGGTATTCGAAAATAGGTCTGCCTTCTTCATTTTCTCCTTGAAACTGACTGTACAAAAAGTGTGTAGGTGCTGTATATAAGGTTGCCACAAAACAAGGTGTAAGCATTGCTCTCCGTTTCCATTTAGCAATAACTGTATTTTCTCCGGTTCCTTTTTCTGTTTCGTTTACTAAAACATCTTCTGTTTCTAAAATCCACCTTGCCTCCCAATAATGAGTTGCTAATAAAAAAGCCTTGTGTCTTAAGCTTAAATCTATTTCATCATAAAAGAAACGGTGGGTTTTATCATTCGATTCCATTTTTTCATATTCAAACTCCCACATTTGTTCTTCTGAAACAAAAGGATATCCTGTAATATCATTTTGACGTTTCCAGTTGTGTAGTTTTAAGTTTGATGACAATGCCAAATTAAGATCGGCAATACAATTTTTGATAAATACAAGCGCTGTTTTATCACTGGAAAGTGTTTCTTTATTAATTCTAAAAAGGTGTTCTGAATTTGAGCTACCCTCTTCTGAATCGGCTTTAAAATAACGTTTTATTTCACTAATAAATTGATCGTCTTTAGCAAGTGCTTTTATATCGACTATAATATCTCTCCACTCTTGTAATTTTGAGATTTGAATTACATTTTTTTTAATGTGATTGTTCTTATCTAGCAATAAATTATTTACTTTTTCTATAGAAATTAAGTAGTTCTGAGAAATTTGTCCTCCCTCTATTATGTTGTCTTCTATTACCGTAATTTCTTCTTGAAGGTGGTTGCAGGCATCTTCTAAGGATTCTGGATGAAACCCTAAATAATCTGAATAACTACTAAAATAGAAGTTTTTGGCATCGTATAAATAATTTTCGTTTTCTAAATCGCACAAAGTACCTTCATTACCAAACATGTTTCCTTTTAGGTAATTAATATTTTTTAAGCTTTTTTCACTTTTTGAATTGGAAGGTAAGTAGGTTGCGTAACCATTAAAACCAGGAATCCAGCGTTGTGCTAAAATCCCCATATCACTTTTAGAGTTTATAAAACTATCTATAATATTGGTTACCGCTTGGTTGTTTGTAGAGCATGCTAAAATAACAGGCGCTTCTTCTCCTTTAATAGCCGCTCTTACCACTTCTGTAGCCACTAAACTTTGCAATAATGTTGTTTTACCTGTACCTGGAGGTCCGTTTACTGCGGTTATGGCATTTTCTTCTGCCGTAAAATAAGACAATAAGGTTTTACGCTGACTTATTGATAATGGAAACTCATTAGACATTTGCCCTAAATGCAAATGATTGTAATCTAAAAAGCCTTTATCTGTAATCGGTTCTCTTCGTTCTCTATTTACGGGATTTATAATTTTTGAAATTAACGGAAGCTCTTCTGTTTCATTTATTAAGTTTTCGTACAAAAAGAGAATGCTTTTTGCTGCCGAAATTTTAGAGCTCCTTGCAAAATAAGTGGCTTTATGATTTGTCTTATACCCAACTGCTCTATAACTATCTATAGCTCTGTCTGTAATTTCAGAAAAAACTACATTGACATATTCCCAGTAAGCTGCCCAAGGGATACTCTCTTCTTCCTCTTCTTTTTCTGGCTGTTCTATTTCTCTTGCTTCTGTAACTGTTTCTATTGATGAAAAAATAAAATCGTTTCCAACTTCTGCAATAGGATCTAAATAATTACGAACAATTAACGGAAATATTTCTCTTGGAGCAGATAATTGCCCTAAGCGATTTACTCTTGCTGTTATCCAAAATGGATAGATTGTTTTTTGTTTAAAATTAGGATCGCTAGAATCGAAATCTAATTGAAAAGGTGCAATGATAATTTCTGCATCAAATACTGTATGATAATTATCACTGTCTTTTTTGGTAATTCCTTTTAATCTATTAATTCTTTTCTCTTCTACATCTAGCATTTCGACAGCATTCTTAGGATTGATGGTTGCCGAACTTAAATCGCAATAATTTTGATGGAATAAGTTTTTGATTCTAGAAATATCTACAGCTAAGTTTTCACTATCAGTTAAACTGTTTTTGTAATAATTTAACCAGTTTTTTACGTTGCTCATGTATTTTTTTTAGAATTCGTAGGTAATGGGGGAGAAAAAATGGAGTGCGAATATATACTTTTAGATGTGTCTTTTTATTAAATTAGACACTGTTGTTCTATAAAAAAAGATATGTTAATTGCTAATTACTGAAAGTTAAGCTGTTAGTCTTCTTTAAATTTATTAACAAATTGTAACCTGTTTTAAATAGTTTCTAAAAACAAAAAAACTTCACATTTCTGTAAAGGTTTAAGTGAGCCCTTATCGACCTGTTGATGAATAAGGCTTAGTTTGTTGTTTAAAATGGTATTTTCTTTGTTCTGTGGGAAAGCTTTTTGTTTCTTACTTAACCAAATATTAGGGTCAATAAATATTCCTATAGAAAACTGTTTTCTTGTTTTCTTATATGTAATTCTACATTTCATAGGACATTGTCCTTTCTGATTTATTTTGACTTTATCTATATAAAATAGAACGTGTAATTTATATGATATCATAGTTTTATCTTTTTGATTGTTAATGAATTGTAAAAAACTTTTAAACAGGTATTTATATATTTTTTATACCTTTAATTTTATTAATCTAAAAATTTATAAGAATGGGAAAATTTGTAATTTCTAAAAGAACCAATGGAGAATTTCAGTTTAAATTAAAAGCTGATAATAGTCAAGTAATATTAACTAGTGAAGGGTATTCTTCAAAAGCAGGTTGTGAAAATGGTATATCATCTGTTAAAACCAACTCTCAAGATGACTCTAAATTTGATAAAAAAACATCATCTAACGGTAAACCATACTTCAATTTGAAAGCAAGTAATGGTCAAATTATTGGTACGAGTGAAATGTATGAAAGCACAAGTGGTAGAGATAATGGTATTGCATCCGTAAAGAATAATGCACCATCAGCCTCTACTGAAGATTTATCATAAAAAATAAATCTGTTTATAATTTTTTGGAGCTCAAAATATGGGCTCCATTTTTTATATATCAAAGTTTTAAAATGGGGTACTTTTGGATCAACACAAAAAGTTGTGGAGTAGTATAAAAACAAGAACTTTGTTTTTTTTAAACTCTTACTATTTTGGATACCTCAATTGCTAAACTATTATTACTAGAAATTCTTGTTGACTATTTTAAACTAACGAAACACGAAGTTAAAAACGGAGAACTTCATTTCCATTTCACAGAATTAAATACAATTCCAGAAGAATTTAAAGCACTTAAATTAAGTTCTAAAGGCTTTTTTCCTGAAGCTACTATTCAAGATTTCCCAATTCGAGGTAAAAACGTTTTTCTACACGTTATTAGACGACGTTGGGTTGAGGAAAATTCTAAAAAAGTGGTTACTAGAGATTGGCAATTAGTAGCAAAAGGCACTAGAATAACTAGTGAATTTGCTGCTTTTTTAAAAGATATCAGTCAGTAATAACGCCACTAGCACTAGTACTGTAGCTAATTTCTACGGGGTAAATCCCAGAAGTTTACAAAGACAGTATAAGGATTATTTAAGTGATTTTAAAGCTTGGGATCAACAGAAGCACGCAACAGACTGGTTATTGTTTGCAAAGAATTTAGGGACTCACTTATCACTTGATGAAACTGCCTTTTCTAACGGTGATTTATATACCATAATAACAAATAAATTAGCTAAAGGAAAGATAAGGAGCAATAGTAGCCATGATCAAAGGAACTAAAGCTGAAGTTGTCATAAAAATACTTCATAAAATTCCTTTAAAACATAGGAAGAAAGTCAGGGAAGTAACGGATCAACACAAAAAGTTGTGGAGTAAATTAAAAAGCATGAACTTTGCTTTCTAATAAACCTCTATTTTGGATACTTCAATTGAATTAACAAAACTATTATTACCAGAAATTCTTGTTGACTACTTTAAACTAACGAAACACGAAGTTAAAAATGGAGAACTTCATTTTCATTTCACAGAATTAAATACAATTCCAGAAGAATTTAAAGCACTTAAATTAAGTTCTAAAGGTTTTTTTCCTGAAGCTACTATTCAAGATTTTCCAATTCGAGGTAAAAACGTTTTTCTACATGTTATTAGACGACGTTGGGTTGAGGAAAATTCTAAAAAAGTGGTTACTAGAGATTGGCAATTAGTAGCAAAAGGCACTAGAATAACTAGTGAATTTGCTGCTTTTTTAAAAGATATCAGTAAGTAATAACGCCACTAGCACTAGTACTGTAGCTAATTTCTACGGGGTAAATCCCAGAAGTTTACAAAGACAGTATAAGGATTATTTAAGTGATTTTAAAGCTTGGGATCAACAGAAGCACGCAACAGACTGGTTATTGTTTGCAAAGAATTTAGGGACTCACTTATCACTTGATGAAACTGCCTTTTCTAACGGTGATTTATATACCATAATAACAAATAAATTAGCTAAAGGAAAGAAAGGAGCAATAGTAGCCATGATCAAAGGAACTAAAGCTGAAGTTGTCATAAAAATACTTCATAAAATTCCTTTAAAACATAGGAAGAAAGTCAGGGAAGTAACCTTGGATATGGCAGGAAATATGGGGCTTATAGTCAAGAAATCCTTTCCAAACGCTGCCTTAGTAATAGATCGTTTTCATGTGCAAAAATTAGCATTAGATGCACTGCAAGAAATAAGAATTAAACATCGGTGGGAAGCGATTGATGTTGAGAATGATGCCATTGAAAACGCCAGAAGTAAATCTTTAAAATACACCCAAAAACTATTACCAAATGGAGATACACTCAAACAACTATTAGCTAGAAGCAGATATCTATTATATAAATCAAGTAGTAAATGGACTAAAAATCAATCTATAAGAGCAGAAATATTGTTTGAAAAATATCCTGATATAGAGAAAGCATACAAGTTATGTCAAAATCTATCTTGGATATTCAATAACACTACAGACAAAACATCAGCACTTATAAGACTTGCTAAATGGGATGAAAAAGTAAGACAGGCACACTTTAAAAGCTTCAACACTATAGCTAGAACGATGTCGATACATTATAAAAACATCTTAAACTATTTTGATAATCGAAGTACGAATGCATCAGCAGAATCATTCAATGCTAAAATTTAAAGCCTTTAGAGTACAGTTTAGAGGCGTCAGAAATGTGGATTTTTTCTTATATAGACTTACTACTATTTTTGCGTAATTCTGGATCAACACAAAAAGTTGTGGAGTAAATTAAAAAGCATGAACTTTACAGTCTAATAAATCTCTATTTTGGATACTTCAATTGAACTAACAAAACTATTATTACCAGAAATTCTTGTTGACTATTTTAAACTAACTAAGCACGAAGTTAAAAATGGAGAACTTCATTTCCATTTCACAGAATTAAATACGATTCCTGAAGAATTCAAAGCACTTAAATTAAATTCTAAAGGTTTTTTTCCTGAAGCTACTATTCAAGATTTTCCAATTCGAGGTAAAAACGTTTTTCTACATGTTATTAGACGACGTTGGGTTGAGGAAAATTCTAAAAAAGTAGTTACAAGAGATTGGCAATTAGTAGCAAAAGGCACTAGAATAACTAGTGAATTTGCTGCTTTTTTTAAAAGATATCAGTCAGTAATAACGCCACTAGCACAAGTACTGTAGCTAATTTCTACGGGGTAAATCCCAGAAGTTTACAAAGACAGTATAAGGATTATTTAAGTGATTTTAAAGCTTGGGATCAACAGAAGCACGCAACAGACTAGTTATTGTTTGCAAAGAATTTAGGGACTCACTTATCACTTGATGAAACTGCCTTTTCTAACGGTGATTTATATACCATAACAAATAAATTAGCTAAAGGAAAGAAAGGCGCAATAGTAGCCATGATCAAAGGAACTAAAGCTGAAGTTGTCATAAAATTCCTTTAAAACACAGGAAGAAAGTCAGGGAAGTAACCTTGGATATGGCGGGAAATATGGGGCTTATAGTCAAGAAATCCTTTCCAAACGCTGCCTTAGTAATAGATCGTTTTCACGTGCAAAAATTAGCATTAGATGCACTGCAAGAAATAAGAATTAAACATAGATGGGAAGCGATTGATGCTGAGAATGATGCCATTGAAAACACCAGAAATAAATCTTTAAAATACACCCCAAAACTATTACCTAATGGAGATACTCTCAAACAACTATTAGCTAGAAGCAGATATCTATTATATAAATCAAGTAGTAAATGGACTAAAAATCAAGCCATAAGAGCAGAAATACTGTTTGAAAAATATCCGGATATAGAGAAAGCATACAAGTTATGTCAAAATCTATCTTGGATATTCAATAACACTACAGACAAAACATCAGCACTTATAAGACTTGCTAAATGGGATGAAAAAGTAAGACAGGCACACTTTAAAAGCTTCAACACTATAGCTAGAACGATGTCGATACATTATAAAAACATCTTAAACTATTTTGATAATCGAAGTACGAATGCATCAGCAGAATCATTCAATGCTAAAATTAAAGCCTTTAGAGCACAGTTTAGAGGCGTCAGAAATGTGGATTTTTTCTTATATAGACTTACTACTATTTTTGGATCAACACAAAAAGTTGTGGAGTAAATTAAAAAGCATGAACTTTACAGTCTAATAAATCTCTATTTTGGACACTTCAATTGAATTAACAAAACTATTATTACCAGAAATTCTTGTTGACTACTTTAAACTAACGAAACACGAAGTTAAAAATGGAGAACTTCATTTTCATTTCACAGAATTAAATACGATTCCTGAAGAATTCAAAGCACTTAAATTAAATTCTAAAGGTTTCTTTCCTGAAGCTACTGTTCAAGATTTCCCAATTCGAGGTAAAAACGTTTTTCTACACGTTATTAGACGACGTTGGGTTGAGGAAAATTCTAAAAAAGTGGTTACTAGAGATTGGCAATTAGTAGCAAAAGGCACTAGAATAACTAGTGAATTTGCTGCTTTTTTAAAAGATATCAGTAAGTAATAACGCCACTAGCACTAGTACTGTAGCTAATTTCTACGGAGTAAATCCCAGAAGTTTACAAAGACAGTATAAGGATTATTTAAGTGATTTTAAAGCTTGGGATCAACAGAAGCACGCAACAGACTGGTTATTGTTCACAAAGAATTTAGGTACTCACTTATCACTTGATGAAACTGCCTTTTCTAACGGTGATTTATATACCATAATAACAAATAAATTAGCTAAAGGAAAGAAAGGCGCAATAGTAGCCATGATCAAAGGAACTAAAGCTGAAGTTGTCATAAAAATACTTCATAAAATTCCTTTAAAACATAGGAAGAAAGTCATGGAAGTAACCTTGGATATGGCAGGAAATATGGGGCTTATAGTCAAGAAATCCTTTCCAAATGCTGCCTTAGTAATAGACCGTTTTCATGTGCAAAAATTAGCATTAGATGCACTGCAAGAAATAAGAATTAAACACAGATGGGAAGCGATTGATGCTGAGAATGATGCTATTGAAAACACCAGAAATAAATCTTTAAAATACACCCCAAAACTATTACCTAATGGAGATACTCTCAAACAACTATTAGCTAGAAGCAGATATCTATTATATAAATCAAGTAATAAATGGACTAAAAATCAAGCCATAAGAGCAGAAATACTGTTTGAAAAATATCCTGATATAGAGAAAGCATACAAGTTATGTCAAAATCTATCTTGGATATTCAATAACACTACAGACAAAACATCAGCACTTATAAGACTTGCTAAATGGGATGAAAAAGTAAGACAGGCACACTTTAAAAGCTTCAACACTATAGCTAGAACGATGTCGATACATTATAAAAACATCTTAAACTATTTTGATAATCGAAGTACGAATGCATCAGCAGAATCATTCAATGCTAAAATTAAAGCCTTTAGAGCACAGTTTAGAGGCGTCAGAAATGTGGATTTTTTCTTATATAGACTTACTACTATTTTTGCGTAATTCTTAAATCCCACAACTTTTTGACTTGATCCGTAATTCTTAAATCCCACAACTTTTTGACTTGATCCCTACTATTTTTGCGTAATTCTTAAATCCCACAACTTTTTGACTTGATCCCTATTTTTGCGTAATTCTTAAATCCCACAACTTTTTGACTTGATCCAGTTTTAGCTTGTTTTAAATAGTTTCTAAAAACAAAAAACCTTACTATTTCTAGTAAGGTTTAAGTGAGCCCTGAAGGATTCGAACCTTCGACCGCCTCCTTAGAAGGGAGGTGCTCTATCCAGCTGAGCTAAGAGCCCGTAATTTTTAAGTTGTTACGACCAACTGTGTCGGGGTGGCAGGATTCGAACCTGCGACCTCCTCGTCCCAAACGAGGCGCGATGACCGGGCTACGCTACACCCCGAGTGCAATTTCTTAGCGGAGAGACAGGGACTCGAACCCTGGCGACCCTAAGGTCGACAGATTAGCAATCTGCTGCATTACCACTCTGCCATCTCTCCTTTCGGCGTTACGTTAAAAACATAACCTTGAAATTGCGAGTGCAAATTTAAGACTTAAAAAGGATTACACAAGCATTTTTTGATTTTTTTTTAATTATTTTTTTTTATTCTGGATATTCTACCCTTAAATGGTAAATATTCATCAGCTTTTTCTTGATCACTTTTTTAATAATTTCTATTTCTCTAAAGGTAATATCTGAATTTAAAAACTGATTATCAGCCATTTGTTTATCCATAATTTTATCAATTAGATTACTAATAGACATTGCTGTTGGTTTTGTTAAACTTTTAGACGCAGCTTCCGAAGCATCACACATCATTAAAATAGCTGTCTCTTTAGAAAACGGAATTGGACCTTGGTATTGAAAGTTTTTAATATCAACCTCTGCATCTGGGTTTAATTCTTTTTCTTTCATATAAAAATAGTACGTAGAACTGGTACCGTGATGCGTTCTTATAAAATCTATAATTCTATCTGGCAAATTGTACTTCTTAGCTAACTCTACTCCTTTTATAACATGGTCTGTAATTATTTTAGAACTATCTCTTGGAGATAAATCATTATGAGGATTAACACCCGTAGATTGATTTTCTGTAAAATACATTGGATTTAACATTTTACCAATATCATGATACAAAGCCCCTGTTCTAACCAACATCGAATTGGCTCCTATTTCATTTGCTGCTGCTTCAGCTAAATTAGCCACTTGCATGGAGTGTTGAAATGTTCCTGGGGCTTTCTCGTTTAATTCTCTTAAAAGCTTTGCATTAGTGTTAGAAAGCTCTAACAAGGTAACATCAGATACCAAACCAAATACTTTTTCATACATATAAATTAATATGATGGATAAAAACGATAACAACCCATTTGCAGCAAAAAGCATAAAATAGTTCCAGTTTATCTGCGATGCATTTCCTTCTTTAATTATAGAAAACGCAAAATAGGTAAGCATATAAATTAATGTAATTTGAGCAACTGAAATAAATAAATTTGCCCTCTTATACAATTCGGAAACGGTTAAAATTGTTACAATACCTGCAATAATATGTAAGTATATAAATTCGAAACTATTAGGTACAATATACCCTAACAGCAATACTGTTAAAACATGTGCAAACAAACCTAAACGTGCATCAAAAAAAGCTTTTAAAACTATTGGAAGCACACTTAAGGGAACAACATATAAATAATCTGAATTGTATTTTATAACCAATGTTTGTATAAAAATCATTGAAAAAACATTGAAAAATATAAAAGTAACTTTGTTATTGTTATCAAATATTTCTACTCTATATTTATGCAAGAATAATAATAGCATTAACAAAGCTAGGGCCACTAAAATAGTATACCCTAAGATAATCCAATTATAATTAGAATCTGTCCAAACTTTAGACTCAGACTCACTTTTTAAAGAATTTAAGATGGCAAGTTTTTTACCTTCTACAATATCTCCTTTTAAAATAATTAACTTACCAGACTCCACCTTTCCTTTTGTATAAGAAATGTTTTTTATCTCGTTATCTATTACTTTTTCACTATAAATGGCATCAAAATATACATTGGGTTTAATTATTTCTGTTAATAGATCTAATAACAGTTTTTTACCATAAAAAGTTTTTTCTTCTTCTAAATTACTTCTAATTATTTCTAAAACTTCTTTAGTGGTTAAAAGGTTTTTAAATATAACATCTTCCACTTCATTCCCCTTTCTAACAGCTACTATTTCGTTTTTATCAGAAACTCTATCTTGACTTGCAACTTCTAAAAATCCTTTTTTGTAAATATTATCTATAACTCCTTGACCTATTTCTGATAATTTTCTAACACCATCTATACTTAAAGAATCTGTTTTTTTTACAAGACCAACTCTTTTTATGTAATTTGATTTTACGATATTTTCAATATCAAAATCATAGGTAAAATATAATTTTGAGTTTACAGTAATCTCTTTTTTTTCTATGGCAATTTCTTCTGCCGTTTTTTGAATAGCAAAATCAAAAGGCGCATATAGATTATCGTATTTCCAGAGCTGTCCGTTGTTAAAATCATATTTAAATTGCCCTCCTTTTGGAAACAAATAAACAATTGCAATTGTGGTTACTAAAAACAAAATCACCTTATAAATAATGGCGTTGTTTTGGTACAATTTATTAACTATATTACTCATAGATTCTATCTTCTTACAACAAACTTACCATAAAAAAGTCAAGCTCAAAAATTCAAGTTGAATAATAAAACTTAAATTGATTAAAAATAGTTAATTTAGCACACAAATCTTATTCAAAATAAACACTCTATTTTATGAAAGAAGTCGTAATTGTATCCGTAGCCAGAACTCCTATTGGAAGTTTTATGGGAAGTTTATCAACAATTTCTGCACCAAAATTAGGAGCTATTGCTATAAAAGGAGCTTTAGAAAAAATCAATTTAAACCCAAATTTGGTTGAAGAAGTTTTTATGGGAAATGTAGTTTCTGCAGGCTTAGGGCAAGCACCTGCAAGACAAGCATCTATTTTTGCAGGCATTCCAAATACAGTACCTTGTACAATGGTAAATAAAGTATGTGCTTCTGGTATGAAAGCAATTATGTTAGCTGCCCAAACAATTGCTTTAGGTGATGCTGATATTGTTGTTGCAGGTGGTATGGAAAACATGAGTTCTATTCCGCACTATCAACATGCTAGAAAAGGATCTAAATTTGGACCAATAACTATGGAAGATGGTCTACAAAAAGATGGTTTGGTAGATGCTTATGATAATATTCCGATGGGGGTTTGTGCTGATACTTGTGCAAGTGAATATAATTTTTCTAGAGAAGATCAAGATGCTTTTGCAATACAATCTTATAATAGATCTGCCAAGGCTTGGAGTGAAGGAAAATATACTGATGAAATTGTTCCCGTTGAGATTCCTCAAAGACGTGGTGAACCAATTATTTTTTCTGAAGATGAAGAATACAAAAATGTAAGAATGGATAAAATTCCAGCGTTAAGAGCAGCTTTTACAAAAGACGGAACCGTTACCGCAGCAAATGCTTCTACCATTAATGATGGTGGTGCAGCATTGGTTTTAATGTCTGCTGATAAAGCTAATGAATTAAACATTACGCCTATTGCAAAAATAAGAAGCTATGCAGATGCCGCTCACGAACCAGAATGGTTTACAACGGCTCCAGCAAAAGCAATACCAAAAGCATTAGCAAAGGCAAACTTATCTATTGATGATGTAGATTATTTTGAATTAAATGAAGCATTTTCTATTGTTGGTTTAGCTAATATGCAGATTTTAGGTATTACTGATGATAAAGTAAATGTAAATGGTGGTGCTGTTTCTTTAGGACATCCTTTAGGTGTTTCTGGAGCAAGAATTGTAATTGCTTTAACATCTATTTTAAAACAGAATAACGCTAAAATTGGAGCTGCAGCAATTTGTAATGGTGGTGGTGGTGCTAGTGCATTTATTATAGAAAGAATTTAATAAAAGAATTAACTTAAAACTCAAAACTCATAACTTGTTATACGGCATTTGTAATTTAAGCATGGTTCCTTTAAGAGCTGAAGAATCAAACCAATCAGAAATGACTAGTCAGGTTTTATTTGGTGAAGCTTTTGAGGTTATAGAAAGACAAAAAAATTGGAGTAAAATTCGCTTGACTTTTGATAACTACGAAGGATATATAGATAACAAACAATACATAGAAATTACCCCAGATTTCTTTTCTAATTTAAAAACTAAAAAACAGCATTTTTCAGGTGAAATGATAGATTTCATTACCAATAGTAAAAATGAATTAACCACAATTCCTTTAGGTGCGAACTTACCTTTTTACAAGGAAGGAAAACTGCAGATAAACAAAGAATCATATATTTATGAAGGTGCTGTTTTATCTGAGCAAAAATCTAAAAGTGAAATTGCACAAACTGCTTTTAATTACTTAAATACGCCTTTTTTATGGGGAGGAAAAACACCTTTTGGTATTGATTGTTCTGGTTTTACACAAATGGTTTATAAACTTTGTGGACACCAACTTTTAAGAGATGCAAAACAACAAGCAACTCAAGGAGAGGTATTGAGTTTTATTGAAGAAAGTGAAGCCGGTGATTTAGCTTTTTTTGATAATGAAGATGGAGAGATTATACATGTGGGTATTATTTTAAGTGATTATCATATTATACACGCTCATGGTAAAGTAAGAATTGACACCTTAGATCATAGCGGAATTTTTAATGCAGAACTTCAAAAACATACACACAAACTAAGAATTATTAAAAATATAATTTAATAATTTTTAATAATGATATAAAAAAAACCGAAACTAAAATTAGTTTCGGTTTTTTTTTATCTTAAAGAAAGCCTTAATTATTGACCTCTCATTTCTTTATAAATAGGTCTTAAAACATCTGCTTCAGCAGTCATTTCTAAAGTATCATAGATATTTAAAAGTGTACTTACGGTTCCTTCTGTTCTAGAAATTTCATCTGCCTTAACTATATAAGGTAATGCATCTTTACAAATACCTTTTAACTTACCTTCTAACTCAGTATATTTTTTATCATTCGATAAATTTTCATTCATCTCATTAATAACAGCAATTCTTTTATTTAAAACAGTAACACCTAAGTTTAAATATGCATCTCCGTATTCTGGATCTAATTCTATAGCTTTTTTATAAAAACCAATCGCTTCTTCATTTTTATTTTCACCAGCATTCACAACTCCTAAGTTAAAGAACAAAGTAGGGTTTGTTGGGTCTAACTTTACAGCCTCTTTCATTAACTCACCAAACTTATCCATTTGCTCAAGCTTAATGTACATTTGAGCTTGATTTAACAATAAATTGATATCTTTTGGACTCGCTTTTCTAGCTTCCTCTAAAGCTGCAACTGCTAATTCTGGTTTTCCTTGGTTTACATATATATAACCAATGTTTTTAATAATTTCAGCCTGCTTAGATTCTGTCGTTCTAACACCAGGAGTAATATATTGTCCTGCCTTAACCATTAGGTCTCTATTTACTTTGGTACCCATATTTTCTTCTTTACCAGTTTCTTTGTTGACAGCAACATATTCAGTAGTAATACCCGTATATTTAATCTCCTGTAATTCTTTATAGTATTTTAAAGCGCTATCGTAATCTTTACCTAAAGAAGAACTTAAAGCTGCATTATATAAAAAAGAAGTATCAGTAGGACTTAATTTATACGTTAAATAGAAATTGTTTGTAGCCTTTTTATAGTCCTTATTATTATATGAGTCAATTGCCTTTTTAGAAACAAATTGTGTTAATTCATTTAATTTAGGCTTCGCCTCTTTTGTATACTTCTGCTTTCCTGTTTCTTTCTCGTAAGAAATTAACTGATTATACGCTGCTGCTGCTTTTTCAACGTTAGATTTTCCATAAGCAGACCCTTTAAAAAAGTAATACTTTGCCTTGTATTTTGAATCCATTGAACCTTCTGTACCTTCTAAACTTGCAATTGCTGCTTTAGCTTCTTTAAAATCTCCTTTTTTAATTGCTTTTTCGGCAGTTTTAAGTTCATTTTTCTGCGCAAAAGATGCTATTGATAAAAAGCCAACTGTTAACGCTAATATTTGATTTTTCATTTTACTAATTATTAATTTATTGTTATTCTTGATTTTCATTTGAATCATTTTCAATTTCCGTGCCATTTTCTGTTTCGCCTTCAATCACCTCACCTTCAACCTCTTCTTCGTGAGCTACTTTTGCTACTGCCGCGATACTATCTGAATCTTTAATGTTAATTAAACGAACTCCTTGTGTTGCACGTCCCATAACTCTTAAATCTTCTACTGCCATTCTAATAGTAAGACCAGATTTATTAATAATCATTAAATCGTTAGAATCATCTACGTTTTTAATAGCTACTAAATTTCCGGTTTTTTCAGAAATATTTAAAGTTTTTACACCTTTACCACCACGGTTTGTAACACGATAATCTTCTAATTTAGAACGTTTACCATATCCTTTTTCAGAAACAACAAGAATATTACTTTCCATGTCATTTACAGCAACCATACCAATTACCTCATCATTATCATGTTGTAAAGTAATTCCTCTAACACCAGAAGCAGTTCTTCCCATTGGTCTAGTTTTTGCTTCTTCGAAACGGATAGACTTTCCAGACGCTAACGCTAACATTACCTGACTGTCTCCTGTTGTTAATTTTGCTTCTAGTAATTCATCTCCGTCCTTAATAGTAATAGCATTAATACCATTTGTTCTTGGTCTAGAATATTGCTCTAAAGAAGTCTTTTTAACCTGACCTTTTTTAGTTGCCATAATTACATAATGGCTATTAATATAGTCTTCGTCTTTTAAATCTTGTGTTACTAAAAATGCTTTTACTTTATCATCTTGTTCTATGTTGATTAAGTTTTGCATTGCTCTACCTTTGGTGTTTTTACCACCTTCAGGAATTTCATACACACGCATCCAGAATACTTTACCTTTTTGAGTAAAGAACATCATATATTGATGGTTTGTACCTACAAATAAGTGCTCTAAGAAATCTTCATTTCTAGTAGTTGCTCCTTTCTGTCCTCTTCCTCCTCTATTCTGAACTTTATATTCTTCTAAATTTGTACGTTTTAAGTATCCTGCGTTAGAGATTGTTACCACAACTTTAGTATCTGGTATCATATCTTCTATGCGCATATCTCCACCAGCATATTCTATTACAGATCTACGATCATCACCATATTTATCTTTAATATGTAATAACTCATCTTTAATAATTTGGTAACGTCTTGGTTCGTTTGCTAAAATATCTTTTAAATCAGTTATGGTTAACATAATTTCATCGAACTCTGCACGTAACTTATCTTGCTCTAACCCTGTTAATTGACGCAAACGCATTTCTACAATTGCTTTTGCTTGAATTTCTGTTAATTCAAAACGTTCAATTAAACTTTCTCTAGCTTCATCTGCATTATTAGAAGCTCTAATAATTTTTATAACTTCATCAATATTATCCGAAGCAATAATCAACCCTTCTAAAATATGCGCTCTTGCTTCTGCTTTTTTAAGTAAATACTCTGTTCTTCGAACAATAACTTCGTGCCTATGTTCTACGAAATAATGAATTAATTCCTTTAAATTTAATTGCTCTGGTCTTCCTTTTACCAATGCAATATTATTTACACTAAAAGAAGTTTGTAATTGTGTGTATTTAAATAATTTATTTAAAATGATATTAGGTATTGCATCACGTTTTAAGATATATACAATACGCATTCCGTTTCTATCAGATTCATCACGAATATTCGCAATTCCTTCCAATTTTTTTTCATTTACAAGATCAGCAGTTTTTTTAATCATTTCTGCTTTATTAACTTGGTAAGGAATCTCTGTAACAATAATACACTCACGTCCCTTAACCTCTTCAATAACCGCTTTAGCACGCATTACAATACGTCCACGACCTGTATGAAAAGCATCTCTTACACCATCGTACCCATAA
Organism: Polaribacter sp. L3A8; assembly: GCF_009796785.1. Lineage (NCBI taxonomy): Bacteria > Pseudomonadati > Bacteroidota > Flavobacteriia > Flavobacteriales > Flavobacteriaceae > Polaribacter > Polaribacter sp. L3A8. Next base: position 1,218,990 of record NZ_CP047026.1, read on the forward strand.
ATAATTCCTCCTGTAGGAAAATCTGGAGCAGTTATGTGCTGCATTAATTCATCAATTTCAATATCTCTATTTTCAATATACGCAACGGTACCGTTTATAACTTCTGTAATATTATGTGGCGCCATATTTGTTGCCATCCCTACTGCAATACCAGAAGCTCCATTGACTAATAAATTAGGAATACGAGTTGGTAAAACGGTTGGTTCTTGCAACGTATCATCAAAATTTAAACGATGGTCTACTGTATCTTTTTCAATATCAGCCAACATATCTTCTGATATTTTTTGCATTCTAACCTCAGTATAACGCATTGCTGCCGGACTATCTCCATCTACAGAACCAAAATTCCCTTGCCCATCAACCATCATGTAACGCACACTCCAACTTTGTGCCATACGTACCATAGAATCATATACAGAAGTATCTCCGTGTGGGTGATACTTACCTAAAACTTCTCCAACAATTCTTGCCGACTTTTTATACGAACCTGTTGCTTTAATTCCCAACTCATGCATACCAAATAAAACCCTTCTATGAACGGGCTTTAAACCATCTCTTACATCTGGTAATGCTCTAGAAACAATTACTGACATCGAATAATCGATGTACGCAGCTTTCATCTGTTCTTCAATGTTAATCGGAATTAACTTTTCTCCGTCTGCCATAAATATATTTTAATTAATATTACTTCATTTTTTTAAAACAAGGCAAGATACTATTTTTCCTTGTTTTTACAAAGGTTTTATCACTTGTTATTAAGTAGAGTTATCAACATTTTTTTAGTTTTTTTAACAATATTTTATTTGCCTGATTTACAAGAGTTTTCTACCTTGGTATCATAGTCAAACTGTCAGTATTTAACCATTGGCATCTTTTTTGTAATTATCTATAAAAAAAAGGACTAAATTTACAACACACCAATTATAGACAGAAAGAAATATGGACGATAATTTTTCACCAAAGGTCAGAGATGTAATTACTTTCAGTAAAGAAGAAGCGCTACGTTTAGGGCAAGAATTTATTGGAACAGAACATCTTTTACTTGGATTAATAAGAAAAGGCGAAGGAAAAGCAATAGAAATACTAACAGCATTTGATGTTGATTTGGTTTTATTGCGTAAAAAATTAGAACAACTAAATCCTGCAAATCCTACTTTTATAGAAAGTACAGACAAGCCTAGTTTACGATTAACAAGACAAGCTGAGAAAGCTTTAAAAACAACTTTTTTAGAAGCAAAACTATATCAAAGCGAATCTATAGATACCGCACATTTATTGCTATGTATCTTAAGAAATGAAAACGACCCAACCACAAAGTTGATTCATAAACACCATGTAAATTATGATGAAGCAAAAGCGCTTTACAAACAACTACATGTAGATGATTTAGAGGCAGATTTACCGATAAATCCTATTGCAGAAACTCCTTCTGATGATGAATATGCATCAGAAAAATCGAATCCTTTTGATCAACCTCAAAAAGGAAAAACTGTAAAAAAATCGAAGACTCCGGTATTAGATAATTTTGGTAGAGATTTAACAGATTTAGCAGAAAAAGGGAAATTAGACCCGGTTGTTGGTAGACAAAAAGAAATTGAAAGAGTTTCTCAAATTTTAAGTAGAAGAAAGAAAAACAATCCAATGTTAATTGGAGAACCTGGTGTTGGTAAATCTGCCATTGCAGAAGGTTTAGCATTGCGAATTATTGAAAGAAAAGTTTCGAGAATTTTATTTGACAAACGTATTGTTTCTTTAGACTTAGCAAGCTTAGTTGCTGGCACAAAATATCGTGGCCAGTTTGAAGAACGCATGAAAGCATTAATGAATGAGCTAGAAAAAAATGATGATATCATTCTTTTTATTGATGAAATTCACACTATTGTTGGTGCTGGTGGTGCAACTGGTTCTTTAGATGCTTCTAACATGTTAAAACCTGCTTTAGCAAGAGGAGAAATACAATGTATTGGCGCAACTACGTTGGATGAATTTAGAACAAATATTGAAAAAGATGGCGCTTTAGAACGTCGTTTTCAAAAAGTAATTGTAGACCCAACTTCTGTTGATGAAACCATACAGATTTTACAAAACATCAAAAATAAATACGAAGAACACCACCATGTAAATTACACAGATAACGCTATTGAAGCTTGTGTAAAATTAACCAATAGATACATGACAGATAGATACCTACCAGACAAAGCTATTGACGCTTTAGATGAAGCAGGTTCTAGAATTCATATTACAAACATTGTGGTTCCGCAACAAGTTTTAGAACTTGAATCTCAATTAGAAATTATTAGAGACCAAAAAACAAAAGCTGTAAACGGACAAAAATACGAGGAAGCTGCTAGGTTGCGTGATGATGAAAAAAACATGGAAGCTGCTTTAAATTCTGCCCAAAACCAATGGGAAGAAGACTCTAAATTAAATAGAGAAATTGTAACTGAAGATAATGTTGCCGAAGTAGTTTCTATGATGACAGGCATTCCTGTAAACAGAGTTGCAGAAGCAGAAACTAGCAGATTACACGAATTACCTGCCTTAATTAAAGGAAAAGTAATAGGGCAAGATGAAGCAGTTACCAAAGTTGTAAAAGCAATTCAACGAAATAGAGTTGGATTAAAGGATCCGAACAAACCAATTGGTTCTTTTATTTTCTTAGGACAAACTGGTGTTGGTAAAACGCAATTAGCTAAAGTTTTAGCACGTGAATTATTCGATTCTGACGATTCTTTAATTAGAATTGACATGAGTGAATACATGGAGAAATTTGCAATTTCTCGCTTAATAGGAGCGCCCCCAGGCTATGTTGGTTACGAAGAAGGTGGTCAGTTAACAGAAAAAGTTAGAAGAAAACCTTACTCTGTAATCTTATTAGATGAGATCGAAAAAGCGCATCCAGATGTATTTAATATGTTGTTACAAATTTTAGATGATGGTCATATTACAGATAGTTTAGGTAGAAAAATTGATTTTAGAAACACCATAATTATTATGACTTCTAATATTGGCGCAAGACAATTAAAAGACTTTGGGGGCGGTGTTGGTTTTGGTACATCTTCTAAAACAGCGCAAGCAGACGAACACGCAAAATCTGTGCTAGAAGGAGCTTTAAAGAAATCTTTTGCTCCAGAGTTTTTAAATAGAATAGATGATGTAATTGTCTTTAACGCTTTAGAAAGAGATGATATCCATTTAATTATAGATATTGAGTTAGATAAATTATTACACAGAATAGCTGATTTAGGCTACACTTTAAAACTAAGCGAAAAAGCAAAAGATTACATAGCAGATAAAGGTTTTGATAAAAAATATGGTGCAAGACCACTTAAAAGAGCTATACAGAAATATATTGAAGATGCTTTGGCAGAAGAAATTGTAAATTCTAAACTCTATGAAGGCGATACTATTTCAATGGATTTGGATGAGAAAGAAAACAAACTCACCATTAAAATTGAAAAAGGCGAAAAGAAACCTGAAACAAGAACAGAAACAGAGTCTTAAAAATAGTAAAAATCCCAAACGCAAGTTTGGGATTTTTTTATATACATTAAAAACAAATTTATTTCTTTAAAAAAGACTAAAAGCCAACTGAACTCTTGCATACTTTAAAGATGGATTCCACAACACAGTAGTTGAAACAGGTAAACTATAATTACCCAACATTACTGTTTTAGAAACTGTAAGCCCCACATTTACTAAATCAAAATTTTCTTGACCATCACCATACAAATACGTATCACCGTTTAAAGAAAATCCCGCTCCCACAAATCCATCTAAATTAACTTTAGCTCCGCAAATAAAAGGATACAATAGATAATAACTATAAAAATAAATTAATAAAACTAGGCATAAACGTTTTAGTTGTAGATGGACCCATAATTAAAACCGATTAAACAACACACACATATATAAATCTCAAACTTTGTTTGGGATTTATATTTTAAAACAAGCATTTATACTTGTTGATAAAATAATTACCAAAAAAAAAATAAACAAGACAACATACTCTCAAAAACAACTATCATTCTTATTGATTTTTTAAAACCAAAAAACTAACTTTACTTTTTTACTGATTACAAACAATAAAACACGATACAAATACATGATACTTTTGTAGCGCTAACTATTAAATAAAACAAATAATATGAATATAGCAGTTCTTATAGACGGAGATAACATACCTTCTGCTCACGTAAAAGAAATGATGGAGGAAATTGCAAAATACGGAAACCCTACTATTAAAAGAATTTATGGAGATTGGACGAGCCCGCATTTATCTAAATGGAAAAACTTATTATTGCAAAATGCCATTACTCCAATTCAGCAATACGCCTATACTACTGGTAAAAACGCCACAGATTCAGCAATGATTATCGATGCAATGGATATTCTTTATTCTGAAAAAGTAAATGGATTTTGCTTGGTTTCTAGTGATAGCGATTTTACAAAATTAGCTACTAGACTAAGAGAAGCCGGCCAACAAGTAATTGGTATTGGAGAGAAAAAGACTCCAAATCCTTTTATTGTTGCTTGTGATAAATTTATTTATATAGAAATTATTAGAAAACAAACCGAAAAGAAAGAAAACACACATCAAAAAGACAGTGAAAAAGATAGTGTAGATAAAATAACATCTAAAGTAATTAAACTAATTTCTTCTACTATTTCTGATTTATCTGACGAAGATGGTTGGGCATTTCTGGGTGATGTAGGAAGTTTACTTCAAAAAAAACAACCCAATTTTGATTCACGAAATTATGGTTTTGACAAATTAACACCTCTAATTAAATCTATAGGTAAGTTTGAACTAGAACAAAGAGAAAACACAAAGAGCAGACATAAATTAATTTTTGTAAAAAATAAATAAAGCGCTCATTAAAACATCTAATTTTTATCCAAAGAAATAAACTTGTAGATACACACAATAATCAGTGAACTTACATTAAAAAGCAATCCAAACATAAATCTAACTACGTTTATAAATAGCAGCTTCGATTACATATTTTAACTATTTTTATCTACATAGAAATGATATCTTTGCTTTTAAACTTAAGAATAAAACAAATGAAAAAAATAAGTCTTGCACTTTTTACAATGCTAGTAATTGCTTCTTGTACAAAAGAACATTCTAAAGAATACATTTCTTTATCAGGAAAATTAGAAAACAACAAAGATTCTATAATTACAATTTCTGGTAGAACAGGTGTAGTTAAAACAATTACTATTAAAGAAGATGGTTCTTTTAATGATACATTAAAAGTTCCTAAAATAGATATCTACACTTTTCAAACAAGTAAAGAAAAAAGAGCGCCAATTTATTTAAAAAATGGATTTGATATTTCTATTAAAGGAGATGCTGATAAATTTATGACAAGCTTTACGTATTCTGGAAATGGATCTTCTAACACAAACTTTATAGTTGCTCAGTTAGAAAAAAGCCAGAGTATAGGAAACCCTGCTGATATTTTTGCGCTAGATAAAGATGCTTTTGACACAAAAGTAAGTTTATTAAAAAAAGAATTTGACAGTATTTTAACTTCTTACAATGATTTAGATAGCTCTTTAGTTGACATGGCATCTAAACAAAATATACAAATGTTTGAGTATTTTGAAAAAACCTATGAGTCCAATAAAAAAATGGCAAAAGGAAATGCTTCTCCTAAATTTGAGGACTATAAAGACGCAAAAGGTGGTGAAAAATCTTTAGACTCTTTTAAAGGAAAATACGTGTATATAGATGTTTGGGCAACTTGGTGCGGACCTTGTATTAGAGAAATACCTTCTTTAAAAAACATTGAAAAAGAATTTCATAATAAAAACATTGAATTTGTAAGTATTTCTACAGATGAATCTAGAAGAAGTGGTGGTACTTGGGAAGCTGCAGAAAAAAAATGGAGAGATTTTGTAAAAGAAAATCAATTAGGTGGAGTTCAACTTTGGGCAGGACAAGATTTTAGCTTTCAACAAGCATATCAAATATCTGGTATTCCAAGATTTATCTTAATTGACCCACAAGGAAACATTGTAGAAGCAAATGCACCAAGACCTTCTGATCCTAGATTAAAATCTTTATTAGAATCTTTAGACATCTAAAATTCACAATAAGACATAAAAAAAGCGAAATCTAAATTTAGATTTCGCTTTTTTTATGTCTTATTTATTCACTTGAATTATTCTTTATAAACCCCCATTGCAGCATATTTATCCATTCTTTGCATAACTAAATCTACGTCATTTAAATCTTTTAACTCATCAAAGGCAGTTAAAATCTGTTCTTGTACAGCCTTAAAAGCTCCTTCTCTATCTGTATGCGCACCACCTATTGGTTCTTGAATAATTCCGTCAATTAGTTTCATTCTCTTCATATCCGCCCCTGTTAACTTTAATGCGGCAGCAGCCTGTTCTTTATACTCCCAACTTCTCCATAAAATAGACGAACAAGATTCTGGAGAAATAACCGTATACCAAGTATTTTCCATCATATACACTCTATCACCAACACCAATACCAACAGCTCCACCAGACGCTCCTTCACCAATAACAATTGTTATAATTGGTGTTTTTAAACGCGTCATTTCTAAAATATTTCTAGCAATAGCTTCTCCTTGTCCACGCTCTTCTGCTTCTAAACCAGGATATGCACCAGGTGTATCTAATAAAGTAACCACAGGAATACCAAACTTCTCTGCCATTTTCATTAAACGCAACGCTTTTCTGTAACCTTCAGGGTTTGCCATCCCAAAGTTTCTATACTGACGCGTTTTTGTATTGTACCCTTTTTGTTGACCAATAAACATAAAAGATTGATCTCCTATTTTACCAAGCCCACCAATCATGGCTTTGTCATCCTTTACGTTTCTGTCACCATGAAGCTCCATAAAAGTATTACCACAAATAGCCTTAATATAATCTAAAGTATAAGGTCTATTAGGATGCCTAGATAATTGAACTCTTTGCCAAGGCGTTAAGTTTTTATAAATATCTTTCTTAGCTTTTTCTAATTTTTTATCGATCTTTTTACAAGTAGCGCTTACATCTACATCACTTTCTTTACCAATTAATTGGCACTTATCTAGTTGATCTAAAAGCTCTTTAATTGGCATTTCAAAATCTAAATACTCCATATTGTAATTATTTGATTTTAGTTATTTGGATAGACAAACATACTATAAAATTAGTTGTTTTTTAAAAAAAGAAGCTATTTTTTTCTAACAGTTTTCTCTTTCAGTTTATTTCTGATTACCGTTTTATTTTTTATAATTCCGTTTAATAAAACGACAAACAATACTATAAATGCTCCAAAATAAAACTCTGGATTCATTTTTTCTTTATCACCAAAAATAAAAAGCGCTAAGATGATTGCATAAATAGGCTCTAGATTAACGGTTAACATTACTGTATAGGGCGATATATATTTCATCACTTTAACTGACACAATAAATGCATACGCTGTACAAATACTACTTAACAGAAAAAGATACATCCAGTCTGATGTTGGAATAACAAAAAAGGATACCGAAAACTTATTTGTAATTAAAAGATATATCGTTATAACAAGAACTCCAAAAAACAGTTGATACAAAGAAATGATTTCTGCAGTATATTTTTGAATAAAAAGACCATTTAAAACAGCAAATAATGCACTTAAAAATGAAGCAATTAACGCATAAAAAATACCTAGTTGATACTGACTTTCAAAATTAAAAATAATGTAAAGTCCTAAAATAACGACTAAACCCAACACTATTTCTAAAAGCTTAATCCTTCTTTTAAAGAAAACAGGTTCTATTAAAGCGCCAAAAAAAGCACCTGTACTCATGGTTACCAACGCAACAGAAACATTAGAAACCTTAATCGCTTTAAAGAAAAAGACCCAATGCAAAGCAATGATAACACCTGTTACAAAAAACTTAACAAGTCCTTTTTTATCAACCTTAAAAGATTTTTTTTTGAAAACAAAATACAGTACAATAAAAATAACTGCTAAAGACATTCTGTACCAAACTAAAGGTATGGCATCTAAGCTAATTAAAGCTCCTAAAATTGCTGTAAAACCCCAAATAAAAATAATAAGGTGCAGCAGTAAATAATTTTTTAATTTACTTTCTTGCATTTAAATAAAGATAAATGGCCAAACAGCCAAAAACTATATTAGGTAACCAAACGTAAAGTAGCGAATTTACTCCTGCTACAGCGCCTAAAACCTCAGCTATTTTCATTAAAAAAACATATAGAAACATAATACCAATACCCAATGCTAAATTAACACCAGTACCACCTCTTCGTTTTCTAAATGCTAAAGCTACTGCAATAATTGTTAAGATATAAGAAGCTATTGGCAAACTTGTTCTTTTATGAAACTCTACCAAATAAGCATTTAAATTTTTAACACCTCTCTTTTTAGAAATGCCAATAAATTTAAGCAATTCATTAGAAGGCATTTCTTGTGCTAATGCAGATTTATAAATTAAATCTTTAGGTGTAAAGTTAAAAACAGTATCAATCTTAACTCCTGAAAAAATACTATCTCTATCTTTAAAAATCTTACGCATTTTCCAGTTAGACAAGGTAAAAGAAGAATCTTTATCACTATAATTTATTCTATTTGCAACTAATTTAGATTTCAATTCTATACCATTATAAACTTCTGATGTAAAATCATAACCAGAATTAGATTCCGTATCAAAACTTCGTATAAAAATGTACGTACTATCTGTTAGTTGTAAACTAAACTCTTTTACGTATTTTAACTCGTGTTTCTGTCTGTTATTCTGAATGTACTCTTTTTCGAATTTCTTTCTTTCTTTACTACTACTAGGTACTACAAAATGATTCATTGCTAAAGAAACAATGGTAATTAAAGTAGCTCCAACAAAATAAGGATACAAAAAACGTGTAAAAGAAACCTTTGCATTAGTAATGGCAATAATTTCTGTATTGTTTGATAATTTAGAAGTAAATAAAATTACCGCAATAAACAATGCCAAAGGCATAAACGTGTTTGCATAATAGATGATAAAATTTTTATAATACTCATCTACAATTTGGTAAAACCCTAAATCTGTATGTTCTAAAAAATTATCAATCTTTTCTGATATATCTATCGCAATTGCAATAGGAATCAAGATTAATAAGGTAAACACAAAAGTTACCAAAAATCGTTTTAATATGTACCAATCTATTATCTTCAAAATTATTTTTGTTGTTGGTTTGTGGTTTATCGTTTGTGGTTGCAACTAAAAACTAACAACCATAAACCATTAACTATAATCGCTTATCCATTTGTTTTACCATCATATCTTTCCACTCTCTAAAATCTCCTGCTAAAATATGTTTTCTTGCTTCACGAGTTAACCAAACATAAAAACCTAAATTATGAATAGAAGCTATTTGTTTTCCTAACATTTCTTTTGCAGCAAAAAGATGACGTAAATAAGCTTTTGAGTACATAGTGTCTACCCAAGTAATATCCATATCATCTATTGGAGAAAAATCTTCTGCCCACTTTTTATTTTTGATGTTGATAGAACCATGTGCCGTAAACAACATTCCGTTTCTTGCGTTTCTTGTTGGCATAACACAATCGAACATATCGATACCCAAAGCAATGTTTTCTAAAATGTTAATTGGCGTACCAACTCCCATTAAATAACGTGGCTTGTCTTCTGGTAAAATTTCTGTAACCACTTCTGTCATTGCATACATTTCTTCTGCAGGTTCACCTACAGAAAGACCTCCAATTGCATTTGCTTGTTGTCCTGAATTTGCAATATATTCGGCAGATTGTCTACGCAAATCTTTATACGTACTTCCTTGTACTATTGGCATAAAGGTTTGCTCAAAACCATATTTAAATGGTAATTTATCTAAATGATTGATACATCTATCTAACCACCTATGCGTCATATGCATAGATCTTTTTGCGTAATTATAATCGCAAGGATACGGTGTACATTCATCAAACGCCATAATTATATCAGCTCCAATGGTACGCTGCGTTTCCATTACGTTTTCTGGTGTAAAAAAGTGCATAGAACCATCTATATGACTTTTAAACTTCACCCCTTCTTCGTTAATTTTTCTTCTTCCAGAAAGAGAATATACTTGGTAACCTCCAGAATCTGTTAAGATGTTACGATCCCAATTCATAAACTTATGCAAACCACCTGCTTTTTCTAAAATATCCATTCCTGGACGTAAGTATAAGTGATAGGTGTTTCCTAAAATAATATCGGGATTTATTTCGTTTTTAAGTTCTGTTTGATGGACTCCTTTTACGGTTCCAACAGTACCCACAGGCATAAATATTGGCGTTTCAATTTCTCCATGATCAGTAGTTATTACTCCTGCTCTTGCCTTACTTTTTGGGTCGGTTATTTTTAAGTCGAATTTCAATCGTATAAATTTTGATGATTCTTGTGATTAAAATTAATCACAAAATTAAGAACGTGTATAATTACTTTGTTCTCTAATTTATTTATTCTAAAAACAAATAAACTTTATTTTCATTGCTGGCAAAGATACTATTATTTAAGAATTGATAAATAAAATGAAGTGTTATAAAAAACGAAAAGTTACAGCCCTACTTTTGTTGGCAAAAATGCGCGTTAAGGATTGCAACGGAAATCCTTTTTTATTTTTTTAAATAAAAAAGATTGCAGAGCAAAGCCTGACCTAAAAAGGAACTCCCAAAAACTACCAGCGTTTCTTTTTAGCAGAAAAACCGCCACTATTTCTTTTACTTTTTGGTGATGACTTTCTAAAAGAGGCACTTTTTTTATTAAAATCGTTTTTAGTTGGCGCTTCTCTTTTCTTAGAAGTTTGCTTTTTTGGTTTTTCTTTAACAGCAGATGCTTCTTCTGTTTTAGAAGAGGTAGAAATCATTTTATTAATTTCACTCATTTCTTGTTCGGTTAATTCTCGCCAATCTCCTGCTTGCAAATATCCAAGCTCTACATTCATAATTCTTGTACGTTTTAACTTGGTTACTTCATAACCTAAGTGCTCGCACATTCTACGAATTTGACGATTTAAACCTTGTGTTAAAATGATTTTAAAAATTTTACCACTTATTTTTTCTACCAAACATTTTTTGGTCATGGTACCTAAAATAGGAATTCCGCTTCCCATTGCTTGGATAAACTCATCTGTAATAGGCTTGTCTACAGAAACAAAGTATTCTTTCTCGTGATTGTTGCCTGCTCGTAAAATTTTATTTACAATATCACCATCGTTTGTAAGAAAAATTAATCCTTCAGACGGTTTATCTAAACGCCCAATCGGGAATAATCGTTCTGGGTAATTTACATGCTTTACAATATTATTTGGCTCTCTCTCATCTGTTGTAGAAACAATACCAACCGGCTTGTTTAAAGCGATATATAGAATTTCGTCTTTGGGTTTTACTAACCTTCCATCGAATTTTACAACGTCCTTTTCTCCTACTCTGTTTCCTAATTGAGTGGCTCTTCCGTTAATTGTAATTCTGCCTTCTTTTATATATTTTTCTGCTTCTCTACGAGAGCAAATACCAGAAGAACTTATATATTTATTAAGGTTTGTAGATTTTTTATTTGTATTGTCCAAAGAAAATAATTTTATGCAAAAGTAAGTATAAGATTATAATTTTATGTGTCTAAAATTGTTATTCTTATCTAATCTATCTTTCTTTGATCAAACCATTTACCCACAAAATTTAAGTTTAAAGTAATTTTATGAAAATTCTCTTTAATTAATTTGTTTTCTAAAGTACCTTCTCTCCCATACGAATAAGAGATATTAAAGTAATCATTGCTATATTTTTTCATAGGTAAACCTACTCCTAAAGACACAAAATAACTATCTATCTGTTCATTGGATATTTTTAAAAACCCCGTGTTGTAATTTACTCCTGCTCTGTATTTTACATTAGACCAATAACTGTATTTTTCTTTTGCAGATACAAACTGTACACCAAAAGCATAAATAGATTGGTTTGCATAACTCTCGTTATTTTGTTGCTGATTGGTATCACTCCAAAGTAATTTACGATAATCCAAACTGGTGGTAATTTTTTTGTTGATGACCAATGTAATTCCCACTCCGTAAGTAAGCGGAAGTTCAAAATTATCTAAATCATTTTCAACCTCACTTTCTATAGCTATTGATGTTCCGCTAGAAGTTGTTTTATAAGATGTTCTTGTTTGCGTTCCGCTTAAAGAGCTTGGTAATTCTAAAGTACCACCAAGTATTGTTTCGACTCCTTTAATAGTTGGTAATTTGTATTGCAAACCTGTTTTTAGCTTTACACCTCCATAATAATTTTGATCGCTAATAGAAACTAAAGAGCCTGCATAGGCTAAACTTTCTTGATTGATAGATCCAAAGAGAAAAGAAACATCTACACCAAAAGATAGGTTTTTAATCACCTTAAAACCGGTGGATAAATAAAATTTATTCAAGCCCCCTTCTCCTGTTACCCTTGTAATATAAGTATCCGTAGCTCCTTCAATGGCATTTTCTACATCTATATTATAACCTGTTTTTGTATACGGAAGCAAGCCAATACCCACACCCCAATCTTTTTTTATTGGAAATGCGATGGCAATGTGTGAGATATTTCCGTTCGTAGAAGTTTCACTAACACTATTTGTTTTTAATGTAGAATAGGTACCATTTAAACCAAACTCGTACAAGAACGATTTTGGTAAAACACCACTTAAACTCGCTGGGTTAAATAAATTTATTTCAAATGGGTTTGCTTGTGCAATACCGGTATTTCCTAAACCTGTTAAACCTCCGGTTGCTGTTTTATTTTCTACCCCTAAACCAAACAAAGAATAGGGTGTATTTGTATTTACTTGTCCTAACAAAACATTTACAGATCCAATTAACACTATTAATAGTAGGTTCTTTTTCATCTTAATAGTTTAAAAATTTTACTGATAATTTTACTTCGTTATTGGTACTTGGGTTATTTTCTATAACCAATTTATCCACTTCTTTTGTGTAATCTTCATACTGAATCATTAATGCATAATTTAAATCTTCTTCTGTAAAAAGAATACTTTCTACAAAGCCACTTAAATCGATAGTGTAATACGTGTTTTCATCAAACTCATCATTATTTTCAACTAAAATAGCAGACGCAACATTGCCATCTATACCTGTAAGCTGTTCTATAATTCTATTTTTATGATCTACCACAAAAACCGATAAAGATTCTGGCAAGGGGTTGTCTTCATTATAACTACCTAACAGCGGATTAAAGGTTAATGTTGCACTTAAAGTGGTTGCATTTTCATACAATTCAGTGAGTCTTTTTATAGAGGGAATTTCTATTCTCGGTGTAACACCAATGCCTCCTTGTGCAAATAGTAAATTATCTGTTTCTGTACTTATTTTAATTTCTTCTCCATCTTCAAAATTCCCCACAGTGGAATTAGAGAAGTTTCCCTCAATTTGATTAAACTGTTTGGCGGCACTAGAAATTGTAAAGTCCATATAATAGCTATTATCTTCACTATCATCATCTTTTACCGAATAATACAAGCGCATACCAGAGTTACCAACGGTACTTTGCCCCACTTGTGCATTAAAACCTAGAATATGGCTATTTACTGTTGTATTTGGTACAATCGCTAATCCTTTAAAATATTGTAAAAAATCATCTGTAGTATTAATATCATTATCTACAATTTTATCAAAAATTTCTTCCCCTAAAACGTTATCCATTTTAATAAATAATGAATCCGTAGCTCTATTGGGCCTTGGTGTAAATGAAATTTGACCTAAAATATTGGCGTCATATTTTAAGGAAGAAGTATTGTATAAACTATTATTATCTTCTGTTTCTACCGTTTCTGTAATTCTGTGTAAAGTATAGGTTTGTATTTTAGTTGTATCACCATAATAGTAATTATCATAATTTAAAATAAACCCAATAGAATCATATTCTGCATTGGTATCAATAGAAAAATTAGAGTTTATTAACTGTAGATATGATTTTGCAGACAAACTACCTAAATTTTCATCCACCACATTACCTACTAAAATTCTATTTGTACTTTCAGTAACAATAGAATCTCGTTTAAAAGTTCCTGCTTTTACCGTAAACGTATCTATAACCCTAACCTGAATATTGTTTTCTATAAAATCACTACCAACTTCATAAACAGTAGTATCATCTGTTGCACAGGATATCAGAAAAACAAAACTTAAAACACCAATAATTAAATACCTCATTTTACTTTTTTAGCAAAAGTATTAGGGTCGTTTTCATCAAAAATCACAAAATATATAAACGCTATTTTTTTATAGACTTACCACTAAAAAACACCTCTAAACTCAATTATTAACACCTTTTAAGAAAATTAACATTTGATTTACATGTTTATCTGTAAAATACCCCTGTTTGTCTATTTTGTACTATTTTAAATTAAATAGCTTTTACGTTTGCCAAATAATTAAGCAAATGAATAAATTAAATCTAATGAGAAAAACAAATTTAATACAAAAGAGTTCTAAACTCTTTTTAGCAACATTGCTAATGTCTCTATTTTTTATAGGATGTAGTAGTGATGATGATGATGACGATGAGTACGGAAACTGGGTAGAAAGTTCTACTTTTGATGGAAATTCTAGAGCAAACTCAGTAAGCTTTACCATTGGTACAAAGGGATATTTAGTTACCGGCCATGATGGTGATGATTATTTAGCTGATACTTGGGAATACAATTCTGACAATGATTATTGGGTAAAAAAAGCCAATTTTCCGGGAGTTGCAAGAAGTGGTGCTGTTGGTTTTTCTATTAACGGAAAAGGATATTTAGGTACAGGGTATGACGGAGAGAGTAGGCTAAATGATTTTTGGGAATATGATCCATCATCAGATGCTTGGACACAAAAAGCAGATTTTGCAGGAACCGCAAGATATGGAGCAATCGCTTTTACTATTGGTAACGATGGTTATATTGGTACTGGTTACGATGGCAGCGAACAAAAAGATTTTTGGAAATACAATGTAGCCGCAAATACTTGGGAGCAATCAGTTGGTTTTGGTGGAGAAAAGCGTCAAAATGCGTCTGTTTTTACCATTAATGATGTAGCTTATATTGGTTTAGGAATTCATAATGGTGCATACGAAAAAGATTTTTATGCATTTAATGGTACTACTTGGACAAGGCTAACTGACTTAGACGATGATGACGACGACGACGATGATTATGAAATTCTATTAAGCAGTGGAGCCGCTTTTTCATTAAATGGAAAAGGATATGTAACTACCGGTATTTCTGGTTCTATTACCACAGAAACTTGGGAATATGACCCAAGTACAGATACTTGGGATGAGTTACCTGTATTTGAAGGTACTGCAAGACAAGATGCCTCTGCCTTTACTTTCGATTCTAAAGCTTTTGTTTTAATGGGTAGAAGTGGTAGTTATTATTTTGATGATGTTTGGGAATTTAGACCCGATGAATTAGAAAATGAAGACGATTAAGTTTTAGTAAACTTATTTTTCTAAAAATATAGAAGATTAAAAATGAAGATACTATAAATCAGTTTCTTCATTTTTAATCTTTTTTGTGATAAAAACAACAATTCATTGGGAGACTTTTTAGAAACATCCTTCATAATTTTGCACCTATTAAATAATGGATAGCTTGAATACAACATTAAAAAAACTGAATACAAAAATACTGATTCATAGTCTTATATGGATTTTTTTTCTGGCTATTACCGCCATTCAGTCTTATGCTCGCTTTAGCACCATTCCTAATCAGTTTTACATTTTAAACTTCATTTTTATTGCTGCTTTTTATCTAAATTATTTAGTACTAATTCCTAAATTTTTACTGAATAAAAAAATTATTCTATATGTTGTTCTTTCTTTAGTAATTATATTTTCTGTAATTTATGTAATAGAATCTTTTCTAAAAATTTCACTAAAACCCCCTTTTCTTAATAATGGATTCGATCACAACTTTTCAAGACGTCGTCAAAATAACATAAACTTAAGACCGCCTATTTTATTGCTCTTATTTTTTGCTTTAAGTACTTGTATAAAACTAGTTTCTGAATGGTATAAATCAGAAAAAGAAAGAACTTTAATTGCTTCTCAAAAAGTAAATTCTGAATTATCTTTTTTAAAAGCACAGTTAAATCCTCATTTTTTATTCAACTCTTTAAACAGCATTTATTCTTTAGCTAATAAAAAGTCCGACGATACAACTGTGGCCATTGTTACACTTTCTGAACTCATGCGGTATATGATTTATGAAGCCAATGAAGAGTTAATTTCCTTAGAAAAAGAAATAGATTATATAAAAAACTACATCTCTTTACAGTTGTTACGTTTAAAAGATTCTAGTGGTGTAAAAATAAATATTCATGGAGATTTAAACTACAAAATAGAGCCTTTACTGCTCATCTCTTTTATAGAAAACGCCTTTAAATACGGAACAGATTATAAAGGAAAAACAGACATTAACATAAAGATTTCTACCATTAACGATCAATTACACCTAGCCGTTTACAATCTATGCTCTTTACAAAACACCATCAATAAAGATTCTGGCATTGGTTTAGAAAACATACAAAATAGGTTGAACTTATTGTACCCAAAAACACATACTTTAGAGATTACAAACACAAAGAAATCATTTGAAATTCATTTAAAAATCGAATTAAAAAAATAAAATATGAAGTGTATAATTATTGATGATGAACCGCTTGCACTTGAATTATTAGAAGATTTTATTTCTAAAATTCCGTTTTTAGAATTAGTCGCATCTTGCTCTAACGGTTTTGAAGCTACAAGCTTTTTACAAGAACAAACAATCGATTTAGTTTTTACAGACATAGAAATGCCTGATTTTTCTGGAATCGATTTTATAAAATCTCTAGAAACAAAACCCATGTTTATTTTCACTACCGCTTATTCTCATTATGCAGTAGAGGGTTTTAATTTAAACGCCATCGATTACCTTGTAAAACCCATCCCGTTTCATCGATTTTTAAAAGCAGCCACAAGAGCTCAAAATTTATTAAAATCAAAAGAAGAAGAAGAAGAAACACCGGTTGCAAACCAAGAAATAAATCCTGATTTTATTTTTGTAAAATCTGAATACGAAAATTTAAAAATAAATTTGTGCGATATTAAATATATCGAATCTTTAAAAGATTATATTAAAATTCATACCCATAAAGAAAAACCTATTTTAACGCTCAGCAGCCTCAAAAGCTTTGAAGAAAAATTAGGAAAAACAAACTTTATACGTGTACATAAATCCTTTATTGTTTCTTTAAAACACATTTATTCAGTACAAAGAAATAGAATTATTATTGATGATAATTGGATACCGATTGGTTTAAATTACCGTGAAGAATTTATCAAAAAAATTGATCATTAATTTACAATTCTATGGTCCTAAAAGTCAGGTTAATTCTTGGCGAGTTTACTTTTTTAGTAGGTGGTAATCGATGAAGCCAATGGGTTTGAGTACCTTCTCTCATCACTAATAAACTTCCTTTTTCTAAAACAATATCTACTCTCTGTTTGTTCTTTTTATGCTTAAAAGAAAACTTACGGTCGGCTCCTAAAGATAACGAAGCAATAGCGCCATTTTCTCGTAACATTTTTTCTCCATCAGAATGATATGCCATTCCTTCTGCTCCTGTAGGGTATAAGTTTAACAGACAAGAATTATAGGTTGCTCCACTTTCTCGTTCTACGATTTCTTTCAAAGCTAACAACTCTTCAGTAAAAATATTTGCCCTTTTTGTTATTTTAGAATAGGTATAAGAATATTCAGATTCGCCATACCAAGCCACCTTTCTTTTGGTGATGATTTTTTTACCAAAAATAATTGCTTCATCATTTTTAAATTGAATGGTTTCCATCAATTTTTGATAATAAAATTCACATTGTTTTTTATCTAAAACAAGTCCGTGGTAATTGGTAACCCCATCAAAAGGTAAAATATTTTTGATGCTTTCTGTCGAGAATAAATCCATAAAATAAAAATACTAATTAAACTTGAAATGATTACTTTTAAAGGATAAAATAAGAGTTTATGCACAATAATTTAATCATATTAGCAGGTGGCGCATCTTCTAGAATGAAAAAACCTGCGACTTCTAAAACTATAAATTCAGATGAAACTACACAAGCCAACAACAGAAGTAAAAGTTTAATTAGTTTAGATAATTCTGGTAGACCTGTGTTAGATTATCTTTTGTATAACGCTAAAAAGGCGGGTTATAAAAATATCTATATTGTAATTAATGAAAAAGGTGGTTTGTTTAAGGAATTTTACGGTAGCAAAGATAAAAACAATAATTTTAACGAGTTAAATATTTCTTTCCCCATTCAATATATTCCTGCAAATAAAGAAAAACCTTTCGGAACCGCAGATGCACTTTTACAAGCGGTAGAGCAGTTTCCCGAATTGAACAATCAATTTTATACGGTCTGTAATAGTGATAATTTATATTCTACAAAAGCGTTAAATTTATTGAGAGAAACAGAGCATAAAAATGCATTTATCTCATATAACAGAGATACTTTAGAGTTTCCTTTAGAGCGAATTTCTAAGTTTGCTCTCACCAAATTAAACGAGCATAATGAACTGGTACATATTCTTGAAAAACCATCAGAACAAGATGTTCCTAATTTTTACGATAGAGAACAAAAGTTAAGAGTCAGCATGAATATTTTTAAGTTTGAAGGAAAAGAATTCTATCCTTTTTTAAAGAATTGCCCCGTGCATCCTAGAAGAAATGAAAAAGAAATGCAAACTGCCTTGTTAAATTATATTACAGAAACCGATAATAAAGTGGTCGGAATTCCGCTTTCGGAACATGTTCCAGATTTGTCTTCTAAAGATGATATCGCAATTGTAAAAGCATATCTAAAAAAGAATTACACTACTTTAGATTGGAATGCGTAATAAAAAGAACCTAGCTTCCCCAAAATTTTAAAAAGCGATTACAACACTTTTTAAAACTTAAAAAATACGGATATTTTGTATAAAAGTATCCGTATTTTTACAGCATGGAATTTAAATTGGTATCAGAGTTTTCTCCTACCGGAGATCAACCGCAAGCAATAAAAGAACTTACAAAAAACATTAAAGGTGGCGAAAAATATCAAACACTTTTAGGGGTAACGGGTTCTGGTAAAACGTTTACCGTTGCCAATGTGGTAAAACAAGTAGACAAACCCACCTTAGTTTTGGCACATAACAAAACATTGGCAGCTCAATTGTATTCTGAATTTAAACAATTTTTTCCTGAAAATGCTGTAGAGTATTTTGTTTCTTACTACGATTATTATCAACCAGAAGCCTACATTCCGGTAACGGGAACTTTTATAGAAAAAGATTTATCTATTAATGATGATATCGAACGTTTGCGTTTAAGCACCACTTCTTCCCTACTTTCTGGTAGACGAGATGTGTTGGTCGTTGCTTCGGTTTCTTGTTTGTATGGTATTGGAAACCCTGTAGAATTTAAGAAAAACGTAATTCCTATTCATGTTGATCAACAAATTGCAAGAACCAAATTTTTACATCAATTAGTACAAAGTTTATATTCTAGAACAGAACACGAAATAAAAAGTGGAACCTTTAAAGTAAAAGGTGATGTGGTTACCATTTATCCGTCTTACGGAGACAATGGCTATAGAGTCCATTTTTTTGGTGATGAAATTGAAGAAATAGAATCGTTCGATTTAGAAAACAATATCGTTTTAGAAAGCTTTAGTGAACTCACCATTTATCCTGCAAACTTGTTTGTAACATCACCAGACATTTTACAAAATGCCATTCATCAAATTCAAGAAGATATGATGAAACAAGTGGAATATTTTAAAGAAATAGGAAAACATTTAGAAGCAAAACGTTTAAAAGAACGAACTGAGTTTGACTTAGAAATGATTCGTGAATTGGGTTATTGTTCTGGTATTGAAAACTATTCTCGTTATTTAGACGGACGAGAACCTGGAACACGACCTTTCTGTTTGTTAGATTATTTTCCGGATGATTATTTAATGGTGATTGATGAAAGCCATGTGACCATTCCGCAAACGCACGCCATGTATGGTGGCGATAGAAGTAGAAAAGAAAATTTGGTTGAATATGGTTTTAGATTACCTGCTGCAATGGACAATCGTCCGTTAAAGTTTGATGAATTTGAAGGTGTACAGAACCAAGTAATTTATGTTTCTGCAACGCCTGCAGATTACGAACTAGAAAAAACTGAAGGTGTTTTTGTAGAGCAAATTATTCGCCCTACGGGTTTATTAGATCCTGTTATTGAAATTCGCCCAAGTTTAAACCAAATTGATGATTTAATTGAAGAAATTCAGGTTCGTGTAGAAAAAGACGAACGTACTTTGGTAACTACATTAACCAAAAGAATGGCAGAAGAACTGACCAAATATCTAACAAGAGTAAACATTCGTTGTCGTTATATTCATTCTGACGTAGATACTTTAGAGCGTGTAGAAATTATGCAAGATTTGCGTAAAGGTATTTTTGATGTTTTAATTGGAGTTAACCTTTTGCGTGAAGGTTTAGATTTACCTGAAGTTTCTTTAGTCGCAATTTTAGATGCCGATAAAGAAGGTTTTTTAAGAAGTCATAGATCTATAACACAAACCGTTGGTAGAGCCGCAAGAAATGTAAACGGTTTGGCTATTTTATATGCTGATAAAATGACCAACAGCATGCAAAAAACCATTGATGAAACCGAACGCAGACGAGAAAAACAAATTGCCTACAACACCAAACATGGGATTACTCCGACTCAAATCAACAAAAAAATTGACGATACTTTGTCTAAATCTGCTGTTTCTAGTTACCATTATGACAACGCAAAACAAGTAGCCGCAGAACAAGATTTACAATATTTACCAAAAGAGGAAATAGAAAAACGTATTAGAGATAAACGCAAACAGATGGAAGCTGCCGCCAAAGGTTTAGATTTTATTGTTGCCGCTAAACTACGTGATGAAATTGCTGTTTTGAGGGAGAAATTATAATTCTATTTAGTTTGCTTTTTATTTAATAAAAATATAAATTCGCTGTCCTTAAAATTAAGTATCCTTATTAAAGGTTTATGATGATAAGGTATTTTAAACCAGACTCAAAGAGAGTATTATAAATAAATATTTAAATTAAAAAAAATGATTAAAAATTCAATGAAAATGATGACAGTAGTATTTGCTTCATCAATGTTATTAACTTCTTGCTACTCATATACTAGTGTTGTTGGAGAAGGTGCTAAAGGAAACTCTCAAACAACTCAATGGAATCATTATGTTGTTTATGGATTAGCTCCAGTTGGAGTTTCTGATTCTAAGCAAATGGCAGGTGGTGCAAAAGATTATACAGTAACAACTAGACAATCATTTGTTAACGGATTAGTATCTGCTTTAACATTTGGAATATATACTCCATCAACTACTACAGTAACTAAATAGTTAATGAATTTAAGAAGAAAGGTAATTTATAATTACCTTTCTTTTGAAAAAAAGAAAAATGAAAAAAGTAATATTTTACGTTTCAATCATAATTTCTCTAATAATATTAGTTAACATAATACAAATACTAACTACAGATTTAGAACGATTAACAGAATATGGTTATGGATATTTAGCTGGAAAAATCATTCTTTTTGGAATATTTTTGACACTTACCCTTTTTACTAAAAAGTATGTTCTGAAAAATAAAAAAACAGCATAAAATCACTTTTATACTGCCAAACTCCTCCTAAATAGAATTATCACAAATACATAAGATATTCATAATAAAATTTTAGATTTTCTTATAGCCACTAAACTGCGTGATGAAATTGCTGTTTTTAACAGAAAGCTTATATGTATATTCTAATAAATAAAAAAAGAATGTTTCTACTCTTTATTTCTTGGCTTAAAAAAGTAACTTAGCTAACAATAAAAATGACAAAAAAGGAACAAATAGCATCAAAGGAAACGATATATATTGCGGGCGGTTGTCTTTGGGGGGTACAAGAGTTCTTAAAACACCTACCTGGTGTACTTGAAACTCAAGCTGGCAGAGCTAATGGCGCTACCAAATCTACTAAAACAACCTATGATAGTTATGCAGAATGTGTAAAAACTACCTTTGACCCTCAGCTTGTTTCAATTGAAGATTTAATTCATCATTTTTTAGAAATTATTGACCCTTATAGCATCAACCAACAAGGAAACGATATCGGAGAGAAATATCGCACAGGCATCTATAGTGATAATCAAAATCACCTGTTAAAGGCAAAAAAATACATTCAAAAAGTAGAACAGACACTAAATCATCAAAATAAAACCATAAAAAAAATAGCTATTGAAGTGCTTCCTTTAACAAATTTTATACTAAGTGACGCAGAACATCAAGATAGATTAACCTTGCATCCGAATGATCATTCTTATTGTCACATTCCTTTAGAGATACTGCATAAGTATAAAAAAAGTAACAACTAATAGTTAGCTATAACTCTGTTAAGACTGTAATTTAAACCAAGCATAAAAAAGCAAATCTTAATTAGCCTCTATACTCTTAATGAACAATGACTTATCTATTTCTTTATTTCTTTTATTGAGGTATTCATTAAGCGCAAGGGAAGCGAAAATAAGACTTCCACCAATTAAAATCTTTTGAATATCTGCCTCTTTATTCCATATAACAAGGTTAACAATTAAACCTATTGGAACTAACGCATTATTCATAATCGCTAACGAGCCTGTATTTACCATAACAACACCTTTGTTCCAAAAAAAATAACCTAGACCAGAAGCCACAGCGCCTAAGTATATGATTACTCCCCACTGAACTGATGTGGTTGGTAACTTTTCTGTTGCCCCAAAAATGAAAAAAGCAATTAGAGCTACTAAAAACGCTCCAATAAAAAACAATCCAAAAATAGTATGCTTTGGTGTGCTTTCTAATTCAGGTGTAGATTTTAATACATACTTGTAAGCAATTTGACCAACAGCAAAACAAAGATTGGCACCTTGGGTAATCATAAAACCTAAAAACACATTTTCGTTAATACTTGAGTACTGAATATAAGCAGCTCCTAAAACAGCTATTAAAGCAGTAAGTAAATGTCTTTTATGAAATCGCTTACTTAAAATGTCGTTTAATAAAGTAATGTAAATCGGTGTAAGTACACTAAAAAGTAACACTTCTGGAACCGTGAGAAATAAAAACGACTGAAAATAAAAACAATACATCAAACCTAATTGGACAGAACCAATTGCGATAAGTTTTAAAATTGTTGCTGCTTTAATTTCTTTCAGCCTTAAAAAAGGCAAAAATATGATGGTAGCAATACCAATACGCATCAAGACAGAAAACCATGCATCTACATACCCAGAAAGATATACTCCAATTAAGCTAAACGAAAAAGCCCAAATCATAGTAACGCCAAATAAGTATTTCATAAACAATAAATTAATTAGACATCACTTTACAACTATTCAAGACTTTGTTCAAACAACAAACCACCTTTATACATTCCTTTTAAAACAGGGCGAATGTCTATTCCTAATTGCGTTAAACTATACTCTACTCTTGGTGGCACTTCCGGAAAAACCGTTCTAATAAGTAAACCATCATTTTCTAACTCTTTTAGTTGCTTAGACATCATGCGTTCGCTAATATCCGGCATAAGCCGAACCAATTCACTATACCTTTTATCACCTTGAAAAAGATGCAAAATAATGGTGCCTTTTCTTTTTCCTTTAATGGTATTTATAAAAGTATCTATAGGACAGTAACTTTTTTTCATTTTTTTTTTAGGCTTACAAGCATTATAAACAGACAAAACAGCACAAAATGTTCGTAAGGGTACTATTCGTAAGCTCTTGTGTATCAAAATATTTTAATCGAACTTTGATGTAAAAGTAAGGAAAACAGCTAAAATAACAATATGGAAAATCAATCGAATTACAAAGCTTTTAGAGTAGAAGAAAAAGATGGAAACTATATTTCTTCTGTTAAAAAAACACCCTTTACAGCGTTAAAAAAAGGCGAAATATTAATAAAAGTACACTATAGTTCTCTAAACTATAAAGACGCCTTGTCTAGTAGAGGAAATAAAGGTGTAACCAGAAATTACCCACACACACCAGGCATTGATGCTGCAGGAACCATTGTTTCTTCTGAATCTGAAAAATTTAAAATTTCTGATGAAGTTATTGTTACAAGTTACGATTTAGGAATGAATACAGACGGAGGCTTTGCAGAATATGTTAAAGTACCAGAAGATTGGGTTGTAAAGTTGCCCAAAAATCTTTCTATGAAAGAAGCTATGACAATTGGTACAGCAGGCTTAACCGCTGGTATGTCGGTTTTAAGATTAAGTGAAATGGTAAAACCAGAAGACGGCACTATCGTAGTTTCTGGTGCTACAGGTGGCGTTGGATCTACAAGTATTGCCATCTTAAAAAAGTTAGGCTATAAAGTAGCTGCAATTACAGGGAAAGAAACTGAAATTGAATTTTTACAAAAACTTGGAGCAGATGAAATTATCCTACGAAAAGATTTTGAAGAAATGGCAAAAAAACCGCTTTTAAAACCTCTTTTTGCAGGAGGAATTGACACTGTAGGTGGTGTAATTCTAGAAAACATTATAAAAGCGACACATCCGATGGGAGTTGTAACTTGTTGCGGAAATGTAGCTTCTCCAAAACTTGAGTTAACCGTGTTTCCTTTTATTTTAAGAGGAGTTACTTTAATTGGTATCGATTCTCAAAACTACCCAATGATCTACAGAGAAAAAGTATGGAATAAACTAGCTAACGAGTGGAAAAATGAACAAATAACAGAAGCTTCTTCTGAAATATCTTTAGATGAATTAAATACAAAAATAGATGTAATGCTACAGGGAAAATTAAAAGGGCGAACCTTGGTTGCATTAGAACAATAAATAATATAGTTCCCCCGATTCCCCAAAAAAAAATTGCTGATTTTTTAATAAACTAAAATGCCTCTACATTAGAGGCATTTTAGTTTAATTATACTTTAAATGTGAAACAACTTGTTATTAATTTAGAACGTATCTTTCCCAAAATTTAGAATTACTATCCGCTGCTTCACCAATATTAAAAATCCACCAAATCTCTACACTGTCTGAATAATCTACACCATCATAATGAATATAAGACCATTTATGAGGAAATTTATTTGGAAATTTTTTTGCAATAATAGCATCGGCTTCTATCCAAAGTTTTCGTACTTTTTTATTTGTTGCAGTTTTAGCCAAGGTTATCCATTTAATATCTTTACCTCTATACTCCGGAGTCGAATATGATCCTCGATCTCCCTTTTTACCATCTTTAGGATGATTCCCATCATCCAACGCAAAATAAGTAGTTTTACTTTTTACATATTGCAAATCTAACGCAGCTGTTTTTTTTTCGTTCCAACTACTATGTTGTACTACAATTACATTCGATTTTACAACATCCTTAGAAACTGTTTTAAGAACCTCTGCAACCCAATCTGCTGTAATATTAGATTGTCCTGCTTCTTGCACCCAAACTTTTCCTCCTTTTTTTAAAACAGCTACCACTTTTTTAGTAATTCTTTTTACAGAACCATCCCAATCTGTGTGAGCATTTGTCCATTTTCTACCAAATGCCATCTTAAATAATCTATCTGAAGCTATAAATTTTCCATTCTGACTACCTATAGCGCCAGCAACAGCATAATAGTGAACTCCTTTAAAATCTTTATGTGCTAATAGGCTACCCAAAGCTGCTTGTGCATGAATATCATCAGGATCTGGTTTGCTATCAAACTGAGCAATTAAAAGATCTTTCTTTTTATCAAAAAAAGGACGTTCTGTAGCGGTAATCAAGTTAGAAAATACTATAAATAGGATAAATAATACGTTTTTAAAATTCATAATACTTGTTATATCAATAAGATGTTTATTTTTTTATCAATAAAGATACTTGTAAGCACTTGATAAACCAAATTCTACCACTTAAAAAAAAATCAAAATATTTATCAGTAAATAAAATATTAATCGTAATATTGCAATGAATGAATAAAACAAGTATATGGGATTAGCAAAAACCGAAATGTTTACCGATCAACAAAATGAAATAGCATTATTTGCTAAAGTTTTTGGACATCCGGCAAGAGTAACTATTTTACAACATTTGTTTAAAATTGATTCTTGTGTGTGTGGTGATTTAGTAAACGAAATAGGATTGGCACAACCCACCATTTCTCAGCATTTAAAAGAATTAAAACATTTAGGTTTGATAAAAGGAAGTGTAGAAGGCACAAGTGTTTGTTACTGTATTCATAAAGAAAACTGGACCGCAATGAAAACGGTTATGTCTGAGTTTTTAAATCAAGATTTATCTCAAAAAACAGATTGCTGTTAAAAAAATTTATATTCATTAATCGTAAAATTGCAATAAACAAATATATTATTATGAAATTATCAGAAGTAAAAGTAGCTCTAAAAGCCTTAAAAACAATTGGTTTTCAATTACCAAACGGAGAATTAGTAGCAAGCCATTTTCATGTTACAGAGGTTGGTAAAATCACCAAACATTTTATTGATTGTGGCGGAACCGTAAGAAATGAGGAAGTGGTAAACTTTCAACTTTGGAATGCAGATGATTATGATCACAGATTGCATCCAGAAAAATTATTAAATATTATAGAGCTTTCTGAAAAGGTTTTAAATATTGAAGATTTAGAAATTGAAGTAGAATACCAAGCAGAAACCATTGGTAAATTCGGACTTGATTTTGATGGAACAAACTTCTTACTAACCTCTAAACAAACCGATTGTTTAGCCAAAGACCAATGTGGAATTCCAGAAGAAAAACCAAAATTACAATTTTCAGAATTAGCTACAGGAAACACTTGTACACCTGGAGGCGGATGTTGTTAAAATAAAACCTATAGATTCAGTATTTAATATACCCGTAAAAAAAATGTGAACAACTGTGTAATCAGCGAGTAATAATTTTAAAATATTCCAAAATTAACTCACAGATTTTACGGATTCACACAGCGTAAATAAAAGAAATACAAATAATCAACTTTTAAAAAAATGATCACAACACAAACAACACTATTTTCTGAAATAGAAAACGTAATTAAAGGTTTAAACTTTGCAGCCATAACAGAAGAACGTAAAACCGTTTTACAACCTTTGGCAGATTATATTCAAACCAAAGTTTCTAATCAACAAGAAATTAGAATCAACTTTATTTGTACGCACAATTCTAGAAGAAGCCATTTATCACAAGTTTGGGCACAAGCAATGGCTAGCTATTTTAACGTTAAAAATGTATTTTGTTATTCAGGAGGAACAGAAGCTACTGCTCTTTTCCCGATGGCTGCAGAAACGTTGAAAAAGGCTGGTTTTCAAATTAAAACAATTGCAGATGGTAAAAACCCTGTTTATAGTATAAAATACGGAGAGAATGAACATCCGATTATTGGGTTTTCTAAAAAATTAGATGATGATTTTAATCCAAAATCTAAGTTTGCAGCAATTATGACTTGCTCGCAAGCAGATGGCGGTTGTCCGTTTATTGCAGGTGCAGAAAAACGCATTCCGATTACTTTTGATGATCCAAAGGCATTTGACAATACACCTCAACAAGCTGAAAAATACCAAGAAAGAAGTCTGCAAATTGCAACAGAATTATTTTATGTTTTCTCTCAAGTAAATTTATAAAAATGGCTTCAAAAAAATTAAGTTTTCTAGACAGTTACCTAACCTTATGGATATTTGTTGCCATGGCAATTGGAGTAAGTTTAGGGTATTTTATTCCTACTTTTCCAAACATTATAAATTCCTTTAGCAGCGGAACTACAAATATTCCTATTGCAATTGGCTTAATATTAATGATGTATCCGCCTTTGGCGAAAGTCAACTACGCACTATTACCTAAGGTTTTTAAAAACACAAAAATCTTATCCATTTCACTAATTTTAAACTGGATTATTGGTCCTGTTTTAATGTTTATTTTGGCAATTACATTTTTACGTGACTATCCAGAATACATGGTCGGACTTATTTTAATTGGTTTGGCTCGTTGTATTGCAATGGTTTTGGTGTGGAATGATTTAGCAGAAGGAAGCGCTGAATACGGAGCTGGACTAGTGGCTTTAAACAGTATATTTCAAGTTTTTGCATATAGTTTTTATGCATGGCTTTTTATAACTGTACTTCCTCCCTATTTTGGGTTTGAAGGTGCAATTGTAGATATTTCCGTAGCTACTATTGCAGAGAGTGTTGCTATTTACTTAGGTGTCCCGTTTCTATTAGGTATTTTAAGTAGATTAATTTTAGTGAAATTAAAAGGAGAAGAATGGTACACAAATAAATTTATCCCTACAATTTCTCCATTAACCTTAATTGCATTGTTATTCACCATTGTAGTGATGTTTTCTTTAAAAGGAGAATTAATTGTAGAAATACCTATGGATGTATTAATCATCGCTGTTCCTTTATTAATTTACTTTACATTGATGTTTATTATTGGATTTTTCTTTACCAAAGCATCAGGGGCAGAATATGATAAAACTGCAGCCGTGGCATTTACAGCTGCAGGTAATAATTTTGAATTAGCAATAGCAGTTGCCATTGCTGTTTTCGGTTTAAACTCCGGACAGGCTTTTGCAGGTGTAATAGGTCCTTTAGTAGAAGTACCTGCTTTAATTTTATTAGTACGTGTTTCTTTTGGGTTGAAGAAAAAATATTACAATAAAGCCTAATTTTATAAACATTTTACTATATAATGAGTTAAATTTGTGTAAACCATCTTAAGAAATTGCACAAATGAATTTAACCATTGAAAACATACTATTAGTAGGATCTATACTCCTTTTTATAAGTATTATTGTTGGTAAAACCTCCTATAAATTTGGAGTACCAACTTTAATACTTTTTTTAGCTATCGGAATGATGGCTGGTTCTGAAGGTATTGGAGGTATCCGTTTCGACGATCCTAAAATGGCACAATTTATAGGTATTGTTTCGCTTAACTTTATTTTGTTTTCTGGTGGTTTAGACACCAATTTTAAAGCCATAAAACCAATCCTTAAAGAAGGGCTTGTTTTATCCACCGTAGGTGTTTTACTCACAGCACTTTCCTTAGGTACTTTTGTTTGGTATGTAACAGATTTCACAATTTATGAAAGTTTGCTATTAGGTTCTATTGTATCTTCTACAGACGCAGCCGCCGTATTTTCTATTCTACGATCTAAAAACTTAGCATTAAAAAATAATTTAAGACAAACATTAGAGCTAGAAAGTGGTAGTAATGACCCAATGGCTTATGTATTAACATTGGCTTTTTTAACTTTAGTAATCAATCAAGATTTAAGTATTGCTTCTATAATACCCATGTTTTTACAACAAATGATCTTTGGCGGAATTGCTGGTTTTGGTTTTGGTAAATTAAGTAAGGTTATCATCAATAAAATTAAACTAGATTTTGAAGGTTTGTATCCTGTTTTAGTAATTGCACTTATGTTTATTACTTTTTCTGCCACAGATGCTGTTGGTGGAAACGGGTTTTTAGCCATTTATATTTGTGCTGTCTATTTAGGAAATCAAGATCTCATCCATAAAACAACTATTTTAAAAATGTTTGATGGTATGGCTTGGCTTATGCAAATTGTTTTATTCCTTACACTAGGTTTACTTGTTTTTCCATCAGAAATAACCCCATATATGGGTGTTGGAATCTTAATTTCTGTATTTTTAATTCTAGTTGCGAGACCAATAGGCGTTTTTATCAGTTTAATGTTCTTTAAAATGAAACTTCGTAGACGACTGTATATTTCTTGGGTTGGCTTGCGTGGTGCTGTACCAATTGTGTTTGCTACATATCCGCTTTTAGCGGGAATAGACAAAGCCAATATCATTTTTAATATTGTGTTTTTTATATCGGTAACCTCTATTTTAATTCAAGGTACTACATTGTCTCTTTTTTCTAAATGGCTAAATGTTGCCTTGCCAGAAGAAACCAAACCGATTGCAGAAAACGAGCGATATATTTTAAATCTACCAAAATCTGCGATGAAAGAAATAGATATTCTTGCAGATAGTGATGCCGTTGATAAACGTATTATCGATTTACATTTTCCAAAATCGGCATTTATCAGTATGATAAAAAGAAACGGAAAATTTGTGCGTCCTGGAGGTACAACTGTTATACAAGCGAACGATACACTTGTGGTTTTATTAGATAATGAAGAAAGTCTAAAAGATGTTTACGAAGTTCTTAATAGAAAATAGTGAGTTTAAGATTGATAAAATTAGTAAATAAATAGACTTAAAACATGTTGACAACTACAGAACTAAAATTAAACTTTTTCTTTTGAATCTGTCGATTACATAAAAACTGGATATAGACGCTGTGTTTGTGGTTCTGATAATATTTATTACAAAATAAATGAAAATAGTGTAGAAATTATGGCAATAATTGGGAAACAAGATTTGAAAAAAATTCTATAATTTAATAATTACAATTGTAAACACCGCATAATAAAAATTACTAACTAGTGCTTTATCAAAAAAAAGTTGTTTATCTGAAAATACCTATTTCTTGCGGAAAATAGGCGTGCACTTTAAACGTAACTTTTCCATTAAAAATAACGTTGCCAACGAGTAATAAAAATCCGCTAATTATAAAATATTGAATATAAAAATGATAATTTTTGTATCTTTGATAAAATGCTTAATGATATGGATATTCAAACACGTAAAATAGAGTTCATACAAGATTTTCTTAAAATACAAAGTGAGGAGTTAATTTCTCGACTTGAAACTTTATTAAGAAAAGAAGATTCCCCATCAAATACAAATGAATTTGAACCAATGACTATTGAGGAATTCAAGAATAGAATTGACAAGTCTATGGAAGACTCTAAAAATGGAAAACTAATAAGCTCAAGTGACCTGAAAGCTAAAATCAATAAATGGAATTAACTGTTTTTTGGACTGAATTTAGCGAAAAGGAATTAGAAAGTATTTTTAAATATTATAAGGAAAAAGCAAACGTTACTGTTGCCAAAGAAATTATTTATGGAATTTACGAAGAAACTCTAAAACTAAAACAACAACCAAGAATTGGACAAGTTGAAGAATTTCTTAAACAACGAAAACAAGAATTTAGATATTTAGTTTATAAAAATTACAAAATAATTTATTGGATAAATAACAGTGAAAATCGAATTGAAATTAATGACGTTTTTGACACGAGACAAAATCCACCAAAATTAAAACGAACAAAATAAAACCAGTTGCCAACACCTTTTATATAAAATTTCTTCACAATCAAAATTAGTTACTTTTCTATAAACTTCTATTCCCTACAAACAACAACTTAGAAACAGTTTACTACAAAACCTAAATCAATATATAAAAAGCAATAGTCTCTTTTGCAATACCATTGCAACAATAAAGACTTATATTTGTGCCAATGAAAATTTTAACCTTCATACTAGCTTTCTATATTTTTGCACTCAACTTAACACCTTGTGCAGATTTTGTGGTGCCTAATGATATGGTTAAAACTGAAGTTTCACAAATTAATGACGACCATCAGCATCAAGACTTAGACTTATGTTCTCCTTTTTGCATTTGTCAATGTTGTCATGTAAACGCTTCTGATCTAGAAGTAGCTATCTTTAACATTAAATCTTCTAACATTTCTACACAAGATTTTTTCTATCGAAATGGCTCGGAAAAAGACTTTACTGCTTCAATTTTACAACCTCCAATAGGATAATTCAGTTTTTTAAGAGGATACTTATATCCAAACTTGAGTACTACACACTCATTTAATTTCGAATGATTCTAACTGGATTATATCGAGAAACCTCACTGAATTAAACCTTTTTTTATGATTAATAAAATCATTGATTTTTCAATCAATAACAAATTTATTGTTGGTTTGCTCACACTTACCATTATTGCAGCTGGTATTTGGAGCATGACCAAAATACCCATTGACGCTGTGCCAGATATTACCAACAACCAAGTACAAGTAATTACCCAAGCACCTAATTTAGGTACCGAAGATATTGAACAAATAATAACCTATCCGGTTGAAGTTGCCATGAGTAACTTACCAAATGTACAAGAAATTCGTTCTATTTCTCGCTTTGGCTTGTCTGTTGTTACCGTTGTTTTTGATGACGATATGGGCACGTATTTACCTCGTCAATTAGTAGCAGAAAAACTAAACGACATTAAAGCTCAAATTCCCGAAGGATTTGGAGAACCATCTATGGGCCCCATCTCTTCTGGTTTAGGAGAAATTTATCAATATACATTAAAAGTACAACCAGAATTTAAAGACAAATACTCTCTTACCGAGTTAAGAACCATGCAAGATTGGATTGTACAACGTCAAATGGCCATGGTAAAAGGTGTTGTAGAAGTAAACGCCATTGGCGGAAAAATAAAACAATATGAAGTTGCCGTAGACCCGAACGAGTTAAATGCAATTGGTTTAACCATTACCGATGTTTTTGAAGCATTGGAAGCGAATAATCAAAATACAGGAGGCGCTTATATCGAAAAAAATCATCAAGCAAATTTTATTCGTGGAGAAGGATTGGCAAGAAGTTTAGATGATATTAGACAGATTGTTATTAAAAACACCAATAACATTCCAATTACCATTGGCGATATTGCAACCGTTCAATATGGTGCTGCCATTCGTTATGGTGCACTAACCCAAGATGGAGAAGGCGAAGTTGTTGGCGGTTTGGTAATGATGCTTAAAGGCGCAAACTCGAACGAAGTTATAGAAAACGTAAAGTTAAGAATGGCTGAAATAGAAAAGTCGTTACCAGAAGGCGTTGTTATAGAACCTTTGTTAGATAGAAGTAAATTAATAAATGAAACTATCTCTACCGTTTCTAGCAACCTTGTGGAAGGCGCATTAATTGTTATTTTTGTGTTGATTTTCTTATTAGGTAATTGGCGAGGTGGTTTAATTGTAGCCTCTACAATTCCGTTGTCTTTGTTGTTTGCATTTATATTAATGAACGCTTTTGGCGTTTGGGCAAACCTTATGAGTTTGGGAGCCATCGATTTCGGAATTATTGTTGATGGTGCCGTAATTATTGTAGAAAGCACTGTTTTCTTAATTACATCACAAGTATTAAAAAAGAAAAGTTTATCATCAAAAGAACGTGATAAAATTGCATCTAAATCTTCTAAAAAAATGATGAATACTGCCTTTTTTGGTCAGTTGATTATTCTAATTGTTTTTCTACCAATTCTAGCCCTAGAAGGTATTGAAGGCAAAATGTTTAAACCAATGGCATTGACTTTTATTTTTGCCATGATTGGTGCCATGTTATTATGTTTAACCTATGTACCAATGATGTCTGCCTTAATTTTAAGAGCGCCAAAATCTGATGAAAAATCGTATGGAGACCGGTTTGTGCATTGGGCAGAACGCACTTATCAACCTTTATTAGAAAAAGCCTTAAAAAAAGGAAAATTGATTATTGGAGCATCAGTGGTTTTATTCGGAATTACAGTTTTTATGTTTTCTAAAATGGGTGGCGAATTTATACCGCAACTAGATGAAGGTGATATAGCTTTTCATGCTATTTTAAAACCCGGAAGTTCTTTATCAGAAACCATTGAAACCACCACTAAAATTGAGCAAATTGTAAAAGCAGAATTCCCAGAGGTTAAAAAAATTGTAAGTCGTATTGGTGTTGCCGAAATTCCAACTGATCCAATGCCAATGGATATTGCAGATGTTTTTGTAATTCTAAAACCTAAAGAAGAATGGACAACCGCAACCTCTAAAGATGAGTTAATTGATAAAATGAAAGAAGCTGTTGAAATGATTCCTGGTGTAAATTACGAATTTACACAACCTATGGAAATGCGTTTTAACGAATTACTAGAAGGTGTTAGAGAAGATATTGCTATAAAAATTTATGGTGAAGACCTCGATATTCTTTCTCAAAAAGCAGCAGAAATATCTAAAATTATTGCGGGTACAGAAGGCATTGGAGATATGAAAGCAGAGGCAACAACCGGATTGCCACAAATAACTATTACCTATAACAGAAATAAATTAGCACAATACGGATTGCAAATAAACATGTTAAACCAAATTGTACAATCTGCTTTTGCAGGAGGAACTGCAGGTATTATTTTTGAAGGTGAAAAACGCTTCGATTTAGTAGTAAGATTAAATACTGAAAACAGAAAAGATATTTCAGACGTGCAAAACTTGTTTATCAACTTGCCTTCTGGAGTGCAAATTCCTTTGCGTGAAGTTGCCGATGTGAGTTATAAATCGGGTCCGATGCAAATTAGTAGAGACAACACCAATAGAAGAACCTATGTTGGTATTAATGTTAGAGGTAGGGATGTAAAATCTTTGGTAGAAGAAATCAAAGTAAAACTAGACGCAAAGTTAACATTGCCCGCAGGTTATTTTATCCGCTATGGCGGTGCTTTTGAGAATTTAGAACGTGCCAGTAATCGTTTGCAAACTGTTGTTCCGCTTGCGCTCTTACTTATTTTTGTATTGATTTATTTTGCGTTAAAATCACTACCACAAACGTTAATGATTTACTTCGCAATACCAATGGCAACGATTGGTGGTGTTTTTGCTTTATGGTTTAGAGACATGCCGTTTAGTATTTCTGCAGGTGTTGGTTTTATTGTACTCTTTGGGGTTGCCGTTTTAAACGGACTGGTAATGATTAGCGGCCTAAATGAACTAAAAGAAGAAGGCGTTACCAATTTAAAAGACCGAATTATTGAAGGCACAAAAAGACGAATCAGACCAATTATGTTAACCGCTTTTACAGATGTTTTAGGTTTTTTACCAATGGCAATTTCAGCATCTGCAGGCGCAGAAGTGCAAAGACCTTTAGCAACCGTTGTTATTGGTGGTTTATTGACCGCTACCCTATTAACTTTATTTGTTTTACCTATTTTATATCATTGGGTAGAAAATAAAACTTTTAATTTTAAGATGAAAAAAAAACTCATTATAACTCCGGCTATTTTAATTTTTATGTTCCAATTGCCAATTGTTGGTAATGCACAAGAACCTGCAGATAAATTACCTGTTATTTCTATTCAGGATGCGGTTATGTTATCAAAAGAAAACTACCCGAGTTTAAAACAACGTCAGTTAGAAATAGAGAAACAACAACTTTTAAAAAGTACTGCTTATGATTTTGGCACCACTCAGATTTACACAAGT
Source organism: Polaribacter sp. L3A8 (assembly GCF_009796785.1). NCBI lineage: Bacteria > Pseudomonadati > Bacteroidota > Flavobacteriia > Flavobacteriales > Flavobacteriaceae > Polaribacter > Polaribacter sp. L3A8. The sequence goes on from NZ_CP047026.1 coordinate 1,254,241, forward strand.
GGAGAAGAAATAAAGAGTGGTTCTGGTGTGTATACAACTATCGGTTTAGGACAATCTAATATTGATGTATTTGGAATTTCATCAAAATTAAAGTTACAAAAACAACGGATTCAATTGGCAGAAAAAGCATTTCAGCTTTCTGAACTAGATTTAGAATTAGAAGTTAAAAAAGCTTGGTCTAACGTTTTTAAAACCAAAAGGAATTATAGTCTATACAAAGAATTGGATTCTATTTATGATAATTTTGAAAAATCTGTCGCTTTAAATTATGAAGTAGAGGCTATTTCTAAATTAGAATATTTAGCCGCTAAAAACCAACGTTTACAAATTCAGAATAAAAAAACACAAGCGTATAGTGCGTATGTTATAGCCTTGCAACAATTTAATTTATGGTTTGTTTCTGATGATTTCTTTACGGTTCCAAATAAATTCGAAGATCTCAATACCATAGATATCAATACATTTAATACTGCATCTCATCCTTTATATGGCTTATCTAAATTGCAAGTTGCAGAAGCAGAAGCTAATTATAAAGTTGCAAAAGCAGAAAGTTTACCAAAATTCAACCTTCAAGGTGGTTTGCAAAAAGTAGGTAACAGTTCTGGTTTTTATACCTATCAAGCAGGTGTTACCATTCCTTTTTTATCAGGAAATACCAAAGCACAAATTAAAACAGCCAAAATAGATAAAGAGATTGCAGAAGCTAATGTAGAATTTCAGAAAAAAGAAGTACAGTCTAAATTGTTTCAAGCAAAAGAAAACTATCTAAAATGGAAAACTTCGTGGTTGTTTTACAAAGAGGAAGTTTTACCGCTAACATCAGTACAAAAAACAGGCGCATTATTTGCTTACAAAGAAGGAGAAATTGATTATACCACTTTTACGCAACTTATAAAAGAGGCAATTCAATCGGAATTAGAAGCACAAGACTCATTTATCAATTATCTAGAAAGTACTTTCGAATTACAATATTTTAAAAATTAAGAAAATGAAAAATACCATATATAACATCATAACAATAGTCGTATTCGCTACTTTTTTAACATCATGCAGACATAAAGAAGGCGATGGACATGCTCACTATAAAGAAGTTAAAACAGCCGTAAAACAAGAGGAGCAAGCTAAAAAAATTGAAGAAGCAATGCTTTCTACACAACAGTACGAAGCTTTAAAAATGGAAGTAGCCACTATCACCAAAAGACAAATGAGTGGTTATGTGGAAGCGAACGGAACCTTAGAAGTTCCGCCACAAAACGAAGCAGCAATTACTTCGGTTGTTGGTGCTAATGTGGTTTCTATAGAAGTGATTGAAGGAGATAAGGTAAAGAAAGGTCAGGTGGTGGCTTACTTATCACACCCGAATATCATAAGCATGCAAACTGAATATTTAAATGCTTACAGTAATCGTAATTTCTTGCAAAAAGGATTTGAACGTCAACAAAAATTATACAAAGCTGGCGTTGGTTCTGGAGCTAATTTTCAAAAAGCAGCAGCGGTATACGAAGCTTCAAAAGCATTCGTAAACGGATTGGGAGCGCAATTAAAATTATTGAATATTAATACCTCGTTGGTAAAAAATGGAACCATTTTTCAACGAATTGCATTGCGAACTCCTATTGAAGGTTTTGTACAAAACGTGAACGTAAAAATGGGACAATATGTCGATCCACAAACAGCATTGTTCGAAATTGTAGACACGCATCACGTGCATGCAGATTTAATGGTTTTTGAAAAAGATGTGTACAAAGTAAAAAAAGGTCAAAAAATAACGTTTGATGTTCAGTCGATTCCGAATCAAGAATTAACGGCAGAAATTTATTCGGTAAGTAAAACTTTTGAAGAAAACCCAAAGGCAGTTCACGTTCATGCAGAGATAGAAAACAAAGCTGGTAATTTAATTCCAGGAATGTATATTAAAGGAAGAATTCAGGTTGACAATATACAAACAACTGCATTTCCAGAAAGTGCAATTATAAAAGAAGGTGATCGTTTTTATATCTTTACAACAGAAAAAGAAAATGATGCTTGGAGCTTTAAACCGGTAGAAGTTATTCCTGGTGAAAAAGATGGAAAATGGATTGCCGTAACATTTCTAACAGAAATAGACCCAACCACAAAATTTGCTTATAACAATGCGTATTACCTTATAGCAGAAATGAAAAAAGGAGATGCAGAACACTCACATTAACCATGCAAACCATAGAACAATTTTTAGAATTAAACAATATACGTGTTACTGCAATGCGCTTGCTTATTTACAAATTTCTTACTAAAAAACAAGTTGCTGTTACCTTAACAGATATTGAAAATGCTTTCGAAAAAGCAGATAGAACCACTTTATACAGAACAATTAAAACGTTTGAAGAAAAAGCAATTGTGCATCAAATTGATGATGGAACTGGTACTATAAAATATGCCCTTTGTGAACAAGGGTGTACTTGTGAAATTGGCACTGATTTGCACTTACATTTTCATTGTAACCACTGTAATGAAACCGTTTGCTTAACAGATCTTAAAATTCCACAAATAAAAGTGCCCGATGGTTTTATTTCGGAAAATATCAACCTAGTTGTAAAAGGTATTTGCGACAAATGTAGCGGACAATAAATGCACTTCCGTTGCATTCAGTTTTAAGGTAAATTTGAAGTCTATAATCATAAATACATAATGTTATGACTTTTAATTTTAAAATAACCAAATACTTAAAATCAGTTTATGAAATTGAGTATCTATTGTATAAAAAGGCCATGAATGACCAAAGTCTAGAATTGGCTTGGAATCATTTAGAAAGGTTACATATTATTGGACAGTCTTATCCTTTTGAACACACGTATTCTCATTGGTTAATGTTGAATTTTGGGTTTCGTCAGAAAAACGTAAAAGAGGTTTTGGGTCAGATTATTCGATTATTAGGAGGTGGATGGAAATCTTTTATCAATCACATTCCTAAAGGTAACACAGGTGGAGCAAATGTACATCCGCTAAAAGTAATGGAACTACCAGAAGACCTTAAAATAATATTGAAGTCCGATAAAAAGTAACTTATGAAAAAGAAGCTAAATTTAAGAGATATAAAATCAAGTTTTAAAAAAGAGCATCATCATGATGATGGCCATAATCACGATGGAGAGTCGGGTGGATTTAAAGCCTACATTCCGGCAATTGTAAGTTTTACAATGCTGATGATTGGTATTGCCTTCGATTTTTTTGATATTTCTTTTTTTAAAGATTGGCTACGTATTATTTGGTACGGAATTGCTTATCTACCTGTTGGGCTACCTGTAATTAAAGAAGGTTCTCAAAGCATTAAAAAAGGTGCCATTTTTACTGAGTTTTTCTTAATGTCTATTGCTACTGTTGGCGCTTTTGTTATTGGCGAATATCCGGAAGGTGTTGCGGTAATGTTATTTTATGCTGTTGGTGAATTGTTTCAAAGTGCTGCAGTTAATAGCGCAAAAGGAAACATCAAAGCATTGTTAGATGTTCGTCCTAAAGAAGCCAATGTTTTTAGAAATGGCAACATCGAAAGCGTAACTCCTGAAGAGGTTGGTATTGGAGAGAAAATTCAGGTTCGAGTAGGAGAAAAAATCCCGTTAGATGGAATTTTAATTTCAGCAAAAGCATCATTAAATACTGCCGCATTAACCGGAGAAAGCAAACCAAATACTATTGTAAAAGGCGATACTGTATTTGCTGGAAGTATTAATTTAGAAAACGTAATTGAAGTTGAAGTAACCAAAGAATTTAAAGATAGTTCTATTGCTAGAATCTTAGATTTGGTAGAAAATGCGACAGCTCGAAAATCTAAAACGGAGTTATTTATCAGAAAATTTGCACGAATTTATACGCCAATTGTGGTGTATCTTGCAATAGCAGTAACCTTATTACCCTACTTTTTTGTTGATAATTATGTGTTTGCAGATTGGTTATATAAAGCCTTAATATTCTTGGTAATTTCTTGTCCTTGTGCTTTGGTGATTTCTATTCCGTTAGGTTATTTTGGCGGATTAGGAGCAGCTTCTAAAAACGGAATCTTATTTAAAGGTGCTTCTTTTTTAGACACCATGACCAAAATAAATACGTTGGTTCTAGACAAAACAGGAACCGTGACGAAAGGTGTTTTTAAAATTAAAAACATTAAAACGATTGGTTGGGAAGAAAAGGAATTTATGAAATACCTCTTTGCCATAGAAGAACAATCTACACACCCAATTGCCAAAGCTATTTTAGAATATAAAGCAGGTGCTACACATTTTAAAGCAACTGAAGTCACTGAAATTGCAGGAAAAGGTTTAAAAGGAATCGTGAATGGAAAAACTGTTTTAGTTGGTAACAAAGCTTTAATGATGGCTAATAAAATTGAAGTTCCTCAAGAAGTTGAAACCATTGTAGAATCGATTGTTTTAGTTTCCATTGATAAAATATTTGCTGGCTATGTTGTTATTGCAGATGAATTAAAAGACGATGCAAAACAAACCATTATCAACCTACATAAAATCGGTATTGAAAACATTATAATGCTTTCTGGTGATAAAGATTCTATTACTCAAAAAATAGCATCAGAATTAGGTATTAAAATCGCCAAAGGCGGATTATTACCAGAAGACAAATTACATGAAGTAGAACTTTTAAAGCAAAATACTGCAAATAAAATTGCTTTTATAGGTGATGGAATTAATGATGCACCTGTTTTAGCTGCAAGTGATGTTGGTATTGCAATGGGCGGTTTAGGTAGTGATGTGGCTATTGAAACTGCAGATGTTATTATACAGACAGATCAACCCTCTAAAATTGTAAAAGCGATAAAAATAAGTCGTGCTACTCGTAAAATTATATGGCAAAATATAGCACTCGCTTTTGGTGTAAAATTAGTTGTAATGATTTTAGGAACTTTGGGATTAGCAACCATGTGGGGAGCTGTTTTTGCTGATGTAGGCGTAGCTTTATTAGCTATTTTAAATGCTGTTAGGTTACAAAAAATGCAGTACGATTAAGCATCGTAATTACTTATAAAAACAAGATAAAGGACACTATCCTAAAAACTGTGTAAGTTCAAAAAATCAGGGTTAACTTATTTATAGTTTAATCCTGTTTTCAAATATAGCTAAAAATTGGTTTAGAATAATTCCCCAATTTCTAATTGGCATTTTCCATTTTTTAGTGCTTTCTCTTACTGCTAAATATACAGATTTCATCACTGCATCATCAGTTGGAAAAGAGAGTTTATTTTTGGTGTATTTTCTAATTTTTCCGTTTAGATTTTCTATTAAATTTGTGGTATAAATAATAGTTCTAATTTCCACTGGAAAATCAAAGAATACGGTAAGTTCATCCCAGTTATTCTCCCAACTTCTAATGGCGTAAGAATATTTAGATTCCCATTTGGTTTTAAAGTCTTTTAAGGCAGCTCTTGCAGCTTCTTTTGTTGGAGCTGTATAGATTTGTTTCATATCTTTTGTAAAGGCTTTTTTATCTTTCCAAACAACATAGCGACAAGAGTTTCTAATTTGATGAACTACACAAATTTGAGTAGTTGAATTCGGGAAAATGGTTTTTATAGTGTCTGTAAAACCGTTTAAATTATCGGTTGCAGTAATCAGTATATCTTGAGTTCCTCTGGCTTTTATATCAGTTAAAACACTCATCCAGAAAGCAGAAGATTCATTTTTACCCAACCACAAACCTAAAACTTCTTTTTTGCCATCTGTTCTAAGCCCAACAGCAATGTAAATGGTTTTGTTAATTACTTTAGAGTTTTCTCGTACTTTAAAAACAATTCCATCCATCCAAACAATTAAATAAGTAGTCTCTAATGGTCTATTTTTCCAAGCGATAACATCAGTGGTGATAGCGTCAGTTATTCTTGAAATTGTGGAAGTAGATACATTAAAAATTATAGAGTTCTCGGATTTGTTCTTCGATATCAATATTGCTCATCCCTTTGGCATACAATGAGATAATAACATTTTCGACACCATCCGCAGTACTTTGTCTTTTCTTTATAATCATTGGATTAAAAGAACTATTACGATCTCTTGGCACTTGTATTTCTGTCTACCCTAAAGTAGTTTTTAGCTTCTTTTTAGTGTAGCCATTTCGTAAGTTATTTGCTTTACTTTTTTGATGTTTATCATAATCTAAATGAGCATCGAGTTCGCCTTCTAAAATCTTTTCAACTCCTCGTTTGTGAAGTTGTTCGATGAAGCTGGTTAGCTCTGATCCGTTGTTAAATTGTTTTAAAAAATCATCGTTTAATAAATCTTCTGGTCTCATAAGTATATAAAATTTAAAGTTAATAAAAATAAAAAACTCAGGATTTGAACAATCCTGAGTTTTTAAAACTTACACACTTTATGAGACAGTGCCAGATAAAGCCTCACTTAAACTGAAATGATTTCAACTTAAGTGAGGCTTTTTAACTTATTTACTCTTTAAGCAAGACTACTCTTCACTTCCCCAAGGAGCAGTTGGAGTTTCTATTTCTTTAGTTACATCAAACTTTACAGAAAAATATCTACCAGAACCTATTCTTCTTAAATTGTAGGTGAAACTTGTAGTATCTAATGTTACCCACCAAACATTAGTCGCAGCAGCAGGAATTAAATTTGTTGTTTGTTTATCCGCAGGAAAAACTTGAAGATTAAACAACCCAACATTCGAGCTCATACCTCCATATTGTGTAATCTTATATTCTGATCCATCTTTGTGCCTATGATCGTGTTTTAACTGAATCAAATTATCTTTACCCATTGTAAAAACCCATGTTCTAGATTTGTCTTCACCAACAAAAAAAGGAATTCTAATGGTATCATCTTCACAAGAACGAACATGCATAACCAATTTCTCTCCAGTAAATCCATCTCCTTCTTTACCTCCTTCAACAATTGTTCCTTGGTAAGACTTACCACAATGTTCTTTTAAAGAATTCCAAAATACTACTGAATTTGGTACCTCTTGCGCTATTAATGGCATTGAAAACAATAACAGCATACCTAATATCTTTTTCATGATTTTTAAATAATAATTCAGAGGTCAGTATTTAAATTCATATCTTTAAAGTCAATAAATAGAGTATTATTATGAATATATTTAAAGGACAAAATCTTCTAGAGTTTGCTGATCGGTTTAAAACGGATGAAGATTGCAAGAAATACTTGGCAGATATTAAATGGAAAGATGGATTTCAATGTGTTAAATGTGGTCATAACAAGGCTCAAATAAGAAAAGATTTTTCACGTACATGTAATATTTGTTCTCATCAAGAATCATCTACCTCAAACACACTTTTTCACAAGGTAAAGTTTGGTGTTAGAAAAGCTTTTTTTATTGTTTTTGAAATGAGTACAAGTACTAAAAGCCTTTCTGCTAGTTATGTTGCAGTTCGTTTTAGCGTAACAGAAAAGACAGCCCGTTTATTTATGCTCAAAATTAGAGAAGCAATGGAAAGTAGTGGAAATAGTCCTATGACTGGTATTGTTCATGTAGATGAATTTGTTTTGGGTGGACGAGAAAAAGACAAAGTAGGAAGAAGTTATAATGCTAAGAAAAAGAAAGCTATAACTGCTGTTGAACTAACTCAAGATGGAAAAGTTAAAAGAATGTATGCCATGAGAATCGAAGATTTTTCAGCTAGTTCTTTGCAATATATTTTTGTGAATCATATCAGTCGAAAAGCTAAAGTGATAACCGACAAATGGAGAGGTTACAGGCCTATTGCTAAAGTTTATAATATTACTCAAATAGAAAGTAATGGTGGTATGAATTTTAAAGCACTTCATACAATGATTCATCAAGTGAAATCTTGGATAAGAACAACGTATTCTTGGGTTAGTGACTTTAATCTAAATAGATATTTTAATGAATTTTGTTTTAGAATTAATCGATCACAAAGTAAAGCAACAATATTCAATAACTTAATAACTAAAATGGTTGAAAAGGAGAAAGTAGAACATCACAAAATTATATGTAACTAACTACTGACCTCTATAATAATTATTTAAAGATACATTTTATCACAAAAAAAACGCCTCATTTTCATGAGGCGTTTTTTTTGTGATAAAACTACTTATTTAGCAGCTTCTAAAACCGCTTGCACTTTATCAGCAGCTTCTTGAAATTCTGTAGCAGAAATAATTTCCATTCCAGAATTATCAATTAATTCTTTTGCTTCTTTAGCATTTGTACCTTGTAATCTACAAATAATTGGCACATTAATTTTGTCTCCCATACTTTTGTAAGCATCTACAACACCTTGTGCAACTCTGTCACAACGTACAATACCTCCAAAAATATTTACTAAAATTGCTTTTACATTCGGGTCTTTTAAGATAATTCCGAAAGCTGTTTCAACTCTAGCAGCGTCTGCAGTACCACCAACGTCTAAAAAGTTAGCAGGCTCTCCTCCAGATTCTTTAATTAAATCCATAGTTCCCATTGCTAAACCAGCTCCGTTTACCATACAACCAACATTTCCATCTAAATCTACATAGTTTAAACCTGCAGCTTTAGCTTCTACTTCAATTGGGTTTTCTTCACGTAAATCGCGCATTGCGGCATAATCTCTGTGTCTGTATAATGCATTTTCATCTAAAGAAACTTTAGCGTCTACAGCCATTATTTTAGAATCAGATGTTTTTAAAACAGGATTAATTTCAAACATAGAAGAATCAGAACCAATGTATGCTTTGTATAAATTAGTAACAAATTTTGTCATTTCTTTAAAAGCAACACCAGATAAACCTAAATTAAAAGCAACTTTACGTGCTTGAAAAGGCATGATACCTAATAAAGGATCTATTTCTTCTGTAAAAATTAAGTGCGGAGTTTCTTCTGCAACTGTTTCAATATCCATTCCACCTTCTGTAGAATACATAATCATATTTTTACCAGTAGCTCTGTTTAACAATACAGACATATAATATTCATCTGGCTCAGAATCTCCAGGATAATATACATCCTCACAAATTAAAACTTGATTTACTTTTTTACCTTCTGCAGAAGTTTGCGGTGTTACCAACATCATACCAATAATATCATTGGCAATACTTTCTACTTCAGCTAAGTTTTTTGCCAACTTAACTCCTCCACCTTTTCCACGTCCACCTGCATGAACTTGTGCTTTAATAACATGCCAACCGGTACCAGTTTCTGCAGTTAATTGTTTTGCTGCATCTACAGCCTCTTTATGGTTGCTTGCAACAATTCCACGTTGAATTCTAACGCCAAAACTGCTCAAAATTTCTTTTCCTTGATATTCGTGTAAGTTCATTTGTAAAATTTTATTAACGGTTTCAAAAATACAAATTCATATATAAAAAGGTGCATCTTTTCAATTAAAAAAAATCTTAAATAAATATATCAATTTTTCATTAAGAAAATTTCAACAATTTATTCAATAAATATCAAAGATACAAGTGCTCTAAACTTGTCTATTTAATAGATTAGAACAAACTTAAAATATTTTTAATTATACTTATTGCTTGTTAACCTATTGTAGTTTTTGATAAAACTTTGTCAATTACAGTGAATCATATTACTGAAATTGGTATCTAGAATCCAATTTTAAATTACGAAATTGTTCTCGATATCATTTTTCGTACCTCAGAATCACTCGAACTGAGATTTTAGAATTAAAAAGGTAAAAAAGCAGAATAGGTGTTAGTTAGAAAACGGATATTCTTCATTTATAAGGATATCCGTTTTTTTTTGATCAAAATACAAGTCTTTTTTATACATTCGTTACAAAGTTTTTAAGTATGATAATAGGTAAAAACATTCACAAATATTATGGGGATGTAGAAGTTTTAAAAGGAGTAGATTTACACATAAAAAAAGGAGAAATTGTTGCTATTGTTGGTCCATCTGGAGCAGGAAAAACAACCTTACTTCAAATTTTAGGTACTTTAGACAAACCTAAAAAGAATGAAAATTTCGAATTAAAATTAAACAATGTTTCTCTTAAAAACTTAGCAGACAAAGAACTGTCTTCGTTTAGAAACAAACATATTGGTTTTATTTTTCAATTTCATCAATTACTACCAGAATTTACCGCTTTAGAAAACGTTTGTATACCTGCATTTATTGCTAAAAAGCCAAAACAGGAAACGGAAAAAAGAGCGAATGAAATTCTTAATTTCTTAGGTTTATCTCATAGAATAAGCCATAAACCAAACGAACTTTCTGGAGGAGAACAACAAAGAGTAGCCGTTGCTAGAGCCTTAATTAACAAGCCTTCAGTTATTTTAGCTGATGAACCTAGTGGTAATTTAGATAGTGAATCTGCAAAGAATTTACATGAGCTATTTTTTAAACTACGTGATGAATTTGGACAAACCTTTGTTATTATTACACATAACGAAGAATTAGCCAATATGGCGGATAGAAAACTAACTATGATTGATGGTAAAATAGTAGAAAAAAACTAATTTTTTATGACTCAAAAAGAACTAAAAGAGTTTTTAGATGAAAAAGTAATTCTGTATAACAACCCAAAGTTTATTGAGTCTGACCCGATACAAATACCACATTTATTTTCTAAAAAAGAAGATATTGAAATTGCCGCTTTTTTAGCTGCAACCATTTCTTGGGGTAACAGAACCATGATTATTAGAAACGCAACTAAGATGATGGATCTTTTTGATAATGCTCCTTTTGATTTTGTAATGAATCATAAAGAAAGCGATTTATCATCTCTTGACGGTTTTGTACACAGAACTTTTAATGCAATCGACCTACAACAATTTGTTACGTCTTTAAAACACATTTACACCAACCATAAAGGATTAGAAAATGTCTTATTAGTAAATGAAAAAGAGACCGATTATAAGAACGCAATTCATCATTTAAAAGACGTTTTTTTTGAAGTTGATCATCAACAAAGAACACAAAAACACATTTCTGATCCGCTAAAAAATTCGGCTGCAAAAAGGATAAATATGTTCTTACGATGGATGGTTAGAGACGACCATAAAGGAGTTGATTTCGGACTTTGGAAAACACATAAACCTGCAAATTTATCTTGTCCTTTAGATGTACATTCTGGCAATGTTGCACGTAAATTAAAACTGCTTTTAAGAAAACAAAATGACTGGAAAGCACTTTCTGAATTGGATAAAAATTTAAGAAAACTAGACAAAAACGATCCTGTAAAATATGATTTCGCTTTGTTTGGATTAGGTGTTTTTGAGAAATTTTAACCCCAATATCACCTACAAAAAAAAAAGGAAACTGCAACAAATTAACCCCTTTTAAAATGTACTTTAAAACTTTCTACAGATGTTCTTATTCACACTTTAAATAGCTAAACAACACTTTAATTTCAAAAGATTATCTTACACCTTTCAAAGACAAATTTATAAAACAAACTATTTTTAAATCACATAGAAATTCCATAAATGCAATTTAAGAATCCAGAAATATTATACTTTTTAGCACTGTTAATCATCCCTATAATAGTGCATCTTTTTCAACTACAAAAATTTGTAAAAGTGCCTTTTACAAACGTTGCCTTTTTACAGAAACTAGTACAACAAACACGTAAGAGTTCTCGCATAAAAAAGTGGCTAATTTTAGCCACAAGAATGCTTTTATTTACCGCTCTAATTTTTGCTTTTTCTCAACCTTATTTCAGCAACAAAACAGCAAACAAAAAACAACATAATTATATCTATCTAGACAATTCTTTAAGTACAAATACTAAAGAAAAAAAAGGAAATTTACTACAAATAGCAGCGCAAGAAATTATAGAAAATGTATCAGAAAAAGATGTATATTCGTTGCAAACAAATTCTGAGTTCTACGATAAAATCACCAAAAAAGAACTAAAAAAAGTCTTACTACAAACAAAAGAAACTTCAAAAAAAGTAGATTTACCTACCGTTTTACTAAAATTTAACAACAACAAAAAAAATAAAACTAAAGATTTAAGTAAAACAATATTAATATCTGATTTTCAGAATACTTACATAAACGAGTTTACAAATGTAACACCCTCGTTTTCGGCTATAAAACTAACAGCAGCCATAAAAAACAACATTTCTATTGATAGTGTTTTTATCAACAATACAAATGCAACTAATTTCACTTTAAATGTTCTTGTAAAAAACCAAGGAGCCTCACAAAAAAATATTCCGATTGCTATTTACAATGATCAGAAATTAATTAGTAAACTCACCTCCTCTTTTGAAAAAGACTCTCAAAAAAATATTGAATTTAAAATTCAAAATCAGCAAGAATTTAATGGAAAAATAGTCATCACTTTTAGCGATGCTTTTTCGTTTGACAACACCTTTTATTTTACGTTTAAAAACGATCAAAAAATCAATATTTTATCGATAGGTAAACAGGCAGAATTTCTTTCTAAAATTTACACAGAAAATGAATTTAATCTCACACAAACCACAGCGCAAAACATCAACTATAATTCCGTTTTAAAACAACAATTAATTGTACTGAATGAAGTAGAAAATTTCTCTGAAATTTTATCAAAAAAGATTATTGAATTTTCTAAAAACGGAGGAAGTGTTGTAATCATTCCAAATAAAAATTTGAATATTGACTCTTATAATTCTTTGCTTCAAAATTTAAATTCAGGAAAAATTACTCCTAAAAAAATAGACAATTTAAAGATTACAAACATCAATTATAAACACCCCATTTTTAAGAATGTGTTTTCTAAAAAAGTAACCAATTTTCAAAATCCAACGGTTCAAAATTACTTTCCTATTTCATCAAAAAAAACCAGTACAATAATTTCTTTTGAAAATAATATTCCGTTTATTTCTCAAATTACAAATAACAAAAATAACCTCTTTTGGGTTGCAAGTTCTTTGGATAAAAAAAACAGCAATTTTATAAATTCTCCACTCATAGTTCCGGTGTTTTATAACTTTGGAAAATGGAGTTTTAGGCACCCAAAATTATTCTATAGAATTGCTACAGAAAACAAAATTGACATTGAAACAGCTATCGAAAAAGACAAGGTTTTAAGAATTGCTAATGCTGTAAATTCTTTTATTCCTTTACAACAAAAATTTCAAAATAAAGTACGCATTACTACCAAAGAGCAACCTTTAAAATCTGGTTTTTACAGCATCCTAAAAGGTGTCGATACTATTCAAAAATTAGCCTTTAATTATCCAAAAGAAGAAAGCTTACTAAATTTTATGGATATAAGTGAGCTACAAAAAACAAACAAAAACATTACTATTTCTAATTCAATTGCAGATGTTTTTAAAGAAATCAACAAAAAAAATGAAGTTCATTGGCTTTGGAAATGGTTTTTATCGTTGGCAATTGTATCTTTGCTTTTAGAAATTTTGATTTTAAAATTCTATAAACCATGACTACGCTTTTAAAATCGGCAACGATTATAGACTCTTCAAGCCCATATCATCATCAAAAAAAAGACATTTTAATTACCAACGGAATCATTGAGAAAATAGACGATTCTATAGAAAACAATAATTATAAAGTGGTAACACTAGATAATTTACATGTTTCTTGCGGATGGTTTGATACGAGTGTTTCTTTTGGAGAACCCGGTTTTGAAGAAAGAGAAAACATTAAAAACGGATTAAATGTTGCTGCAAAAAGCGGATTTACAGCAGTGGCAGTAAATGCCAACTCTAATCCCGTAATAGACAACAAGGCAGCTGTTGAATTTTTAATACACAAGGCAGCTGGATTTGCTACCAACCTATACCCTATTGCTGCGCTAACACAAAATAGCGAAGGGATAGACATGGCTGAATTATACGACATGCAACAATCTGGCGCCATTGCCTTTGCCGATTACAACCAACCAGTGGCAAACGATAATTTGATGAAAATTGCACTTTTGTACGCGCAAAATTTTAACGGATTAGTTTTTAGTTTTCCTAAAAACAATTCTATTGCCGGGGAAGGTATTGCTAATGAAGGTATTAATAGTACAAAATTAGGTCTAAAAGGAAGTCCTGCTTTAGCAGAACACATACAAATTGCAAGAGATTTATTTTTATTAGAATATACAGGAGGAAAACTACACATTCCAACAATTTCTACAACAAAATCTGTAGAACTAATTGCAGCTGCAAAAAAGAAAGGATTGCAAGTTACCTGTAGTGTTTCTGTACATCATTTAACCTTATCTGACGATGAATTACATGGTTTTGACAGTAACTATAAGGTAAACCCTCCTTTAAGAACCAAAGCTGACGTAAAAAGCTTACAAAAAGGAATTAAATCTGGAGTTATAGACATTATTACTTCTGACCACAACCCGATAGATATCGAACACAAAAAACTAGAGTTTAGTGAAGCTAAAGACGGAACTATAGGTTTAGAAAGTGCTTTTGGCGCCATCAATTCGGTTTTAGGTTTAGAAGATTTTATAGAAAACATCACACAAAACCCTAGAACTATTTTTGGGTTAGAGCATCATTCTATAAAAGAAAACAACAAAGCAGAAATTACTTTATTTAACCCAGAAAGTAACTATACATTTACAAAGGAACATATTTTATCAACATCAAAAAACAGTGCATTTCTTGATAAGAAGTTAAAAGGAAAAGCATACGGCATATATGCTAATAATCAATTAATACTAAATTAAAAACTATGGAAAACCAAACAGTAAATGAAGGAAAAACAATGGCAATTATCAGTCATTTATGGATAATTGGATTAATCATCGCTTTTTTTATGAACAACAGCAAAAAGAATTCTTTTGCTAGCTTTTATATCAAACAAATGATTGGCTTAAACTTAATTCAACTTTTAAATGGATGGATTATTTATAAATTTGTTGGAATGACAGCGGGTTCTATTGTTGGTATTCTTTTATTAGTTTTATGGGTTATTTCACTTATCGGAGCTGTTAAAGGAGAAGAAAAAACGATTCCTGTAGTTGGAGATCAGTTTCAAGAATGGTTTAAAAACATATAAGCACAACAAAATAAGCATACAAAATGAGCGATTTACATTATCTGGTAAGACAACCAAAAACACCTACAGAAAACCCACCTTTACTGGTTTTACTACATGGATACGGAAGTAACGAACAAGATTTATTTTCTTTTGCAGAAGAATTACCAGATAATTTATTAATAGTTAGTGCACAAGCTCCTTACGCAATGGGCGCTGGGGGTTACGCATGGTATGCTATAAATTTTGATGATAAAAATGGTAAATTCTCAGACTTAGAACAAGCCAAAGAATCTATTGATAAAATTGCTCTTTTTATTGACCAAATAAAAGTAAAATACAACACAAACCCAGATAAAACTTTTTTATTAGGTTTTAGTCAGGGTGCTATATTAAGTTATTCTTTAAGCTTCTTTTATCCTAATAAAGTACAAAATGTAATTGCTTTAAGCGGTTATATTAATACAGAATTATTACCAACTATTATTTCTAAAGATATTATAACCAATTATTACTGTTCTCACGGAACGGTAGACCAAGTTTTACCTATAGAATGGGCTAGAAAAAGCAAGCCTTTTTTAGATAATTTAGGTTTTAATAATGAGTACTCAGAATACCCTGTTGGACACGGTGTAGCACCACAAAACTTTTACAGTTTTAAAACTTGGATTGAAGAACGATTGTAGGTTTTATTAAAACTTAAAAAATATCTTATTACTTTGTTAAAAGTTAATAAGATTTTTTTTTGCTTTAAAAATTAACGCCAATAAAGGAAAAACCTAAAACCTATACCTGAATATATTAACTCTTGTAAAAAAAGAACTGAGCTAACTTTATACGTTATTAATTTCTTCTAGAACGTTTTCCACCACCACCTTTTCTACCTTGAACATTCATTTTTTGCCCCGCAAAACTTCCAAATTTATAAACAAAGGTTAGCATAAAATATTGTTCTAAAATTTTATTTTCAACATCTTGAATGTAGGTTTCTGTTACCGATCTTCTATACCCATTATTTTTTCCAAGCATATCATAAGCAACTAATGATAAAGTTGCTTGATTATCCCATAACTCAACCCCTAAACCTGCATTCCAAAAAATGGCATCACCATCAAACTCATCTCCCACTCTACTATTATAACGGTAAGAAACCTTATTAGATAAGAATGCATTTTTAAGAAAAAACACGTTAGTATCTACATCTACATTCTGAACAAAATAGTTATTATCATTAAACACATCTGTATCATACACATTTTTATTTTTAGAATAACTGTAGGTTGTATTTACATCAACCTTATTATCATAAGAATATCTAAAAGAAAACGAAGGTTTTAAAACTGTTGTTTTTGCAGCAAATTTTATATCGTTTTGAATAGACAAACTATTTTTATAACTCGCATTAAAACGCGCATTTAAATTAATGTTTGTCTTTCTGTTATAATAAGATTTAGAAATCGCAAAATTCCCTGTATATGAATAATCTCCATCTATATTACTATAGGTCGTGTATTTATTTAAATCGGCATCCGTAATCGTTGAATTAATTATTTTATCCTGAACAAATTGCGCTCTTACATTTCCAGAAATATTGATATTATTATAAGCCAAATTATTTTGATATTGAAAACGGATATTATGGCTTACTCCGGGATCTAAAAGAGGATTACCTACCACAACATGCGTAATATTACTCACATTTTCTACAGGTTGTAATTGACTTACAGAGGGTAAATCTACATTCTGACTATAATTTAAACTAATATTCTTATATCCATTTTGATCTCTATAACGAATTCTACCTGAATACGTTAAATATTCAAAATCTGCCTTAAAATTACGATCCGTTACCAACGCATCTTTATAATTTCTAGATGTATTAATAAAAGCACCTTCAAACTCAAAACGAATTTCTTTATATTGATATCTTAACTTTAATGCAGGTTTTAATGTGGTTGTTACATATTTACTATCAGAACTTAAAACATCATTAAAATCATTATAATCTGTTGTGTTTTCATCAAAATCGTAAATATAGTTTTCATTTTTTTGAGAATTTATCGTTGCACTATAACTAGGCATCAACCTAAAATTAGTAAACAATTCTTTACTCCAAAAAGCATTCAAATAAATAGTACTACTATTGCTATCTGAAGTATTTATCTGATCTTGCGTAATGGTTTCATTACGATTGATAAGCGTATTTTCTGAATATTTTTGACTATCTGATGCTCCTTTTGCAAAAGTTGTATTTAAGTTAAACTTTAAATAGTCACTTTTATTATTTAAAAGAGAAGTTACACTAAACTGATTTTTTAACTCATTGTTAGAAAATGTAGCCTCTTTTTTAGAATTATAATCACTCACTAAATCGCCATTTGTATAATACGACTCTCTATCCTCTACTGAGCCAGATTCTCCATTAGAACTTTTAAAATCTATTTCGTTAGACAACTGTACCTTTCTTTTCGAATTATTATTTTTAGGTTTTATCAGAAATTTTAAATCGGCTCCTGCAGTATGACTCTCTGAATCTGAAAAACTTTTACTATTAGAATCTGTAATATAATTGAAATCTGGTAAAAAGGTTTCTCTATGACTTTCTTGTTCAAAATCTCTATCTTGCGAACTATACCTATAATTACCATTTACCCTTGTTTCATTCCACTTTCCTTTTGTATAATTTGCACCAATAAAATCAGACTCAATATACCCATTACTCGTATCAGTATCTGGCAAGGAATTAAATCCCCTTGATAAATTTATATTGTTCGTTCCGGCAATAACACCTATTTGCTTTCCTTCTATTAATTTAAAAATATTGGCATTTACTTGATATTTATCATCAGTACCATACCCTAATTTAACATCGCCAAAAGTGGCTCTATTTTTACCTTTTTTAATTTTTAAATTAATTTCTTTAGTTCCAGAATCAGATTCTTCTCCCGTAAATTTCTGATTATCCGTTTTATAATCTGTAACCTGTACCTTACTAATTACATTACTAGGTAGATTTTTTAAAGCAATATCTCCATTCTTTTCACCAAAAAACCTCATTCCATCTACATTTATAGCCTCTACCTCTATCCCATTTACAGTAATGTTTCCATCTATATCGATATCTACACCTGGTAATTTCTTTAATAAATCTTCTGCCTTAGCATTTGGCAAGGTTTTAAAACTATCGGCATTATATTCTACGGTATCTTTTTTAATGATAACCGGAGGAGCTCTTGCTATAATTGTAATAACATCTAACTCTTCTATTAGATTATCTAGTACAATCTGCCCCATATTTAATTCACTGCCAGACGGTACATTTATATCTTTTATATAAGGCTCATAACCTAATGAAGCAATGTTAAATATAATTTTAGAATCTTCTCCAGAATTAACTCGTAAAGAAAATTCCCCTCTTTTATTTGTAATACCATAAGCAATAGGAATACTATCTTTTATGCTCTGTAAATATACCGTTGCCCCATTTAATGGAGCAGCATCTTGATCTTTAAGAACACCTTCTAAGGTAAATATCTGGGCAAATAATGATGAAGAAATAAATAACGAGAAAATTAGTAGTAGTTTTTTCAATTTCTATAGCTTTAATTTTGTTCAATTTTGACATAAAATTCCTTTTTAAGTTTAAATCACTAAACGTTAAATAAAAGTTAAAATTATTTTTTTCTTAAAGAACTATCATCCTAAAACACCTCATTTTAAAACACTAAATTCATCAAAAACTATAGATACAATTAAACTATCTTTGCATTAAAAATATATCAATGCAGTTTTCTGAATTACCTTTACATAAATCTATATTAAAAGCAGTTGCTGAAGAGCGCTTTCACACACCAACCAAAGTACAAGAAAAAGCAATTCCATTAGTTTTAGCTAAAAAAAATGTAATTGTTTCTGCACAAACAGGTACCGGAAAAACGGCGGCTTTTGCATTGCCAATCCTTCAACTTTTGTTAGAAAAAGAAGAGGTAGCTGTAAAAGACAAGAAAATAAAATCTTTAATTATTACGCCAACTCGTGAGTTAGCCATACAAATACTAGAAAACTTTGTAAGCTATGGCAAATACACAGATTTAACAACTACAGCTGTTTTTGGAGGAGTCTCTTTAGAGCCTCAAAAAGAAATATTAGCAAATGGTGTAGATGTTTTAGTAGCAACTCCTGGAAGATTAATTGATCTTCAAATGCAAGGAAACATAGACTTAAGCGCTATTGAAATATTTGTACTAGATGAAGCCGATTTAATGTTAGATATGGGCTTTATTGCTGATATTAAAAAAATAGAAGCTTTATGCCCTAAGAAAAAACAGACATTACTTTTTTCTGCTACAATTCCAGAAAAAATAGATGAATTAGCAAAAAGGATTCTAAAAAGTCCTGTTAAAGTAGAAATAAATCCTGAAGAAACAACGGCAAAAAACATTGGTCAGTTATTGTATTACCTTCCCAAAAAGAACAAGACCGATTTATGTTTACACTTGTTGAGAAATACCATAAATGGGAAAATAATCATTTTTAGACGTACTAAATTCGGTGTTGACAAATTAGAGGAATCTTTAAACAGAAACGGATACAAGGTTACCAGTATTCATGGTGATAAAACCCAAGCAATTAGAAATAAAGCGATTGAAGATTTTAAAAATAAAAAAGCAAATATTTTAATTGCTACTGATGTTGCCGCACGTGGAATTGACATTACAAATGTAGATGCTATTATTAATTTTGATATTCCTAACATACCAGAAACCTACATTCATAGAATTGGTAGAACGGGTAGAGCAGGAAAATCTGGAATTGCATTCTCTTTCTGTTCTCCTGATGAAAACGCATACATTAAATTAATTGAAACATTAATTGAAAAACCAATTAAGTTTATCGCAGAACATCCTTACCCAATTGCCCCACCAAAACACAAAAAGAAACAACCAAATACGGTTAGTAAACATAACAAAGGAAGAAAATCTGAAGCTTCTAAAAAGAATAAAAAACGCTGGTATTAAGTTTTAAAAAGTACTTTACAACACATATTAAAAAGATATATTATCAAAAAAACCCAAGTTTATACTTGGGTTTTTAAGTCTTTAGAAAAAAAGTTCAATTAATTATCTAAATCATTTATCTTACAATACTTTTATAGAACAACCTATCGCTCTTGTTGTTGTTTTCGAAGGTTTGTTACCTGCTAACAAAGCATCAATCACATTTTCTACATATTTTTCTGTTACAGCATCTTCATCTCTAGAGTTATTATCTATAGCTCCAATATATTCAACTTTCATAGTTGGTTTGCTAACAATAAATACATGTGGAGTTTTAGTTGCGCCAAACTTTGGATATACTTTCTGACCTTCATCATACAAATAAGGAAACGTAAATCCTTTTTCTTTAGCTCTAACCTGCATATCCTCAAAACTATCTCCTTTAGATGCCTTCGGATCATTAGGATTTATAGCAATTACAGGATATCCCAATTTTTTATATTTTTTATCTAAAGCAATAATTCTATCTTCATTAGCAATAGAATACGGACAATGATTACAGGTAAAAATAATAACAAACCCTTTTGCTTCTTTATAATCAGATAAAGAAACCATCTTATTATCGATGTTCTTCAACCTAAAATCGTCAACAGTATCTCCTACCTGATAACCTTCAGCCGTTTTTACAGTAAATGCACTCACTGCAACCACAACTAGTAACATTAAAATTGATTTTGTAAATTTCATAAAACTTCTATTTTAAATTTATAAAAATGATTGTAACTCGGTTTCTAACTTTTCATAATCAAATGATTGCTCATAAAACTTTCTACCTTTAGCATTGTAAATTAAGGTTGCAGGCAAAGCGCCAGACCAAGTAGCATCTATTGCTTTTATCCAAACATCTTCATTTACATCATTTAACAAAACTACCTTAGATTGTAAATTATTTTTATTGATAAAAGGAATTAATCTTTTATCTATTTGTTTCGGAAAATCTAAACTTACCAATATAACTTCTACATTTTTAGCCGCATATTCTTGGTTCAATTTCTCAAAAGCAGGCAATTCTTTTACACACGGCGCACACCAAGTTGCCCAAAAATTAACCACATAGGTTTTACCATCCTTTTTTTCTAACAAAGGTTTTAATTCTGTATAAGTATAAGACTTAACAGTAGTTATTTTCTGCGAAACCTCTTTTACTTCTTTGTTTTTACAAGAAAATAAAAGTGATAAAAATAATAAAGAATAAAAACTTTTTTTTAGCATACTATAAAATTACAAAGAAGATATGTTACTAAAAAACAATTAACTATTCATTAACAAAAAAACCTCATAAAAATAAATTTATGAGGTTTTTTTGTAAGTAAAGAAAGTTTCTAGCTAAAAATTTCGTTTAAAACTTTAGCCAAACGGATTCCTCCTTTTTGCAACTGAGTTCTTACAGTTCCAAAATAGTCATAAGAATATCTATATTTTAAATTTTCTCCTACTTTTACAGAGTTGTAAACTTCTTTTGTAACCTCATGTACTTCATCTACCCATTCTTCAATAGTTCCGTTTTCAATGGCTTTAATTTCTTTTTTTGACAAATCTTCTGCATTGTTAGCCAATTCTATATAACTCATATTCCATTCTTCAATCATTTTAGAATCCCAAACGGTATGCAAATTTGTTCCATTACCAAACCACTGAACCTGTATACCGTTTCCTCCTTTATCTTCTCTTTGCCCAATATGTAATGGCTGATGTAAATCTCCCATAAAATGAACCAGCATTTTTAAGTAAAACTCTTTACTTTCTTCAGTGCTATTTTTATCTTTTAAAACTTGAATGCATTTTTGAATTCCCGTAACTAAATCGCCTTTAGGATTTTTTTCTGCATCTGCATACTTTTCATCCAAATCCATATTTACATAATGCCAAGAATAAAACTCATTGTATTTTTTATCCGATTTTATCTCATCACCAAACGTAGCTACAAAGGCTAAACTTTGTCCTTTTAACAATTTATCAATTTTCCTTTTTGCTTTCTTCGTTAAATGATTTTCAGCAATCTTACCTGTAGTTCTATGACCTGTTGGTCCCCAAAACACCGTTTCTTCTGTTGTTGGTTTTGAGAAAAAAAATAACGATATCATTAAAAATATTTTAATATTCATCTTGAGATTTTAAAATTAAGTTGCAACAAATTTATAAAAATAATCATCAACAATTTTGGAAATAACAAAAAATATAGTATATCTTTGTGATATCATTTTAATATCATTATAAATAAAAACACATGAAAGAAGAAAAAATTATTAAACCAGCAAACGGTTATTTAATGTTATTAATCGTTTTATTATTATTTTTTGGAGGTATTGCTATGAGCATTATCAATGAAACAATTCTTTTTTTATTGGTTACTTTACTCGGTTTTATAGGCTTTTTTGGTTTTATATTGGTAAACCCAAACACGTCTAAAGTAATTTTATTATTTGGTAAATATGTGGGGACTATAAAAGACAATGGTTTGTATTGGGCGAATCCGCTATTTAGAAAAAAAACAATTTCATTAAGAGCTAGTAATTTTGATAGCGAACGTTTAAAAGTAAATGACAAGTTAGGAAACCCAATTATGATTTCTACAATTTTGGTTTGGAGAGTTACAGACACTTACAAAGCGGCTTTTGATGTTGATAATTATGAAAACTTTGTACGTGTACAAACCGACGCAGCCGTTAGAAAATTAGCAAGTATGTATCCTTATGATAATTTTGCTGATGAAGGTCATGATGAAGACATCACTTTAAGATCTAGTGTAAACGAAGTTTCGGAAGCTTTAGAAAAAGAAATCGACGAACGCTTATCGATTGCAGGAATAGAGGTTTTAGAAGCACGAATTGGGTATTTAGCCTATGCACAAGAAATTGCATCTGCCATGTTAAAAAGACAACAAGCTACTGCAATAGTTGCTGCAAGACACAAAATTGTTCAAGGTGCCGTAGAAATGGTAGAAATGGCTTTAAACGAATTAAACAGAAAACAAATTGTTGAGTTAGATGATGAACGCAAAGCAGCAATGGTTAGTAATTTATTAGTTATTTTGTGTGGAGATAAAGAGGCCTCTCCTGTTGTGAATGCAGGAACTTTAAGTCATTAAGTAGTGGTTGGTGGAGTTAAAAAAAATGACAACTCCACAACTTTATTCACTTTAAACCTTTGTGACTTTGCAGACCAAAAGTTCAGAAACAAAAAATAAAATACATGAAAGAATATAAATTTTTAAAACAAAAAGTAAGTTGGTCTAATAGCCAAAATAATTTTGAGGACGCAATTAACGCCCATGCTAAACAAGGTTGGCGTGTAATTAATGTATACGCGAATACCAATGGTCGTGTTTATGCACTTCTAGAAAAAGACAAAAACAGCTAAAAATGAAAATTTTTAAAGAAGAACAACGTTTTAGACAAACTTGGTTGATTATCTTGTTAGTTATTAGTTCAATTGCCCCTATAGCAATGATGCTAAAAAAATATTTACAAAAAAACGCTACATTAACCACTAAAGAGTTTATAATAACAATTGCAGTAATTTTGGTTTCAGTTACCACAATATTCTTCTTTAAACTAACAACAAGAATAGATGAAAAAGGAATTCATTACCAATTTTTTCCACTTCATTTTTCTTTTAGAACCATTCCTTGGAATGAAATTTCTAAAGTAGGTACTAGAACCTATCTTCCTATTAGTGAATTTGGTGGTTGGGGAATAAGAGGAGGATTTTTCTTTAATAAAGGAAAAGAGAAAGCGATAAATGTTTCTGGTGATATCGGCATTCAATTAATTCTTAAAAATGGAGAGAAATTATTAATTGGTACACAAAAAAAAGAGGAAGCTACAAGAGTATTAGAAACTTATAAAAATAAATTAATATGATTCGTTTCATCAGCTATTTAGTAATTACATTTTTTGGGACCTTTATTTCTGTTGCTCAGATAAAATCTGAAGAAATATTGATAAAAAATGAATCCATAGAACTACCAGGAACATTAACTTATACAAAAACAAAGGTTCCTTTAATAATTTGGGTGCATGGATCTGGTAATGTAGATAGAAACGGAAATCAATTTCCATCTATTAAGGCCAATTATATTAAACAATTTAGAGATGCCGTCAATAAAGAAGATATTGCTTTTTTTAGTTATGATAAAAGAACCGCTATTAAAAACAACACAGCTTTTTTAAAAGGCACCAAAATTGTAGATTTTTCACTTGATGTAGAAAAGGTAATCTCTCATTTTAAAAATGACAAACGTTTTTCTAAAATTATTTTAATAGGCCATAGTCAAGGTTCTTTAATTGCAATGATGGCTTCTAAACATATAGATAAATACATATCTATTGCAGGCGCAGGAGAAACAATTGATAAAACCATAATAAAACAGATTTCAAAGAATAATGCAAACTTGGGTATCGCTGCTAAAAAACAGTTTGATACTTTAAGAGTAAAAGGAAAAATTGAAGTTGTAAATCCATTTTTAATGAGTGTATTTGCAAAACAAAATCAAGATTTCCTGTACTCTTGGATGCAAATAAATCCTTTAGAAGAAATAAAAAAACTAACTATGCCTACTTTAATCCTTAATGGTGATAAGGATTTACAAGTACAAATTGAAGACGCAGAAGCGTTGCAGGCAGCAAGTTTAAATTCTAAATTAGTTATTATAAAAAACATGAATCATGTTTTAAAAGACATCAAAAAAGAAGAAGACAACCTAAAATCTTATTATTCATCAGAATACCCAATATCAGAACAATTAATTAAAACAATCGTTTTATTTATAAAAAAGTAACATGGCTAAGAAAAAAGCATTCGCATTGCGAGTTAATGAAGACATGATAAAAGCTATTGAAAAATGGGCTGCAGATGAATTTCGTTCTACAAACGGACAAATAGAATGGATGCTAATGCAGGCTCTTAAAAATGCAAAAAGAGAACCTAAGAAAAAAGAAGACTAAACGCTACAATCTTCTTACTTTTAATAAAACCGATTACTTCTATTTAAAACTACAAAAACATAAATTGTAAAAATAAACGCTCATTTTTTATGGAGCATTTTCTATTTTGTATATTGCCTACTTGATAAAAATTAATGTAAAAATCATTTTAAAAATAATTCATGAGTAAAAAAATAATTATCATTTGTTTGCTATTTTTATGCTGCAAACTACAAGCACAATCTTCTGCAGAAAGCAAATTAGGAACCTGGTATATGTATAATGGATCTCATAAGGTTTCAGATAAATTCTCTTTAAAAACAATGGCGCATTTTAGATACTATGAGGTAACTAGTGAGTTTCAACAAGAAATTTATAGATTAGGTGTTAATTATTCTTTTAATCCAAAAACAAACCTAACGTTAGGATTTTCTTACGCTACTGGAGATTTAGAACATGATGTTCCTTCTATTCACTTATATGAATATCGATTTTATGAAGACTTAAATATAAAATCTAAATGGGGTAAATTTAACGCTGCTCATCGTATTCGTTTAGAGCATCGTTTTATTCATAAAAACAACACACAAGACGTAACACAAAGTTGGGTACGCTATAACTTAAATGTTGCTTATCCGCTGTCTAAAAAATGGAGTGTATATGCTTTTAATGAAATCTTTTTAAATCTAGACAGAGGTAAAAGATTTGTACAAAACTGGACAGGTGCTGGTTTTCTTCATAAATTAAACAAAAATCTAAAATTAAAAATGGGATATTTTCAAATAAAAGCACCTACAACCGTACTTAAGAGATTACAATTAGGTGTTATTTTAAATACAGATTTTACTAAAAAAACAATTTAAACATGACAGCTCCTACTTTTACAAATGATGCAATTGTTTTTGGAATTTTAATGATATCTCTTGGTTTTGTTTTTTACACAGAAAGCAAAACAACTGGGTTTTGGCCAAAATTTTATAAAATTGTACCTGGTTTATTTATGGCCTATTTTATCCCTGCCATCTTTACAACTGCCGGAATTATATCCCCAGCATGGGAAACCTTAAGTACAGCAAGCGAAGTTATAAAAGGAAAATCGCAATTATATTATATTTCTAGTCGATTTTTATTGCCTGCAGCTTTGGTTTTAATGACATTAAGTATAGATTTAAAAGCAATTTTTAATCTAGGTTCTAAAGCATTAATTATGTTTTTTACAGGAACCGTAGGTATTATAATTGGTGGTCCTTTGGCTATTTTACTAATCTCTGCTTTCTCTCCAGAAACTGTTGGTGGCGCAGATTTTGATGCTGTTTGGCGTGGTTTATCTACACTTGCAGGAAGCTGGATTGGTGGTGGAGCAAACCAAACTGCCATGTTAGAAATTTATCAATACAACCCTCAAAAATATGGAGGAATGGTTTTTGTTGATATTGTAGTTGCAAATATTTGGATGGCTATTTTGTTAATAGGAATTGGTAAAAAAGACAAAATTGATAAATGGCTCGGTGCAGATACTTCTGCTATAGAAGACTTAAAAGAAAAAATGTCTAAATTTAGTGAAAAGGTAAATAGAAACCCTTCTCTTACAGATCTAATGATTATTCTTACCATTGCTTTTGGTACTGTTGGTTTTGGTCATTTTGCTTCGGGATATTTAAGTGACTTCTTTACTAATTTTGTAAATTCGATAGCATCTCAGACTTGGCGAAATATATTTTCTTTTCTAGGTTCTAGTTTCTTTTGGTTGATTAGTGTTTCTACAATTACAGCCATAATTTTATCTTTTACAAAAGCAAAAAATTACGAAGGTGCGGGAGCTAGTAAAATTGGAAGTGTTTTTATTTACATTTTGGTTGCCACAATTGGTATGAAAATGGATTTAGCAATGATTTTTGATAATGTAGGCTTAATTGCTATTGGTCTTGTTTGGATGTCTATACACGCTGGTTTACTAATTTTAGTTGCCAAATTAATAAAAGCTCCATATTTCTTTTTAGCTGTAGGTAGTCAAGCAAATGTTGGTGGCGCAGCCTCTGCTCCTATTGTAGCCCAAGCATTTCATCCTTCTTTAGCAACTGTTGGTGTTTTGTTGGCTGTATTTGGGTATGCCATAGGTACAATTGGTGCCATTTTATGTACCATTTTAATGGAATTATCAGCGACTCTTTAAATAAAAATAAGCATATTTGCAGACGAAAAACATCAAATTTATGAAGAAAATTATTACACTTTTAGTCCTATCTATTTTAATAGTAGCTTGTTCTTCTAAGAAAGAAGGAAACATGATTGTAAAAGGGCAAATTAAAGGTCTTAAAAAAGGAACTTTATACCTTCAGAAAATGAAAGACACCCTTTTAGTTTCTGTAGACTCTGTAAACCTATTAGGAAGTGATAAATTTATATTGACAGATAACGTAGAATCTCCTGTGTTATATTATTTAACTTTTGATGGAAATACAACAAACAAAAGAATTCTATTTTTTGGAGAAAAAGGAACCATCACCATTAATGATAATGTTGCAGAATTTGGCTTTAACCCAGAAATTTCTGGATCTAAAAACCAAGAAATTTTAGATAAATACAATAAAATTAAAAGACAGTTTCAAGATCAACGTTTAGAATTTATTCAAAAAGATTTTAACGCAAAGAAAGAGAATGATGAAGCTTTAGTGTTGCAATTAGAAAAAGACTATCAGAAACTAACAAAAAGAAGAGTTTTATTTACCACCAACTTTGCAATTAACAATGCAGATACAGAAGTGGCTCCTTATATTGCCTTAACAGAAATGTATGACGCAAGTTTAAAAATGTTAGATACTGTAAATAATTCTTTATCAGAAAACGTAAAAAATTCTGATTATGGAAAACGCTTTCAGGAATATCTAACTAAAATTAAACAAAAATAATTAAGAAATTATTTTTGTTTCTTTAAAAGTGGTTATTGTTAGTTTATGGAAGAAAATGAAGAATTTTACTTTAAAAATGATATAGAGTGGCGCAATTGGCTGTCTAAAAATCATGATTCTTCTAACGGAATACATCTTATTTTTTATAAGGTAGCTCATAAAAATGAATCGATGCGTTGGGAAGAAGCTGTAAAGGTTGCCCTATGTTTTGGTTGGATAGATGCTACCGTAAGAAGTTTAGGAGATGGAAAACGCAAACAATATTTTTGTCAAAGAAAACCTAAAAGTGTTTGGAGTGCTGTAAATAAAAAGCATATTAAAAATTTAATGGCTGATGATTTAATGCATCAGAAAGGTTTAGAGATTATTAAAATTGCGAAACAAAACGGATCTTGGGCAGCTTTAGATGATGTTGAAAAAGGAATCATCCCAGAAGACCTACAAAATGAATTTGATGCTAATAAAACCGCATTTGCTAATTTTAAAAACTTTGCACCTAGTTATAGAAAGAGCTATTTGTATTGGTTAAAACAAGCAAAAAGAGAAACTACAAGACAAAACCGAATTATAGAAATAATTCGGTTTTGTAATAGTAATACTAAATCTCGTAGCAACTGGTAATCTCTTATAATCCGCTTATAAAATTACCATAAGGATCTTTAAATTGTGTGCCTTCTGCAAACCTGTATTTGCTTAGTTTTTTAAATTCTACCAAAGCCCATAATACAAATTCTTTCATAAAATAAGTATCGGCTTCATTTAAGTTTGGTTGGTATTCTTTAATAAAAGCATCTAAAGGCTTTACTTTATCTAATTCTGCTTTGTATTCTTGTTCTGTATATTCATCTAACAATTCAAAATCTTCGTCGGCATTAAAGAACCAAGAAATAATGTCATCGTAAGGACTTTCGGCCTCTTGCTTTTCTAACTTTTTTATTTCAGGAAAATAGCTTGGAAACAATGTTTTAATTGCATTCTTAATTAATGTTTCTGCAACTACATGTGCGCCTTCTTGCTCGCCTTCATACACCAACTCTACCTTACCTGTAATAGCTGGTATAATTCCGTCAAAATCATTTAAACGAACCATTGTTTTTTCATCACCAGAAAACAACGCTCTTCTTTCTGCAGTGCTTAATAAATTTTCAAAAGCAGAAATACTTAAACGTGCACTTACACCACTTTTAGCATCTATATATTCACTTTCTCTCGCTTCAAAAACAATTTGCTCTAATAAATCTTTTGCTAATTCGGGTACTGCAATAAACTCTTTTTGAGAACTTGTTTTATTAGCTTCTTGTTGTGTAATCGCTTTTGCGGTTTTTATATCTTCTGGATAATGCGTTAAAATCTGCGAACCAATTCTATCTTTTAAAGGCGTAACAATACTCCCTCTATTGGTATAATCTTCTGGGTTTGCCGTAAACACAAATTGCATATCTAAAGGCAAACGTAATTTAAAACCTCTAATTTGAATATCGCCTTCTTGTAAAATATTAAATAACGCAACCTGAATTCTAGCTTGTAAATCTGGCAACTCATTAATTACAAAAATACATCTGTTTGCTCGTGGAATCATTCCGTAATGAATTACTCTGTCATCTGCATAAGATAATTTTAGATTTGCCGCTTTTATAGGATCTACATCACCAATAATATCTGCAACAGTTACATCTGGCGTAGCCAATTTCTCTGCAAAACGCTCATCTCTGTGCATCCAATAAATAGGCGTATCATCTCCTTTTTCTTTAATGATTTCTACTGCAAATCTAGAAATAGGATTTAACGGATCATCATTAATTTCAGAACCTTCTACAACGGGAATATATTCATCTAACAAATTAACCATCAATCTGGCCAAACGTGTTTTTGCTTGCCCTCTTAATCCTAATAAATTAATATTGTGTTTGCTTAAAATAGCACGTTCTAATTCTGGAATTACGGTATTTTCATACCCATGAACTCCTTTAAAAACGGTTTCTTTACTCTTTATTTTACTAATAAGGTTTTCTCTTAACTCATCTTTAATAGATCTAGATTTGTAACCCGATTTTATTAATTCTCCTAATGTTTTTATATTTTCTAAATTCATGTTTTTGTTTTAGATGCAAGAAAAAAGGTACAAGAAAAGAGATATCACTCATCTTCTTTTATCTTTATTCTAGTTTCTTTTGTCTTTTTTAACCTTTAATTCTCTTTTTTCTGTTTGTTTCATAATCTTCAAAAATCATTTCTCCCAAACCTTTTAAACCTGTATAAAATGCTTTTCCTTGGTTTGCTTTTGTAAAAGCTCTTACAAATTGCATTAAATACGGATCTTGCGCAATCATAAAAGTGGTAATAGGAATGTGTAATTTTCTAGCTTGTTGTGCCATTGCATAACATTTGTTTACAATATGCCTATCTAAACCATTACTATTTTTATAATATTGACCATCTGGTAAACGCAAACAACTTGGTTTTCCATCGGTAATCATAAAAATTTGCTTGTTCGTATTTCTTTTTCTTCGCAATAAATCCATCGCTAAATTTAAACCTGCTACCGTATTTGTATGATAAGGACCAACTTGTAAATAGGGTAAATCTTTAATTTTGATAGACCAAGCATCGTTACCAAAAACAATAATATCTAACGTATCTTTTGGGTAACGTGTGGTAATTAATTCTGCCAACGCCATGGCAACTTTTTTGGCAGGTGTAATTCTGTCTTCTCCATATAAAATCATAGAATGACTAATATCTATCATTAAAACAGTACTCATCTGACTTTTATGCATCGTTTCTTCTACCACCAAATCGTTTTCGGTTAGGTTAAAGTTATCAATGCCATTGTTTATTTGAGCATTTCTAATGCTTTCGGTCATTGATACTTTGTCTAACGAATCTCCAAATTGATAATTTCTAAAGTCTCCTGTATGTTCATCTCCAATTCCGGGAGATTTACTTTTATGATTTCCAGAACCACTTCTTTTTATGTTACCAAAAATTTGATTCAACGCTTGCTGTCGAATTGCACGTTCTGTTTTCGGAGTAATTTTTGTTCCTCCAGTTCCATCACCTTTTATTTCTTCTTTTATATACCCTTTCTTCTTTAAATCTTCAATAAAATCATCAATGGTGTACTTCTCATCCGTTAATTTATACTCTTTATCTAAAGAACGTAACCAATCGATGGCTTCATCAAAATCACCAGAAGTATGGGTAATCAATTCCTTAAAAATATCGAATAATTTTTCGAAAGGAGATTGATGTTCTGCTTCGTAACTTTGAAAGACAAAACCTTTTCGTTTTTTATTATTTTTCATCACTATAAAAATACGCTTTTAAGCAATGCCTAAAAAAGGATTAACATTAGTTTAATATATCTTGCCATAAGTTTGTTTTATAAAACACCAAAAAGATTCAACAAAATTTAAGTATCTTTACCTTATGTCAAGAATTTTAATCACAGGAGGAACAGGACTTGTAGGAACAAAATTAACAGAAATGTTGATTGCAAAAAAGCATGAAGTTGTAATTCTTAGCCGAAATCCTAAAAACAAAAATGAATATAAATGGGATGTTTCCTCTAATTATATTGATGAAAAAGCACTCATAGACACCGACTATATTATTCATTTGGCGGGTGCAGGAATTGCAGATAAACGCTGGACTGAAACAAGAAAACAAATACTTATTGATAGCCGAGTTAAAACGGCTAATTTACTTTTTGATAAAGTAACAGCATTAAACATCCCTTTAAAAGGTTTTATTTCTGCTTCTGGAGTTGGTTATTATGGGGCTATTACTAAAGAAATTATTTTTGAAGAAACAGATAATGCAGGCACTGATTTTTTAGGTGATGTTTGCCAAAAATGGGAAAATGCAGCACATCAATTTTCAACAAAAGATATTCCAGTAACTATTTTAAGAACAGGTGTTGTTTTAGCTAAAAAAGGAGGTGCATTAGAAAAAATGAAAACACCCATTATATCTCCCTTAGGTTCTGGTAAACAATTTTTACCTTGGATTCATATAGAAGATTTATGTTTAATTTACATCAAAGCCGTAGAAGAGAACTTTACAGGAATTTTTAATACTGTTGCACCAGAACATCATACAAGTAAAACCTTTTCTAAAGCATTGGCCAAAAGTATAAAAAGACCTTATTTAGTCATTAGTGTTCCTGCTTTTATATTAAAGTTACTATTCGGAGAAATGGCAAATATCCTTTTAGAAGGCAGTAAAATTTCGGCAAAAAAAATCGAAAAGAATGGTTATTCTTTTCGATTTAAAACACTTAAAAAAGCGTTAGATAATTTATAGTTTTCCTTAAAAAGTACTTGTAATGTTTAAAGCAACATCGCTCCATGTTTTAGAAACACCATCTGCACCTTTATGTAAATCGTTACAAGCTGTATTTAAAGAAGCTAAAGCAGCACCTGCATTCCATTTTGTAATATCCATGGTACCTGTCATATTAAAAACATTCTCTACAATTGTATATGTAAAAGCTACTTTTTCTGTAACACCATTCATTTTAATTTCTGCAACTCCATTGGTATCATCAGTTAATAATAACTTACCAGAAAGTAATTTTGTGTTCTCCATAATACCAAAAAAGAATTTTTTAACCTTAAAATCTCTACTGGTATCTTTTGTAAAAACACTACTTACAGGAATTGAAAACGCTGTATTGTTAATCGCTTCTTTAATAGAATTTCCTTCTCCTCCAGAAATAATATCAACCTTTTTAAACTGACCTCCTACTGGCACTTTATCTGTAGTTTTATAGGCTACAAAATTAATTTCGTTTTGAGCATTCTCTAAAGAAAAAGCTGCTGTACTTTTTTTAGCTTCAATTTTTTCTTCCGTTTTATTATCAGATTTTTTTTCTGATTTACAAGAAGAAAAATTAAATGCGGCAATCATTATTAATGATAAAATTACTACTTTTTTCATGACGTCTTTATTTATTATTATTTAAAACTACTTTTGCTAATTCTATATATTCTTTTTTTGCTTCCTCAGATTTCATTCCGTTTAATTGCATCCAAGCATTCAGTTTAAATGCACTGACAACATTATGTTCATCATTAAAAGAAAACTTATTTCCAAAGTTTGCTTGCTTATTGTAAGCATAGAACTTTAACTTTATATCTGGAGCAATGGCTTTTCCTAATTTAGAAATTTTATAGAAAGCTTCATTAAACTCTTTGTCTAAATCAGATTCCATACTACTATTTTTCTGCTATTACCTGAACTCCACCTTTAACTTTATCACCTATAGCTACATTTAACTTTGTACCTAACGGAAGAAAAAGGTCTACTCTAGAACCAAACTTAATAAAACCTGCATCAGCACCCTGTACCGCTACATCTCCTACCTTTGCATAATTAACAATCCTTTTTGCTAATGCTCCGGCTATCTGCCTATACAATACATCTCCAAAAGCTGAATTATTAACAACTACAGTAGTTCTTTCATTCTCTGTAGAAGCCTTTGGATGCCATGCAACTAAATATTTTCCTGGATGATATTTACTATATTTTACAACTCCACTCATGGCATATCTTGTAACATGTACGTTAATTGGAGACATAAAAATAGATACTTGTAACCTTTTCCCTTTAAAGTACTCTGGTTCTTCCACCTCTTCTATTACAACAACCTTGCCATCTACTGGCGCAACTAATAAATTATCATTTAAAGGAGCAACTCTTTTAGGATTTCTAAAAAATTGTAGCACAATAACTAAAAAAGCAATAATTAGAATTTGAATAGCCTTAACTAACCAAGCAATTTCTAAAAAATAATCTGCTAATAAAATACCTACAATTGATATTATAAAAGTAATAACAATTATTTTATATCCCTCTTTGTGAAAACGAATCATACTTAAATTATAAAATTAATATACAAATATACAAATGGTGCTGCAAACAACAAACTATCTAATCTATCTAAAATACCACCATGACCAGGCATAATAGTACCACTATCTTTGATGTTGGCATACCTTTTAAATTTAGACTCTACTAAATCTCCTATAGTACCAATTACACTTACAATAACAGCAATTACTAACCAGTTTACTAAAGTAAAGTCTAAACAAAACTTACTAATAATAAAGGCTGCAATTAATGAAAAAATCAAACCTCCCAAAAATCCTTCTTGCGTTTTTTTAGGGGATACAGAAACAAATAATTTTCTTTTTCCGAAATTTTTACCCACCAAGAAAGCAAAGCTATCATTTACCCATATCATAACGAGAATAGCTATTATTAACTGAGGATTGTAAACTCCTTTATGAATCGGTAAAAGCGTTAAAAATACCATAGAAAATACAGCATACCTTATTAGTAGGCCTAACTTAGAGCGATCATCAGAAAAAGAGATTTCTTTTTTGGTAAATAAATTATAAATAAGAGATAAAGAAGAAATTATTGTAATTCCTAAAACGAATACAATTGCATAACTCTCTGGTCTTTTTAACATTAAAAATAATGCTAAACAAAAGAAAATATACCCAACAATACCTTTAAATTTAATTAGTTTAGAAAACTCCCAAACACATAATAAACCAAATATGGCAGTTAAAATAACATACGATTCCTTTGAAAAAAGAATCGCTGATAAAAAAATTAAAACGTAAATTATGCCTGAAAGACTCCTTCTTAAAAGGTTACTCATATTATAAATCTTCTAATAGCAGCAAATATAAGTTTTTTGAGTTACTGTTGCCGTAGTTTAAGAAATTATCATCACTTTTATTGAGGTTATAATTTTTAACAGAAGAGATATTTGTAGGCAAATCTCCCTTGTGATGTATATTAATGCCCGTTAAACCTTGCCTTCTATCTTTAACCAACTGACTTGTAGTTGCGTAAACAATAAAATTTTGTGGCATCTCAGATATTTTTGTACTTTTTAACTGTTTAGATGAAAATAAAATGTCTCCAGTATCAGCAATTAAATGTTCGCAATTTAAGAAAACAGGTACGTCTATATGAAAGTTTTTATCTATTACCGCATCTTCTCTATCAAAAAAAGACGCTAGATGATTATCTAAGAGCGTTATTTGTTTCCAATTATTTTCTCTTAGAATATTTTTTAAGTTTTCTACAACTTCATTTTCTTTTAAACAATATAAAAACTTCCCTCCTTTTTCTACAAAATTATGCACGAACAAGTCGTCCAAAGAAAGATCTACTTCTTGTTTTTGGATTTCCTTATCTTCCGTAACCGGTATATTGAATAACTTTTTAAAAAAATTCATTTCATAAATATTTTATTTAAACCAACTATCCTCGAGGCATCGCTTCGAGGATAATTAATTTTATTTTGATATTAAGATCAAAATCAAAAAACTGCTTTTTAAATTATCTTTTACAGTAATTCTATATAACAGAAACATCGATATATTATAACTACAAGTGTTTTTTGATTAAAGACATTTATTTTTCAGTAGTAGTTTCTACTGGAGAAATATCTTTCTTTTCTTCAATTATTTCAGCTTGTACCTCATCAAAAGGTCTTTTTCCAAATATTTTTTCTAAATCATCTTTAAAGATCACTTCTTTCTCTAATAATAATTCGGCCAAAGTTGTTAACTTATCTCTATTATCCCCTAATATCTGAATAGCTCTTTCGTATTGAGCTTCAATCATTTTAGAAATTTCTTTGTCTATTTTCTTACCTGTTTCTTCACTATAAGGTTTTACAAAACCATCATTTCCAGAAGAATCATAATAAGTAATGTTTCCTAGCTCTTCATTTAATCCATAAACGGTAACCATAGCCCTTGCTTGTTTGGTTACTTTTTCTAAATCACTTAAAGCTCCAGTAGAAATCTTATCAAACATTACTTTTTCTGCAGCTCTACCTCCCATGGTAGCACACATTTCATCTAACATTTGTTCTGTTTGCACAATCATTCTTTCTGCTGGCAAATACCAAGCAGCTCCTAAAGATTGACCTCTTGGAACAATCGTTACTTTTACCAATGGTGCAGCGTGTTCTAGCATCCAACTAATCGTTGCATGCCCCGCTTCATGAAAAGCAATCACTTTTTTCTCACTAGGCGTAATTACTTTATTTTTCTTCTCTAAACCACCTACAATTCTATCTACAGCGTCTAAGAAATCTTGATGATGCACAGCTTTTTTACCATTTCGGGCAGCAATTAAGGCAGCTTCATTACACATATTAGCAATATCTGCTCCAGAAAAACCAGGAGTTTGTTGCGCTAAGAAACCAATTTTAACATCTTCTGCTAATTTTAATGGTTTAATATGAACTTCAAAAATTTCTTTTCTTTCGTTGATATTAGGTAAGTCTACATAAATTTGTCTATCAAAACGACCTGCACGCATTAACGCACTATCTAAAACATCTGCTCTATTGGTTGCTGCTAATACAATAACATTTACATCGGTACCAAAACCATCCATTTCTGTTAGTAACTGATTCAACGTGTTTTCACGTTCATCATTACCACCCGTCATACTATTTTTACCACGCGCTCTACCAATAGCATCAATTTCATCAATAAAAATAATAGAAGGCGATTTTTGAGCCGCTTGCTTAAACAAATCTCTTACACGAGAAGCACCTACACCTACAAACATTTCAACAAAATCTGAACCAGATAAAGAAAAGAAAGGAACATCTGCTTCACCTGCAACCGCCTTAGCTAATAATGTTTTTCCTGTTCCTGGAGGTCCTACTAATAAAGCTCCTTTTGGAATCTTACCACCTAGCGAAGTATATTTTTCTGGATTTTTTAAGAAGTCTACAATTTCTTGTACTTCTTCTTTAGCACCTTCTAAACCTGCTACATTTGCAAACGTAGTTTTTACTTTAGTGTCTTTATCAAATAATTTAGCTTTCGATTTTCCGATACTAAAAATTTGACCTCCGCCACCAGATCCACCAGCACCACCAGACATTCTTTTCATAAAAAACAACCAAACTCCTATTAATATAATAAATGGTAAAAAGCCTAAAATAGTATCAAAAATACTTGTCTTATTCTCATTTTTTATATCAAAGTCTAAACCATTGGTTTGTCTAGATTTTTCTATGTTATTTTCAAAATTTTGTAAATCACCAAAATTGTAATCATAAAAAGACGATCCCTGCGTATAAAAAGCTGAATTGATCATCTTTCTGTATCGCTCTTTCTTCTGAGCTTCTTTTTTGATATAAATTTGAGCGATATTGTTATTTAAAACAACAATTTTAGAAATATCATTTTCTTTTAATATCTCATTAAACTCATTTTTCGAAATGCTTTTAGTAGCTAAATCTCCGCTACTAAAAAACTGAAATGCCATTATTATAACAAATATTGCACCATATATCCAATATGCATTAAACTTAAATTTAGGCATATTCGAATTACTATCTTTTTTTGAATCACTCATTTACTTATAAAATAAAAAAATTAAACTGATTTTATCTCTGTAATTTTTGCATCACCCCAAAGACTTTCTATATCATAATACTCTCTAATGTGTTTTTGAAAAATATGAACAGCAACGTTTACATAATCCATTAAAACCCACTCAGAGTTGGTTTGGCCTTCTATGTGCCAAGGTTTGTCTTTAAGCTCTTTGCTAACTATTTTTTGAATAGAACCAGAAATTGCATTTACTTGTGTATTTGAGTTACCAGAGCAAATTATAAAATAATCGCATACAGTATTCTCTATATCTCGTAAGTCTAATAATTGAATATTTTCCCCTTTAACTTCATCAATCCCTTTAATAATTAAAGCAATTAAATCATCTGTACTTACTTGTTTTTTTGTCATTAACTTTTTTCTATATTTAACGCAAAGTTATTATTTTTTTGCGAGTATTTTGTGTATTATTACAGTTGTTTACACTTTATTTAACACTTGAAAATAATCAAACTTAGTGCCACCGATTCTACAAATTCTTTTTTAAAGGATTTATCACGCAATTCTCCCTTAGAGAATTACACTACTGTTGTTGCTATAAACCAAACAAAAGGTAGAGGTCAGCAACAAAGCAAATGGGTCTCAGAGCCTTATAAAAACCTAACATTCAGTATATTTACTTCTTTTAACGATTTAAAAATAATTCATAAAAAATATTTAAATTTTGCCATTTCTTTGTCTATTTATGATGTTTTATTGGCGAACACTTTATCTAAAATTGCTATAAAATGGCCTAACGACATTCTGTCAGCAAACCATAAAATTTGTGGAATTTTAATAGAAAATACTTTTTTTGGAGATAAAATTAAGAATTCTTTCATAGGAATTGGCCTTAATGTGAATCAAGAGATTTTTCCAGAGCATTTAACTAATGCTACTTCTTTAAAATTAGAAACAGCAATCGAGTATAATTTAGACACTTTACTAGATACTATTTTGGTAGCATTACAAAAGAACATAAAACTACTAGATGCTAAAGAATTTAATGTACTAGAAGAAAGATATTTAAGTGTTTTATATAAAAGAAACATCCCTACTATGTTTAAAAATAGTAAGGATGAAATTTTTATGGGAATGATTTCTGGAGTTTCTGATTTCGGAAAATTACAAGTTCTTTTAGATGATGATGTTATAAAAGAATTCGGAATTAAAGAAATTTCTTTCCTTTAAAGCTTCCCTATATTTTCTGTAAGTGTATCTACAAATTTTGTCAATGGTTTTTTAATCATCATAGACATCATTGCATTAAAATCACCATTAAATTTTAAAGATACTTCTGTTTTATTTTCTGATACCTCATTAATATCTGCCGCTAAAGTAAAAGGTAATTTACTACTTGCTGCACCTAATGTAATGTTAGAAAACTCAGTTTTTTCTTTTAACACCAATCTAATTTCTGGCATGCCTGGTAATCCAAAGATAAAAGAATCTCCATCTACTTCAAACTTTTGAATATTCTCAGGCATTAATCCTTCAAAATTCTTTAAATCTGTAAAAAAAGTAAATACTTCTTCGGTAGGTTTTTCTATGGTAACTGTATTTCCGTTAATATTCATTTTTTCATTTTATTGTTTCCAGGTACTTGGGCTCTTTCTCCAATCGTTTAATGTTATCAACTCTTTATCTGTAATATAATTACTATCTAAAGCTTGTTCTAACAAGTTTTCGTAATTACTTAAAGTAGTTAATCGCACGTTTTTGTCTTCAAAATTCTTTGTAGCCACATCAAATCCATAAGAAAAAATTGCAACCATACCTTTAACAACTGCACCCGCTTCTTTTAAAGCTTCTACCGAGTTTAAGCTACTATTACCAGTACTTATTAAATCTTCAATAACCACAACATTTTGCCCGCTGTCTAAATGCCCTTCAATTTGGTTCTTTCTACCATGTTTTTTTGGCTCTGGCCTTACATAAATAAAAGGAACTCCTAATTCTTGAGCAACTAAAACTCCAATTGCAATTGCACCTGTAGCAACACCAGCAATTACATCTGGTTTACCGTATTCTAACTCTACAATCTTTGCTATTTCTTCTTTTAAAAAAACACGAACTGGAGGATAGGATAGCGTTATTCTGTTATCACAATAAATTGGAGATTTCCAACCTGACGCCCAATTAAAGGGATCATTTGGACTTAACTTTATTGCTTTTATTTGCAATAAAAGTTCAGCTGTTTTTTTTGCCGTATCTTTGTTTAAAATCATATCGCAAATGTATAAAGTTTTTGTAAATGATAGCCCAATAATTATCACTTCTTCTACAAAAAAAGAAAATATTTTTCCTGTTTACAGTTTTAAGAATATTGTTTTTGATGAAATCATTCAACAATTAAGCAATAAAGAACTACAAGGTATTAACTTATATTCAACTGACTTAGAGAATGATTGGAAATCTTTTTTAAGTAATATCAAGGTAATTCCCGCCGCAGGCGGATTAGTACTAAATCCCAAAAATGAAATCTTATTTATTTTTAGAAATGGTGTTTGGGATTTACCAAAAGGTTGGATTGAAAAAGGCGAAACTATAGAAATAGCTGCTATTAGAGAGGTTAAAGAAGAATGTGGTATTGCTAACCTACACATTACAAAGCCCTTAATTACTACCTATCATATTTATTTTCATAAAGGGATGAAGCTAAAACAAACCTATTGGTTTTTAATGACTTCTAAGTATAAGAAAGAATTAATACCGCAAACAGAAGAAGGAATTACCCAAGTTGCCTTTAAAAACGAAGCAGAAACCAAAGATGCTCTAACAAATTCTTACGCCAATATTCAATTAGTGTACGATACTTACAAAGAAGGATAG
Organism: Polaribacter sp. L3A8; assembly: GCF_009796785.1. Lineage (NCBI taxonomy): Bacteria > Pseudomonadati > Bacteroidota > Flavobacteriia > Flavobacteriales > Flavobacteriaceae > Polaribacter > Polaribacter sp. L3A8. The sequence continues at coordinate 1,294,293 of NZ_CP047026.1, forward strand.
TTTTTTAAAAAAACCTACTATCTTTGCCGACTCGAAAAAATCAACCAATTATGACTGAGTTTATTAGAAAAATATTACCAAATGCAAAAGATGATGTCCTTGCAGGAATAACCGTTTCCCTAGCAATGATACCAGAAGTTGTGGCTTTTGCCTTTGTAGCGCAAATAAGCCCAATAGTTGCTTTGTTTGGTGCTTTTGTAGTGGGAATTATTTCTGCTAGTTTTGGAGGAAGACCTGGTTTAATCTCTGGAGCAGCAGGTGCAGTGGCTGTTATTTTTGTACATATGATACAAGAAGGACACGCAAAAGGCTTGTTATTTGACAATCCTGTAGAAAACATGGGGTACTTTTATCTCTTAGCTGCCGTAGTGTTAATGGGAATTATACAAATATTTGCAGGTGTCTTTAAACTAGGAAAATTTGTACGTTTAATTCCGCACCCAGTAATGATGGGCTTTGTAAACGGTTTGGCCATTGTTATTTTTATGGCACAATTAGGAATGTTTAAAGAGAATAAGAAAGATTTCTTCGGACAAAATATGCGTAAAACCGAATCGAAAGAATTGGTCTATAATGTATCTAACAACCAAGTAAAAGACTTAATGTCTGATACCGTTTTATTTACTATTGATGGAAAATCCGTAAAAAATAGTGCTACAAACCAAGAAGTATTTTTTGTTTCTGATGGACAAGTTTTTGACGTTAAAACTAAAAAAGTAGTTTTTAATGCTTCGGATGAAGGCTTTTATGCTGTAAAAGATAGTGGTGTTGTAAAAACTACCATGCAAGGAGAATCCTTATATATAATGATTGGTTTGGTGTTATTAACCATGTTCATTGTTTGGGGCTTACCTAAATTAACTACAAAAATACCTGCTGCATTAACAGCTATTTTAATTGTTACTTTAATTTCAATCTTTACCGGATTGGGCTCTATTAATGTTGGCGATTTTATTAGAGATGGTGGTGGCGCAGGTTTAAACGGAATTGCAGAACTTTCTAAAAATTTAAACGTTTTAGAATTGTGGAGCAACCTTCCTTTTAATTTAGATACCTTAAAGTTTATTGCTCCTTATGCCTTTTTAGCGGCATCAGTTGGTTTAATAGAAACCTTGATGACCATGAATTTAGTGGACGAATTAACAGAATCTAGAGGTAACGGAAACAAGGAATGTATTGCGCAAGGTGCCGGAAACATTGTTAGTGGTGCTTTTGGTGGAACTGGTGGTTGTGGTATGATCGGACAAACCGTAATTAATATTAATGCTGGCGGACGTGGACGTTTATCGGGTATTATGATGGCATTAACACTATTAACTTTTATTTTATTTGCTGATAAATATATAGAACAAGTACCCATTGCAGCGCTTGTTGGTGTTATGTTTATGATGGTTATAGAAACTTTTGCTTGGTCTAGTTTTAGAATTTTAAAGAAAATACCAATGTCTGATGCTGCGGTTTTAATCATTGTTTCTGCAGTAACCGTTTTCTTTGATTTAGCCATTGCAGTATTTGTAGGGGTTATTATTTCTGCTTTATCTTTTGCTTGGACAAGTGCTAAGAAAATTAGAGCTAGAAAACGTTTTAAAGCCGACGGAACAAAAATTTACGAAATTTGGGGACCTCTTTTCTTTGGAAGTATTACTGCTTTTAATGAGAAGTTTGATATAAAAAATGATCCTGAAGTAGTAGAAATAGATTTTGTAGAAGCTCGTGTAACAGATCATTCTGCCATAGAAGCTATTTTTAATTTGGTTGAAAAATACCAAGCTGCAGGTAAAAAGATTACGCTAAAACATTTAAGTGAAGATTGTAAACTTATTTTATACAAATCGAGTCCTGTTTTTACGGATGTTATTTTAGAAGATATCGATGATCCGCGTTATCATTTAGCAGCGAATCCTGAAGATTTTCCTAAACCATTAGGTGAGTATAAGTTTTAGTGGGAATAATAAATACAACATAAAAAAAAAGCTCAACTTTTAAAAGTTGAGCTTTTTTAATTTAAACTAAGTTGATACTAACTGTATGTTGACAAGACTTCTTTTAAGTTCTATTTTTGTCTAAAAAAATTATATTATGAAACCAAATAAAAGAGGAAAAATTGTAAAATTTCACACACCAAATCATGATAAATATTCAGAGATATTACTCACCCTTTGTTATGAATAATGTAGATTTTTAATAGCAACTTTTCCGCTATAAAAAGATACAAACTCTATATCATTTAACGATTTGTCATATAAAGACGCAATAAGATACTTTCTAATTGCATCATCAACATTTCCCCCTCTTTCATTTCCCAAATGAATTCCATTTTTAAATATTGCAAAAAGTTTTTTTCCTTCGTTATTCATAACTTAAATATGTTTTGATTATGGTATTCTAAAAAATGTACATTTGGAATAAATCTTTTAGGAAGTACAAGTGCTTTTCCTTCTAATTTATGAAAATAAATTTTCACTTTCTCACTTTTACTATCCTTTAATTCACTTGATAATATCAGTTTAAAATTTGAATCAAAAGTAATAAGGCCTTTATCAAATGCATTGTCATGTAAATTATTAAGACATAAACCATTCTGAGGGTTCAATCTGTTTTTTGTATCTATTGACCAAGGAATAATATGGCTCGCAACTAATAATTCAGGTATATCTATTCCTGTTAAGCAACATTTAAAATCATAAGAAGATAAAACTGTACTTCTAAAGAAGGATTGATTTACACGTACTTTTACCTTTCTTTCTTTTTCCACCCCTGCTTTTAATTCAAATGATTCTTCTTCAATAGGTATTTTTATTTCTTCTTGTAAAAATTTAGATAATAAAACTTCACTTTCATATGCTAAATCTTCCCAATTATTCGTGAATTCTTCAAAAATTATTTTATCTAATTTACCTGTGTTAGTTGCTCCTTTTACACCTCTTTAGGTAAGCGAAGGATCGAGGCTAGCAAAATTAACTAATTTCCAAGCAACTGCCGAAGGTGTTCTTCCGATGGCTTCTGCCAATTTAATTATTAAATAATGTCGATAATTTATTTTACTAAATGATATTTTACAGTATAAATTAAAAGCAACAATTAATTCCTCTCTTGTCCAATTTCTTCTTTTTTGTGCCATAGTTTAATTTCCGTTAAGGATATTAAAGATAAAAAACTATTTTCAACCTCTAATAAAAATATCATTAAAAATAAAAGCTGTGTTACTTAAAACAAACTCCTACTTTCTCTAAATTAAACCATCCCAAAATCCACCAAAGGCAAACTTCTAACACGTTTTCCTGTGGCATTAAAAATAGCGTTACAAATTGCAGGTGCCATAACAGGTACTCCAGGTTCCCCTACTCCAGTTGGTGGCTCGTGCATTTTATCTAAAATATCAATATGTATATTAGGCGCATCTTTCATTCTTGTCATTGGGTAATCGAAGAAATTGTGTTGCTCTACAGCACCTTTTTTTGCTGAAATTTTCCCATATAAAGCTAACGACATTCCAAAAATAGCGGCACCTTCTAATTGGTTTTTAATATTGTTTTTATTTAAAGCCAAACCACAATCTATGGTAGTCCAAACATTTTCTATTTTCACTTTTCCGGCATTTACAGAAACTTCTACAATGGTTGCCACATAACTATAAAAACTATACTGAATAGCAACTCCCAATCCATGGTTTTTAGCCAACGATTTTCCCCAATCAGCCATTTTAGCTGTGTTTTTTAGCACATCTTTCATTCGTTTAGAGTTATAAGGAGACTGAGACTTACCTGCTATAATTCTATCTTTACCAATTAAATCTAAATGAAATTGTATGGGATCTTTTTTTGCTGCAAAAGCCAATTCATCTACAAAAGAATTATTACCAAAACCACTATGAATATTCACAACAGAACGCAACCAACCAATTCTTACATTGGCTTCTGCTTTTACGTTTTCTAATCTAAAATCAGGTAAATTATAGGCATTATTTGTAAACCCTTGGTTGAGTTCTAAACCAGAAGCATAGTCTGACATTGGTTTAAATGAAGATACAATAGAAGGCAAACCAACACGTTGCAACCAACCTGTAACCTCTCCGTTTGTATCTAAACCAGCTTTTAAATATTGTGCACTTGCAGCGTGATAAAAACTATGCTGAATATCATCTTCACGCGTCCAAACAACTTGTACAGGTGCGTTTATTTTTTTAGAAATAGCAACTGCTTCTACCACAAAATCAGATTTAGATTTTCTACCAAAACCTCCACCTAAAAAAGTAACATTTATAGTTACTTTTTCTAAAGCGATATTAAAGAAATGTGCTATTTCTGCTCTTGCCGTTTGCGGATCTTGTAAAGGTGCCCAAACTTCTATTTTATCCTCCTGAAACCAAGCCGTAGCATTAGGCACTTCCATGGGCGCATGCACCAAAAAAGGAACGTGATACGTAGCTTCTACAATTTCTGTAGCGTCTTTAAAAGCGGCATCTACATTACCACTACTTCCAGGAACTAATTTTCCTTTTTCTAGTAATCTTTCTGTTAGTTTTTCTTTGAATTTCTCGGTATCAAAAGAATGATTATCTCCGTAATTCCATTCAATATTTAAGTTTAATTTTCCTTGAAAGGCAGACCACGTATTATCTGCAATAACCGCAACACCTCCTAAAGTTCCAAAAAACTGACCTGTTGGCGGCACTATTCTAGGTATTTCGAAAATAGTTTCTACGCCTGCTGTTTTTTCTGCGCTTGATGCATCGAAACTTTTTACGGTTCCGAAAGTTACGGGACATCTGGCAATGGCAGCAAATTTCATATTCGGAATTCTAACATCAATTCCGTAAGTTGCTGTTCCGTGTGTAAAATCGTTTAAATCGACACTTTTTAAGTTTTTTCCTATAAATTTAAAATCTTCAACTTTTTTAAGTTTGATGTTTTCATCCGAAGGAATTGCAACATTAGCAGCTTCGTCTACCAAATCTCCAAAGAAAATTTTGTCGTTGGTTTTTGTATTGATGATAAAATGATTTTCTGCTTTACAATCTGTTTCTGCAACCTTCCATTTAGTAGCGGCAGCAGTAATTAACATGGCTTTTGCTGCAGCCCCCATTTTTCTCATAGGTTCTAACAAAGTTCTTACACTTCTAGATCCATCTGTATTTTGATTGCCATATTTGGCATCTCCAGTTGCCTGTTTTATAGTAATATATTTCCAATCGGCTTCTAATTCATCTGCAATTGCAGAAGCCAAAGAAGTTCTAATTCCTTGTCCCATTTCCGAACGAGAAGCTATTAAAGTAATGTTTCCGTCTTTTTTAATGTGTACAAATAAGTTGGGTGTAAAAGTCTCATCCGCTTGCGGTATAAATTCTTTTTTATCAGAAGAAACCGTGCAACCTAAAAGGATTCCTCCAGAAGCCAAACCAAATAATTTTACAAAATCTCTACGGTTTATTTGTTGTATTTTACTCATATCGCTTCGTTTTTAAGTGCCACTGCTTTATGAATTGCTGTTCTAATTCTTGTGTACGTTCCGCATCTACAAATGTTGCCACTCATAGCATCGTCTATATCTTTATCTGTAGGATTTGCTGTTTTATCTAACAAAGAAGTTGCTGCAATTAATTGCCCAGACTGACAAAAACCACATTGTGGCACATTACCCTCTTGCCATGCTTCTCGTAAAAATTCTAAGTTTGGTGAAGTTCCTTCTATCGTAAAAATTTCTTTTCCTACTGCGTAGGATACTGGCATTCCGCAAGACTTAATCAATCTTCCATCAACCAAAACAGAACAGGCTCCGCATTCGCTTACGCCACACCCAAATTTAGTTCCTGTTAAACCTACAATATCTCTAATTGCCCATAACAAAGGCATATCATCTTGCACTTTAACAGCGTGAGATTTACCGTTAATTGATAAAATTGTATCCATGTTTCTTATTTAAAAAACACAATATAAACCTTTCAATCGAAGAACAACAACTATTTAATGTTAATGCTCTTAAAACCGTCTTTTAAATTATTGGTTCTTAAAGCAGGAACAATTTTATAATGCTTTTTAATAAAGGCCACTTGTTTTGCATTAACCGCAGGTAAAGGCACAATTCCTACTGACCAAAAAAAACTATCTTTTGTGGGAGAATTATAAGCAAAACCATCTTCTATATGTTGGTCATATTCTAAACTCATGCTCGAGTTTACATTTGGTTGTACAATGTTTTTAAGCTTTAAAAGACTAGTTTTTGTATTCGTTTTTTTTATGGTGGTGTAGTTACTCAATTTTAATTCGGTTAAAAAAGGAACCAAACTTAACAATAAACTTATATAGGTAAATAACACAATTATTTTTTCTTTTTTAAAAAACCAAACGCAAATTTGCATGGAAAAGAACAACATGTAAAAAAAGAAGAATCGGTATTGAGGAGAAAAAATCCACGCCAATACAAAATGTAAAACGCCAATTAAATACAAGATAAAAACGGATTTTTCTTTACTTTTTAAATACCATAAAAAAGGAAAAGAAAGTAATAAAGTTGTAAAAATAATATTAATGATTCCATTGAATTTAAATGAAGTTATCCAAGCAATAAACAATTGATAGGTAGAAAGGTTTTCTAATGCTTGATAATCAAAAGCAGCACTATATGTACCTACTTTAAATAAATAGATTAACTCTTTTGGTACTTTCCAATCTACATTAAGAACATCTATAATTTCTAATGGATATAATAAATACCCTGTAAGAATTACATTCTTCATCAAAAAAAGCGCTAACACAAAAATTGAGAAAACGATTGGTTTTACAAGATTTTCTTTTAAGGTTTTGTAATTCTTAATAACTAAAATTAACGGTAATAGTATTAAAACACAAGTGGTGATTTTGATGACACACAAAAAAATTGTGAGCAATAAAATAATGATAAAATTAGAAAAATCGACCTTTTTGTAATGCTTAATAAAAAGGAACAACAACAACTGACTTATCAAAAATACCGGTAAATCTGGTGATGGTGCATTGATAAAAAAAATAAGAAAAGGCAAACTAATTAAAACACTACCAATATACAATTGGTTTCTTTTTTTACTTGTTTTAAAATGATGTAATTGCTGAAAGCAGTAAAAAGAAAAAATGACTAAAAAGTAACCGTTTAAATCATTAAAAGAGGTTTCTAAAAACGGAAAAGAAAACGCCGCTTGTAAAATATGCCAACTAGAGGTTTGTGCAAAAAAGATGTGTAAATTTCCCAATCCTTTTACAAAACCGTATTCATTTAACCATTTTATGGTTTGTATATAATAACTTTCATTATCAAAAATAGAAGGCGTAACCGATGACATTGCCAACGCAACAATACCAATAAAAAAAATGCCTAATTTATAGGTTTTACTAAACGAGAACCAATTCTCTTTAAATTGATAAAAATGTCTTTGAACTTCTTTTCTAAATACCCAAATTCCTGCAATTGTTACACTAACCATTATTCCATAAAAAACAATGTCTAAGGCAAAGAAAAAAGCATACAACCAACTAAATAATGTTATTGAAAACAGTCCTAAAATATGGTGAATGGTAAAGTTTTGATTCTCAATTTTAAAGAGTTTTTTTAATAAAAAACCAAAGCTTAAGGAGGATATAAAAATATAAATCCAATTTATTAAAATTAAAAGCATGTGTTTTTTAAAATTGATTTTAGAGATTACAAGTTACGAATAATATAATTTTCTACTTCGTTAAATATCCAATTGTTCTCAACTACACTAGAACTAACAAATCTTAAAAAAGTTGAACACATAAGCACATAGTAAACATAGTTCTGTATTTAAAAAATGAAATCAATTTACATGTACAAGCTAATTTATGAATATTCACTAACATGAGCGTAACGATGGCGTAAACATGATAAAGTACGAGCGAGATGCTCGCACTAGCATTGCATTGGATTTGAAATTAAAGTAATTGTAAATATTAAAAACCTAAAACAAAATACAAACTGGCATTGGCGCAGCAACTTCACTAACAAAAGTTAATGTACCGGTTGCAGCATCTCTTTTAAAAGAAACAATATTATTGGTGTCTTGATTGGCAACTAATAAAAACTGTTCATCTGGAGACAATGAAAAATTACGAGGGTGTTTCCCTAAAACAGGCTCGTAACCAATTGTTTTTAAGGTTCCGTTTTCTGAATTTACGGCATACATCACAATAGACTCGTGTCCGCGGTTAGAAGCATATAAAAACTTACCATCTTTGGTAATATGAATATCTGCTGCCTTGCTAAACGCTGTAAAGTCTGATGGTAAAGTAGCAATTGAAAAATCTACAAAATATTTTCCGTCTTTTTCTTTTACCAAAGAAACTGTATTGTCTAACTCATTTAATACATAAATCCATTTATTATTTGGATGAAAGGTTAAATGTCTTGGGCCTGCTCCATCTTCCATTTTTAAAGATTTTTGAGCCGTAGCAACTAGTTGGTTTGTAGTAGTATCAATTGTAGAAAATAACAATTCGTTCGTTCCTAAATCTACAGAAATCACTTCTTTTTTAGTTGGATGAAACCAAGCAGAATGTGCATGAGGCCCTTTTTGTCTTTCTGTGGTACCTTTGCCAACATGTTGTTGCACATCTAATAATGTAGATAATTTACCAGAAGCATCTGCTTTTAGCAAACCTACGCTTCCGGCTCTGTAATTTGCAGTTACTACATAATTATCATTATTTATAGCCACAAAACAAGGTCCAGAACCACCACTTTTTTCATTACTAATAAGTTGTAAAGCATCTTTTGTTATCTTAAAAGACTTTACATACCCAACTCCATTTACATCTGTTTCGCCAATAGAAAAAAGTGTTTTTTTGTCTTTAGATTTTGCTAAAAAAGTAGGATTTATAGTTTCTGCAACCAAGCCAATTTTTGTTAATTTTCCTTCTTCAGAAATTTGATATTTATAAATTCCTTTAGAATCTTTTTTGGTATAAGTACCTACATAAAAAGAAGTTTTCATAGTGTTTTTCTTTACGGTTCCTGTTTTACATCCGAATAAAAATATTGATACTAAAAATATAGGTAGAAATTTCATGAATTAAAATAGTTTAAAAATTGGCAAACGTAAGTGTGCCAATTCGTAATGAGGTGATTTTTTGTAAATAAAGTTTAATTGTGCTTTTGCGTTTTCTGCAAAAGCTGTATCCGTTTTTAGTTTTTCTTCAAACTCCTTTTTTATAGATGGATTCTCTGCTAAAAATTGTGCTGCAATATCTTCGAAAACATAGGCCGAAAAACCTTCTTTTTGTTGTAAAACGGTATCAAAAAAATTCCAATTAAAAAAAGAATCTGTTGCAGCTGCTTCTAAGGTTTCTAACAAATAACGAACACCTTTCTGATTTGTATCTATATAAATATCTCCTTTTCTAAATTGAAAATTCTGAGTGGATGTTTTTACAGAAGTATTATAATGTAAATAATGCCCTTCGTAAGCAGTTTTACTGGTTTCAAAAGTATCTATATGATTTACTTCAACAGAAATTATAGTGTCGTTTTTAAAACGTGTAAATTCAATTTTATTGTTTATTAAGCGTTCTAACACTTTATGCCAACCTTGTTGTAAAACATACGCTTTCGGAATTTTTACAGTCTTTGTGGCTACAAAATTATTGTAATATTTTACAGGCTCGGTATACGGTTTTGATCTATCGTAAAACAAGCGTTTCCCTGTAGTTACTTTGCTTTCTATATATTCGCCTTCGTATCCTTTAAATTGTAATTCCGTAGCATTTTCTGTATCAACCTTAAAAGCTATCGGGTATGTTTCTTGTGCCAATATCTCAGCAACAGCATTGGCTCTTAATTCTTTAATTTTTACCGAATTTTTTTCTGTAAAATCTAACGCAGAAAATAGCAATTCATAGGTTTGTTCTACTCGTGTTTTATAAGGCTTTAACATGTGCGTTTCTACCATTAAACCTAAGGTATTAAATAAACTTGTGTAGCCTGTAGAATATCTTGGCGAGTCGAAAAACTGAAACCAACCTTCTTTTGGAGTTGTGCCCCAAACATTTACATAAGGCGTAATTGCAATTCCTTTTTGCTCTAGCGAACTCTCTAAACTCTTACGCATATTCTCTTCTATAAAAGTCCCTAAATTACCGCCTAATTTATTGTGTTGTGTAAATAAATGAGTAATGGCATATTGATAATCGGCTCCGTTACTTACGTGGTTATCAATAAAAACATCAGGATTTACAGTATGGAAAATATCAGCAAAAGCTGCCGCATTTTTAGAGTCTTGTTTGATAAAATCTCTATTTAAATCGTAGTTTCTAGCATTTCCTCTAAAACCATATGCTGTTGGTCCATTTTGATTTGCTCTTGTGTGCGAATTTCTATTTAAAGAACCACCAACATTATAAACGGGAATAACACAAATAATAGAATTTTTATACTTTTCTTTTAAAGAATCGTTTTGTACAATATCTCTAAGCAACAACATAGAAGCATCAATTCCGTCGGATTCTCCGGGATGAATTCCGTTGTTTATTAAAATTCTGTTTTTGGGTGATTTCTTAATTTCATCAACATTAAATATACCTTCTCTACTATAAACCACCAAATGCAAAGGTTTTCCGGCATCTGTTTGTCCGAAAGAAAATAATGAAATTGTACTATATTCTTCTGCTAAATCTTTATAATAAGAAATTACCTCTTTGTATTCTGGAGTTTCAGTTCCTTTAGATTTCTCGAAAAGTGTTGTAAAATCTTTCTGTTCTTTGGATGAATTATTACAAGAAATTATCAAAAATAAAAAAAGAACTAAAAATATCGCTTTAAAATAATTACTCATATTTACTTAACTCTTACCGGTTTGGGTACTAACTTTGTGTAATCTCCATTATTTCTAATTACATCTCTAACAATAGATGATGAAATGTAAGAAGTACTTGCTGCGGTTAGTAAAAACACGGTTTCTATAGGTGCTAAATCTCTATTGGTGTGTGCAATTGCTTTTTCGAATTCAAAATCTGCCGGATTTCTTAAGCCTCTAAAAATAAAATCTACATTGTTTTCTTGACAAAAATGAACAGTTAAACCTTTGTAAGTGACTACTTTTATTTTTGGATTGTCTTTAAAACAGTCTTCAATAAATTTTTTACGTTCTTCTAAACTAAACATGTAATTTTTATCGGCATTGATACCAATGGCAATAATAAGTTCATCGAACAATTTTACACCTCGCTCTATAATATCATAATGACCTAATGTGATTGGATCAAAAGATCCTGGAAAAATTGCTCTTTTCATTCTATTGTATTTGACTTTTTTGATGTTTTAGACACATGAAACACGACTGACAACGTATACTTTAAAATTCTTATCTTAAAATAGTATCACTTGTCTAATGAATCTATGAAATTTGATATTTTTTGTTGTAATTTTTGGATTCTTTTTTCAAAATCGATAAAAGTTTCATTAGAAATAAAGTTTAAATTATTACAAATTATAATTTGAGTTTCCCATTCAAAAGCAGAACCTAAACTATGCTCTAAAAAAGTAACAAAATGTTTATTTGTTCTTTTACTTGTCCCTTCAGATATATTTGAAGGAATAGAAACAGCACATCTATTTAATTGACTAATCAAACCAAACCTCTCGTAATCTGGCAATGTTGAGGTGAATTTATAATTTAAAGTAACTAATTCTATTGCCTCTTGCCAAATTTGTAACTTTTTAAAATTATGTCTTTTCATAGCTTTATTATTTTAACATTATAAATATTTTTGTCTCTTACTGTTAAAACATCCTGACTCAAAACATCCTGACTCAAATCCACAACAGTGATCATCATCTTGTTTCATGGTTCAAAAACATCCTGACTCAAATCCACAACAGTGATCATCATCTTGTCTCATGGTTCAAAAACATCCTGACTCAAATCCACAACAGTGATCATCATCATCTTGTCTCAAATCCACAACAGATATCATCATCTTGTTTCTAAAAACGCTATTTTAATGCCGATTCTATAGCGTTATCAAATAATTCTTCTAATGATATTCCTGCTGCTTGTGCTTGTTGTGGTAAAATACTATTTTCTGTTAAACCTGGTACCGTATTCATTTCTAAGAAATGTGGTTCTCCTTTTACTAAAATATACTCTGAACGCGAAAAACCAGACATGTTTAAAATTGCATATACTTTTTTAGCAATTTCTTCTACTTTTATCTTTGTACTTTCTGATATTCTTGCAGGAGTTATCTCTTGCGATTTCCCTTCATACTTTGCTTCGTAATCAAAGAAATCATTTTCTGTAACTATTTCTGTAATTGGTAGCACTTTAATTGCTCCTTTATATTGAATAACACCCACAGAAACTTCTGGTCCGTCTAAAAAAGATTCAATTAAAATTTCTGAATCTTCTTGATACGCTTTTTCTAAAGCAGGCAACATTTCTGCTTTTGTATGCGCTTTAGAAATACCGTAACTAGAACCTGCATTATTGGGTTTTACAAAACAAGGCAAACCAACTTTACTAATAATAGCATCTACATCTACAACATCTCCTTTATTTAAATACACAGATACAGCTGTTTTAACGCCATATTCTTTTACCACACTTAACGTATCTCTTTTATTAAAAGTTAAGGCCATTTGGTAAAAAGGTGCCGAAGTATGTTTTAAATTAATCAACTTAAAATAGGCTAATAAAGTTCCGTTTTCTCCGGGCGCACCATGAATTGCATTAAAAACACAATCGAAAGTTATTTTTTGATCACCTAACATAAAAGTAAAATCGTCTTTATTAATAGGATACTCATTATTCGCGGCATCTAAAGCAACCCATTTCTCTTTTAAAATATGGACTCTATAAGGGCTGTACTTCTCTTTGTTTAAATGGTTGTACACTACATTTCCGCTGGTAAGCGAAATATTAACTTCGGATGAATAACCACCCATAACAATGGCAATGTTCTTTTTCATGGATTATAAAATAATAAAACAAATTTATCAAAATAATTATAGAAATAGCAACGTTTAGTTTTTATATCTTTGTGCGTTCTAAAAATCAAAAAATGAGTGTTTTTCAATTTCTTAAAAGTAAATCTTTCTTTATACAAGTTGCTATTGCAATTGTAGGTTTGTTAGTCTTTATTTTTGCTTTAAAATATTGGTTAGGGTATTCTACCAATCACGATCAAAAAATTCAGGTTCCTAATTTACATAAAATGTCTTTAGAGAATGTAGAGCAAAAATTAAAAGAACTTAATTTAGACTTTATTGTTATAGACAGTGCAAGTTACAACCCAGACTATCCGAAAAAATCTGTAATTGAACAATCGCCAGAATCTGGAGATTTTGTAAAAGAAAAACGTAAAATTTATTTAACCTTAAATCCATCTAAATATAGAGATGTTACCATACCAGATTTAAACGGAAGAACTAAAAGACAAGCAACTTCTCATTTAAGATCTATCGGTTTTAATATTGGTACCAACCCTGTTTCTGTTAGAGATATAGGTAAAGATGTTGTACGTGGATTGCGTTACAAAGGGAAAATTTTAAATCAAGGAGATAAATTGCCACTAAATTCTATTGTAGATTTAGTTTTAGGTGATGGAGAAGGGAATTAAATCAGTATTCAGTATTCAGTATTCAGTATTCAGTATTCAAAAATTAAACAGTTGAAGTTTGATTATCTTAACAGAGGTCACTTTAAAACTTAAAAAATAAACTTTGCAAGAAAATCAACCTCAAGATCAAGAAAACGACGATTTATACGAACATCACAGATTTACAGCTAGTGAAGGTCAAGAACCTTTAAGAGTAGATAAATTTTTAATGAACTTTGTAGAAAACGCAACCAGAAATAAAATTCAGCAAGCTGCAAAAGCAGGTAATATTTTGGTGAATGAAATGGTTGTAAAATCGAATCATAAAGTAAAGCCAAACGATGTTGTTAGAGTTGTTTTAGCATATCCACCAGCAGAAAACTTATTAGTTGCAGAAGATATTCCTTTAGATATTGTTTATGAAGATGATACTGTAATTGTAGTAAATAAACCAGCAGGAATGGTGGTGCACCCAGGACACGGAAATTATTCTGGAACGTTGGTAAATGGCTTAATTCATCATATAGAAAACTTACCAACCAACTCTAACGAAAGACCAGGTTTGGTGCATAGAATTGACAAAGACACCAGTGGATTATTAGTAGTTGCAAAAACAGAATTTGCTATGGCTAATTTATCGAAACAGTTTTTTGATAGAACTACAGAGCGTTTATACTATGCCTTAGTTTGGGGAAATATGGAAGACGATGAAGGTAGAATTGAAGGTAATATTGGGCGTAGTTTAAAAAATCGTTTGCAAATGGCTGTTTTTCCTGATGGAGATTTTGGTAAACACGCGGTTACACATTATAAAGTTTTAGAAAGGTTAACTTATGTAACTTTAGTACAATGTAAATTAGAAACAGGTAGAACACACCAAATTAGAGCGCATTTTAAACATATTGGTCATACTCTTTTTAATGACGAGCGTTATGGTGGAGATGATATTTTAAAAGGTACAACGTTTACCAAATACAAGCAATTTGTAAACAACTGTTTTAAAGTATTACCAAGACAAGCGCTACATGCTAAAACATTAGGATTTACGCACCCAAAAACGGGAGAATTTATGCGATTTAATTCTGAAGTTCCTCAAGATATTACGGAGTGTTTAGAAAAATGGAGAACATATTCTGAGAATTCCAAAGATGTAGAATTAGACTAGAGTATTTTACTTTCTTATATAAAATAAAACAGCGATTTGTATTTAAATACAAGTCGCTGTTTTTTATTTGGTACTTATTTAATTTTACAACTTATTATATAGCACTCTTAGATTTTAAGAATTCATATAATTTATCAATTCCTTTTGCAACATCTTTTTTTAGCACCTTTTTTACAACTAAGAAAATAGCTAACTTTTTAATAGGAGATTTTGCTTCTAAATACGTTTCTAAAACTAATTTACATTTTCCAGAACCTAATGGAGTTATCACATAAAACTGATACAATTTATCTACAGGAATTGGACTCTCCGTCATTTCTCCGTAAACCAATTGCCCTGATTTTGCTTCTTTTGTAACCACCACAAAATCTAAATGCTTTTGATTTACAACACAAACATGTTCTGACCCTAACCTTGTAACCTCATTTACATGATACTTAATTTCATTAACATCCTCTTTCCACGCTCTTCTATATGTGTAATTAGTTAATGCCTCTAACAATTCTACTGCAGCAACAGGAAATTCTTTTTCTATAATAAAACTCGGTGGTTTGTTAAAAACAACTTTACTCGGAGTAAGAAATGATTTTAATTTTAAATGACTGTTATCTATTACAGAAAACAAATAGTCTAATTGGTTGCCATCATAACGATCATTTCCTTTTTTAAAATTATATAATTTTGATTGATAATTGCCAGACAAACCAATCGTATCAGTTAACTCTTTACTAAACAACACATAATTGTCGCTATCAACAGAATTTTTCATGAGTCGATGCGCTTCAATAACTTGTTTCCCAAAAGGTTTTCTATTATTCTGAACAGTTAAAAATTGTAACTCCCCACAATGTGCAATAATTTTCAACTGCAATTTAGGAGCCGTAGAACAGGCATTACACGGACAAATTCTGTTTTTTTCTAACAGTTTTAAATGACTGTAAAATGCCGTAAAGATATGTTCTGATAAAGCCAACAACTTTTCTAAAGAAGGAATCTCATTTTCTTTATAGAAAAACAAAGCATCTCCTTCTATTTCTGCTAATTGCAACTCTTCTGTATTTGCTGCGATTAAAACTTCTAATAATTCTGAAATTACATGCTGACTGTGTTCTACTTCTGTAGTTTGAACAAATTCTGTGAATCCAGAAATATCTGGTAAAAAAAGTAAAGATTTGCCCATGCCCTATTTGTCGATTTTAAAACTTAAAACTAACTAAAAATTAGATACAAACAATTATTATTTAAGTATTCGTTCTTCCTTTTCTAAATTGTAAAAAAATAACCTCGAAGATTCTCCTCGAGGTTATTTTTTTATAAAAACATTTCTTATTTTATCTGTAAATGCTGTCCTATAGAAATTACATTATCTTTTAAAGTATTCACTTCTTTAATGGCAGCAACCGTTGTGTTAAATTTTCTAGCAATAGAATACAGTGTATCTCCTTTTTGCACTTCGTAATACTTAACAACAGTATTGTTTGGGTTTGCAGCTGCTTTTAAAACTGCTTCCGTTTTAGGATCTACTTTAAAGTCTTTCTTTTTTACATTATCAAACTCATGTAACTTATAATCTTCAATAATTTTAATCAGTTTATCTGGGTATTTCTTATCCGTTGCATACCCTGCTTTTTTTAAACCTCTTGCCCATCTTTTATAGTCATTAGACCTATAATCAAACAAAAAAGCATATCGTTTTCTTTGGGTTAAAAATGCCGAATGATCATCGTAAGAAGTTTCTACATATTGGTATTTTCTAAAACACTCTCCTTTTTCATCATCATCATGATATACACGTTCTCCTTGCCATTGTGTATGACATTTAATTCCAAAATGATTGTTAGATTTTAAGGCTAATTCACTTCTACCTCTACCAGATTCTAAAATTCCTTGTGCTAAAGTAATACTAGCAGGTATTTTATTTTCATGCATTTCTTTCACAGAAATAGGTGCATATTTTCTAATATAATCTAAAGTCTGTTTGTTTAAATTTGAGTTTTTCTTTATTAATTTTTTGGTAAGTTCTTTTTCATTTACAGAGGGTAATTTTACTGGTTTTGGCTCATTTAAAACAACGCCAGCACTTTTACTACCTTTACTCCGACTCGCTTTTTTACTAGAACCACAACTTGCAAACACCAATAAACTAACACAAAATACTAAAACTCTTAACTTCATACACTTTTAATTATCTGCTCATTTTTATTTTCTAAAACCTGATTAAAACCTGCTATTCCCTGAATACCTCCGGTATGAATTGCTAAGATTTTAGTTCCTTCAGAAAAAGTATCTTTTTTAATTAAATCTAGAATACCAAACATCATTTTTCCGGTATAAATAGGATCTAACAAAATACCCGTTTTCTCTGTAAAATCGTTGATAAAAGTAATTAATTCTTCTGTATGTTTTGCATAACCACCAAAATGATACCCTTTTTGTAATTTCCAATTATCATTTTTAATGGTATATTTTTTAATTTCTTCGGATAAAAAATTTCCTTTTAAAGCAGGGAAACCTAATACTTTCTGACGTCTTTTTAACGATTTTATCAATCCAGCCAATGTTCCTCCTGTTCCTACAGCAGCACAAACATAATCGAATGTACCATCTTCTTTTGTTAAAATTTCTTCACAACCGTTTACGGCTAAAAAATTGGTACCTCCTTCCGGAATTAAATAAAAATCGCCCCATTTGTTTTTCATTTTTTCAATGAAACCAAAAGACGTTTTTTGTCGGTATAATTCTCTAGACACAAAGTGAAATTTCATTCCATGCTCGTGTGCTTCTCTTAATGTAGGGTTTTCTTCTAAAGTCTGTGTAAGATTTTTACCCAACTCTTCGCCTCTAATAATTCCAAAAGTTTTTAAACCTTCTAATTTACCAGCAACTGCAGTTGCCAAAATGTGATTAGAATACGCACCACCAAATGTAAGTATTGCTTTCTTTTTAAGCTTTTTAGCTTCTTCTAAATTGTATTTTAATTTTCTAAATTTATTACCCGAAACAAAAGGGTGTATTAAATCTTCTCTTTTTATAAAGAGTTCTATCTTTTTTTCTTCTAAGATTGGGAGAAAAACTTGTTGGTTTTGAGCGATAAAATCACTCTCGAAAAAAGTATTGTTTGTGTTACTCAATGTTAAGAATTTGTTAGCACAAAAATAACAGATATTATTTTGTTACCTACAAAATATTTACTTTTTAAAGTTAAAATTACAACTTAAGGCTCTTTTCTCAAAAAAAACACTTAAAACACCTAAAAACAACAAATTAAAACACAATAACTATTAAAAACCTCCAATGAATTTGCCAAGTAATCACGTAGAAATCTCTAAATACTACCAAAAACAAAGAAATAACGAACTTGATTTTAAGATTCGTCTTCTTACCGTTTTCAATCCACTCACTTTTAAAGACACAAATAAGTTTATTTTCTTCTAATTAAATTGGTCTTTCTTTACAGTACATTAATACCATGCAAAAAATAAATTTACACCCCAAATTGAAATTGCTACAGGCACAATCTAACTTACAAATGATAAAGATTTTAAAGTTTTGAAATAAACACTTTGAAGACTATCTTTTTTCTTTTCTAAAACCATCAACACGAGTGTTTTGACCCCTATAAAACATTTTTTAATTAGAAGGTTTCAAAAACAAATACGGTCCTTAAAAACAAAAAAACACGAAAAAATTATATCAAAATAAGGTAAAATAAAATATTATTTAAAAAACCACACCCACCATAAGCTACTACTATAAAGAAACTTAACTTAAAACATGCAATTCTAAAACTTTTTAAAAAAAACACAATTTATTTTTCAACTTATGTAATTACAATCAAAAAAAAGTATAATTTTACTTAAAATATATATCGCGATTATGCTTCTTAAATGAACAAATACATTGTTGCCAATCAACCAGAAAAATGGCTTTTTTCGATTGATAATATTACCGTAATTTCCTCACAAGAATATCTTACCAATCCAAAATATTCTACTATAAAAAAAGCTAGAATATTTAATCTTTGTAAAAACTACAGTTACCAATCTAAAGGATACTATGTTTCTCTTTTAGCAGAAGCGAGAGGTCATTTAGCTATACCTACTGTAAAAAACATTGTAGATTTAAAAACGCTGAAACTCGTAAAAATAGTTTCAGAAGAGTTTGATGATGAAATTCAGCAAAGCTTAAAAAACATCAAATCTAGATCCTTTACTTTAAGTATTTATTTTGGTCAAAATGTTGCTCAGAAATACAAAGGACTCAGTAGTTTGTTTTACAAACATTTTCAAGTTCCGTTTTTACGTGTTCATTTTAGTTTTAATAACAAATGGAACATCCAAAGTATTGAAGCTATTTCTGAATCTGAAATACCAAACGAACATCTAGAGTGTGTATATGAATTTGCAAATCAATATTTTTCTAAAAAACGATATGATACACCAAAACTAACGACTTCAGATTTTGATTTAGCCATCTTAGTAGATCCAAATGATCCTGCGCCACCAAGCAATGCCAAAGCGCTAAAAAAGTTTGTGGATATTGCTGAAAAAATGAACATCTATGCCGAAATTATTGAACCAAAAGACCTTAGTAGATTGTCGTCTTTTGATGCTTTATTTATTCGCCAAAGTACAGAAGTAAATAACGAAGCGTACGCATTTGCACGTAAAGCACAACAAGGAGGAATTGCTATTATTGATTATCCGGATGCAATTTTAAAATGCTGCAATAAAGTATTTATGGCAGAAGCTTTAAACAACGCCAATATAGCAACTCCAAAAACAATTATTGTACATAGAGATAATGTAGAGGCAGTTCTTGCCAAAGTTGGTTTACCATGTGTGCTTAAAGCACCCGATTCTACCTTTTCTTTTGGTGTAAAAAAAGCAAAAACAGAAAGCGAATATCATGTTTTAGTAAATGAAATGCTCAAAGAGTCTGATCTTATTATTGCGCAAGAATTTTGCCCTTCTGATTACGATTGGAGAATTGGTATTATAGATGATAAACCCTTTTTTGCTTGTAAATACTACATGGCAAAAGGGCATTGGCAAATATACAATTGGAATGCAAAAAAGAAAAAAGACCAAGATGGAGACGCAGATTGTTTACCGATAGAAAAAGTACCTAAAAAAGTTTTAGACATGGCTTTAAAATCGGCAAGAATTATGGGAAAAGGACTTTACGGAATAGACATTAAAGTTGTAAATAATAAACCAATGGTGATTGAAATTAACGACAACCCAAATGTAGATTTTGGTGTAGAAGATGCCTTTTATGGCGATTTAGTGTACACAGAAATTCTATTAGCATTAAAAAAACGTTTAGAATAAAATGGGAACAAAATATAAATTGTTTGAGGTTTTTGGTATCGAGTTAGAATACATGCTCATTAATAACACCTCCTTTAAAGTTGCGCCAATTGTTGATGTATTATTGACCAAAAAAAATGGAGCGCTTACTTCTGATATCGAAAACGGAACCATTGCTTCTGATATAGAAAACGGAACCATTGCTTGGAGCAACGAATTGGTTGCACATGTTGTGGAGTTAAAAACAAACGGACCTACAGCAGATCTTACCAACTTATCGGAAGAATTTCATAAAAATATTTTAGAAATTAATGCTATTTTAAAACCGCTAAACACCAAATTATTACCAACGGCTTGCCATCCTTTAATGAATCCTTTGCAAGACACACAACTATGGAAACATAGTTATAGTGAGGTTTACGAGTTATACAATAGAATTTTTAACTGTAAAGGTCACGGTTGGTCTAATGTACAAAGCACACATATTAATTTACCTTTTTATGATGATGTTGAGTTTAAAAAACTACATGCTGCCATTCGTGTTATTTTACCATTAATTCCGGGTTTAAGCGCAAGTTCGCCTATTTTAGAAGGTAAATTTACTGGTTTTAAAGATACCCGACTAGAGTACTACAAAACCAACCAAAAAGAGATTCCGGAAATGACAGGAAGTATGATTCCTGAGCAAGTGTTTTCTAAATCGGATTATCATAAAACGATCTTTGATCCTATTAAGAAACAGATTAAAAAACACGATACCCATAATATTTTAGACCATCATTTTTTAAATTCTAGAGGTGCCATTGCTCGTTTTGATAGAAATGCCATCGAAATTAGATTGGTAGATATACAAGAATGCCCAAAGGCAGATATTGCTATTTGTGTGTTCATTATTGAAGTTTTAAAACAATTCGTCAACGGAAAATTAGCGAGTTTAGAAATGCAAAAAAGCTGGAACGAGCAAGATTTATTCGATATTTTAAACCCAATTATTAAGGAAGGTGAAAATTATAAAATCAGTAATAAAAAATACTTAACTCTTTTTAATCTTTCTGATGATTGCACTGTAAAAGAGGTTTGGAAATATCTTTTTGAATTGGTAAAAGAAGATATTTCTGAAAACTACCAAGAAGCTTTAACGATAATTTTTAAACACGGAACACTTGCAACAAGAATTGAAAATGCACTTGGTACTGATACTTCGGATAAAAATATTATAAACGTTTATACGCAATTAGCAAATTGCCTAGAAACCAACACGTCATTTACCCCAAGTAAATAGACATGAAACTGGTAATAACCTGCGAACATGGAGGGAATGAAATTCCGGATAAGTTTAATTTTCTATTTAATGATAAAGAAATTTTAAATACACATAGAGGTTATGACTTAGGTGCTTTAGATGTTTTTAATACGCTAAAGCACTTAGCCATTTATACTAATTACAGCACAACAAGTAGATTGTTCATAGAGTTAAACAGATCGCTTTGGCATAAAAACTTGTTTTCAGATTTCACAAAAAAACTATCGGATTTAGAGAAAAAAGACATCATTAAAACACACTATAACGTCTATAGAAATGCCGTAGAAAATCAGATTGAAATACTTATTACCAACCAGAATACTGTTGTACATCTTTCTATACATTCGTTTACACCCATTTTAAATGGCAGCGTTAGAAATTGTGATATTGGTCTTTTATACGATTCATCTCATCAACAAGAAAAAAAAGTTGCTGTACAACTTAAAAAAGCATTGCATGCCATAAACCCATTATGGAATGTTCGTTTTAACTATCCGTATTTAGGAAAAGCAGATGGATTTACAACGTATTTAAGAAAGCATTTTAATGAAAAATATATCGGAATTGAGATTGAACTCAATCAGAAATTTTCTAAAAACAACATTATGAATCTTCAATTAAAAGAAGATTTACAAAAAGCGATTGCTTTGTTATAAAACTAAAATATGTTAAAAAAACGCCAAATACTTAAAAAGCATTTGGCGTTTTTATTTCATATATAAAATTCTATCCACATTTAGAAGAACCACAATCTTTACAAGTTAAACAACCTTCTTGATAAATTAAATTAGTAGAATTACAATTATCACACGTATGTCCTTTTACCGCTGTACCATCTTCTACATAACGTTTTAAAGCACGTTGCACGCCGTTTTTCCAGGTACTAATCGACTCAGAATCTAACTGTAAACTTTGTATTAATTCTACAATTTTATCAATTGGCATTCCATGACGCATGGTACCAGAAATTAGTTTTGCATAGTTCCAAAATTCTGGATTAAACTTGTGAGACAAGCCTTCTATCGTTGTTTTGTATCCTCTTTTATTTTGATATTGAAAATCGTATCTTGTAAGTCCTTCTTCGTTTTTATTTTTAATGATCAATCCTTTGTCTACCCAACGCGGAATTAAAATTCCGTCTTCATCATCTGTTAATCCTGTAAAAATTTCATAAGGTCTGTTATCTACCAAACCAACAAAAGCAATCCATTTTTCTTTTTGATTTTGAAAACGAACCACATCTGCTTCTAAAGTTTGAGGACGTTTCTTAGAAAAAGTAGTCGCTATTATTTTGCTTTCTTTTTTATCATCCGCAGCAATTAATACACCAGAACGAGATCCATCTCTATAAACGGTTACCCCTTTACAACCAACTTCCCAAGCTTTTAAATACAATTCCCCTACTAATTCTTCGGTGGCATCATTTGGTAAATTAACCGTAACACTAATAGAATGATCTACCCATTTTTGAATTGCACCTTGCATTTCTACTTTACTATTCCAGTCAATATCATTCGAAGTCGCTTTATAATACGGCGATTGCTTTACCAACTCGTCTATTTCTTCTTGCGTAAAATTCTTAGAAGAGTCAATATTGTTTACATCCATCCATTGTTTAAAACGATGATGAAAAACTACATATTCTTCCCAAGAATCTCCCACCTCATCTACAAAATCTATACGTGCCTCTTTATCATTCGGATTCACCTTTTTTCTACGCTTATACACAGGCATAAACACAGGCTCTATTCCAGACGAAGTTTGCGTCATTAAACTTGTAGTACCTGTTGGTGCAATGGTTAACAAGGCAATATTTCTACGCCCATGTTCTAACATTTCATAATACAGTTTACTATCTGCTTCTTTTAATCTTAAAATAAACGGGTTTTCTTTTTCTCTATCGGCATCAAAAATAGAAAAAGCACCTCTTTCTTTTGCTAAATTTACAGAAGCTCTGTAGGTTTCAACTCCCAATACTTTGTGCACTTCGGTAGAAAACGTATTTCCTTCTTTACTTCCGTAACGAATACCTAAAGCAGCCAACATATCTCCTTCTGCAGTAATACCAATACCGGTTCTTCTACCTTCAAAAGCTTTTTGTTTAATGTTTAACCATAAATTTCTTTCGGTAGCTTTTACTGTATCTTCTTCCGGATCTGCTTCTATTTTTGCTAAAATTCCGTCTATTTTTTCTAACTCTAAATCAATGATGTCATCCATCATTCTTTGCGCAATCACAATATGTTTTTTGAACAATTCAAAATTGAATTCTGCCTTTTTTGTAAACGGGTTTTCTACGTAAGAAAACAAGTTCATCGCTAATAAACGACAAGAATCATACGGACATAAAGGAATCTCGCCACAAGGATTTGTAGAAACCGTTTTATACCCTAAATCTGCATAACAATCTGGCACAGACTCATTGATAATCGTGTCCCAGAATAAAATTCCTGGTTCTGCAGATTTCCAAGCATTGTGTACAATTTTATTCCAAATATTGGTTGCTTTTATTTCTTTGGTATACAAAGGATTTTCACTAAACGTAGGATATTTTTGCAAATACTTTCCGTCCGCTTTTACAGCCTTCATAAATATATCGTCAATTCTTACAGAAACATTGGCACCTGTAACTTTTCCCTGTTCTAATTTTGCATCAATAAAATCTTCTGCATCTGGATGATTGATAGAAACAGACAACATTAACGCGCCTCTTCTACCATCTTGCGCTACTTCTCTTGTTGAGTTAGAGTAACGCTCCATAAACGGAACAATACCTGTTGATGTTAATGCTGAATTTTTTACAGGAGATCCTTTAGGGCGAATGTGAGATAAATCGTGCCCAACACCACCTCTACGTTTCATTAATTGTACTTGCTCTTGGTCTATTTTCATGATGCCACCATAAGAATCAGACTCTCCTTTGTTACCAATTACAAAACAATTAGACAAAGATGCAATTTGAAAAGGATTCCCAATTCCTGCCATTGGGCTTCCTTGCGGCACAATGTATTTAAAGTTTTTTATAGCCTCAAAAACTTCTGATTCCGTTAATGGATTGGTATATTTTTGTTCTACTCTAGCTATTTCTGAAGCAATTCTTTGATGCATTTCATCAGGAGTACTTTCATAAATATTATCGGCAGAATCTTTTAAAGCATATTTATTTAGCCACACAGATGCAGCTAATTCATCTCCCTTAAAATAGTTAAGTGCAGCTTTTAAAGCTTCGTCTCTAGAATATATTTTTCGAGGAGTGATTACGGTTTCAGGTTTCATAGTAATTAAGGAGTTTTTAAGGAATAAATATCCCGCAAATATACAACCTAAAAGATGACAATTATCATAAAGTTTCAAGAAAAAACAACCAAAACACTAATAATCAACAATATAAAAAGTTATAAACACCAAAAAGTTAACAAATAATTTAATTTTTATTAAATTAATAGTGTATAAAATAAAGCTTCTAAATATCAGCATTTTAAAGTTGATTTTAGATTATTTATGTAAAAACGTAGTGTTTCTAAAATGAAGGAAATACCTTTAAATTAGACAGTTTTTTGACTCTTATTCAAAACAAATTTTTCTAACTACGGAAACCCGTAAAATAAATCTTTTTTTTTATTGCAATTTTATACGAGCTATGAATTGGGATGATTTTTTTTCTAGTATATAAAGTTGATAATCATTACAAAAAATAAAAAACATAATAATTATATAAAAAAATAAACTATGGAAATACAAAATAAACTAAAATCATTAGCCGACAAAATTGTCCAAATGAAAGAAAAAATTGGAACTGAAGAAGCTACAAAAAATGCTTTCATAATGCCATTTATAAATATTTTAGGATATGATATTTTTGACCCAACAGAAGTTATTCCTGAATTTACAGCAGACCTAGGTCTTAAAAAAGGGGAAAAAGTTGATTATGCGATTTTTCAAAATAGCGAACCCATTTTAATAATAGAATGCAAAAACTGGAAAGAAGATTTAAACATTCATAATTCACAATTATTTAGATATTTTCATGTAACTAAAACAAGATTTGCACTTCTAACAAATGGAATTGAATATAAATTTTATTCAGATTTAGAAGAATCAAATAAAATGGATGAAAAACCATTTCTTGAATTCAACGTTTGCAAAATTAAAGAATCAACAATTAATGAAATTGCAAAATTCCATAAATCAAATTTTGACATAAACAAAATTGTTGACAACGCTAGTTCGTTAAAATATACTAAAGAAATCAAAAAAATTCTTGACAAAGAATTACAAGACCCATCATTTGAATTTGTGAGACATTTTGCAAACCCTGTTTATTCTGGTAGATTAACAGAAAAAGTTATGGAGCAATTTAAGGAATTAGTTCTAAAAGCAACAAATCAATACATCAGTGAAAAAGTAAATGACAGGTTAACTTCTGCCCTAAATAAAGAAACAGAAAAACAACAAGAACAAGTTATAGAAGAAGACCCTAAAAGCAACATAATAACAACAGAAGAAGAATTAGAAGCTTTTCAAATTGTTGTTGCTATTTTAAGACGTAATCTTTTAAAAGAAAGAATTGTTCATCGAGATACACAATCATATTTCGGAATATTATTAGATAATAACAATAGAAAACCAATTTGCAGACTTCATTTAAATGGAGGTAAAAAATATATAAGTTTATTTGACGAAAATAAAAAAGAAATTAAAGAATCAATTGAGTCAATAGATGAAATATACAAATTTGAAAAAGCGCTTTTAAAAACAATTGAAAATTATGAGTCTGAATAAAAAAAGGTTGACAACTTCTTGTATAAAAAATTACTACATTTAGCTAAATTTAAAATCAGTTACATTTTTGTAAACTTCTATTTTCCTACAGAAAATTGTCGTTCACTTTAAACGCAACTTTCAACATACAACAACGTTACCTGCAAGCTGAAAAAAAAAAACCAACTGCACCAAAAACATGAATAGCTCAATTGAAAATAATCTTCTTGAATATATTAGAAAAATAGACAACGAAGGTGTTTTTAATAAGCACGATGAAAAATTAATCGCAGAAGATTTTTTTATGCGACTTTTTGAATTAATCTACGGTTGGAAAAGTTTAGTTAACTTAAACTACACGGAAAAGAATGCAGAAGGAATTGACTTGTATGATTTCAAAAAAGGTATTGCTATCCAAGTCACAGCAATTCAGAGTAACGAGAAAAAAAAGATTGAAAAAGATACTGTTGAAAAAATACTTAAATATCACAGTTCAAAAAAAATAAATCAAATAATCTGCTTCTTTATTAGAGATAACAAAGCACTAGAAAAGATAAGTGAGACTGAACTTTCTAAAAAATATGGTAGAAGAATTTCAATAAAAACAACAAGACAAATAATTGGCGATTTTCAAAAAATAATATCTCCTGAAAAGAGAAAAAGAATTGAAGAAATTGTCAAACAAGAATTATCTTCTGAATTTAATGGATTAAGTAATCTTTGTTCGTTTATACCATTTGACAAACTCATAACATCAACGGATTATATTACTCCAGAAAATGCCATTTACTTTTCCGAATTTGAAAAGAGGAAAATCAAGGAAATTGCCTCTCTTTTTAATAAAAACAAAGCCAAAGAGTACGCTATTCTAGGAAACCCTTGTAGCGGAAAATCAACTTTTACAAAAGCAATTGTTAGAAATTTAATTCCTTACTACAAAACATATATTTTAGACCTTTCAAATCCCGATTTAAATCACTCGAAAAGAGATTTAATGATGGAGATAAATCAACTTTCATTTTACCATTCAATTATAATTCTTGAAAATGTCCACGATAACGTAAACATATTTAAAGAACTACGTCAAAAAATTGCCAGTTTTGAATGGATAAAAGGAATCTATATTTCGAGATATTATAACTCATTTAGAGAAGAAGACAAAAACTCAATTCTAAATGTCTTCAAAGACATATATCAATTTAGATATAATCCGGATTTTGAATTTGAAGAAAAAGTTTCAGGAATTATCGACAATAGAGTATATCATTTAAAAAAAGAATTTCCTGATTTTTCTTGGTACAAAGGAGATTTTAAAACCGTCTTAAAAAACACAAATAGTAATCTATTAAAACTAAATATTGCAATTGAAACTTGGATTTCATCAAACAAAAAAGGTAAGAATCTTAAACTTGACCAAGTTAACAATGACAATATTTATTCCTACTTTTTTGATGCTCATAAGTTAAATGAATTCAATACGGAACTTCTATTTCTGTATTCTTATTTGTTTAGCCACGATATTTCTTTTTTAAGAGTTAAAGGAAAAAATGAAGAGTTTGCAAAACTTAAAGAAAAGGGAATTATAATAAACTACACTACTAGTGATTATTACTATTTTCCACATAAAGATTATGCAAGTTTAATTCATCTAACCTTAATTAAAGAAAAAGATTTAGAAACAAAAGATTTAATAGGATTACTCATTAATTATCTTGAGAATTATAAAACTGAATCAGAGTTAAATATTACTGAAGTAGTAATAAAATTGTTTGTGTCAAGACAATTCGAAATTGTGAAACCACTATTAAATGAAGCTAAAGTTCTTGAGTTAATTTCAATTAAATTCGATAGTAACATTCGAAATTATGAAGTATTCGAATTGCAAAAAATATTTTTCCATTCATTTCATATGCTGAATAACAAAAATCAATCAGCTTATTACTCTCTTTTTATAAAGTATTACTCAAAATACAAACTTGAACTTTATATATCAAAAGATTATTCTGTTTATAGCAATTTGCTTCAAATTGCTAATCAATTAAATATAGAGTTAGGAAATATTATTAAAACACTCCGAACAAACGAGCAGGCAAATACAAATGCCATTTCGGAATTAACAATGCGAATTAGCAAAAAGAAAGCAACTCCAGAAACTGTAAATAGAATTCTTAATTCTTTTCACTTTCCTGAATGGCTATCTATGATAGAAAAATTGCCTACTCTTTCAAGAATCACAAATTCATTATCTGAATTAAATACTTCGCCTTTATCAAAAAAATTATTGCTCGGAATTATTAGACATTTAAATATTGAAGAACTTGTCAAAAAAGGAAATAAATTAAAAACTGTTCAAATTGGTAAGTCAATCAGAGAGTTAGAAAAAATTGATATTGCTCTTGGTACAAGCATTGCGAAAAAACTTCTTGACCAATTATCATTGAATCTTAATACATCTAATACAAATCTATCAGATTTTGCAAAAAGTTTATCAGATTTATCATCAATTGCACCAGATTTAGTGAATTTAGAATTGAAAAAGGGTTTTGACAATGGAATATTTTACAATTTACTTGAAAATGAACAAAGCTTAAGTAATATTTCAGCTAGATTACTAGAATTAAACACTACCATTGTTTCTGATAAAGAAAGTTTTTACGAAATAATAAATCGATTTTTAATATCTTCAAGTTTCAACAAGTTACTACAAAGTGAGCGAAATATAAACAGTTTACTAATATTCTATGAATTACTAAAAAAGAATGAAATCGAGATTAAAGGAATTACACAAAATGAACTTTTAGCTGTAACAAAAAAACAAATATTAAATATTGATTTTGACGTTTCAATATTATCAAATCCTAAAGTATTAAACATTCAAGAATTAAAGGAGAAAGTAAAAAATGAAATATCAGCTGAATTACTAAACAAGGTTTTAGATGGTTCAAAGTTTACTGTTATGGAATCTTTATTCCTTGTTTTAACAAGGGGTGACAAAGAAAAAACTATAAACGCATTGAATATGGCAGATTTAAATATCCTTTGTAATTCAATGTGTCACAAAGAACTTAATATAAGTCAATCAACGGAAGTTCTAAATAAAACAAAGAATAAAACATTTGTAAATGATAACTTGAATGCAAATTTATTTTGCAGTAATCTTTTAGATAAATACTTAACAATACAACGAGCAGACGAATATCAATATGGAAGATTGAATTTTGGAGATTATTTAAAGGCTTTTGACTATTCTCTAAAAATTGATTTTAAAATAGCAATAAAGCATTTTGAAAATGATTTTCTTAAAAAATTAAAAATATCGAATAACAAAAATCTTACTATTTCATCTTTGTTCCAATCTTTGAGAAGAATAGAAGAATTGACAGATAGTAAGTATAATAAAGAAATCAGAGCGTTTCTAAAACTTTACAAACCAAAATTCTTAAATGGAATTAAAAACGAGAATTTAGCAAAAACAACATCAGGACTTGTTGAATTAAGTAAATGTGATTTAAAGGATTTCGCAGACGAATTACTTTATGACTCAAAGAATGTTATTTTATTAAAGATTAAACAATTGAATGGAGACAAAATTTTAAATGCAAAAATATTTCCTGACATTGAAAAGATAGCAATTGGAAAAGCAAAAATTCTATTGACGGAAATAAAAGCCAGCAGGTAACACCGTGTATAATTAATGGCTAATTCTAGCTTACTTACGAAAATCCTCGCGGATTTTCTGTTCGGTTTATATTCTCTAAATTAGTTGCTTGAAACACGCCAACAATCATACACAAAACAAGGTTAGCCACAAGCAAAAAAAACACGTAAATGAACGAAATCAGAAAGTTTATTGATAATATCTCTCCAATGACAAATTCTGATTGGGAATTTTTCTCTTCAAAACTACAAGAAGTAAAATTGAAAAAAAATACTCCGATATTAAAAATTGGTAAAACTGAAAATTATTTGTCATTTATTACCAAAGGAATAATCCGACTTTATATTCCTAGAGAAGAGTCTGATTTAACTTTCGGTTTTTTATTTGACAATGAATTTGTTACTGCTTATGATTCTTTTTTAACACAAAATCCCTCGGAATATCAAATAGAAACGTTAACAGAAACAACCTTGTGGAAAATTTCGAACAAAGATTTACAAGAAGTCTATGAAAAAACAAATAATGGAAATATTATTGGACGGAAAATGGCTGAAAATATGTTTTTACTAAAATCAAAAAGAGAGCTTGCCTTATTAAGTAAAACTGCTGAAGAACGTTATTTAGACTTATTCTCTGAAAGACCAAAATTATTACAACAAATTCCTTTAAAATATATTGCCTCATATATTGGAGTTACTCCACAAGCCTTGAGTAGAATAAGAAAACGCATTAATTAACTTGGGTTCATTCTTTTTTTCTATACTTTTCTAACCTTTGTATTTCAATAATTTAGAAAAATATGAAACCATTAATTGTACTTTTATTAACTTTTACAATTTCTCTTTTTGCGATTAAGCTCATAAAGAAAGAATATCACTTTGCCTTATCTGCTAGGGTTGCAATGTCTACTATGCTCGTGTTCACAGCGATTGGACATTTTATATTTACAAAAGGAATGTCAATGATGATACCTGAGTATATTCCTTTTAGAGAAAATTTTGTTTACTTAACAGGAATCTTTGAGATTTTACTTGCAATAGGTCTTTTAATTCCTGGTTTAAAAGTTATATCTAGATGGACACTTATTATTTTCTTTTTACTAATGTTACCTGCAAATATTTATGCTTCTATAAATAATGTGAACTACCAAAAAGGAACATTTGATGGGAATGGTCTTGCCTATTTATGGTTTCGAATCCCATTACAAACCCTGTTTATTATTTGGGTCTATATTAGCACAATCCGAATTTAATGAAGAATGCCAGTGGCTAACACCATACAAAATTAATTGCTTGCTCCTAGCTTACTTACGAAAATCCTCGCGAATTTTCTTTGTCAGTAATTATTCACTAAATTAGTTGCTTTATTCACGCAACAAACCTAGTCCAAACCCATTAACTAGAAATCAATGAAAAACACGCTTATTGACATAAACGACTCGACAATAAAAAAGTATATAGAATCTTTAAGACCTGAAGATCTAGAGATCCGTGAAAAAGTTGATATTGGATATTCTTATGAAAAAAACATAGTAATCCTATTTGAAATTCGCCCTAAATGGGATACCCCCAAAAAAAAGGAGCACATTGAATTTGCTAAAATTCGATATTACAAATCGAGAAAAGAATGGAATTTATATTGGATGAGAGCAAATTTAAAATGGGAACTTTATGAGCCTTTTCCTTTGTCTACACACTTATCTAAAATAATAGAAATCATAAAAGAAGACAAACATGGGTGTTTTTATGGATAATTTAAAACAAAATTTAATTAAAGAAATTGCTCAAGAATTAGATTGCGGAAATGATTGTTATTACAATGAAAAAAACAATGAAATTATTACAATACCAAGTTTTCTTGAAACATTAGATGAAGCTGAATTTAAAGAAATATTTCAATTAGAATTAACTAAAATAGAAAAAAAAACTTAACAAAATTCCAACCTTTAGATAGTTTTCAATCATTTAAAATTATGAAGGAATTTGTAAAGCAATTGCCTAACAAAAAGCTTCAATCGGAATTAGAAAATATTTTAACAAATAAAAAGCCATTCCAGAATTTTAAGTTTGTAATCGAAAAAGCCGAAAATAGCGGATTTACGAATTTAAGTAAAGAACAAATATTAGCGGAATCTAAGGAGTTAATTTAATGGACGGTTATAAACTAAGCAATTTAGCCAAAGAAGATTTTAAAAATATTTTCTGATTTGAAAAACAACTGTAGTTAACAAAAATAATTCTTGGAATTTTAACAGTATCACTTTCAAGCTAAAAAGACATACTTAGATCTTAGAAAACAAAAAAACTCCAAACACTTTTAAAAGTATTTGGAGTTTTTTTATATCCTTATGGTTTGATCTTTTTTAATATTCAAAGACACCAAACTCACTTGTAATCGTCAGTTTTTTAGTTGGTGAAGCTTCTACTCTACCCACAATTTTAGCATCTACATTAAACGATTTTGAAATGGCAATAATATCTGCTGCTATTTCTGGAGAAACATAAATTTCCATTCTATGCCCGCAATTAAAAACTTGATACATTTCTTTCCAATCTGTTTTAGATTGCTCTTGTATCAACCTAAATAATGGTGGAATTGGAAACATATTATCTTTTACAATATGTAAATTATCTATAAAGTGTAATATTTTTGTTTGCGCACCTCCAGAACAATGAATCATTCCGTGTACTGTATTCGAAGAAAAATTAGATAGTATTTTTTTAATTATTGGCGCGTAGGTTCTTGTTGGCGATAATACCAATTTACCTGCATCAATAGGAGAGTTTTCTACTGTATCCGTCAATTTTGTATTACCAGAATACACTAAATCTTCAGGTACAGCAGCATCAAAACTTTCTGGGTATTTTTCTGCTAAATATTTATGAAAAACATCGTGTCTTGCAGATGTTAATCCGTTAGACCCCATTCCTCCATTGTATTCCGTTTCGTAACTTGCTTGTCCAAAAGATTCTAAACCAACAATTACATCCCCTGCTTTTATGTTTGCATTATCTACAACATCGGTACGTTTCATACGTGCAGTTACGGTAGAATCTACAATAATTGTGCGTACTAAATCGCCAACATCTGCCGTTTCTCCTCCGGTTGAGTGAATCGTTACTCCAAAACCTTTTAAATCTTCGATTAACTCTTCTGTTCCGTTTATAATTGCAGATAAAACTTCTCCAGGAATTTTACTTTTATTTCTACCAATAGTAGAAGACAACATAATGTTATCTGTTGCACCAACACATAAAAGATCATCAATATTCATGATTAAAGCATCTTGCGCAATGCCTTTCCAAACAGAAATATCGCCAGTTTCTTTCCAATACATATATGCTAAAGAAGATTTTGTACCCGCTCCATCTGCATGCATTATTAGACAATAATCATCATCATTGGTTAAATAATCTGGTACAATTTTACAAAATGCTTTCGGAAACAAACCTTTGTCTATATTCTTAATTGCATTGTGTACATCTTCTTTTGATGCAGATACCCCTCTTTGCGCGTATCTTTTAGAAACTTCTTGACTCATTTTGTTGTGTTGTAGTTGCTGCAAATTTAGTTTTTCTAAACTTTATATCCATAAAAAAAGCGAACGTTTTTTACCGTTCGCTTTTAAATTTAAAACTAAGTATTATTCCCAATCTGGCATTGTTGCGTTTGCAAACAAAACCACTCTTTCAATATTTCCTGACAAATTAGTTTTAGAAATATTTTTTTGAGAAATACCGTCATTAGATGTATTTACAAAAATAACATCTGCTTCGCTTGGTGAAAAACGAGCATCTAAATCATTAGTGCCACTATTTTTTTCACCTTCAGAAACATCTTTAAAAGACCCATCTGTAAAGTTATATAAAAATATTCTTGTATCTAATTGCCTATAACTTGTTGCTTGATGGTTAGAAACGTCTCTTGTAAATAATAACAAATTACCAGATGCAGAAAAATTTAAACCACCTAATGCGCCTTTAACATTAGAAATTACAGTATTTAAAACGACTCCATTTATATCTAAAATTAAAATAGCACCATTATAACCGTTTGCATTATTGGTTTTTATGGCAATTTTACTACCATCGCTACTCCAATCACATTCGGTTATTAAGCTGCCATCTGTGGTTTCATATATTTTTTGCAAACCAGTACCATCTTTATTTATAGCATACAAACTACCAAAAGAGGGATATAATAATTTATTACCATCTGCTGACCAAGCAAAATCCATTTCATTTAAATTAAAACCTGCAACAGGAATTGTAGATGTTACTTTTTTAACCGCATCTCCATTGGTTTTCATTGTGTAAATATGAGCTTTATTATTATCTATCCTTAAAAACGCTATTAAATTAGATACATTATTTTTTCTAGGTCTCCAAGAGTTTAAACCAGCATTGGTTAATTGCACCGTATTAAAAACCTCTAAATTAGCGGGGTTAAAAGAAGAAGAATAGATTACATTATTACCACCTTCATTTTTAACATAAAAATACCGGTTTGCAGGATCTTCTTGTATTGTAAAAGATCTAATACTACTTATAACTTCTGTATGTATAGCATCAGTTACAGCTACAGTCCAAAAATATTTTGCACCATATTTAAAACCAGAAACGGTGTACGATTTTTCTTTTATATCTGTAATACTGATTATATCATTATTAAAATCGTTTCTAATTTCAATAGTATATGTTAGCTCGTCTTCATCTACATCAATAGATTCCCAAGAAAACTCAACTTCATTTAACAAACCCTCTAGCCTATCTTCTGGCGCAATAAGATTTGGTTTTGATGGAGGTTTGTTTAAAGCTGTTGAAATTTCCATTTCTAACACAACATTTACCTCAACATCTTTACTTACCGTTACGCCCTCATACTGGTCTAAATAACCTTCTTTGGCGGCTTGTACAGAATATTCTTTAGCTTCTACTCCCTGAAAGATAAAGTTACCTTCTGCATCTGTAAACACCGTATTATTTGTAGGCGATAATATTACTTTTACATTTTCTAAAGGCACAAAGCCATCTTTTGCCACAACTTTACCTTTTAAATCACCATACGCTACCAACCCAATAGTTCCGTCTTCTCCACAACTTATAAAAAAGAGTGTAATTAGTAGTATTTTTATTACTTTTTTCATTTGAATTCTGCTTAAAAATATACATTAATACCTGCTCCGAAACGCCAAACTAAATCGTTTTTATTACCTACTACCTGCCTATCTAAATTATCTGTTATCGTCATATTGTATTCTCCGTTTACAAAAAGCCCAATTTTATTTGAAAGTAAATACTCTAGCCCTAAACCTCCTTGAAACTTAAAGAAGCTATCTTCTAAATTCTTTCTAGAAATAGTACCAATACCAGCATACATATATGGCGTCAATTTCTCGTAGGGTAAAAAAGTGTATTCAAAATTAATTGCAGATGTTAAAAAAGATTCATGAAAAGTACTTTTATTATCTAACTCATACTTACCTAAAGTTACCCAAAAATTAAACTTAGGATCGTCTAATCTATATTTAAACTTAAAATCATAACCAAACTGAAAGGTTGGATTTATATAATCGCCAACAATTTTAGACATTCCCATACTTGTGCCTACCCCAAACTTACCTCTTCTTTCTTCTTGTTTTCTACTATAAAGCTTAATTTTACTAGACTCTAATTGCTCTTTGTAATATGCTTTTTTAACATAGTATTTTGCTGTATCACCTCCTTTAGGTTCCCAAATACCATCTACAATACCTTCTACAATTAAAACATCAACAGCTTTATCTATTGCTTCTTTTACTGCTAATTGTGCTGGTTCATTTTTAGTTACTCCAGTTTCTACCTCTAACAATCTTCTTAAAGATACATAACGAAATAAATTAGCAGAAATACCCTGAGATAAAATAGTTTTTGAAACATATACATTCTTTAAAATTTCTCCTGTAGAGGTAGATACTACCCGCAAGTAAACTGTAATTCTATCTTCTCTGTATTGATTAGAAACACCTGCACCAAAATACCGTAAGCCAGAACCTCCTGTTATAATGTTAGAATCGTAAGAAACAACCCCTCCCTCTATAATTGTACCTGCAAAAAGCAAAGGTGGCATTGTTATCTTTTTACCATTTGCATATTCTTGACGTGTATTTCTGATAATTTGCCTTTCATTTAAAAGATTACCAATATTTTCTCTTTCTACTGGTCTAAACCAACCAGACTCTTCGAGTGATTTTAATAATATTGTGGTACCGCCTTGGGTAACAGCAGTGCTAAATGTAGATCCATTTAACACAGGTTTGTATTGCCCTGTTTGATCTCTAAACTTATAAACACCAACAATAATTTTCTCTGCAGGAAGAAATTTTTTCGCTAAAAACTCTGGCGATGTATTTTCTCCTATTCTTGCTTTTTTTTGAGTAAATGGTTGATTAAAATAAGCCCCACAACTGGTAAATACACTAATTGTTACCAAATAAATTATACCAACAGCTTTTCTCATAATAATTTTAGTTGCCGTTAGGAATTGTTATTTGGGTTTGCTCGCCTGTTGTTACATTAAGTATGCTAACATTTAAACCATTGGTACCTGGCGTTATTTCTACTACCAGATCTCCAAAATTATAAGTTCCAACGGTTAAATTGGTATCACCTAACTGTTGCTGAAACAAACTTTGAGACAACGAACTCAATAATCTATTATTTAAACTATTGGTAAAGTTTTCTAAATCTGTTGTAACACTCCTTACCTCTTCTTCTTCTGTAAAATCATTTTGAGCGGCTGCAGAAGCCATAATTTGCTGATAATTAAATGTGGTACCACCAAAAAACGGACTTATAGGCGTATATACCAAATCTTGTGAGTAAACAAAACCCGATATTAAAATAAAAATAAATAATAATCTTTGTTTCATAACCAATAGCTTTTAGGTTTTTATATTTTATTAGAAAAAGTAGTTTTTCTTTGTTGGCTATAAACTCTTAGTTTTCTCATAGCCATTAAAACATTATTTTTTAAATATTCTTCTTCTGGTCTTGCAAAAAATTCATGAATTTTTTTTCTATCAACTTCTACAGATAATATACTACTTCTGCCCATTGCTGGTTTTTCTACCACCTTTATTATAAAAGGATAATTTTTACCTGTTACTAGGTATTCTTTATAAAAAAAATCATGAAAATCTCTACCAATTTTAGTCATAGCTTCATCTATCACTATTCCTTTAATTAAATACTGCTCTTCATTTACTTCTTTTGCAATTGTTTTTTTTTCATTAGAGAACAGAAATAATGTATCTCTGTCTATTAATTTGTCTTTGTATTTTACAAATAGATAAACTTTTAATTCTTCCTCTTTTTTTAAGTTGATTTGAAATACAGATAATTGTTTCTCCTCATTTGGTTTTAATGAAAAATCGTTAGATTGATTATTTTTAGACAAATTGCCTAAACTTCCTTTTTTTAGCAAAACAAAATTATAGTTAAGATCATCTATAAAAAAAGATTCTTCGTTTAACACTTGAGCTCTTAATGTTAAAAATTCATCTCCTCTAGTTAAATTAATACTTCCCTTAACTTTATAATCACCAAATTCTTGAGCAGAAAGAAAAGACATAAAAAAAACATTTAAAATACAGAAATTTAAAAGTTTACTTTTCATATCAATAGCTTTAACTAGTAGTTAATTACACTCATTTTAGCCCCTCCAAATTGTACTATTTTTAGATTTTGAAACACAGAATTTATTCCTTGTATTTCTAATGAATTATCATTTCCAGACTGCAAAACACCTAAATTAATTGGCTGATTACTATTGTAATTTAAAAATTGATAATTATTTCCATTTCCTATTTGATATACCCTGTGATCTCCATTAGAAAACCGATCATCAATATTTGTAACATTTGCATTACCAATTTGTTTTAATGAAATAGTGCTAACCATTTCTTTAGAATTTATTTGAAAATTATTGATAGTACTTATTGGTAATTGGTAATTATCAAATTGCAATTGATCTGAAAAATAACTAGGTAATTTTTCGTCTTGTGCACTTGCTAAAAAAGATAATAAGAAAAGACAAACAATTGATATTTTTTTTATTGATTCCATCTTTTTATTTTTTAAAATTAAAAAAAGGTGTGAGGGGTTTCCTCACACCTTTTAAAGATGTTAATTTGGCCCAAATTGAGTTACTTGAGCTGTATTCATATTACCTAATTGTAATACGTTAGCATTATTGTTACCTCCTACTGCTGCAGTTTGGTTTACTAAAGCAGAGTTTTGGTCACCAATTTGGTTTACTAAACTACAGTTAATAGCCATGTCTGCATCTTGTGTAACACATGATGTATTGCTATCTCCTACCTGATTTACAGTAGATAAATTAAAGTTTGCAGCATCATCTCCAACCATTGTTTGAGTTTCTACAGAAACATTATTATCTCCTGTTTGATAAGCAGATGCAAAATTATTAGAACCAACTTGATTTTGTTGCGCACCATTACCGTCTCCTATTTGATTTGCAAAAGCTACACTTCCGCTAGAATGATTTGGCCCACTAGATTGGTCTTGAACTACAGAGTTTCCATTACCCCAAGATAATACTGTTGCTTCATTACTATCAAAACGTTGTTTTTGAGAAGATTTATTGCCATTACCTTGTTGGTTAGCATAAGCCATATTATCTTCTGATTGCATAGCTGTAGTGCTTCCTACATCTTGTTTAGCATAATTGTCATCTCCTATTTGGTAAACACGACCTTTGTTATTGTCTCCAAATTGTTTAATGTCCGATCCATTTGCATCACCAGATTGAAAAGAAGAAGCTAAATTACCTGCTTGTCCTGGTATAAAATTAGAATTGTTTTGTCTTATTAAAGACATATTACTGTTTCCATTTTGCGTACCATTAGCTTGATTGCTGTTACCTACTTGTTGAATATCAACCTGATTGACTCCTGTAGTTATAAAACCAGCTGGAACATTTATTTGATCTACCACACAATTAGCTGTTGCAGGTGCTCCGTTAGTCACATTATTGATTGCCTCAAGAGGTGTTCCGGAGGTTTTTGCAATTACTCCTGTTTGACCACCTGGAATTGCAAATTCATTTGGATTTTGAGCAAATGTTACTCCTGTAGCTATACACATAGCCATAATTAATAATTTTTTCATGATAAATAATTTAAATACGTTAGTTAAAAATTTAGCACAACAAATTCTATTCGATATAAATTGAATAAGAAGTACTATTAAAATTTTTAGGGGTAATTAAAATTATTAGGGATAAAATGTTTTGTTATTAGTATAACTTTACATTTTCAACCAACTCAAAAGAAAGAGTTGTAGTAAACTATATAGTTTGATCAATTTGTGTTTAAACATGTCAAATATAGTTTTTTTTTTACAAAATCCTATCTTATTATATTTTTTAAATAAGTAAAAGTCATACAGAAAAAACACAACTAACTGAAATATAGTTATTTAAATAAAAATTAAATACATCTATAAAGTAAAAAAAGGTGTTTTACCTATAAAAAATAAGATAAAAACACCTGAGTAATTCTTAATTTAACGACCATTATTTTAGTAATTAAATAATTTTTTAGCTATTTATTTAGTAAACAACAACTCTCTATACTTTGTAAGTGGCCATAAATTATCATCTACCATGGTTTCTAACGCATCGCAATGAAATCTAATTTCTTTAAGAAATGGTTTTACCTTAAGGCTGTAACATTCTGCACTTTTTAACCCAGAATACTTATTCGCTTTCGATTTTTCTACTTCCATTTTAATAACCAAAGCATTTATTTGAGTAATATGTTTAGAGATAAGCATAATTAACTCTATTTGTTCTTTGGCGATGTTTTTATACTCCTCTCCAAAAATTTCTTTTAAATTTCTGGTATTTTCTAATAAAGTATTTTGATAAATTATAGCTGTAGGTACTACTTGATTTCTAGCAATATCTGCTAATACACGCCCTTCTATTTGCACCTTTTTAGTATAGGATTCTAGATCAATTTCATAACGAGCTTCTAGCTCTACTTTACTCATTACCTCCATTTCTTCAAATAAAGAAATTGCTTTGTCAGAAACCTTTACTTTTAAGGCTTCTGGTGTTGTTTTATAATTACTTAAACCCCGTTTTTTTGCTTCTTTTTCCCAAGCTTTACCATAACTATCTCCATCGAAACGAATCGCCTTTGAGTCTTTGATATATTCTCTTAAAATATTAAAAACTGCTTCGTCTTTTTTTAGACCTTTTTCTTCTATGATTGCATCTACTTCAATCTTAAACTCTTTTAATTGTTTTGCTACAATGGTGTTTAAAACAGTCATTGGTATGGCACAATTTGCCAAAGAACCCACCGCTCTAAATTCGAATTTATTTCCTGTAAACGCAAAAGGAGATGTTCTATTTCTGTCTGTATTATCTAATAAAATTTCTGGAATTTTACCGATAATATTTAGCTTTAAATCCGTTTTTTCTTGTGGAGATAACTTCCCTTTTGTTACGTTTTCTAACTCATCTAAAACCGCAGATAATTGGCTACCGATAAAGACAGATATAATTGCCGGAGGCGCTTCATCAGCACCTAAACGATACTCATTACTTGCAGAAGCTATGGAAGCTCTTAACAACTCCTCGTAATTAAAAACCGCTTTAATGGTGTTTATAAAAAAGGTTAGAAATTGTAAATTTTTCATGGGTGTTTTACCAGGACTCAGTAAATTAGTTCCGGTACCTGTAGCTAAAGACCAATTGTTATGTTTACCAGAACCATTGATGCCTGCAAATGGTTTTTCATGAAACAACACTTTAAATTTATGTCTTCTAGAAATTTTTTGCATTACATCCATTAACAACGAGTTGTGATCTACCGCTAAATTTGCCTCCTCAAAAATAGGTGCAATCTCAAACTGATTCGGCGCAACCTCATTATGTCTTGTTTTTACAGGGATACCCAACAACATACATTCTTGCTCTAAATCTTGCATAAAACTCATAGCTCTTGCAGGAATGGTACCAAAATAATGATCGTCTAATTGCTGCCCTTTTGCTGGAGAATGCCCCAATAGGGTTCTACCAGTTAATTGTAAATCTGGTCTAGCCATTACCAAAGCATCATCAATTAAAAAAAATTCTTGCTCCCAACCAAGTGTTGCTTTTACACTACTTGCATTTTTATCAAAATATTTACAAACTGCCGTAGCATGTGTATCTATGGCTTGTAATGCTCTTAATAAAGGTGTTTTATTATCTAAAGCTTCGCCTGTATAGGCTACAAAAATAGTAGGAATACAAAGTGTGGTTTCGTAAATAAAGGCAGGCGATGTAGGGTCCCAAGCGGTATACCCTCTTGCTTCGAACATATTTCTAATACCTCCATTAGGAAAACTTGATGCATCTGGCTCTTGTTGCACAAGTTGCTCTCCATCAAACTTTTCCATCGCCAAACTACCATTAATAGATTCAAAAAAAGCATCGTGCTTTTCTGCAGTTGCACCTGTAAGTGGCTGAAACCAATGTGTATAATGAGTCGCTCCTTTAGACATTGCCCAATCTTTCATGCTTACCGCAACCTGATCTGCAATCTTTCTATCAATCTTGGTTCCATGGTCTATTGCATTCATTACACTTTCATAAGCAGCTCGTGTAAGATACTGTTGCATAGCATGTTTATTAAAGACATTTTGACCAAAAAGTGTTGACCTTTTTTCATTCTGAATCACTTTTACAGGACTTCTCTGTAGTGTTTCTTGCAAAGCTCTAAATCTAATCCTTGACATATTACTAATATTTTCTACTTATTTTTAACTTTAAACAAATATACCCTTTAGAAATTAGGGATAAAATTATTTTTTAAGCTTTTTAAATATTTACCCCCTCTTTTTTTTGATATCTAGCTAAATTATTTGATTTTTGTAGAACGAACATCACATAAACAATTATAAATTATGGCAAAAATTAAATTAGAATACATTTGGTTAGATGGATATTTTCCAACTCAGAATATGAGAAGTAAAACCAAAGTTGAAGAGCACGAAAACTTTCAAGGAACAGTTGAAGAATTAGGCCTTTGGTCTTTTGACGGTTCTTCTACGAAACAAGCTTCTGGAGGAGCGTCTGATTGTATTTTGAAACCAGTTGCTATTTATCCAGATCCTAGTCGTATCAATGGATGGTTAGTAATGAATGAAGTTATGAATGCTGATGGAACACCGCATGAATCTAATGCACGTGCAACTATTGAAGATGATGATAACGATTTTTGGTTCGGTTTTGAACAAGAATACTTTATAATGAATACTAATACAGGATTACCTTTAGGTTTTCCAAGAGGTGGTTACCCAGCTCCACAAGGACAATACTACTGTTCTGTAGGAGGTTTATATACTCATGGTCGTGATATAGTTGAAGAGCATGCAGATTTATGTATTGATGCAGGTTTAAACTTTGAAGGAATT
The DNA here is from genome assembly GCF_009796785.1 of Polaribacter sp. L3A8. Lineage (NCBI taxonomy): Bacteria > Pseudomonadati > Bacteroidota > Flavobacteriia > Flavobacteriales > Flavobacteriaceae > Polaribacter > Polaribacter sp. L3A8. Next base: position 1,336,545 of record NZ_CP047026.1, read on the forward strand.
AACCAAGAGGTTGCTTCTGGACAATGGGAATACCAATTATTTGCAAAAGGTGCAAAGAAAGCAGGAGATGAAATTTGGATATCTAGATATTTATTAGATCGTTTAACTGAAGGAAAAGGAATGTACATTGAGTACCACCCAAAACCATTAGGAGATACTGATTGGAATGGATCTGGAATGCACGCTAACTTCTCTAACTCTATTTTAAGAGAATGTGGTTCTAAAGATAAATATATTGAAATCTGTGAAGCTTTCCGTCCATTGGTTAAAGAACACATTGAAATTTATGGTGAATTTAACGACCAACGTTTAACTGGTAAGCATGAAACTGCTTCAATCAACGATTTCTCTTGGGGAATTTCAGATAGAGGCGCGTCAATTCGTATTCCAATTATCGTTGTAGAAAAAGGATACAAAGGATGGTTAGAAGACCGTCGTCCTTCTTCAAACGCAGATCCATATAAAGTTGCTTCAAGAATTATTAAAACTGTAAAACCAGTTAAATAATTTTACATCTATACTATATAAAAACGCTAACATTAATTTGTTAGCGTTTTTTTATGCGCTTTTCTACGTAAAAAAAAAGAAATACTTTTGTTAGAAAAAACAGCTAAACTTACAGAATTCTCCTTAATAGAATTGACTATTTTTATTTATAATATATTTGCCCAATAAGCCTACATTAATTATTTTGTTGTTCGTATGAAAGTAAAAAAATGGATTTTATTAATAATGAACACGCTGGTAATTTTTGTGGTTACAGCTGTGTCATTAAGCTTTTATTTTGAGTTTTCTAAAGTTTTAGATCAGCGTATTTTGCTTCATCTAAATTCGATTAAAACCTTAAAAAAAATACAACTAGAACGTTTAATTGATAAAGAATGGAACACCTTTAATTACATTGACAACAAAGACAGAACCTCACAAATAAAATTACCTAAAAATACGTTTTTAACTCCTGGAATTTACGATTTAACACATTTACACCCAACAAAAAAAACGTCAATTGGATTAATTAAGGTTAAAGACAGTGTTAGATATTTAAAGATTATTTCTTATCAAAAAATAAAACAAATATTACTAGAACGAACAGGAATGGGGGCTAGTGGAGAGTCTTACTTAGTAGGAGCTGATTATAGGTTGCGCTCTCAATCACGTTTTTCTCCGAAGAAAACCCCTTACAAAATAGAAGCAAAAACTAAAAATGTTATCAATGCATTTGAAAAAGGAAATGGAGACGGCATTTTTTTAGACTACAGAAACACCAAAGTATACAGCGTTTACAATCCTTTAAAATTAGGCAATTTAAACTGGGTAATTCTCTCTGAAATTGATGTAGCAGAAGTGAATATTCCGTTGCAAAAGATGCGATTAAAACTGGCAATCTTAACTTTAATTATTATTACAATCTCCATAATACTTTCGCTGTTTTTAACAAAAATAATTACAGAACCTATCAAAAAAATACAGAATAGCATCCTTTTAATGGTTAAAGGAGACTACAAGAACAATTTATCTCTAAAAAAGAGTCCTACAGAAATTATAGAAATAGCCAATGCGTTAAACAATCTAAAAGCGATGTTATCTGGAGCCGTAGCTTTTTCTATGGATATAGGAGAAATGAATTTAACATCGGAATACCAACCTAAAAGTAATTCTGATCTATTAGGACATAGTTTATTAAAAATGCGAGAAAAACTAACTTCTTATAGAAACATAGAAAAAGAGATAAACTTATCTACAAAACGCTATTTGGTTGAAGGTCTAGAAAACGAACGAGCAAGACTAGCAAGAGAATTACATGATGGTATTGGCCCCTTGTTAATAACACTTAAACTTTATATTCAGAATAATATTTATGATAAAACTCATAAAGAAACCATGAAGAATATGATTGATACCACAATTACAGAAGTTAGGCAAATGACAAATGTGTTAATGCCCACAAGCTTAGACAATTTTGGCATTGGTGTTACCTTAATTAACTATGTAGATACAATTAGAAATTCTATAAAAGCATCAATTTTCTTTGAAGATTTTACAAAAAAAGGAAAATCTAACATTAATAAAAACCAAGAAATAAATCTTTTTAGAATAACACAAGAATTAATAAACAATTCCATTAAACACGCTCAGGCAACGGAAATAAGAATAACATTAACGGAGTTTAATGATTTTTTATCTTTATATTATTTTGATAACGGTATTGGTTTCGATATCAAAAAGGTAACCATGGGCGCTGGTATCTCTAACATTAAAGAACGTGTAGAAATTTCTGAAGGTACTTTTCTAATAGAATCGACAACCAATAGCACTGTTTTTGAAATTGAAATGCCTATAAAAAACACAAAACATGATTAAAATTGTAATTACCGACGACCATAATTTGTTTAGAATGGGACTAGCAGAACTCCTAAAAAAACAAAAAGACATTGATGTGGTTGCAGAATTATCTAATGGAGCTGAATTTTTAGATTTTTTATCAGAAAAAAATGATATTGATATTGTTTTGCTTGACATTAATATGCCAGAACTAGATGGTTTTGAAGTTTTACGAAAATTAAATAAACAAAAAAGTTTCGTAAAACCCATCATCTTATCCATGCACGATGACGGGAACTATATTGCAAAATGTGCCAAAAATGGAGCTTTTAGTTATTTATTAAAAAACACCGATGAAGATGAACTCCTTAAAGCAATAAGAATCGTTGCTAAAGGCAAAAAATACTTTGGTCATTTGATCTCAGAAAAGATGATTAATTTTATGTCTGAACAACATACAAGTCAAAAAAAATTATCAAATAAAGAGTCTGAAGTTTTAACCTTAATAAGCGAAGGGTTAACGACTAAAGAAATTGCATCAAAATTATTTGTTAGCTCAAGAACTATAGAAACCCATCGTGCTAATATTCTTAAAAAATTAGAAGTTAAAAATACTGCTTCACTCATAAAAAAGGCTACAGAAAACAAGCTTTTATAAATTTCTTATCCGTATAAATACGGATATAAAATACCAATATTCTTATAACAGTAAAACACCTCTTTCTAAAGTATTTTTACCAAAGCTAAATAATAGTATTTAGTATAATATAAAAACTTTTATTATGAAGAGCACTCGTTTAATTGTAGTCCTTTTATTTGTTTCTGCATCTGTATTTGCACAAAAAAGAAATGAATTAATAGGACCAGAACACAAAAATTATAAACCTTGGATGCACAAAACTGAAAACACAGTTGTATTTAAAAATACAAGTAAAAAAGCATTAAAAGGATCAGAAATAAAAAACCATAAAGTTTGGGACACTAGTAATAAAGATTTAAAATTAATCTCTTTTACCAAATCTAATAAAACCAAACTAACAGGTCCTGCGTATAAAAACTATAAACCCTGGAAAAAGGATTAAACTTACTTTAATTTCATCTTTAAAAAAACTCTTGTACATTTAATATACAAGAGTTTTTTTTTGCAACGTAACTTAAAAACAGTTACACTGTTACATATAAAAAGGCCAAATATGCTATTAATAAAAGCACACCATCTTTCCAATTTAAACGATATCCTTTCGGTATAAAAACCAAAGGCAATACGATAAAAGAAATTCCTAACATCCAAAAAATATCGTTTGTTAATAATCCTAGATCCTTTACGGCTACAGGTGTAATTATTGATGTGATTCCTAAAACGGCTAAAATATTAAATATGTTAGAACCAATAAGGTTACCTAAAGAAATTGCTTTTTCCTTCTTTAAAACCGCTATAATAGATGCTGCAAGCTCAGGAATACTGGTTCCTATAGATACTACTGTAACAGCAATTACCCTTTCACTTACCCCAAACTCTAACGCTAAAGAAGTAGCCCCTTTTATTAACAACTCAGAACCACCCCAAAGACCTAATCCTCCAAGAGCTAAAAAAAGCACAATTTTATACACTGGCAAAGGCACATCATCTTCTGGTATCTCATCTATAACTGCTGTTTTTTGATAACGTAATAAATAAATTAAAAAAATTATAAGAAGTGAAAACATAATAATTCCTTCATTTCTAGTAATCACATTATCTCCACTTAAAAAAAAGTACAATAAAACAGACGCAATCATCATAACAGGCCAATCCGTTTTGTAAAAACTTTTTTGAACATCCATAGTTCCAAACAACAAGGTAATCCCTAAAACCAACCCTAAATTGGCAATATTAGAACCAATAACATTCCCCAACGCTAAGTCTGAAGCTCCACTTAGAGCTGCATTAATACTTACAATAAGCTCTGGAGCAGAAGTTGCAAAAGAAACAACCGTCATACCAATAACAATTTTAGGAATATCTAACTTTAAAGATAAAGCAACCGCCGATTTTAACAACCAGTTACCCCCTAAAATCAACAATACCAAACCACCTATTATTAATAAAAAATTCATGCGTTATAATTTTGAGCGAAGATACATTTTTATCACTTTAAGAAGAAAATAAAAAAGGAAAAGCCCTAAAATAAGCATCTAAAACATCCTTTTTCCTTTACATTAAAAAAACACAGACCCCCTACCCTTTATTTACTAACATATTTTTACAATAACTAACATTTATAATTACACTATAAAACAAATAACAAGTAAATAATATTACATATTAAAACAAATAAAACCATATTAGTTATAAATTACAAATCAATTTAATTAATAAGTAATAGTTCTGTTGGTTACAAGGGTTTAATGGTTATATATTGATAAAACAATTTCGAAATTAACCCAAATTACTAACTTAAAAACCCAAATTACTATGTTTATTATCTTAATTAAATTTACCGAAACTATCTCTGACATTATATTTCAAATTTTATTTTAACAAAAAAAATAAGGAAACAAAAGTGAAAAAGTAGAAAAAGTAACTTATCTTTAAACAGCTCAATATTTAAAGCCTGAGCTGTTTATTTTAGTAAATTTGATAACAAATTTACAACCTATGAAAAAACAAGTTTTTAAAACACTTTCAAAAATTAATAAATTGATCTTACCATCCTTTACAAAAAAAAGGATTGGATATTTCTAAAGCGTCTAAAATTCAACTCGCTATTGTTGGATGTAGAGCTTATATCACTAAAAACTCATTAAACTAAAAAACAATATTATGGCAACAGAACACATAAAAATTTTTACCGGTACCTCTATTATTGTTAGAGGCTTACAAAACAGACTAGACAACAGCAATATTAACTCATTAATTAAAGACCCTGTAAACTCAGGACAACTTGCTGGTTTTGGTGCATTAGGTAATTCTATCGAATTATTTATCTTAGAATCTGACGTTAAAAAAGCACAATTAATAGTAGATACATACAAAGAAGAAATAAATTTATAAAAAAACAACAATTATCTTTCCATAATCAAAAAATGATACTATATTTGCACCCGCTTAACGGCCATGTGGCGCAACTGAATAGCGCACTTGATTACGGCTCAAGAGGTTGCTGGTTTGAATCCAGCCATGGTCACCAATAAAACCAGTACTTTCCAACGATTTGGAAATTACTGGTTTTTTCATTTTCACACTATTTTTATACTACTCCACAACTTTTTGTGTTGATCTAAAAAAACCTTAATAAAAAGATAAGTATATCGTCTTTCTAAAAAGGTTTATTAAAATATATTTTACTTTTTAAGACCTACTTAAATAGTTAAAGTATTAAACCAATTTTGCACCAAATTACCTTCCATAGGTTTTATGGTATTATGTATGTAATCATTTTTAATTATATCATAATGATAATCTTTAGACCATTCTTTAATATGAGTAGATAGTTCTAATAAAGATTCGCAAATAAAACCCACTTCTTGGTTTGTCATTGTTGGGTGTATAGACAAACGAACCCAACCCGGTTTTTCTGTATTACAACCTTCGTGAATTTGAAGTCCTATATTTCTTGAGGTTTGCTGATCTACATTTAGCAAAAAGTGCCCATAAGTACCCGCACAAGAACATCCGCCGCGTGTTTGAATACCAAAATGATCATTTAGCAATTTAACCACCAAATTGAAATGGTAATTTTCAAAATAAAATGAGAAAATTCCTAATCTGTCTTTTTGATCTGGAGCTAAAATATTAACACTGGGTAAAGCTTCTAATGTTTCAAAAATACGAGCATTGATTTCATCTTCTCTAAGCTTTATCATCGCTACACTCATCTCTTCTTTTAACTGAATGGCAAGTGCTATTTTGATGGTTTGTAAAAATGCAGGTGTACCTCCATCTTCCCTCGTTTCTACATCGTCAAAATAATCGTGCTGCCCCCAAGGATTTGTGTAACTGACCGTTCCTCCACCAGGATTATCTGGCACGGTGTTTTTATATAATTTTTTATTAAAAATTAAAACTCCAGAACTACCAGGGCCTCCAAGAAATTTATGTGGTGAAAAGAAAATAGCATCTAGATATTCTTCTTCATTTTCTGGGTGCATATCAATATCTACGTAAGGTGCAGAACAAGCAAAATCTACAAAACAAAGTCCAGTGTATTTATGTGTAATTGCTGCAATTTTATGATAGGGTAATTTAATACCCGTTACATTAGAACATGCGGTTACAGAAACCATCTTTATAGGATGCGCTTTATAGGTTATTAAAAGCTTTTCTAGACTCTCTAAACAAATAAGTCCCTCATTATTACTAGGAATTACTTGAACATTTGCAATGGTTTCTAACCAAGAGGTTTGATTTGAGTGATGCTCCATATGCGATACAAAAACAATAGGTCTTAACGCTTCTGGAATTGCAGTATAATCTTTTAAGTTTTCTAAAACTTTTAACCCAAGAATTCTTTGAAACTTATTTACAACACCAGTCATACCAGAACCTTCTGTAATTAGCACATCATTTTTAGATGCATTTACATGTTGTTTTATTCTGGTTCTTGCTTCATGATAAGCAAGCGTCATTGCTGCACCACAAGTAGATGTTTCTGTATGTGTATTGGCCACAAAAGGGCCAAAACTATGTAACAGTCTCTCTTCAATAGGACGGTAAAGCCTACCACTAGCCGTCCAATCTGTGTAAATAAGTTTTTTTTCTCCGGATAGAAACATAAAAGTTTGATCTACACCAACTATATTTTTTCTAAATTTATTAAAATACAGCTCTAATTCTGTTTCTTTTTTATGAAGTAATATTTTCATTTTTTTTAGTTTTTAAAAGAATCGATTTAAAATAAAAAATTACTTTTTAAAGTTTGAAACACCATTTTTTAACCAGTTTTTATAGGTTTCTACATCTGGTGTATAAGCAACAGGATCTATTAAATTATTTTCATTATGATCCATCAATACATACATTGGCTGTGTATTGGTTTTGTATTTAATTGTTTGCAATTCGCTCCATTTTTGTCCGATGTATTTTAACTTCTTACCTGGTTTTAGTTTTGAGTCTACAACCTCATTATCTGGTAAAGGTCTTTTATCATCTACATACAATGAAATTAAAATTACATCATTCTTAAGCATCCTTAAAACATTTGGTTTTACCCAAACATTCTGCTCCATCTTTCTACAATTTACACACGCCTTTCCTGTAAAATCTATCAATACGGGTTTTCCTACTTTTTTTGCATAGGCTAAGCCTTTATCATAATCATTAAAAGCTAAAATATCATGTGGCGCCATTAAATGAGCTCCCTCTGGAATATCAGACTGTATAGCTTCTCCACCTCCTAACTTAGAAAACCCAACTCCGTAAGGCGATTCACTGTAATGTTGTGGTGGTGGAAATGCACTAATTAAATTTAAAGGTGCTCCCCACAATCCCGGAATCATATAAATAGTAAACGACATAACTATTAACCCTAAACTTAATCGACCTACAGAAATGTGTGCAAGCGGACTATCATGTGGCAATTGTATTTTTCCGAATAAGTAAAATGCAAGAGCTCCAAAAATGGCTATCCAAATGGCTAAGAACATTTCTCTTTCTAACAAATGTAAATCTAAAACCAAATCTGCATTAGACAAGAATTTAAAAGCCAAGGCTAATTCTAAAAATCCTAAAACAACCTTTACGGTATTTAACCATCCTCCAGATTTTGGCAAAGAATTTAACCATCCAGGAAAAGCTGCAAATAATGCAAATGGCAATGCAATTGCTAAAGAAAAACCTAACATCCCTACAATTGGACCTAGCTGGCTACCACCAGATGCGGCTTCTACTAATAAAGTACCTACAATTGGACCTGTACATGAAAAAGAGACAATTGCTAATGCTAAGGCCATAAAAAAGATACCGATTAGTCCTCCTTTATCTGCTTGGGCATCTACTTTATTTGCCCAAGAATTAGGTAGCATTATTTCAAAAGCACCTAAAAACGAAGCTGCAAAAACTAATAATAATAAAAAGAAAATTAAGTTAAACCAAACGTTGGTAGACAATGCATTTAAGGCATCAGCTCCAAAAACTAAACTTACAAATACCCCTAGTAATACATAGATTACAATAATAGAAATTCCGTAAATAAGTGCATTCTTAATTCCGGCTGCTTTTGTTTTACTTTGCTTTGTAAAAAAACTTACCGTCATAGGAATCATCGGAAACACACATGGGGTTAGTAAAGCTGTAAAACCAGATAAAAAAGCTATAAAGAAAATAGCTATTAAATCTTTGTTTTCAGACTTTTTTTGTTCTTTTTTTATTTCCGAAACTATTTTGTAATCACTTTTTGTATTCTCTACCGTTTCGGTTGTTTTTATTTGAGCTTCTTTTACATTAAATTCTAAATCGATATATGAAGGTGGTAAACATTTTGTATCATCACAGATCATAAACTCAACCTCTCCTTTTATCAACAATAATTCTTTGTTTAATACTTTTATGCGCTGTCTAAACTCTGCTTCATTTTTAAAAAACTTAATTTTTAATCCAAAAACAGGATCATCAATCGTATAACCAATATCTTCAGATACTGTATCTACCAATTCGAAATCTGAATTGGTTTCAAACGTAAAACTAGTGGCTATCGGACCATCTTCTGGCACATTTTGAGAATAAAGATGCCAACCTTCATCAATCGCTGCATTAACAATTAGGATAAACTCTGTTTCTGATTTTTTTTCAACTGAAGTTGTCCAACTCACAGGTTCAAAAATTTGCGCATGGGCACTTAGTACAAAAAAAAATATGAACACAAAGTTCTTAAATTTATTTTTCATTTCTGTATTTTTTAGGATTGTTGATGATTATCAATCTCTTACACCACCTTATCTTCTATTTTTTTTTAAAAGCTATTTAATAAACTAAAAACTAAGATGATGTATTTTGATTTAAATATTTAAAGAATCGAAAAGTGTTTTTAACTCTTCTTCTGAAGGTCTTGGTGCATTTGTATTTACAATTTTACCTTCGGGATCTAAAAGAATGAATTTAGGAATGCCTTTAATAACATAATCTTTGATAAATTCTGAATCAAAATTTTTATCTGCCAATAACTGAACACCACCAAGCTCTTTATCCTTAATCATAAGCTTCCATTTTTTATAATCTTTTGGCTTATCAACAGAAATACTTACAAATTGAATGTTTTTACCATGGTAGGCTTTTTCCATTTCCTTTAGGGCAGGAATTTGAGCTAAACACGGGCCGCACCAGGTTGCCCAAACATCAATATAAATATATTTGCCTTTAAGATCATCTAAAGAGGTTGTTCCGCCTGCAAAATTCTCGTATCCCTCAAACTTTGGAGAAGGCTCTCCAACTTGTATCAATTTCAATTTACTATAATAATCTTCTACCTTTTTTAGTTGGTCTTGGTCTGTAGCACCTGTTTTAAATGCATTATAGTAATCATTTAAATCTTTTGTAATAGTGATTCCAAAAATAGCACTGTTTAATAAATCTGTTTTCATGGTATTACTAGCTACAGCAGCGTAGGTTTGTACACGTGCCACGTCTTCTGGAATATTTTCTGCATCGCTTAATTGTTTTGCTTTTTCTCTGTAATACTTTGCAACCAATACTTTATACGCTTTAAAAGATGAATAATCTTCTTCGTGGTTATAATTAACATTTTTAAGAGGATCTAAAAATTCTTTAGAGACATTGAAATCTGGTTCTTTTGCATAATAGCGATGATAATTTTCATAATTGGCCAACGCTGATAAATGATTATATTCAATATCGCGTTGTTGCGCAGATTTAAAATTAGCAGAAATGGTTTTGTTACTTGCAAGAAGTTTATTCTGTATTTCTTTTTCTTCGTTAAGCTTTTGCGTAAAGTTTATTTCATCGAGCATATAGAAGTTTTCACTACCATTAAATGCTTTTACTTTATTTTTTCTTTCTTTTAGAAAATGATTTTCGGCAGATCCATTACCAGTAATTGTTAATGTACTGTCTAAAAACTTGGCATTGGCAGTTATATTTAGGTTGTACCCTGTTTCTAAATACATTGGTACTTTACCTCTACCATACTTTAAGTTATAATACCCCTTTTTTAATTTAATTGTATCATTAAAAGTACCATCAACATTTACAGATATGGTATCTAAAACTTTTCTAGACAAACTGTTAGACACAATAATTTGTTTAGAACTTCCTTCTTCAATTTTTCCAGAAATAATTGCGTAATCTATAACGTGTACTTCATTTTTACAAGAGAGCACTACTATCGTTATAAGTAAAATATAAATTGCTTTTTTCATTTTATTTATTTTTAATGTTTTTATTTAGAAAGTTTTCTACCTCATGTTCTGAGATATTTTTCATTATTATTTTACCAGATTTATCCAAAAGAAAGTTACTTGGAAAGGCTTGAATACCAAATTCATTACAAACAGCATTGTCTACATCTAATACTTGCGTCCATGTGGTATTAAATTTATCTAAAACACGTAACCATTTATTTCTATGGCGTTCACCATCATGAGAAACACCTACAATTTCAAAAACTTCTTTATTGGCCTGATGCAATTCTTTAAGTTTAGGAAACTGAGCAATACATGGCGGACAGCCACTATACCAAAAATCGACTAATACATATTTACCTTTAAAATCTTCTAAAGAAACCTTGTTTCCGTTTCTGTCTGGCAATGTAAAGTTTGGTAGATTTCTACCTACAGTTACTTTTTTAGTTAATTCTTTATAATTATATAGTTCTTTTCCTAACCACTTAGATTTCATACTGCTGCCCAATAAACCATATACATATTCTAAATCTTCTACTTTAGGGTCGTAAGTGTAAAGTGATCTTGCAAATGCTAACGATAAATAAGAGTCTGGATGTTTCATGATATAATCTAGTTTCTTAATTTCATCTATTTCACCAATCTGAGCATATAAATTTTGTCTTTTTGTTTCTTGTTCTTGGGCCTTATCTTTAAGCATAGTTAATGGTTTTGCCATTGCATATAAAGAATCTGATGCCTGTTTTAAATCTGTCCTTGATTTTCTGAAACGTATATACTCGTCATGAACTGTAGAGCCTTTTACCGCTTTTAAGAATGGATAATTTGAATTTAATTTTACACTAATTTCTCCTGGTTCTAAAAAGAATGATCCATTTGCTTTAGATTTTTTACCATAGAAACGCGCCCAACTAGGATGTAGAATCTCTCCTTTAAAAACAACCTGTCCTTTATTAGCTTGTTGTTCTATCTTTTTCTTTTTGCCATCCATATCTAAATATGTTATTGATAACAACTCGTCATCAGCGCCTTCTATATGAACTAATACTTTAAAATCATGTGATTTGTTTTGTGCTTTTTCTTTGCAATTAAGCAAAATCAATGAAAATATTATAAAAATTAAGTTTATTACCTTAGGGTGTATTTGGACTTGTATTATTTTTTTTTTCATGTTTTCTATTTCTTAATTATAACTTAAGCACAAGCTTCACTATATCGAACTTAAACTGATAAATTGACTTTCTAAATCTTTAAAGAGAGGCCTTGCTTCTTATTAAATTTGATAACTTAAGCCTACCTCTTTTTTTGAAGTCACATGATTTTTCAGCATTTATTTATACATACTTCTTCGTATCATTGTAAAAAAAACATCAGAATTCTTTACAAAATTGCTTATACTTATCTAGTTTTTTGTAATGTTTATACAGGTTGTATCCTTTGTAGCTAATTACTACAAACTGCTGTATTTATTTTAAACATCCACCTTAAAACCTTCTCTAAATTAATCTTTAACGTTGCTATAATTTTCTTTAGTCATTGGGTCTTTAGGAAATGGCAAGCCTGATTCTTCTAAAAGTTTATCAATTTTTTCTGCCTCAAGATATGGCGCATGATAAGGACGTAACATGTTATAACGTACAACTCCCTTAGGGTCTATGATTGCAACATGTGGAATTCCGGTAACACCAAAATCAGGATTAAACTCTTCTTGCTCAGTAAATGCTACTTTCCAAGTCATGCCTAAAAACTTCATAAAAGAAGGCATTCCTTCATATTCTATTTCAGGTTGATCTTTAGCAGGAATTCTTTTTTTATTTTCTTTATCTAAATGATACCCTTGTAAACTTGTTACCCCAATAATTTCTACAGGATAATTTTTGTAGCGTTCTTCTAATTTTCTGATATTTGGAAAACTTGCAATACAAGGACTGCACCAAGTAGCCCAAAAATCTAGAATAACAACTTTTCCTTTAAAATCTGATAATTCGGTTTCATTTCCTTTGCTAATCCAGTTTATGTTAAGTTCTGGAGCAGGGTTGTTTAACAATATATGTTTTGCATAAGCTCCACTTAAGAATTTTTTTCTAGAAACAATATTCGTATTCTTTTTAATATCTTCTTCTGTAATAGCATTTGTAGTTACTTTAAGACATTTTTTTCTAATATACTGTATGTCATTTTCGGAAAGCTTTACCTCGGTTTCATTTGCTGTTTTAAATAGTATAAATGCGGTATGTGCTGCTCTTTTAGACATAGGCATATCGAGTAATTTTACAATTTCTTGTAAAAGGTTAGAATCGCCAATGGCTTTAGGGTTTAAAAATTGTAAACGCCCAAATGGTGAGGTTGACATGTTATCTTCTAGCAATAATAATTGCCCAATAGCAGGGTGGTTAACAAAGTTTTTATAGGTTTCTGCCCATTTTATATTTTGATCATAATCTTTTTGATCTCCATTTTCTGCAATAGGAAAATTAACTGTTGCTATAGATGCTGCTTTAGCTCCTTCTATATCGGGAGATTTAGCTAGTTCTGCCAATCGTGTTTGCAGAGCTTTTCTAAGCGCATTACTTTTATATAATATTCCATCATCATTAAAAGTTTTAATCTGAGACAAACTAAGTTTGTTAAATGAAAAAACTTCAGAAAAGCTATCGATTACTTTTTTTGAAGCAGCTGTTTTAGTGCTATCGGCGGTCTTGCTTTTTATAATATCTAATAAGTTATTATGTAACGCTGTTAACTGCTCTACTGTTGCTGTAGATTTATCTTTAGAAGTACAAAAACTAAACATTAATAATGTGAAGAAACATACTACTATAATATTTAAATAATTACTTGTTATTTTCATAATTAAAATTATAAATTATCTTTATTTAAGTTACGTAAGTTCAAAAAAAGCTCTCACGTAACTTAATAAAGATTTTGAAACTTTTTTTTAAAATTAAAACCTTAAGTTTTGTGTTATTTTCTATGGAATTGTTATCTCACCAAACGAATACCATCCAAACAAAAATAAGGAGGAGTTAATAACTCACCCGTTACAGAATCTACATCAGATCCTTCTAAATTAAACACGAGTTTATCAACTTCACCTAATTCGGTTAAATCCCATCTCATCCACTCTCTAACTACAAATGTTCTCGTAGGAAAAAGTGGGTCTACTCTAGAAGAGGCCAAGTAAAATTCTAGTTCACCAGTAAAAGTATCTCCATTGTAACCTTTTACAATAGCTTTTAAATAATCACCTTCCTCATTAAGTCTTTTTGCTCCACCTGTATTTAATTCCCAAACACCTATTGCACTAGCTTTAATGTTTGGATTTTGTCTAGGAGAATCTTCTGTTCCGTAAGGATCTCCATACTGCATAGATAAGTAGTTATAACTTGTATTTGCAATTAAAACATGTTCAACTACAGAAGGGTTTTCAAACGTAATAAAGGCATCGTCATCTTTAACATGAGCTACAGCAAAGGTTTTTGTTTTATTTAAATAAGTATGTGTATAAACACTATAAATAACAGAGTCTAAAGCCGTTTGTGTTGTAGTCCAAGTATATGAAGCGTAGTTTCTATTAGAATATGCAAACCCACTATAAGAACCGTCTGAATTATTAACGGTGTTAAAAGTAGCCACATCGGATGTAAAGCTACTAGTAGGAATAACATGATTAAAGACACCTACACTTTCATCTAATTCATTTAATGTAATATCATTTGGAATAGGAAGTGGATCATTGAACTTTGTTTCACATCCTAAAAGCGTAATTATTGATAAAACAAGTATATATATAAAATTATTTTTCATTTGTTATTTTTTAATTTAATAATATTCAGTTTTAAAATTTATTCCCAACCAAAATTTTGCTTACATTCTAGGTTGGCTGTAATTTCTACTTCTGGAATAGGCCAACAGCGCATAAACTCACTAATATTAGGGTTTAATTCTTCAATCCAATCACGTCCATCTTCCATTTGAAAACGCAATGTTGCAAAATATTCGCTACCGTTTTCAAACCCAAGTTCTAGAAAATATTCTTTAAATAAAATATCCATAGCTTGTTGAGAAGTTAAACCATTAGTATCCACATCTGGTAAAAATCGAGTTTCAACTCCATCAACCATTATTGTACCTCTGTTTTGGCGCATTAGGTTAAGCGGAGCCATACTATTAACAACGTCAGCTGGATTTAATCTCATACGTAATTCTGATTGCATTAAATACAATTCAGGAACACGTAAGTAGTAGGTTGCCCATTTCTGATTAGGAAATTCATACCTGTCTTTTCTACATAATTTTTCTACACACCAATAAGCACCTCTTGTTCCATAATCACTCCACCCCATAAATACTTCTTTACGGTATTTATTAAAATCTTCATCCATCATATTTAAGGCTAAGGTTTTAAGCCCTCCAGTTAGTGTTGTAGAAGTATACCTTGTACCATCTCCTAGTAAATAATAGGTAAAACCAGAAACAGGGCTATATCTTTTTCCATCATCTTCTAAATAACTAACAAATATATTTTCTGATGAATCCCAAGAGTTTTCATACAATGCACCCATTAAGCTTTTATTGTCTTCAAAACTAGTAATGTTATATGTATCTCCTGTAGAAGATTCTAATACTTCAGGAAAAACCCCAGCACTGGTCTCCATATGCACATTTGCCGGTAAGTTTAATAAAACATCATCAACCAAAGTTAGAGCAGATTGGTAATCTCCATCTCTACCACGATATAGAAAAAGTTTTGCTTTTAAAGATTTTGCTAAAATTTGAGACATATGAAATTGATCTGTAAAAGCAGGAAGATGTTCAATTGCAAAATCAATATCTTCAAAAAGTTTTGCATAGCTTTCTCCAACAGTTAACCTTGCTTGTTGTTCATTATCAATAGAAGACACTTCTCCTTTATACAATAAACCATAGATACTATCATCATCATCCCAATACCTGTTATATGACCAAAATATTTGAGTATGCATCCAAGCCCTTAACAAACGTGCTTCTGCAATTAAAGCATTTTTAGCCTCTATAGAAGGGTATTTTTCATCTTCTAATTGGTTTAACGCAAAAATGGCAATATTGGTACTATTTAAAACCTTATAAAGATTAATCCAAATATTTTTTTGACTATATCCGTCTGGATCAAAAGTACCAGCTGCATTAGCAGCATAATATTGATGAAAACCACCATTAGAGGTTAATGAGGGATACAGCTCACTAGCCACCCATCTATGTTGCATCGTTTTATAAATACCACTAACAATGGCTTGTGCATTTGTATAATTGGTAACGGCTGCATCATAAGTATAATCATATTTAGGTTCTACATCTAAATATTTTTCACAAGATTGAAAAGAGACTATACATAAAAAAGTAAGTAAAGAATATAATATTTTTTTCATCTTTTTTTTATTTAAAAGTTAATTTCATATTAAAATTGTATGCTCTTGCAGGAGGATAAATACCTCTGTCTATTCCCATCCCAAAAAATGAGCCATTCCACTCAGAATCCCAATTTCCTTGAGGATCCATACCTGGGTATTTAGTTATCGTAAACACATTTGTAGCTTGTAAAGAAAATACCAATTTAGAAATCATACCTTTTTTAAGAAAATCTTTAGGTACATTATAATTTACAGATAAATTATTTAGTTTTATATAAGAAGCATCAAATATGTAGTTTTCATTAAATTGATAGTTATAGTTTACTGGATTACTTGGAAATTGAGAATACGGATCTCCTGTATAAGAATACCCATTTTCTATAATAGCAAATTTGTTATCCCAATGATTAGAATTAATTAAACTTTGCATAGCATACCAATATTTCTTATTTCCATAAGAATAGGTAAATTGGCTATTTAAACTAAATGCCTTATATCTAAATTGCATACTAAACCCACCAAAAGCAACAGGATTAAAAGTGCTATTAAGTTTTACACGGTCTTCTATATCAATTTTACCATCTCCATTTTGATCTATCGGATACAAACCTCCAGGTACATCTCCGGTATGAAGATATTTATTATTAGAGTATCCTGTGGTTGCTCTTTCCCTTAAAGCAATTATTTCTTCTGCTGTAGCAAACCAACGACCAGCTGTTTGAAAACCATACCAATTACCTAAAGACTCTCCTGGTGTAGCTGTAATTGCCTGACTTGTAGCACCCCAACCAGTAGGGAAATTTAAAGATTCTAGTACACCATCTAGTTTATTAAGTTTACCCCAATTTCTTGCAATGTTTGCACTAACTTTTAAAGAGATATCATCTTTACGAATAATATTGTATGTTAAATCAAATTCTAACCCATTATTAGTAATGGAAGCAACATTATATGGCGTAGTAGCGTAGCCAGAAGAAGGCGCTAACCTTTTGGTGAAAATCATATTATCAATGGTTCTTTCATAATAACCTAGTGTACCGCTTAGCTTATTATTTAATAATGCAAAATCTAACCCAATATCTAATTGTTTGGTTTCTTCCCATTGCAGGTTAGAGTTACCAATATTACTACCAGGAACTAAGGCTCCTTCTTCAAAAGAGTTCGTTGCTTGTAGTAATTTTCTCCATCCGTAGGCACTTACGTTTTGCGAACCAGATTTACCTAAAGAGGTTCTTAATTTTAAGTATGGAATGGTTTTTTGAAGAGATTTCATAAAAGGCTCTTCACTTATTAACCAAGCAATTCCTCCAGAAGGAAAATACCCCCAACTATTTCCGTCTCCAAATCTAGAAGAACCATCGGCACGTAAAGTAAAAGTTGCTAAATAACGTTTTTTAAAATCATACCTTATACGACCTAAAGCAGATACTATGTGTGTTTCTGAAAAAGATTCTGTAGGACGGTTAAAATTAGTCCCATAATTTAAACTAATTAATTTTTCTTCATCAAAATAATCATAAGCAGAGCCAGTTAATCTATCGCTTTTTGATTGTTCCATTGAATATACACCTGTAAAATCAATTTTATGATCATTAATTTCTTCAAAATAAGTAACCATGTTTTCCCACACCATAGTATTACCATTACCTTTAGAAAGGGATCTATAAGCACCTCTATTAGATGCATATGAAGTACCTGAATGATTAAACGTATTATAAGTACTATTACTAAGACTAATATTAGCACTTGTTTTAAGCGTTAAATTTGATAGTGGTTTATAGATAAAAGAATTATTTATTCTCATATTATTTGACACGCCTTTGTTAGTATTATTTATACTAACTAATGGATTTTCTTTAAAATAACTATCCGGATTATAAAAAGTACCATCTTCATTATATGCTGGTAAATCTGGTCTAAATGATGTAATCTTTTCTAGCACCCCATTTTTTCCTTGACTTTCTCGAGATGTTGCACTCATATTTAAACGGTAAGTAAACTTATCAGAAACATCGGTATCTAAATTAAGGGTTAGTCCATAATTTTTAGAATAAGAATTAACTACAACACCATCATTTTTTCCATAAGTTAATGATGCTCGGTACCTAGTAGCCTCTGAACCCCCACTTACTGCCAAATTATATCTTTGACTTGTTGATTGTTGAACTATTTCATCCCACCAGTTTGTATCTCCATCACCAAAAGCATCTGGTAATACAGTTAACATATCTCTATTATACTGGGTTGAAGTATTTAAGGCTAAAAATGCATCATAATCAAAAATCATTTTAGCATTAGTACTCCAGCTACTAGAGTTTAAAATTTCATCAGCTGTTTTACTTATTATATGATCTTTGTACTCCTCGCTATTAAACAAGCGATATTTTCCACTATTAGGTGTTATAATAGAAGTTGTTATAGAAAGATCTATTTGAGGCTTAGAACCTTTTTTACCTCTTTTAGTTGTAACAAGCACAACCCCATTTGCTGCACGCGAACCATAAATTGCTGCAGATGCAGCATCTTTTAAAATGTTTATACTTTCTACATCATCTAAGTTTAGATTATATAGTGTATTACTAATATCACCACTTGTTCCTGCTCCATATTCTGGAACTCCGTCAATTACCCATAATGGTTGGCTATCACCAGATAATGATGAAGACCCTCTAATAATTACACTTATAGGAGAATCTGGAGCAGAGGATTGTACCATTACATTTACACCAGCAGCACGACCTTGAATAACACTCTGAACCGTATTTTGTACAGGAGCAGAACTAAGTTCTTTAGCGCTTATATAGTTAATGGCTCCTGTAGCTTCCTTTATTTTTGTTGTTCCATATCCAATTACCACAACCTCATCTAAAGATGATACGTCCTCAATTAAACGAACTTTTAATTTCGTTTTATCTATGACAACTTCTTTTGTTTCATAACCAACATAAGAGAATTTTAAAACATCTCCAATATTAGCTTTTATTTCAAAATTACCATTAAAATCTGTAGCAACTCCTATGTTTGTTTTTTTAAGAAGAACCGTTACACCTGGTAGAGGTGTTTTATATGAATCGGAAACATTTCCTGTGATAATTTGTTGTGTTTTAACTGAAATCGGTTTTTCTTCAATAACAATAGTAGATTTATTAATCAGCTTAAAATTTAAACCTGCAAATAATAAGCTTTTATCTAATAAATCATTGGCTTTAATATTTCCTTTATTTAAGGTTACATCTGGAAAATCTTTAAACAGATCTACTTTATAAATAAAAGTATAATCAGTTTGCTCCATGATGATATCAAAAACTTCATCAACAGTAACAGTTTGATTCTTATCTATTTTAATTTTGGCGTTTTGAGACAAAACGTTATTTGGCGTGAAACTGAAAACCGTAGCACAAAATAATAGAATGAAGGTTTTCATAATAATTAGCAATAGTTTTCTTCTTAATAAAAAAAGAATATTAGTTAATTTAATTTCCATAAATTTGTACGTTTTTAGTTAGTTAATCTTTTTGGTTTAATTAATTAATAATTACAAAAGGGGATAAAGTTTTTTCTTTGAACGGTCTAATACTTTGTTCCCTTTACTTTTTTAAAATCGGTGTATTTTTTTTATTTCATAGGCATTTATATATTTTGGTTTTTTTAATTAATAAAAGTATATTCTTAAGGTTTTGACTTTTACTTATCACTCCTTAAAATTTATTTTTTTTTGAGTTATCATCTTCAAAAAACAACATCATAGCATCTAGAAAAGATGTTTATTATTTCTTTTAGAGTTCTGTTTTTAAAACCAAACAAACTACGTTTCTAAACTACTTTAAATAATTATCTATTTATAAAGCAGTCAATTGGTTAAAAGAAAAAAATAGAAACCTTACTTAAAACAGCTATTGTTTCTTTTTACTTATCCCATTAGTTATGTATAAAACATTAACTAAAATTACACACACCATTTGTACATGCCTTTGTTTTAGGATACAATTTTTAAGTTTTAAGTTAAACAGGTATTTTTGCGTACCTATTTAACTTAAAAACTATTTTGAATAAACTTTAATATCCTGGGTTCTGCTCTACAACGTTATTACTAGTAGTAACCGAATTAAAAGGGATAGGCAGTATATATTGGTTTTTACTAGTTACTAGAGGTTTTATGGTAGAAATATCAAAACCATCAAGATCTGCATACCTTACAAGATCAAACCAAGGTTCTTGCTCTTCTGCTACTAATTCTAAAAATTTCTCAACACGTATCGCTTCAATCAATTCCTCTCTTGTGCTTGCTGTAGTATTAAGCAAACCTGCTCTATTTCTTACAGTATTAACAGCAGCAGCCACATCTATTAGACTTCCGTTAGATCTTGCCAAAGCTTCTGCATAGATAAGATATACTTCTGGCAGTCTTAAATAATAATTAGTGGCACCATCAAAGAAAAAAGGCGCTTTACCATTTAAATACCCTCTAGTTGGGTGCTCGAAATTAACAATATCTAATCTGGTATCTCCTTGAGAAGTAGCAAAATTTACATAATATTCTGATAAACTTAGGTACAACCACCAACCTACGCTGGTACCATTATATTCCGTATCGCTATGAATGTTTGAAAATAAAACTTCACTAGAATTAAATTCGTTCTCAAAAACCTCTGCAAAGGTATTTTCTAATGTAAAACCACTATTCAGTATAACATCGTTAGCCAAAGTAGCAGCCTCAGAAAATTTCCCCATATATAATAACACTCTAGATTTTAGTCCTTTTGCTGCAAATTTATTAGCATGATAACTAACGTTAGAAGCTGGTAAATTTTCTATAGCATAATCTAAATCACTTAAAATAAAATCATAAGATGCCTGCACGCTACTTCTTGGTAAAACCTCTAATGTAGACGCTTGTTTTTCTCTTAAAACAATACCATAAGGAGACTCTAAATCCCAAAATTGCCCAAACCTTCTTAAAAGATAAAGACTCATTACACTTCTTAAAAATCTAGCCTCTGCAACAATATGATTTTTTTTACCTGGTTCAAATAAGTTATCCTCTAGTTCTGGCACTATATTAATAACGTAATTTGCTCTGTTAATTAGATTATAGTAAGATGAATATACCAGTGCAATTGTTCCATTCTCTGAATCAACATTATTGGTTGAATACCCATTAGAAGATCCTTTAGGATCTGTATCTATATAAAAGGGATATATATTAATACCTGTTACGGCTAAATTACCATCATTTAAGGTACTGTAAGTACCTGCTAACGCTAACTCAGCTCCTATTTGGTCTGTAATTGCTGTTTCTTCTGTTAATACATCTTGCGCCTCAATATCTGTAACATTAACTAGCTCACAAGAATAAATAGAAAAAGTTAATATAAATACTATGATGATATTCTGATAATTTTTCATGTGATTTTTTTTTAAAGTTGTACGTTAATTCCAAAAACAAAACTTTTAGACAAAGGATATTCATCAGCATCAGTATAATTAAAGAAACTTTGTCTACCATCATCTCTACTTGTTTCTGGATCTAACCCTGGGTATTTAGTAAATGTTAATAAATTACTTAATGACATGTATATGTTAATATTATTAGCGTTTATCTTTTTAATTATGCCCTTTGGCAAGGTGTAACCTAATCTAACATTTTTTAAACGGACAAAGGATGCATCATGTACAAATGCGTCTGACCTTCTATCGTTATTATTTGGATCATTTAATACTAATCTTGGTCTTGTACCATCTGTATTTGTTGGAGACCAAGCATCTTGAACATTATCTTTAATAACATTTCTAATATCTTTTAAAACACCTGCAGCCTCCCAAACTTTTGAGTTTCCGTAAGAGTATTGCCATAGTGTGGATAGACTAAAACTTTTATATTGAAAAGTTGTTGTAAGCCCTCCAAAAAAATCTGGTTGAATAGATCCTAATACTTCTGTATCTGTACTAGTTATAACGCCATCTTCATTAAGATCTTTAAATATGTAATCTCCAGGAGCGGTTCCGGAGGATTGATACCTGCCAGTAGGTGAAGCGTTATTAAGAGTAGTTATTTCTTCTTGAGTTTGAAAAATACCTTCTACTCTATAACCTCTAATTGTTCCTAAGGGTTGACCTTCTTCAACTAAAGAAGTTCCTCCTGTAGAAAAAGGAAAACCACCTTCTAAATCGATAATTTTGTTCTGTATAGATGTAAAATTAAAACTGGTGTTAAAAGTAAAATCTTGTGTTCTAATAATATCTGCATCTATCTGAAACTCAATACCCTTATTATCCATAATACCTACATTGGCACTTTGGCTATTATAACCTAATTCTAACTGAACGGGTCTATTCATTAATAAATCCTCTACTCTTTTAGTAAAATACCCAACTGTTCCATTTAAGCGAGCATCAAAAAAACTAAAATCAATTGCTACATCTAATTGTTTTGTTTTTTGCCATCTAATATCAGGATTAGGCAAACCAAGAGGAGCAATACCATTTAAGCCATCATAACTATATCCTGCTCCAAAAAAAGTATCATACAAAAAATCAGAAACATTTGCTAAACCTGTTAACCCATAACTAGTTCTTAATTTTAAATTATCAACCCAGGTTATGCTTTTCATAAAAGATTCATTACTAATATTCCACGCTAAAGCTCCTGAAGGGAATTTTCCCCATCTATTATTAGGCCCAAATTTAGAAGACTCGTCTGCTCTAAATGTAAAAGTTGCATAATAGCGACTATCAAAATTATAATTGAGTCGTGTAAAATATGACACCAAACCACTAGAAGCATTTCCTCCACCGGCACTAGTAATATCATTTGCTGAACCTATGTTATTAATTTGTTCATAATTAGCAAATCCCTCAACACCAATATTAGAGTAGTGATCCTCTGTTTTGTAAAAAGAAGCACCTACAAGTGCATTAATAGCATGTTTATCATTAAAAAGTTTCTTATAAGTCAGTGTATTATCAAACGTAGTGTTAAATGTACGTCCATTTCGTTCAGATCGAGTTGCCTCATCATTGCCCGATGCCGTTGGTGGGTTAAAGAAATTGCTTTCTGTTAAATATAAACTCGCATTAAGCTGTGTTCTAAAAGTTAGTTCTGGTATAAAGTCTACTTCGGCAAATATATTACCCAACAAGCTATTAGAATGTCTTTTGCTATCTTTACCAGAAGTAGCTACTGGATTAGGATCTCCATTATAATTATTAAAACTGCCATTGTCTTGGTAGATGCTATAATCTGGTCTATACCTAATAGCATCTTGTATAGCAAACAATCCAGAACTGCCGTAATTAAGTGAATTAGTAAAATTTAAATTGGTACCTACTTTAAAATTTTTAGTAAAGTTAGTTTCAATATTGGTTCGAATATTATAGCGTTTAAATCCGGTTTTATCAATAATTCCTTCCTGATCAGATAAATTAATATTAAAAGAATAGATACTTTTTTCACTTCCTCCAGAAATACCTAAACCAAAATTTTTAGTCATCGCAGAACGGGTTATTTGCTTTTGCCAATTAGTGTTTCCGTTTTGAAAAAAATTAGGATCATTTAAAATACTTGTTTTTAAAGAGTTATTCCCAGAAAAATTTTGAGCTGCAATTGTTAAATTAGATTTGTATTCATCTGCACTTAATACATCATACAACTCCAAAGGTTTATCTATTGTTAGTGAAGAATTTATAGAAATAGTTGGTTTTTGATTTTTACGACCTCTTTTAGTAGTTACAATAACTACTCCATTGGCAGCTCTAGAACCATAAATTGCTGCAGAAGATGCATCTTTTAAAATATCGATACTTTGGATGTCATCTGGATCAATAGATGCTAATGGATTTCCTCTACTTCCAATCCCAGCATCAAACGAATAACCACTTACATAGTTAGGATGCGTATCAATAGGGATACCATCGATTACGTATAATGGTTGATTATATCCTAAAACAGAAGAAACACCACGTATGTTTATAACAATGCCCTCTCCTGGACGACCTGTTGTTTGCTTAACAAATACACCTGGTGCTTTGGCTGCAATAGCTTGCTCAAAAGTAGTTGGTGTTATATTTGCAATTTCTGAACTAGAGATTGATGATACCGAACCTGTAACATCCTTTTTACGAACCGATCCATAACCAACAACCACAACTTCTTCTAATGATTCATCATCTGGTTTTAATACAATGTTAATAGGTGCATCTTTAGATGTTACTTCTACTTCTTTATTTTTTTTTCCTAAATATTGAAATACTAAAACATCGCCAATATTTGCTGCAATTTTATAATTTCCATCAATATCAGTAGTTGTTCCTCTTTTGTTTCTCTTTATTAAAATAGTAACTCCTGGTAAAGGACCTCCGTTTTCTTCAGTAACCTGACCTTTAATAGGTTCTTGAACTATAGATTTACTAGGTTTGTTTGTAATAACTATAGTGTTTTTATTTGTTAATTCGAAATTGAACTTATCTCTTGCTAAGGACTTTAATAACAAGTCATTAGCCCTAATTTTTCCTTTATTTAAGGTTACGCTTGGAAAACCCTTAAACATATCTACTTGATATATAAAAGTATAATCAGTTTGTTTCATGATGATATCAAAAACCTCATCAACAGTAATGGTTTGATTCTTATCAATTTTAATTTTGGCGTTTTGCGACAAAACGTTATTTGGTGTAAAACCAAAAACCGTAGCACAAAATAATAAAATGAAGGTTTTCATGATGATTAGTAATAGTTTTCTTCCTTGTGAAAAAAGAATATTAGTTAATTTAATTTCCATAAATTTATACGTTTTTAGTTATTTAATCATTTTGGTTTAATTAATTAATAATTACAAAAGGAGATAAAGTTTCTTCTTTGAACGGTCTAATACTTTGCTCCCTTTACTTTTTTAAAATTAGTGTGTTTTCTTTTATTTCATAATTCTTTATATATTTAGTTTTTTTAATTAGTAATAGTATATCTGCAAGGTTTTGATTTTTACTTATAACCCCTTTAAATTTAACATCTTCTAAGCTTTTATCTTCAAAAACAACATCAACATCATACCATCTAGAAAGAACTTTCATTATTTCTTTTAGAGTTTTGTCTTTAAAACTAAACAAACCACGTTTCCAAACTACTTCAGAGTAAGCATCAACTTGTGTAGAAATAATTAAACTATTTTTTTTAGTATCAAGTACTGCCTGCTCGCTAGGTTTTAGAATATTTTTTTTATTAAAATTATACAACGCAATACTTCCTTTAAGAAGGGTGGTATAAATTAAATCTTCATCAGAATATGCTTTAATATTAAACTCTGTACCTAAAACTTCTATTTCTTGTAAATTAGATAATACCTTAAATTTAGATCCATTGTGGTTTATGCTTGATGACACCTCAAAATAAGCTTCTCCATACACCAATTCTACAATTCGAGTTTCCCCTTCAATAAAATTAACTGGATATTTTAATTTTGATGCTGAATTTAGCCAAACTTTTGTTCCGTCGGACAAACTAACAAAAAACTGACCTCCTCTTGGTATTGTTAAATAATTGTAAACTATCTCTTTTGTTTTTTGTTCTTTATACTTGTAAATAATTTTTTCTCCGTTGCTTTTTACGTTATCCTTTGTGTATTTAGTTCCTTTTTCTAAGGCTACACTTGTGCCATCTTCTAAAGTTAAAACAGCTTTATCAGTCCCCGTTTTTATTTTATTGATAACCCCCACATTTTTATTTAAGATGTTATAAACAATAGTGTCCTTAAAAAAATAAGTCCCTATAAAAAGCCCTATAACTAATACAGCAGCTACAATTCTTCTAATGCGATAATAAGATTTCATTCTAAAAACCTTTTTATCTTTATTAATTTTTTCTAATAACTGTTTTTTTGTATTATGTTTACTAAACTCTTTTGTACTATAGTCAATTGCAAAATTTACTTTAACATAACTTTTAAACACCTCTTCATTATTACCTTCTTTAATCCAAAGCTCTAATTTTTCTAATTCTGCTATAGATATTTGATTGGTAAGATATTTTATAATTAAGTTTTCGTCTTCCGAAATAATCATTTTATTTTTATTATTTTTATATATAACGCACAAAATTAACAATACCCTAACTTTTTTTTAATTTATTTTTATACTTTGCGCAAATAACAACAATAATCCTCAATCTATTTAACAATAAATGCACTCTTATACGAACAATAATCTATTTATTGAAGCTCTTAAAAAAGGCGCCCCCAAAGCTTATACATTTTTGGTAGATACTTATCATCAGAAATTATGTGTTTATGCATATGGACTAATCCACGACCATGATACGGCAGAAGACATTGTACAAAATGTCTTTTTAAAAACATGGACAAATCGTGAAAAACTAAAAACAGATTTATCCATCAACAGCTATCTATACAAATCTGTTTACAATGAATTTATAGATCAATATCGCAAACAAAAAAAGATATTCCCTTTGGATAAAAAATATATTGACACCATTTTAACATTCGTTGAAGACGACGATACTTCATTTGATAAATTAATAGCCGATGTTAAACAAGAGATTCAGAACCTCCCAAAGAAATGTAAAGAAACATTTCTCTTAAGCAAAGAAGAAGGTTTAACAAATATTGAAATTGCAGAATATAAAAATGTCTCCCTTAAAACAGTAGAAGCTCACATGACAAAGGCTTTTTCTATTTTAAGATTAAAAGTAGGACTTAAAATGAATAGTATTTTATTTTTATTATACGGTGGTAATAATGGAGCCTTACGCAAATCTTAGTAATTCTTTACAGTACTAAATAATTAGGGTAATTACTGTAAAAAACTTCTTTCTAAATTAATAATTACCAATACGGCAAACTTTTATTGCCCTGTAATCTTTTTATTGATATTCCTTCATACAAAGTGATAACAGAAACACCAATTCTTTATCTTATTTTTTTATTTAGTTTGATATAAATTTTATAAGCTCATAAAAAAAAATTACAATACAAGGCAAACAGTCCATTATTTATTAAACGTAAAATTGGGGTATTTTTTTAAGAACCTTTTCCAGTTAATATGTGCTATCAGCTATATTATATAGTTCGAATGCACTTAAAAAATGAGCGATAATTTCACCTTTTATAGCTCAAAAAAATTAAAATATCAGAACAATATTAAAGAACGCTTCTAACAGCCAAAATTCAACTTAACAACTAACTTTATAAATATTATGCTAATCCTATTAATAACATCAGAAAACGCCCTAGGATCATCAAATTTTAATCCCCACAACATTCTGCTTCTATTTAAATCTATAAGTTTCTTTACATCCTAACATCTTGAGCTCTAAAACTAGTACTTTTGAGTGATTTGGAAATTACTTTTTTTTATTTACCTTCTTTTTTTAATGTAAGACTATTAGGCAATCAAGCCAATAATCGTGACACTTCTAATTTTACAAATAAAAAAGACCTTGAATAAAATTCAAGGCCTTTTCGTCTAACCAAACTTAGTATAAAAACTAACTACTACTATCTTTAAAGATCTTTACAAATCCATATATTAATCCTATTAAAAACAACACTCCTGTTATACCATCTATAGGTAAACCTGGAGGCGATGGAGGTCCTATAGAAGGAGGTCCGCCTGCTTGTGCAAATCCTATTGTTGGGAGAACAAAAAATAATACTACAAATAATACTACAATTTTTTTAACCATCTTTATAACATCTCTTATCTATATGACCCCTATTAGTTTTAAAAGTCACTGCAAATAAAAAATAAAATAGCTTTTTTTACAAATCTATTCGATGAATGGTACTTTAGTGAAGGTATTGCTTGATCATTAGGCGATGAGCAGGAATGCTCTTATCGTAGTTTTCTACTAATAATTCTAGTATTTCTGGAGATTTTGTACCAACATCTTTTTTATGCTGATATCTTGATACGTATAAATTATAAGAAACACCATCTTTTTCAAAGATTAAAAAATGAGTTGCATTTAATTCTGTAAAACAAATTTCATTACCAGAAAAGGTATCTGAAGTATCTAAAAAGAAAGGTGAAAACTCGTAATATTTAAAAACATTTTCCATACTTATACCAATTCTGCAGATAAACCAAGTTGTAATAACTTAGAGCATCTTGGTTCTAAATCTTTATATTCACCAGATTTAACGGTGCATTTTCCTTTATAATGTACCAAAGTAGCACATTGCTCTGCTTGTACTAACGTATGATCGCAGACATCAATTAAAGAATCAATTACATGATCAAACGTGTTTACATCATCATTATGCAACACTATTTCGTGCTGATGCGTTTCTTGCTCTAAAACATCAACATCTTCTTGTATTTTTTCTTTAGTACTCATATTTACAAAATTACAATTTATTGTATTTTAATGCAACCCAATTATTTCTTTCAATAAAAGTTTCTAATATTAAATCATATTTAGAAACTTCTGCGTCTATAACAGGGATGTCTTCTTGATAAAATCCACTTAATAAAAGAACACCTTTATCATTTAAACAGTTCGCATACACTTTCATATCCATCAATAAAATATTTCTATTGATGTTCGCGATAATAACATCATATTTCTTATTGATTAAAAGAGATGCATCACCTTCATAAACTGAAATATTGTTACAATTATTTCTTTCTACGTTTTCTATTGAATTCTCATAACACCAATTATCAATATCGATAGCATCTAAAGGATTTGCCCCTTTCATTTCAGCAAAAATTGCTAAAATTCCGGTTCCACATCCCATATCTAATACTTTTTTATTTTCTAAATCTAATTGTAATAAGTGTTGCACCATCATGTGTGTAGTTTCATGATGACCTGTACCAAAACTCATTTTTGGTTCTATTACAATATCATATTTTAAATTTGGATTCTCATGAAATGGAGCACGAATACTTACCACATCTTCTACCTGAATAGGAGAAAAATTCTTTTCCCACTCTGCATTCCAGTTTGTTTGCTCAATCTCTTTTTGATAGTATTCTATAGAAAACTCATCAGAATTTAAAACAAAAATATCCTCTAAAACGGTAGCGCTCCAATCATCTTTCTGAATGTAGGCTGTTACTCCGTTTTCGTTTTCAACAAAACTCTCAAAACCAACCTCTCCTAATTCTGCAATTAAAATTTCTGTTCCAGGTTCTTTTGGCGTTACTGTAAAATTGTATTCTATATAAATATTGTCCATAAATTTTCTTGTAAAAAAAATGCATCAAGATTTTTAAAATCCTGATGCAAATTTATTGTAAATATCTTTAAATACGATGCTTAAATAGCTTTAATAATTCCTGTAAAATCATCTACGTTTAAAGCAGCTCCACCAATTAATCCTCCATCTACATCTGGTTTAGAAAAAATTTCTTCTGCGTTAGCTGGTTTTACACTTCCTCCGTATAAGATAGACACTTCATCAGCAACTTCTTTATTGTATTTTTTGGCTACAATACTTCTAATAAAAGCATGCATTTCTTGTGCTTGTTCTGCACTTGCAGTTTCTCCTGTACCAATTGCCCAAACTGGTTCATACGCTAAAATAATACTTTTCCAAGCATCTGCTTCTAAGTGAAACAATGCGTTAGATATTTGGCTTTCTACTACTGCAAAATGGTTATCAGATTTTCTATCTTCTAACAATTCTCCAAAACAGAAAATAGTTTCTAAATCATTTGCTAAAATAGCATCTACTTTTGCTGCTAAAGACGCATCTGTTTCATTAAAATAAGTTCTTCTTTCAGAATGCCCTAAAATAACCGTTTTAATTCCGATTGCTTTTAACATATCTGCAGAAATTTCTCCTGTATACGCTCCGTTTTTAGCTTGGTGCATATTTTGCGCAACCACTTCTATTTTAGAATCTTTAGCCGCTTTTAAAGAAGCAGATAAATTTACAAAAGTAGGAGCAACAATTACACGAGTATTTTTTAACTTCTCTTTTTTAATTGCTTTTTTTAAATCTTTGATAAGTTTTTTACTTTCCGACTTATCATTATTCATTTTCCAGTTACCTGCTACTATTTTTGTTCTCATAATTGTTATTTTATCACCTAAAAGGTTCTTATTAATGTTTTTTTTAATTTGGATGTAAATTTAAGAAATGGAAAGACAAAAAACACTTAGAAAAGTAAATAGTTACGATAACGTTTTATATAGATTTTTTTAATGCCTCAATAACGTCTTTATCCGCAGCATCTGTGGCATTAAATAAAGAAATCCCTCCGTTTTCATCTACAACAACATATCTCGGAATCCAACTAACATTTAAAAAATCGACTAAATCTCCTTTTTTCATTCCTTTTGGCAAATTATAATGCTCTCCAATAACATTGTAACGCTCCACTCCTCTCTTCCAAGATCCTTTTTTTTCATCAACAGATAAAAATAAATAAACCACCTCCGGAAATTCTTTTTGCAATGCTTTTACTTTTGGCATTCCTGCAATACAATCTCTACACCAAGAAGCCCAAACATCAATTAAAATCTTTTTTCCTTTATGTTGTACTATTACTTCTTTAAAGGTTGCAACCTCATCATTTAAATTATATACTTTTTCATTTAAAGCTTTTTCTGAAAACTCCGTAGGTTTTTCTGAATTACAACTCACAAAAATGGTTAGTAAAACTAAAATGTATATTTTTTTAAACATAAATTTATTTTTAATTTTGGACTTGTAATATATCTATTACTTACAACTTAGCCTTTATTTAAAAACAAAAATAACTACTTTTGCGTAACTATTAAAAAACCAATGACTACACAAGAACTTATTGCCCAAATTAAAAAGAAAAATTCATTTTTATGCATCGGATTAGATGTGGATTTAAACAAAATTCCATCGCATCTTTTAAAAGAAGAAGATCCTATTTTTGCATTTAACAAAGCAATTATTGATGCTACACATCATTTATGTGTTGCCTACAAACCAAATACTGCTTTTTATGAAGCGTATGGAATTAAAGGTTGGCAATCTCTAGAAAAAACCATTCAGTATTTAAATAGTAATTACCCAGAAATCTACACCATTGCAGATGCAAAACGTGGCGATATTGGCAACACATCTACCATGTATGCAAAAGCTTTCTTTGAAGATTTAGCATTCGATTCGGTTACTGTTGCGCCTTATATGGGTAAGGATTCTGTAGAACCTTTTTTAGCTTTTAAAAACAAACACACTATTATGTTAGCCTTAACTTCTAATGAAGGTGCTTTCGATTTTCAAACAAAAGAAGTAAATGGTAGAGAGTTATATAAAGAGGTTTTAGAAACTTCTAAAGGATGGGAAAACTCAGAGAACTTAATGTATGTTGTTGGTGCTACAAAAGCAGAATACTTTAAAGAAATTAGAAAAATTGTACCAAATTCTTTTTTATTAGTTCCAGGTGTTGGTGCGCAAGGTGGTAATTTACAAGATGTTTGTAAATATGGTTTATCAGAAAATATAGGTTTACTAATTAACTCTTCTAGAGGAATTATTTACGCTTCTAAAAATGAAGATTTTGCAACTAAAGCGGCTACAAAAGCAGCAGAATTACAACAAGAAATGTCAGCTATTTTAAATCAATAATTAAATGCAGGTTCAAGATCAGATAGGCAGAATATTGGAGTTAGAAAAAACACCAAAACGGATTATTTCTCTTGTACCTAGTTTAACGGAATTATTGGTAGATTTAGGTTTAGAAGATGCAATTGTTGGTATTACCAAGTTTTGTATACATCCTGCACATTTAAAACAGACCAAAACAATTGTTGGTGGTACAAAAAATATTCATATTGATAAAATAAAGGCTTTACAGCCTGATATCATTCTTTGCAACAAGGAAGAAAACAGCAAAGAAATTGTAGCAATTTGCGAAAAAATTGCACCTACTCATGTTTCTGATATTTTTACTATTAATGATAATCTATCACTTATAAAACAATACGGAAATCTATTTTCTGTAGAAAGTAACGCTTTAGAAATGATTACCGAAATCAGTCTTAAACTAACTGATTTTAAGCAATTCATCAAAAACAAAGCAATAAAAAAAGTAGTTTATTTTATTTGGAAAGATCCTTGGATGGCTGTTGGTAATACAACTTTTATCAATCATTTACTAGAATTAAACAAGTTTGATAATATCTATCAGCATAAAGAACGCTATCCTGAAGTGGATTTGGAAGAAATGAAATTAAATACGCAGCTTGATTTAGTTTTATTGTCTTCAGAACCTTTTCCTTTTAAGGAAGAACATCTCTTAGAAGCAGAAAAAAACACCTCTAAAGCAAAAGCGATACTTGTAGATGGAGAAATGTTTTCTTGGACCGGAAGTAGATTGCTAAAAGCCTTCGATTACTTTAAAACCCTACATTAAAAAAATACTCGTTTATAAAACCTTGCTAAATAAAAAAATCTCTTTGTTTTAAAATAAAGAGATTTTTTTATACCTATTATTCAGTAAAAGTTAGTCTTGCAACGCAAATACTTGTTTCAATAAAGCAGAAGTTCTTAAACCTGCTTTTTCTCTAATTCCTTTTTCTTCAACTTCAATCATTGTAAAAACACCTTTTAAAGCTTGGTTTGTTACATATTGAGTTAAATCTGGATCTACCTTATTTACAAAAGGAATAGAATTGTATTTACTTATTAAGTTACTCCAAACCTTATCTGCACCTACTTTAGAGAAAGAGTTGTTAATAACAGGACTAAAACTAGCTGTTAAGCTCTCTGTAGTTTTACCTTGCAAATACGTTGTTGCTGCATTTTGATCTCCTAAAAGAATGTTTTTAGCATCTGCAAAAGACATATCTTTTACTGCATTTACAAAAATAGGAGTCGCTGTTTTTACCGCATCTTCTGCCGCTCTGTTTAAAACTTTAATTCCTTCATCAGCTAAATTACCCAAACCAATTTTACGCAAACCATTATCTACTGCTTGTAATTCTTCTGGTAACATAATTTTTACCAAATCATTACCATAAAACCCATTGGTTGCTGTTAACTTAGAAACTTGGTTTTTTATTCCATTATCTAAAGCTTCACGTAAACCATTCCCTATTTGTTCTTGACTTAAACCAGTACTTTGTGTAACTTGATTTGCTACTTTTTGTAATTCAGCACATCCCACAAGCTGAACTGCCATTACTAAAATTAAAATTCTTTTTATCATCTTATTATTATTTATCTACTCTTTGGAAACTATTTCCCTTTAAAAGTCACTTTCTTATTTAAAAGAATCTGTTTTTTTATCGTACCCATAAGGACAATGTTTACATCCACTTTTACAGCAATATCCTCTTTTTAGGTGAAACTTTTCTGTAAA
Organism: Polaribacter sp. L3A8; assembly: GCF_009796785.1. NCBI lineage: Bacteria > Pseudomonadati > Bacteroidota > Flavobacteriia > Flavobacteriales > Flavobacteriaceae > Polaribacter > Polaribacter sp. L3A8. The sequence goes on from NZ_CP047026.1 coordinate 1,369,892, forward strand.
CACTTTATAACCTTGTTCGTTTACATAAAAATCACCTTCCTCTAACTCTACTCTTTTATTATACACGTTGCAAAAATATCATTTTAATCCATAAAAAAAGCGTTCCTAAGAACGCTTTTTTAACTTTTATTTTTCTTGTCCTGGAGGAAACCTAGAAACAATCTCTTTTACAAATTCATTAATTCTTGCTTCCTTTTTTTCTCTATTCTGAAGTTTTAAAGCTCCAGTTCCTATTCCTTGCCAAACTAATTCTTTTTTCTGTTTATCAATAAAATCTATAAACAACGTACCTTCTGTATATTGAGAAACGTTTATATTATTATTTCTATTTCCCATCATCCAAGGATTCCAACCCCAACCATAACCGTAGCCAAAATTATTATTTTGTTGTACGTTTACTTTTTCTCTAGACTTGGTAAAAATACTTACCAACATATCTGGGTTCTCCGATTTAGAAAAACCTTGTGCTAACAATTGTGATTCTATAGCACGTAAAATTCGTTTTTTATCAATATCAGAAATTTCTGCTTTATCGATTCCTGGTTTGTAAAAAGCAAATGTTTTGTATTGATTAAAATCAACTTTATTATCATAATCTGTTGTAACTTTTATAGCATTACAAGAGGTTAATAGCACTGTACTAAACAGAAATAGGAATATTTTTTTCATGATATCTATTTTAAATTATTGAATCAGTTAACAAATCTACAATAAAACGTAAGCTAAAACAGTATTCTATCTTTCTAAAAAAGAGTAGTTAATAAGGTTTTAACACTTAAAACAAAGAGCAATAATTATGCCATTTAAAAACTAAATTTGTGATACTAAACAAATCTATTTATTTTAGACTAAACTTTTAGCCTACTATTATCTATGATTTTAATTTCTAAACACATTGTTCCGAATGGTTTTGTAGGCATCACCTTATTCCCTTTTATTTTCTTGAAAAACAAAAAATTAAAAGAAGATAAAACACTTATCAATCATGAAAGAATTCATTTAAAACAGCAAGCAGAATTATTAATAATCTTCTTCTACCTTTTTTACGGACTAGAATGGATCTTTAAATTTTTTAAGCACAAAAATGGATATATTGCCTACAAAAATATAAGTTTCGAACGGGAGGCTTATCAACATGAAAAAGATTTTAATTACATAAAAAATAGAAAGTTTTGGGCGTTTATAAATTATTTTTAAAATTAAGTATGCTTCTTTTTTTCTTCGGATGCATTACTAGCTGTAAAAAAGAGCAAAAAAAAGTTGCTGTAAAAACAAGTATTGTTGCCAAGAAAAAGGATTCTCTTGCGATGCTTCCTAAATATCTAACCAAAAATTATGTGTTAGGAAAGTTTGATTACACCAAAAACCCCGATTTTGTAATCGTTCCCAAAGAAAATTCATCAAAAAAAATATATCTAAGAAAAGAAGTATTGACTGCTTTTCTTAAAATGAAAAATGCTGCACAAAAAGAAGGGGTTACTTTAAAAGTGATTTCTGGAACGAGAAATTTTGAACATCAAAAAAATATATGGAATTACAAATGGAATGTAAAATTCAAAAATTTACCACCTTTAAAAAGAGCTCAAAAAATTCTTGAATACAGTTCAATGCCCTCTACATCTAGACATCATTGGGGAACCGATTTAGATCTTAATAGTTTATCTAATACTCATTTTTTACATGGCCAAGGAAAAAAAACATACGATTGGTTATTAAAAAATGCTGCTACGTTTGGGTTTCATCAAGTCTATACATCTAAAGAAAACGGAAGAACGGGGTATCATGAAGAAAAATGGCATTGGTCTTACACACCACTTTCTACCGTTTATTTAAAATTTTATAACGACAACGTTATCCTAAAAGATATAAACGGGTTTAAAGGACACACTTTTGCCAAAGATTTAAACGTTATTCAGGCTTATGTAAATGGAATCAATCCAACAATTTTTAAATTAAATATTTAAGATTACGTTAAAATTAGTTGATACTTTTATTAAATCCGTAAATTACACCCATAAAAACAAACATCTATTACGAATGAAACAAATAAAAACATACAAACCGACATATAAAGTACGAATTGTAACTGCTGCTGCACTTTTTGACGGTCATGATGCTTCCATTAATATTATGCGTAGAATTATTCAATCTACCGGAGTGGAAGTTATTCACTTAGGTCACGATAGATCTGTGGAAGAAGTAGTTAATTGTGCCATTCAAGAAGATGTAAATGCCATAGCAATTACCTCTTATCAAGGTGGTCATAATGAGTATTTTAAATATATGTACGATTTATTGCAAGAAAAAGGTGCAGGACACATTAAGATTTTTGGTGGTGGAGGCGGCGTAATTCTTCCAAAAGAAATTAAGGAGTTAATGGAGTATGGAATTACCCGAATTTATTCTCCAGATGATGGAAGAGAATTTGGATTGCAAGGAATGATTAATGACCTGGTACAAACTTCTGATTTTGCTATTGGAGACAAATTAAATGTAGATTTAAAAGAATTAGCAAATAAAGAAATTGGTAAGATTGCAAGAGTAATTTCTTCTGCAGAAAATTTCCCTGAAATTGCAAAAGCAACTTTAGATAAAATTCACACTAAAAATAAAACTTCTAAAACACCCGTTTTAGGAATTACAGGAACCGGTGGTGCTGGTAAATCTTCTTTGGTTGATGAATTGGTTCGTCGTTTTTTAATTGATTTTCCAGAAAAAACAGTCGGTATTATTTCTGTTGATCCATCAAAAAGAAAAACAGGTGGCGCACTTTTAGGCGATAGAATTAGAATGAATGCCATTAATAATGATCGTGTTTATATGCGCTCATTAGCTACGCGTCAATCTAATTTAGCATTGTCTAAATATGTTAACGAAGCTGTTCAGGTTTTAAAAGCGGCTGAGTTTGATTTAATCATTTTAGAAACTTCGGGTATCGGACAATCAGACACCGAAATTATAGAACACTCTGATACTTCTTTATACGTGATGACCCCAGAATTTGGTGCTGCAACTCAGTTAGAAAAGATTGACATGCTAGATTATGCAGATTTAGTTGCTATTAATAAGTTTGATAAACGTGGTGCTTTAGATGCCGTTAGAGATGTAAAAAAACAATATATACGTAACAATAATTTGTGGCATATTCATCAAGATGATTTACCTGTTTATGGTACCATTGCATCTCAATTTAATGATCCAGGAATGAATACTTTGTACAAAAGTATTATGGACAAGTTGGTAGAGAAAACCGGAGTAGATTTAAAATCTAAAATGGAAATTACCAAAGAAATGTCTGAAAAAATCTTTGTAATTCCGCCTGCAAGAGTTCGTTATTTATCTGAAATTGCAGAAAGCAACAGAGCGTATGATAGTAAAGTAGATGACCAAGTTGTGGTTGCTCAAAAACTATATGGAATTTATCAAACGATTCTTTCTATTACAGAAATCGATACGTCATTGCGAGGAACAAAGCAATCTCTAATTATTAAATCTGGATTAAATTCTGATGAGATTCTGTCTCTCGACTGTGCTCGAGATGACAAAGAGTTTTTAAAATTACTTCTTGCTCAATTCGAAAAAGTAAAATTAAATCTAAACCCTTATAATTGGGAAGTCATTTTAAATTGGCAAGAAAAAGTACAGAAATATAAAGACCCAATTTACACGTTTAAAGTGCGTGATAAAGAAATAAAGATAGCAACACACAGTGAATCGTTATCTCATTCTCAAATACCTAAAGTTGCTTTACCAAAATATAAAGCTTGGGGAGATTTATTACGTTGGAATTTACAAGAAAATGTTCCGGGAGAATTCCCTTATACAGCAGGATTGTATCCTTTTAAAAGAACCGGAGAAGACCCAACAAGAATGTTTGCCGGTGAAGGCGGACCAGAAAGAACAAATAGAAGGTTTCATTATGTAAGTTTAGGAATGGACGCAAAACGCCTTTCTACAGCGTTCGATTCTGTTACTTTATATGGAAATGACCCTGAAAGAAGACCTGATATTTACGGAAAAATAGGAAACGCAGGGGTTTCAATTTGTTGTTTAGATGATGCCAAGAAATTATATTCTGGTTTCGATTTAAGTCACGCAATGACTTCTGTTTCTATGACTATAAATGGACCCGCACCTATGTTGTTAGGTTTTTTTATGAATGCAGCTATTGATCAGAATTGTGAGAAATACATCATCCAAAACAAATTAGAAAAACAAGTTGAAGCTAAGTTTTATGAAATTTATGAATCTAAAGCTTTAGAAAGACCTGTTTATCAAGGTACTTTACCCGAAGGAAATAATGGTTTAGGATTACTTTTATTAGGTTTAACGGGAGATTTAGTTTTACCTTCTGATGTTTATCAACAAATAAAAAAAGACACTTTAGCGCAAGTTAGAGGAACCGTACAAGCAGATATTTTAAAAGAAGATCAGGCACAAAATACCTGTATATTTTCTACGGAATTTGCGTTGCGTTTAATGGGTGATGTACAAGAGTATTTTATCGAAAAACAAGTTAGAAACTTTTATTCGGTTTCTATTTCTGGATATCATATTGCAGAAGCTGGTGCAAACCCAATTACGCAATTGGCGTTAACATTGTCTAACGGATTTACGTATGTAGAATATTATTTGAGTCGTGGAATGGACATCAATAAATTCGGACCAAATTTATCTTTCTTTTTCTCTAACGGAATTGATCCTGAATATTCTGTAATTGGTAGAGTTGCTCGTAAAATTTGGGCAAAAGCCATGAAAAATAAATACGGTGCAAACCCAAGAGCACAAATGTTAAAGTATCATATTCAGACTTCTGGACGCTCTTTACACGCGCAAGAAATCGACTTTAATGATATAAGAACTACACTGCAAGCCTTGTACGCAATTAACGATAATTGTAATTCTTTACATACCAATGCGTATGATGAAGCTATTACAACGCCAACGGAAGAATCTGTAAGAAGAGCTATGGCGATTCAGTTAATTATCAATAAAGAATTAGGTTTAACTAAAAATGAAAACCCAATTCAAGGTGCATTTATTATTGAAGAATTAACCGACTTGGTAGAAGCTGCCGTTTTAGAAGAATTTGACAGAATTACAGAACGTGGTGGTGTTTTAGGAGCGATGGAAACCATGTATCAACGTTCTAAAATACAAGAAGAGAGTTTATATTATGAAACATTAAAACACAATGGAGAATTCCCAATTATTGGGGTAAATACTTTTTTAAGTTCTAAAGGTTCTCCAACGGTACAACCTGCAGAAATTATCCGTGCAACGGAAGAAGAAAAACAATATCAAATTCAGACTAAAGAATTGCTAAACAAAGCGAATCCGAAGAAAGTAGAAGCCCAAATTGCAATTTTACAAGAAGCAGCAATTCAGAATGAAAATTTATTTGAGAAGTTAATGGAAGCAACCAAAGTTTGTTCTTTAGGGCAAATTACAGAAGCATTGTTTAAAGTTGGCGGACAGTATAGAAGGAATATGTAAGCAGAGAACCACTTTTCATTTTTATAAAAAGTGTGTGAATCGCTTATCCCGCTTTTGGGCGGGATCTTATAGTAGTATAATAATTTTAAAATTAGCTTATTCCTGTGAAAACAGGAATCTATATGCTTTCTAATAATATTTCATAAAAATAAAAATCCGCACTAATTGTGCGGATTTTTATTTTACTAAAGTTTAAAAGCGTCAAAATTATCAGTTGAAAATACAAATCCTTTTTCTAAAAGTTTCTCTGGAAACACTTTTCTACTTTTTAAAATTAATTCTGACTCTGTTCCTATGAGTATTCCTCCTAATTTTAATAAAAATTTTGGAGTTGGTAATCCTATAAAACAGTTTAATTTTTCTCTTAATTTCTTTTGAAAATCTTTATTTCTAATTGGGTTTGGAACACACAAGTTATAAATACCTGCTTCTTTATCAATTAAAAATTCAATAGCTCTTACAAAATCTTCTTCCGTTATAAAACTTACAAACTGCTTTCCAGAACCTTGTTTACCTCCAAACCCAAACTTTGTTAACCTCTTCATAATAGGGAAAGCACCACCATTATTACCTATAACAATAGAAGTTCTAGTAATTATTTTCTTAGTTTTTGGTAGATTGAATGAATTAAAAACAGTTTCCCATTTCTTACATACATCCATAGAAAAATCTGCACCAATCTCACCTTTTTTTTCTGTCATTAATACATCTTCTGAATACCTATAAATAGTTGCTGATGAAGATTGAATGAATACTTTAGGTGGAAATTTTAATTTCTGAACCACACTACAAAGCAAATTTGTACTCTCTAATCTACTACTATAAATTACAGATTTATTAGCCTCTGTGTATCTACAATTAACAGATTTACCCGTTAAATTGATTAAAACATCTGTTCCTTCTAAGAAATTAACCCAATAATTAGTTGTTTTACCATTCCATTTTAAATAAAAAACACGTTCAGTATTTATTAATTGTTTTCTACTTAAAATATAAATTGAGTTCTTTTTGTCTTTTAAAAAATGGCTTGTTAAAAGTTCTCCTAAATACCCCGTTCCTCCAGCAATTACTATTTTCATAATTTCTATTAATTATTTTTTAATCTATTCTCTTTACTTGCTTTTCTACCTTTTAAAAAAAACAGAATAAAAGCAATCATAACAATTCCTAAATAGATAGAAAAACCACCAATTTTACTACTTAAAGTTTCTACCAAATCTGTATAATCTACCAAACCATAAATTTTGATAATTCTTAAGGCAAAGCCAATATTTAGCAAGTAAAATCCTATTTTAAAAAGTTTGTTAGTTGCCATGGCTATTTCTACTTTCTGATGAAAAATATCTAACATAAAAATTTTACTGTTTTTAAATAAATGTTGAGATACTAATGTTGTTAACCCAATACTTATTGGTAAATAAATGATGTACGCGATTAATTCTAATGAAGTGTTCATAATTATTGATTTTTAGTATTTATTTTAATTTTCTTTGGTCATTGTTCCTAAATTGATTTTCTCCCCTTTTGTAAACTTAATTTCTCTTACCATATTCATATCTTCCCATAAGTATTTGCTTCCTTTCAATCTTTTTGTCTTTCGAACTCTTCGTTGAAAAGCTCGATATTCTTTCTCTGTCGCTTGTCTTTTAGCACCTAATTCTCCATATAATTTTACCGCAGGATACTCAGAAAAACTCATTTTAAACAAAGATTTTAACCAAAACCATTTGCTGCTATTCACCGCTAAAACACAAATATTTTTATTCGTTTTTGAGTTGACCTTTAATTTTGATGCAAATTTTTCAAAATAGAATCCCGTCTGATCTTTATTTAGAAACAAAGAACCAATTGGTGTAATTGTTGGTTGATTCTCTTCATTTACAGATGCAATAGAAACATGCATATTTGCCCTAAAACATTTACTAAAATGTATTCTTATTTTTTGCCAATTTTCTATTAAGTTGACATTCATTTTTCTTCCTTTTTAAAATGTTTATGAATTAAATACACAGTGTAAATATTGATAAAATGAAGCCCAGCAATAATCAATAAAATAAAACTCATTCGGCTACTGATTTCAAGAAGAACCTCAACAGCATTATCAATTTCTTTCATGGAATGTAAACTCCAAATTGCCAAACCAAGGTTTAATAAATAATAGGCAATTCTTAGTAATTTATTAATACTGTTTCCAAAATTCAGATCATCGGGAAAGTAACTTAGTATGTAGACTTTTCCGTTTTTGTAACACCAATTACCAACTAGAATCACAATAGTACTTGATAATAAAATATATAATATGTATGTGAGTTGGTTCATGTTTTTTTGTGTATTGATTCTAAAATATAAGTCCAGAAAACTGAAAGCAGAATTGGAACCGCAACTACTAAAAATAGAAAAAGAGATTTTAAGTTACTATCACTATAATTTTCTGCTATGAGATAGCTTGTCAGAAAATAAAATAGTACAATTAATAAATACATAACTATTTCTTTTACTTTTTGACTTCCTACTTTTTTAATAAAAAACAACGTTACTAAAAAGGAAATTATTTGATAAATGCCTAACACAAAAGCTATATACATTGAATATATAAACATCTCATTTTCAAATACTGATACTAGCAAGGTTAACAAAAAAGGAAACATTAAAATTCTGTTAATCCAAGTCATTATTGAGTTTGTTATTTTCATAATATTTATTTTAGAACTTTCAGAAATATTTGAAAGTTTATTTGCAAATTTTTTTACTTTTTTATCATTTTTGTAAAATTAGACAACAACCAGTGTTCATCAGCTTTTATTGCTGTTTCTAACATACCATTTACTTTTGTGGTTACAGAAGATAAATCGCTTAATACTTTTTTAAATTGCATTCCATCTTCTGTAGCATCATCTACTTTTTGTAAATCTTCTAACACCTTTAAAACAGGTTCAATTTCTCTTTTCTTACGTTCTTTTGTAATTTGTTTAAACAATTCCCAAATATCTTTATCTGCCACAAAAAACTCCTTGCGCTCCCCTACTACAAACTCTTTGGTTACAATTCCCCAATCTATTAAAGCACGAACATTCATATTTACGTTTCCACGAGAAATTTGTAAAGTATCCATAATTTCTTCAGCAGAAAGTGGTTTTGTAGAAATTAATAACAAAGCATGTACTTGTGCCATTGTTTTATTAATTCCCCAAGAAGTTGCTAAACTTCCCCAAGTCTGAATGTATTTATTTTTTGCTTCTTCTAATTCCATACATCAAATGTACAACTATTTTCTAAACTTTCAATAATATTTGAAAATTAAATAACTTTATAATTTAGAGATTAATTATTATCTTTCATTTAAAATAGAATTACATGAAATTATTAGGAGTTGGCTCTAGAATAGAGCATTCAGAATTTGGTTTAGGTGTTGTAACAAACGTAACGAGTAAGCATTATTGGGTAACTTTTATAAAAGACGGATTAGAAACCATAGCTATAGACAGCGATTTTGAAGTAATTGAAGCTGTTGAAGATGAAGTTGATACCGTAAGTTTTTATGAAGTAGAAAAATCTTTAAAAGCAATTTTACAAAAATGGTCTGATGTTACAGAGATTTCACCTATTGCAGACAAATGGAAAAAAGGAACTTTAATTTTTCAGCCAGAAGACACAAGCCAATCAAGTAAAGAAATACCTATTGATACCTTTTTTCATAAAATTGTAATGGTTAGAGATCGAATTAGAGTCATGGAGCAAAAGATAAATGCCAGTAAAACTTTAGACGACCAAGATAAAATAGATTTACAACAATACATTACTAGAATTTATGGCAGTTTAACTACATTTAATGTACTTTTTAAAGTAAAATCTGATCATTTTGTGGGAGAAAGATCTAAATAATGCATCTTTTTAAGTTAAAAATTGTCCATTATAAAAACAAAAATGGACAATCATCTTTTAAAAATAGCTTTTTATCATCAATTAAAATCAGGAAGAAAAGCTTTAAAGAAGAACTCTTTCAAAATTGCTTTTTATCATTTTGAAAACGCACACATTCTTGGGCAAAATCATATAATTAGATACACTGTTTGTCATTATTGGATGTTTCTTTTTGGAATAAAAAATAGAAATCTAAAAGAAATAATTGGACAAGCTCTAAGAATAATTGCTTCTCTTCTGTTTACTTATATTTGGATTCCTAAGGGAAATACAGGAGGATCAAACATTTCTGCTATCAAAAAAATGCCTATTAGAAAAGAATTAAAAAAATACTTTTATTTTAATGCATCTTTTTAAATATTTTAAGGTCTATTAAGTGAATATTAAAAAGAATATCATGAAAAATAATAATTGTAGTTGTAATTGTGAAGGTTGTAAAACCGGAGATTGTAAAAATTGTACTTGCCAAAATTGTTCTTGTAACAATTGTAATTGCTAACATATAATGTCATTTCGAATGAGGTACAATTGAAAAATATTTTTTTATGATTCTTCCAAATTCTTCGTTCGAAATGACATTTTGAAACCAAAAATTATAATGATAACAACAAATAAAGTTTGGCAAACATATTCTGAAGATTTAAAAAATTTTATCATTAGCAAGGTAAAAAATACAACAATTGCCGATGATATTTTACAGGATACTTTTATCAAAATCCACACTAAACTGCATACCTTAAAAGACATTACTAAATTAAAACCATGGTGCTTTACAATTGCTAGAAATTCTATCTTAGATTATTGGAAATCTACAAATCAGACTTTTGAAATTGCAAATTTTGAAGCAGCAACAGAATTAATAGAACACCAGCACACAGAAAAAGATTGCCTTAAAGGTATCTTAAAAACTTTGCCTAAAAAATATAGAGACCCATTATTTTTATCAGATATTAAAGGATTAAAACAGCAAGAAGTTGCTACTCAATTACATCAAACATTATCAACAACAAAATCTCAAATACAACGTGCAAGAAAATTAATTGCACAAGGTTTTATGGATTGTTGTGGATTTGTAATTAACAAAAACGGAAACTTGGTTGGCGAAATTAAAGCAAAAGAAGACTGTAAAGTTTGTAATTAAAATTAACAAATACTTCCTTTTTTTATTAACTTAGCTGAAACAACAAAATTAACAGAATGTCTGCACTTAAAAAAGAAGATATTAGTCAAGAAGTATTTGATTTATACGATGACTACGCACATAACAAAATAGATAGAAAAGTTTTTTTACAAAAACTTTCTTTATTTGCGGTAGGTGCTATTACACTACCTGCTTTATTAAGTTTTATTTCTCCTAATTATCTAGACTCTATTGTTGTAAAACCTACAGACCCCAGATTAATCACAGAAACCATACATTACGCTTCGCCAAAAGGAGGTTTAAAAATGACAGGATTACTCGCAACGCCAAAAGAAGCTACAAGTAAATTACCGGGTATTATTGTGGTTCATGAAAACAGAGGATTGAATCCATATATTAAAGATGTTACGAGAAGAGTCGCTTTAGAAGGTTTTATTGCTTTGGCGCCTGATGCACTTTCTCCTATGGGAGGATATCCCGGAGATGATGATAAAGGGAGAGCATTGCAAAATAAAAGAGACCAAAATGAAATGTTAGAAGACTTTATTGCAGGTTACAATTATCTAAAAGATCATAAAGATTGCAACGGTAAAGTAGCTGTTGTTGGTTTTTGCTTTGGCGGATGGATTTCTAATATGATGGCGGTTAGATTACCCCAATTAGCTGCTGCCGTTCCTTATTACGGTAGACAACCAGAAAAGGAGAATGCTGCAAAAATTAAAGCACCTTTATTATTACAATATGCTGGTTTAGACAAAAGAGTAAATGAAGGTTGGCCTGCATTTGATAAAGTTTTAACAGAAAATAATATTGAACACGAAGCTCATTTTTATCCGGATGTTAACCACGGGTTTCATAACAACACAACACCTAGATATGATGAAGCTGCTGCAGATTTGTCTTGGGAAAGAACCATTGCTTTTTTTAATAAACATTTAAAAGAATAGTTTATAATTTTATCATTACTACAAAAGCAGGAAACTATTTCACTATATTTTAATTACTTTTATCCTTTAAATATTAAAGGTGAAGAAGAAAACTCTTATTAGTAAAGAATTAGACGACTTTTACAACAAAGCTTCAGAAGAAACCAGACTAGAAAAAGGTATGGGTATTTTTGAATTTGAACGTATTAAAGAACTGATACAACAACACATATCTAAACCAAACAACACCATTATAGATGTTGGTGGCGGAACAGGAAAATATGCTGAATGGTTAGCAAAAAACAACCATACAGTTCACTTAGTAGAACCTGTTTTAAAGCATATTAAACTTGCCGAAAAGAGAGCTAAAAAGTTAAAGAAACCTTTTACAGTTACTATTGGTGAAGCTAAAAAACTACCTTTTAAAGATAATTCTGCCGATTTGGTAATTTTACACGGACCTTTGTACCATTTGCAACAAAGAGAAGATAGAGTTGCTGCAATTATAGAAGCTAAAAGAGTGTTGAAAAAAGGTGGAATTATTTTAGGTTTTGCCATTAATGCCACTGCTTCTACAGTTGTTGGCTTAATGAATGGAATGATACACGCCAACTCGTTTTTTGATATGTGTAAAGCAGAATTAACAACAGGCGTACATGATGCACCAAAAGATTTTCCTTTTTTATTGGCAGACGCATTTTATCATAAACCTGCAGGTTTAAAAGCAGAGTTTTTAGAACAAAACCTCAACTTTATAAACCTTTTTGCTGTAGAAGGAATGATTTGGCTAGACAATGAATATTTTGCAAACATGTTAGATAAGAAAAAATCGAAAACCTTAAAAGCATTACAAACCCTTACTCAAAACGATGAGTATTTGTTACCTTTTAGTCCGCATATGATGATTGCTGTTAAAAAATAATTTGCTTTCCTTTGATAAAAAAAAAGTCCTTTTATGAATAAATTACAAATAATCGGAATCGTAATTATAATCATTGGAATTATTTCGGGATGTATTTTTGTAGAAAACAACATTATTAGTACAGTATCAGGAGTTTTATCAGCTATAGGTTTAACCTTAATATTAAAATGGTTTCCTTTAAAAAAAAGATTAAACTAAATTAAGTGTCAGAGAAAGAGGTGCATTGGGGAGTTTGTATAAACTGTAAAGGAAGAGGAAAGAAAAGAAAAAGTCTTCCTAAAAAAATACGCTTCAATTATAAAATAGCCTTAGAACAATTTAACAATTCTAAAGAAAAAGAGCCTGCTCCTATTCGCCCGGAGGGACAATTACAAACCTGCTCTAATTGTAAAGGAACTGGATTATCACGTTCTAATACAAAACCTTTTGTAAACAAAAAAGACTATCCGCACGTTGCTATAATTGGTGCCGGAATCGGTGGCGTTGCACTTGCTGTTGCTTGTTTGCATCGTGGAATTCCTTTTACGCTTTACGAACGAGATAATAGTTTTAATACACGCTCTCAAGGCTATGGACTTACTTTACAACAAGCTAGTAAAGCAATGGCATCTTTAGGTATACTATCTTTAGAGAAAGGTATAACATCAACCAAGCACATCGTACACACTGCCGAAGGTAAAATCGTAGGCGAATGGGGAATTAGAAAATGGGGACGATCAGACACAAAAGCATCTCCAAAACGAACAAACATTCACATTGCAAGACAGTCTTTGCGTTTAGCGTTACTTGAGCAACTAAATGGAAGTGAGCATGTAAAATGGGGACATCAATTATTAAATTTTAATGAAACCGAAGAAGGTATAACGCTAAATTTTCAAGTAAACAACCAAATAAAAAGCGCCAAGGCGGATCTTGTTGTTGGTGCAGACGGAATTCGAAGTACCGTTAGAAAACTACTTATTGGTGATGACATAACTCCTTTACACTATTTAGGTTGTATTGTTATTTTAGGTATTTGTCCGCTAGAAAACTTAGAAAACATTGATAGCTCTCTATTAGATGCTGCAACCGTTTTTCAAACCGCAAATGGTAACGAAAGAATTTACATGATGCCTTATGATTCAGAAACCATTATGTGGCAACTTAGTTTTCCCATATCAGAAAAAGAAGCTAAAAAACTGAATTTACAAGGCGCAAAAGCACTTAAAGAAGAAGCTTGTAAAAGAACGCTGTGGCACAGTCCTATTCCTCAAATTGTAGCAGCAACCAACGAGAATTTAATTTCTGGCTATCCGGTATATGATCGAGAATTACTAAAACCTGAATTCTTAAAAAATGCAAACGCAGTTACTATAATAGGAGATGCAGCGCACCCAATGAGTCCTTTTAAAGGCCAAGGAGCTAACCAAGCTTTACTTGACGCATTGTCACTTGCTAGAGAAATATCAAAAGGCTGTACCCCTTTATCAGAATGGAAAGAAAAAGGAATTAGAAAAATGGTACTAACAACATTTGAAGCAGAAATGATAGAACGGAGTGCTACCAAAGTAAAGAGTTCTGCTAAAGCTGCTGAATTATTGCACTCTGAAATTGTTTTGTATAAAGGTGATGGTCCTAGAGGGAAACACCGAAAAACAGAAAACTAATAATCATCACCATTTTAGAATCAAAATTAAGACACCTCTCCCTTTGTTTAAAGTCTAAAAAAAGACAAATATCTATTTCAACCACTTTTCTATTCCTCTCAATCAACTAATTTTCAGCAGGGTTCTAAACATTAGAAAAAAATAATACATTTATTTGTATTTTTCATGTCACTTTTTATCAAATTATGTGTCTAATAGATTAGAACAATAAACATATAATGATGAAAAAAACACAATTCCTATTCACTTTAATATTCATTTTTTTAGTTACTATTTCTTACGCACAAAACGTGGTGTATAAAGACACAACTTATACTGTTAAAAGGAAATCAATTTATTTAGCCAAAGTAGATGTAACAAAAACTTTAAAGCCAGAAAAGGTCAATGAAATTTTTGCTATTCATAAAATAAATGAAGAAAGAATAGAAGCTGCAAAAAAAGCTAAAAAAGAAAAAAAAGCTTCTGAAAAGAAAGTAAAAAAAGCCGAAAAAGCTTTAAAAAAGAAAGTGAAAGCTCAGAAAAATTTAAGCAAAGCAAACGACAAATTAAAAAGTGGGATTAAAAAATATAATAACCTTAAAGAAAATGGTGATTTATCTCCTAACGACAACAAAAAATGGTTAGGTAAAATAGAAAAGCTAAAAAAGAATGTAACAAAAGCTGAAAAGAATTTTAAAAAATCATAAACTTTTATAGTTACACAACAATTATCATAAGACAAGGTCTGGTTTAAATAAAACCAGACCTTGTCTTATATCTATCAATTTGTAAAAGTTAAAGAATTACCTTCTCCTTTTAGGTGCTCTACTTGCTTTTTTCTTTTAAAAGTAACAACATAGAATATACATAAATCTTAGTAAAGAATATCAAATTATTGAAATAGATAAACGTGTAATAAAAAATGGTATTTTAAACTCAGACAATTCGATGAACACCAATTTATTAAAAGAGTCATTTATATATTAAAAATAAAGCAATACAATAATACTAACTGCACCTCTAAATTTATGGTTATATAAGAATTATCAGAGAAATATTATTCATCTAATTTTATTAAAAAACTGATAAAAGAATTTAAAATGGTGCTTTTTTTACTGAGAGCTCAAATAACATTATATTATTTATCATTTGTAAAATTTTTCTTCAATCTAATTTATGACCTTTGCAAAAAATAAAAATTATGAATTGGATTATTTTAGTAATCGCAGGTTTATTTGAAGTAGCATTTGCATTCTGTTTAGGAAAAGCAAAAGAAGCCACAGGTAATGAAATGTATTTTTGGTATTTAGGTTTCCTTATCACTTGTGGTATTAGCATGGTCCTTTTAATCAAAGCAACTCAGACATTGCCTATCGGAACTGCATATGCAGTATGGACAGGGATTGGTGCTGTTGGAACTGTTTTAGTAGGAATCATTGTTTTTAAAGAACCTGCAACATTTTTAAGATTATTTTTCATAACCACATTAGTAATCTCTATTGTTGGGTTAAAAGTCGTTTCGCAATAAAAAAGTAAACTTATAAAAAGCTTACATAAAGGATTCCTTTATAATAATTTTAGAGGAACTGAACAGAAACCAATTTATAAATTATTCCTTTTAGTCTTAAAATAACAACAAAAAAAAGGTCTGGTTTAAATAAAACCAGACCTTTTTTTATATCTATCAATTTGTAAAAGTTAAAGAATTATCTTCTTCTTTTAGGTGCTCTACTTGCTTTTTTCTTTCTCTTATTAAAAGGAACAGGCACTGCATCATCAAAAGTATTCTTTACTTCTTTTGCATTTTTATTCTTTTTCCAAGAATTATTTTCAGGTAATAATTTCTGTAATAAATCTTGTCTTCCAACTTTGTTCAACGTGTTTTTAATCCAATCTTTATTTTCTTTCTTATACCAAAAGAAAAATTTATGTTGGTCTTCACGCTCCTTTTTAGTCTTCGGTGTTTTAGTCGGTTTTAAAGTATACGGGTGATATCCTGAATAATAAATAACCGTTGCAACCGTCATAGGTGTTGGTGTAAAACCTTGCACTTGTTCTAACTGAAAGCCCATATCTTTGGTTTCTGCAGCTAAATTTGCCATGTCTTCCACTTCACTTGCTGGATGACTAGAAATAAAATACGGAATCAATTGTAAGTTCAATTTCTTCTTAATATTTATTTTATCGAAACGCTCTTTAAACATGTGAAAATATTTAAAAGAAGGTTTACGCATCAGCTTTAAAACAGGATCAGACGTATGCTCTGGCGCTACTTTTAAACGACCAGAAACATGTTTTGTCATTACCTCTTCTGTATACGCATCTAATTCTTTTGGATCTGCATTTTTATTGAATTCCGGCACCAACATATCATGTCTAATTCCACTTCCTATAAAAGATTTTTTAATCTTCGGATGTTTATCAACTGCTTGGTATAATTCCGTTAAAGGTTTATGAGACGTATCTAAATTAGAACAAATTACAGGCGATATACAACTAGGTGCCACACATTTGTCGCAAATAGATTGTACTTTCCCTTTCATCTGATACATATTAGCAGAAGGTCCACCAATATCAGATAAATACCCTTTAAAATCTGGCATATTTGCCACTTTATCTATTTCTCTTAAAACAGATTCCTGACTTCTACTTGCTATAAACTTTCCTTGATGCGCAGAAATTGTACAAAAACTACAACCACCAAAACACCCTCTGTGAATGTTAATAGAAAATTTTATCATTTCAAACGCAGGTATTGGTCCACGTTTGTTATATTTTGGATGCGGTAAACGCGTAAAAGGCAAATCGAAAGAACCATCAATTTCCTTTTCTGTCATGGTAGGAAACGGCGGATTAATCACCAACGTATTCTCTCCTACTCGTTGTAAAACTCTACGTGCTTTTAACTTATTAGACTCTTGTTCTATCACTTTAAAGTTAGAAGCAAACGTTTTCTTATCCTTTAAACAAGCCTCATGAGAATTAATGGTAACATCTTCCCAATCATTTACAACAGGTAATTTCTCTTTCTTTTCATTAACGTAAATAGCCGTTTGTTTAATGTTTTTTAAACTAGAAAACGGAACCCCTTTTTGCATCAATTCTACAATTTCTCGCAAAGGCTGTTCCCCCATTCCGTAAACTAACATATCTGCTTTAGACGTCTCTAAAATACCAGGTAACAACTTATCAGACCAATAATCATAATGCGTTACACGTCTTAATGAAGCTTCAATTCCTCCAATTAAGACAGGAATATCCGGAAACTTATCTTTTAAAATCTTAGAATACACAGAAGTTGCATAATCTGGTCTAAACCCTTTATCACCATTTGGTGTATACGCATCTTTATCTCTACTACGCTTACTTGCCGTGTAATTAGAAACCATCGGATCCATACAACCACCAGTAACCCCAAAAAACAAACGAGGCTTTCCTAGTTTTTCAAAATCTTGTAAATTATCGTTTACACTTGGTTGCGGCACAATGGCCACACGCAAGCCGTAACTTTCTAAAATACGACCGATTACTGCAGGTCCAAATGATGGATGATCTACATACGCGTCTCCGCTAAATAAAATAACGTCTAATTCTTCCCAACCACGAATTTTCACTTCCTTGTTTGTGGTTGGTAACCAGTCGGTTAATTGATGTCTTTTAGGTTCTTGCATAGTTTGCAAAAATACAAGAATTTTAATAGAAAAAACACTTATTTTTAGAATGTCTTTTTTTTGCTCTATTAGAAGCTATTTCCTGCTTTCACTACTCGCTTTTTTTATTCAGAAAAGAATAAAAAAGAGCTCAAACAGACCGTTCAATCAGGGCTAGACTTGTTTACTAGCTTTTTGAAAACTGAAAACGTATCTATTAAATAAATATTTTGGCTAAAGCCCTTTTCTTTATCCTTTCTAATACCCTATGGATAAATCCATAGGCAATTGATGTATTGCCAGAGATTAATCTAGAATTTTTTATTTTAAAACGAATCAATAGCAATAGGCTTCAGCCTATTGTTACATTAAAAAGTAAATTATTGGCTTTAGCCAAAACCCTAAAAAATATTAATCCTCCTCATTAAAAATATTGTTAAAAGGCAAATTATCATCTATATCGTAATCATCATAATTTACACCTGCGGATTAAAAAGTTTCTATCTGTTAATACTATAATTTCTTTCATTAAAAGATTTTTACCCATTCTGCAAATAAAACTCAAACTTGTCATTTCCAAATTTGGAGAAATCCCATAACAGTGATACCGCATCGCTAACCAAACTTTATGTAATTTCTCTCTTTTGTAAAAATGACAATTGTCTAAAAAAAATACACTTTTTTCTAGCAGACAAATTAATTACTCTACAATTAAATGCGGCACCTCATCTACATTCCAATCAATTACCAAACCACCAGCTAAAGATTTTGCTACTTCTTTTCCGTATAAAAACTCACATAAATACAACGCAGCTTCAAAAGATTTTGCACCACCGGCAGAAGTAATATATTTTCCATCGTGTACAAACAACACTTCTTTTCTAATATCTAAACCCGGAAACGTTGCTCTCATTTTATCAATATCACTCGGAAAAGTGGTAGAAACTCTATCATTTAACAAGCCTGCTTTTGCCAATACAAAAGCACCATCGCAATGAGATGTAATATAAGTAGCCTCTTTATCAACTCTTTTTACAAAACTAATCATTTCAACATCCTCTAAATCTGTATCTAAATGATGTTCTGCAGAAGGAACCACTAAAATATCTATTTTTGGTAACGAATCTTTTAGATAATTAAAATCTGGCAAAATTCTCATTCCTTCAAAAGTAGTAATTGGTTTGTCTGTATTTGCAACGGTAAAAACATTCATTGCTTTTATGTTTTCTCTAAAAATGGTGTGCTGAAAAATATCAAACGGAGCTGTTAGTTCTGTATTAAAAGTGCCTTCCATAATTAAAAAAGCAACATTATATCTGTCTTTTTCTAACTTAGGAAACGTTTTTTCTTGCTTATTTTGTTTTAGCTGCTCATCCCTTTTTTTATCTTTATTTTCAGGAACACAACTAACAAGTACTAGCAAACAAATTATATAAAGGTATTTATGCATCTTCTATTTTTTTTCAAAATTAGTGTTTCCATTTTAAAATAGCTATAATCTTTAATTTTACAATTTTCAGACTCTTTAAAAGGTACTATAACTTCTAAAAAACACAAAAACTCACAAATAGTTTAGCCCAGATTGAAGTGACATCCTTTTTGTTTTTCACAAAAAGATATAACGGAAAGCTGGAAATTGCTTCAAAAAAAATCGAAATCATTTTAACAAAAGAATTTTCATCAACTCTTTTATGTTTTGTAGTTTTAACAAAAACTAATTTACCTTTATATGAAGAAACTTTTACTCTTAACAATTTTAAGCCTTTTTTTAATAAGTTCTTGTAATTCTACCATAGAAAAAGCTCAAAAAAAAGACACTTTTGTTGCAGACAACTACACAAAAAAAGAAGTTGATATTGCAATGAGAGATGGCGTAAAGCTACACACAACCATCTACACTCCAAAAGACAATTCTAAAAAACACCCAATCTTAATGCAAAGAACTCCTTATAGTTCTGCGCCTTATGGAGAAGGAAAGATGAAAACCAAAATTGGTCCTAATGTTCATTTAATGAAAGAATTGAATATTGTGGTTTATCAAGATGTTCGTGGTCGTTGGATGAGTGAAGGCGTCTATGATAATATGCGTGCTTATCTTCCTAATAAAACAGCAAAACAATCTGATGAAGTTTCTGATACTTATGACACCATTGATTGGTTGGTGAAAAATGTAGAGAACAATAACGGAAATGTGGGGACTTGGGGAATTTCATATCCTGGGCATTATGCAACTATTTCTACTATTGATGCGCATCCGGCCTTAAAAGCAGCTTCTCCACAAGCCTGTATTGGCGATTTTTTCTTTGATGATTTTCATCATAATGGTGCTTTTATGTTAAGTTATTTTAGAGCTATTTCATTATTTGGTACTTACAAAGACACACCTACAGATTCTGCTTGGTATTCGTTTCCAAAAATGGATTCTCAAGATCAGTATCAATTTTTCTTAGACAAAGGTCCTTTAAAGAACTTGAATGAATATTTTCAGTATGATAAATTAGATGTCGCAAATACCGAAAAAGATAAAAATAGAATCGATGATTTTTTCTGGAAAGAAATTACAGAACATCCTAATTACGATTCTGTATGGCAAAGTAAAGGCATCATTAAGCATTTAGACAAAGTTCCGTCTACAGTTGCAACCATGATTGTTGGTGGAGAATTTGATGCAGAAGATTTATACGGACCATTAGAAACCTATAAAGCCATCGAAAAACATGGAAAAGAGAATTACAACACTTTGGTTTTCGGTCCTTGGGATCATGGAAAATGGGCAAGAAGTACTGTAGAAAATTATGTAGGTAATTATTATTTTGGAGATTCTATTTCTTTAAAATTTCAATCTGATATTGAAACAAAATTCTTTAACCATTTCTTAAAAGGAAATGGCGATAAAAATTCTGGTTTACCAGAAGCCTATGTTTTTGATTCTGGTAAAAAAGAATGGAAATCTTATGATGTATGGCCTCCTAAAAATACAGTAAAAGAAAATTGGTTTTTGTCTGCTAATCAAGAATTAACTTCAGATAAAAAATCAACAGAAAAAATTAATTTTATTAGTGATATAAAACATCCTGTTCCATATTCCGAAGACATTAAAACAGTTTTTACACCACGTAAATACATGACAGACGATCAGCGTTTTGCGGCAAGAAGACCCGATGTTTTGGTTTTTGAAACTGAAGTTTTAACGGAAAATTTTACTTTGGCTGGAGATATTTTAGCAAAACTAAAAGTAGCAACTACAGGTTCTGCTGCAGATTGGATTGTAAAAGTGATTGATGTTCATCCTGCGGATTCAGAAGAGAATAACCAGAAATTACAAGATCACTTAAAAATGAGTAATTATCATTTAATGGTTAGAAGCGAAGTTTTACGTGGTCGTTTTAGAAATAGTTTTGAACATCCAGAGCCTTTTATCCCTAATAAAAAAACAGACGTAAATATAAAATTACAAGACGTTTTTCATACGTTTAAAAAAGGTCATAAAGTACAAATTCAGGTGCAAAGTACGTGGTTTCCTTTAATCGATTTAAATCCACAAACCTATGTAGACAACATTTATAAAGCAGACGAAAAAGATTTTAAAACACAAACACACAGCGTTTTTACAGATTCTTGTATTGAATTTTCTGTGTTAAAATAATTCTCAAAAATGACAAATAAAATTCAAATTTTAATAGTATTTCTTTTTGCCCTAGCAATGAAGGCACAAGAAAAAGCAACACCTATTTTTAAAAATGGTGAAGCACAAATAGTAGAAGCTTTTAACGATTCTAGTAAATGGATTCGTACAGATTTATGGGTAGAAACTACGTTTGATAGCGACGGAGACGGAAAACTAGATAGAATGCATGTTGATGTTACAAGACCTGAGCAAACAGAAACTGAAGGTTTAAAACTACCTGTTGTTTATGAATCTAGCCCATATTATTCTGGTACTGCCAAAGGAGGCACAGAATTATTTTGGAATGTAAAACATGAATTAGGTGAAAAAGTAGCAAAACCTGTTTATGTAGAAGTTGAAAGAACCGGAAAAAGACCAATTATTTCAAATTCACAAATTAAAACTTGGGTTCCAAGAGGCTATATCGTTATTCATTCTTCATCACCAGGAACTGGTTTATCTGATGGTGCACCAACAGTTGGTGGAGATAATGAATCTTTAGCACCAAAAGCAGTTATAGACTGGTTAAACGGACGAGCAAAAGGCTTTACAGAAAGAGAAGGAAATGAAGAAGTTACTGCTTTTTGGTCTACCGGAAAAGTAGGTATGACAGGAACTTCTTATAACGGAACAATTCCGTTAGCAGCAGCTACAACCGGCGTAAATGGATTAGAGGCAATTATACCAGTTGCCCCAAATACTTCTTATTATCATTATTACAGATCTAATGGATTGGTGCGGTCTCCTGGCGGATATCTTGGTGAAGACATTGATGTTTTATATGATTATATTCATAGCGGAAAAGAAGAAAATAGAGCTCGTAATAATAAAGTTATTAGAGATACAGAAATGGCGAATGGCATGGACAGAGAAAGTGGTGATTATAACGATTTTTGGGCTGGAAGAGATTATTTAAATGATATGAAACCTATGACAGCTGCTTTATTAATGTCTCATGGATTTAATGATTGGAATGTGATGCCAGAGCATAGTTATAGAATTTACAATAAAGCTAAAGAAATGGGGATTCCTTCTCAAATATTTTATCATCAAAATGGCCACGGTGGACCACCTCCAATAAAAATGATGAATCGTTGGTTTACTCGTTATTTACACGGAGTTAAAAACAACGTAGAGAATGATGCAAAAGCTTGGATTGTTAGAGAAAATGACAAAAAAGACGAACCAACTCCTTATAAAAACTACCCAAACCCAGCTGCAAAACCTGTAACATTATACTTAACTCCAGGTGCCCCTAAAGCAGGTAAATTATTAACTACCAAAACCTCTAAAGCAAAAGAAACTTTAGTAGATAATTATTCTTTTTCTGGCGAAGCTTTAGCCCAAGCAGATTATACAAATCATCGATTAATTTATGTTTCTCCTACCTTAAAAGAAGATCTTCATATATCTGGCTTAAGTTCTATAAAAATAAACGCAGCAAGTAGTAAACCTGCGGTAAACTTATCTGTTTGGTTGGTTTCATTACCTTGGAATAAAGGAAAAAGAACAAAAATTACCGACAACATTATTACACGTGGTTGGGCAGATTTACAAAATCATGCATCATTAACAAAAAGCAGTCCTTTAAAAAAGGGGCAATTCTATGAAATGACTTTTAACCTACAGCCAGATGATCAAATTATAAAAAAAGGACAACAAATTGGTTTAATGATTTTTTCTAGTGATTCTAATTTTACATTATTACCAAAACCTGGTACAGAATTAACAGTCGACTTAAACAAAACCTCTATTACACTTCCTGTTGTTGGCGGTAAAGAAGCATTTGCAAAAGCTACAGAATAAATAAATTATCATACTTAAAAAAAGCAGCGATTAAATCGTTGCTTTTTCTTTTTTTAACATTCTTAAAAGGAGCAACAATACAAAAACCCCAAATAATGCAAAAATTGTAATTGCAGTCCACGTAGTTTCAAAACCATATTTTGACACCATTTGCATACCAACATTGTGGCTAAAAATATGCGCTAAAGAAAATGCAATGCTATACAAAGCCATATATTCTCCCTGATTTCCTTTTTTAGCTCTTTCTACGGCAAACGCATTCGAAAACGGAAACGCAATCATTTCTCCTACTGTCATTAAAAACATGGCTATAATTAAAATTCCAATCCAACCGGTTAGGTTTAAAATGATAAAACTTAACGCAGTTAAAAATAAGCCAAGGGCAATTAACTTTACTTTAGATTTTTTAGAATCTTCTAACCATTTTATCAAAGGCATTTCAAAAAGGAATATAAAAAAGCCATTAAAGCCCATTAACAACCCTATTTCAAATTCTGATAAAAAACGGTTTTTACTATAATACAATGGCATGGTAGAAAAATACTGCATAAAAACAAACCCAAAAATAAACATGGCGATAAAGAATATCCAAAAAGCATTGTCTTTATAAGCAGAAATAGGGTTAGCTACTTTTACCTCATCTTGTACTTTAGCTTTCTTAGGATGCAATACTTGCAGCAATAAAAAAGCTGCTAAAACACACGTTACTCCATCTGCCCAAAACAATCCTTTATAACCAATTCCTGTAATTATTAAACCTCCAACTGCAGGTCCTGCAGAAAAACCTAAATTAATAGCCAAACGAATTAAAGTTACAGAACGTGTTTTATTTTCTGGTTTGCTATATGCACTTAAAGCAACAAACATAGCAGGTCTAAAAGCATCTGCCACTATCATTACTAAAAAAATACCCGCACAAAACTCATGAAATGTTGTTGCATATTGTAGTAAAACAAATAAAACCCCTGTCCCAAATAAACTTACAAGCATTACTTTGTAATAACCTATTTTATCAGTTAATTTTCCGCCAATCCACGTTCCCAATACAGAACCTAAACCAAAGAAAGACATAATCCATCCAACATCTGTTAAAGAAAAATGCAGACTTTTAGTAAGGTACAAAGACAAAAAAGGAATTACCATTGTACCAGATCTATTGATAAATGTAATTAAAGAAAGCCACCAAACCTCTGTAGAGAGCCCTCTAAAAGTATTGATATAATTGTTGTATAACTTTTTCATGGTTAAGTTGGTTGTTGCACTAAAAACAAAAAAGTCCGACTTGTGAAGTCGGACTTTTATAATTACTTGATTTTATATTGATATCATCAAAACATATAAACAGACCGATTTTTTCGATTTTTACGCGATAATTTGGTTAAATATGTATTGACTTTATTCATTTTTATTTTATTAACAAATCAAAACTACATAAAATAATTGAATATTGTATTTTTGTTAAAAATTATTTTTAAAATAAAAATTACGTAGCGCAGTTTTTTTTTTCAATTAGCAAATAGCGTTATTTTAAATTATAAAAAAAACCTACAACCCTTATTTTTAATACTAACTTAAATGAAAAAACTATTATTTATATGTTCTGTTTTTCTAATGATGATGTCTTGTAATTCGCAAGGTAAACGTCCTTTAATGGGTAAAACTGTTTATCAACAAGAATTAAATGCTAGTTATAAAGATGGCTCAAAATCACCTTTAAAAAAGAAAGATTTAAGAAATTTTAATGGTTTAGATTTTTTTACTGTTGATGCTACTTTTATTGTAAATGCAAAATTTACTAAAATAGAAAACGCTCCTACTTTTGAAATGGCAACCACTACAGACAGAAAACCATTGTATAAAAAATATGGTTTGTTAAACTTTACACTAAATGGAGAAAAATGTGAATTAACCATTTATCAAAGTCAAGATGATTTGCGTGATGAAAAATACAAAGACTATTTATTTTTGCCTTTTACAGATGATACTTCTGGCAATGAATCTTATGGAGGCGGACGTTATATGGACGTAATGAGCACAGACATTACAGCAAACAACACTGTAATGTTAAATTTTAACAACACCTACAACCCTTATTGTGCGTATAACGACAAGTATTCTTGTCCTTTAACACCTAGAAAAAATCATTTAAATGTAGAAGTAAAAGCGGGAATAAAAGCTTTTAAAAAACACTAAAATAACAACACTACATTTTTTTGTTGGTTATATAAAAACCATAAACAGCACTAAAAACAACCTTAAAACCAAAAAAGTTTTTCCATTTTCCATTTAAAAAATTGGTTTCTGCAACTTTAGTAAAGTCTCCTGAAAAAATATCGCTAAAACTAGCCATCAATAAAGAGACTATAGTAACGATTATAAAGAAAGGAATTGCAACTTTAGCAAAATTAACCCAAAAAAGAGGTTGCTTTATTTTTTCTAATACACTCATTATTTTAATTTTTGATTGTTGTGATGACGATCGTGATCACGTTTTGTTTTAATATCTAATTTCTTTTCGAAAGCATCTTGCAAATTGATTCCTGTTTGGTTTGCCAAACATAAAACGACAAATAGTACATCTGCCAATTCTTCTCCTAAATCCTTGTTTTTATCAGATTCCTTTTCGCTTTGCTCCCCATAACGTCTTGCAATAATACGGGCAACCTCACCAACTTCTTCCGTTAATTGCGCCATGTTTGTTAGTTCATTAAAATAACGAACTCCATGAGCTTTAATCCAATCGTCTACTTGTTTTTGTGCGTTTTCTATATTCATTTTACTAGTATTAATAGATTCAAAAAATTAAGATTTCAAAGATAAACGTTCTAAAGTAATTTAGTTTGTTTCTAATCATAAATTCTAATAACTTCGTAGGGATCAATAAAATTTACAAATCTAATAAATCTATCGATGAATTAGTTTTAATCAATTTTATTTATACCAAAATAAAATATGAAAATCAAATAAAGAAATACACAAGTAACAATTATATTAATTTTGACAGCAAGAAAACATAAAACCTAATTTATAATGGAAAACGACCAACACACAAACTCATCTAACGATGAAAGTAAATGCCCATATCATCAAGAACAAAATAAAGCTGAAGAAAACAAAGTAGAGGCAACTGCAGGAAAATGCCCAGTAATGCATGGCGCAAATACGTCTACCAAATCTAACGTTATGGATTGGTGGCCAAATGCATTAAACCTTGATATTTTACATCAACATGATACAAAAACAAATCCTTTAGGAGAAGATTTTAATTATCATGAAGAATTAAAAAAATTAGATACTGAAGCTTTAAAAAAAGATATGCATGCCCTTATGACGGATAGTCAAGATTGGTGGCCTGCAGATTGGGGACATTACGGAGGGTTAATGATTCGTTTATCATGGCATTCTGCTGGATCTTACCGTACGTCTGACGGTCGTGGTGGCGCAGGCTCTGGTAGTCAGCGATTTGCTCCATTAAACTCTTGGCCAGACAATGCTAGTTTAGACAAGGCAAGACGTTTATTATGGCCTATCAAGAAAAAATATGGAAATAAAGTAAGTTGGGCAGATTTAATTGTGCTGGCAGGTACTATTGCTTATGAAAATATGGGATTAAAAACGTTTGGTTTTGCTTTTGGTCGTCCAGATATTTGGCATCCAGAAAAAGACACCTATTGGGGAGCCGAAAAAGAATGGTTAGCTCCAAGTGATGAACGTTATGCTAATGTAGACAAGCCAGATACTATGGAAAACCCATTGGCTGCAGTACAAATGGGACTTATTTACGTAAACCCAGAAGGCGTTAATGGAAAACCAGATCCTTTAAAAACAGCTGCTCAAATACGTGAAACATTTGCACGTATGGCAATGAATGATGAAGAAACCGTTGCTTTAACAGCAGGTGGACATACCGTTGGAAAAACACATGGTAATGGAGATGCTAGTATTTTAGGTGCAGAACCTGAAGCTGCAAACATAGAAGAACAAGGTTTAGGTTGGCACAACCCTAACAAATCTGGAAAAGGAAAATATACTGTAACAAGTGGGCTGGAAGGCGCATGGACAACGAACCCAACCAAATGGGATGGTGGTTTTTTTGAAATGTTATTTAACCATGAATGGGAATTAGTTAAAAGTCCGGCAGGTGCTTTGCAATGGGAACCTTTAGCAATTAAAGATGAAGACAAACCTGTAGATGTAGAAGATGCTAGTATCCGTCATAACCCAATGATGACCGATGCTGATATGGCCATGAAAATGGATCCTATTTACAAGGATATCTCTTTAAAATTCATGAACGATCAAGACTATTTTTCAGATACTTTTGCACGTGCTTGGTTTAAATTAACACACAGAGATTTAGGACCAAAAGCAAACTACTTTGGTGCAGATGTACCTAAAGAAGATTTAATTTGGCAAGATCCAATTCCTGCAGGAACTACAGATTATGATGTAACGGCTGTAAAAGAAAAAATTGCAATATCAGGTTTATCAAATTCAGAAATGATTGCTACCGCTTGGGATAGTGCACGTACATATCGTGGATCGGACATGCGTGGTGGTGCCAATGGTGCAAGAATTCGTTTAGCTCCTCAAAAAGATTGGGAAGGAAACGAGCCAAAACGTTTAGCACATGTTTTATCAATCTTAGAAACAATTGCTGCTCAATTTAAAATTAGTATTGCAGATGTAATTGTTTTAGCAGGTAATGTTGGTTTAGAACAAGCAATAAAAGCTGCTGGTTTAGAAACAATAGTTCCTTTTACACCAGGTCGTGGAGATGCTACGGATGAAATGACAGATGCTGAATCTTTTGATCCTTTAGAGCCTTTGGCTGATGGATATAGAAATTATAGCAAAAAAGATTACGTGGTAAGTACAGAGGAATTACTGTTAGACAGAACACAATTAATGGGATTAACAGCCCCAGAAATGACCGTACTTATTGGTGGTATGAGAATGTTAGACACTAACTACAACCATACAAAACATGGTGTTTTTACAGACAGACCTGGAGTATTAACTAACGATTTCTTTGTAAACTTAACGGACATGGATAATACTTGGAAACCAACAGAAAACGGACTTTACAATATTTGTGATCGTAAAACAGGTACTGTAAAATGGACTGCAACACGTGTAGATCTTGTGTTTGGTTCTAACTCTATTTTACGTTCGTATGCAGAAGTTTATGCACAAGATGACAACAAAGAAAAATTTGTAAAAGATTTTGTAAAAGCGTGGACTAAAGTAATGAATGCTGATCGATTTGATGTAAAATAAGCAAACACAACTTACAATTATATAAAATAAAAACGGTTTTGATAGTAGCTATCAAAATCGTTTTTTATGATGGTAAGTCAATTAAAATAAGATTAATTAACTTCTAAAAGTTCATTACAATACCAAAACTTTGTGGTGTAAATTGTATATCCCAAGCAATTTTTTTCTTTTGACCTTTGTCGTTATACTTCTGATCGTATTTTGTATCTAAATATCTATCGATTGCTTCTACAATAAAAATACTTAAAGCGGTAGAGAAAACAACATCAGAAACCCAGTGAAAACGATCTACAATTCTAGCAAAACCAGGTATTGAACCTACAGTATATAATCCTGCCTTTATCCAAGGGCTATCAAAATGTTTTGCAAGAATATATGCATTTGTAAAACCTAACATTACGTGACCAGAAGGAAAAGAATCATAATTAAAAACCCTGTCAAAATGTAAAGGATCAAAAGTTCCTTTACCAACATCTGCTTTCGGTCTTGCACGACCAACAATTCTTTTAGAAATCTGTTGTAACAATCCAGATGCAGATGCAGAAGAAATTAAAAGTACACCTGTTCTTCTTAATTTTGGATTATCAGAAATTAAACCTGTTAAATAAACAGCTCCGGTTATCATAAAATTATTATTCGGACTTCCGTATTCATTACCGTAATCGACCAACCAACGCGGTACATCTCCTCGCCAATTATTTGCCCAATTATCAATATGATCATCCACCAAATACAAAGCAGAAGTTCCTGCTGCCACATAGGCTAAATTGTTTAATTGTTTTCCTTTCCAATGTAAAGGTCTGCTGTAAGCATACCCCATTCCGCCAGCCATATTACCTAAATCGTAGGTAAGTTTTTGCCATAAATCTCTATCCTTTTTAAGGTTTAGATTGATGGGTTTATTTTGAGAATACGTAAAACTATAAAAAAATAGTAATAGTGCAAATAATAATAGTTTCTTCATTTTTCTTAAAATTAAAGCGCCAAAGATACTATTATCTTACATAAAATAATTTATTTATAAACCCAAAAAATAAAAACAGCGTTTAATAAATTTTAAAAACAAACAGACATTCGTGTAGGTAATACGTTCGTGTTTCAAAAAAACATCAAAAGAAATAATACAACTATTATCTTTTTTTTAATTAAGAATATCATAAATAACTAGCGTTATTATAATGCAAAAAAGAGATTGAAAACTAACTTTAGCTTTCAATCTCTTTATATTTTATTCAATAAATCCTTTATTTTACTTTAAAAAAGTAGAAACTTCATTGTAAAATTGTTTTGGATTTTCTGCATGTAACCAATGACCTGCTTTTTTAATTTCTACAATTTTAGAATTCGGAAAATGCGCTTCTATAATTGCTTCTTCATCTTGGGTAATGTAATTAGAGTTTTCTCCTTTTAAAAACAAGGTATCTTTTTCAAAAACAGTAAAAGAAGGCAACGCCTCTCCTATTTCTATATTATTATCGGTTAAAGATTCTAAATTGAATCTAAAAGCTAATTGTCCTTTTTCTTTCCAATACACATTTTTTAATAAAAACTGACGTACACCTAATTCTGGAATTAACGTTGCTAGTTTTTTATCAACCTTACTTCTAGAATTTTCTACAGAAAAATCAATAGAATTTAAACCTGCTAAAATTGCATTATGATGTGGCTGATATTGTCTTGGAGAAATATCTACAATAATTAATTTATCAACCAAATTAGGATACGTAACAGCAAACAACATTGCTGTTTTTCCGCCCATAGAATGCCCTATAATATGTACTTGCTCTAATTGGTAATGTTGTATGTAAGCGTATAGATCTTCAACTAAAACTTCATAATTAAATTCGTCTTCATGAAAACTACGTCCGTGATTTCTTTGATCAATTAAATGAACTTGATAATCTTCAGAAAACTGATTTCCTAAAGTTTTCCAGTTATCAGACATTCCAAAATAACCATGTAAAATTAACAACGGTTTTCCTTCTCCTTTTATGGTTGAATGTAATATTAAGTTATTTGACATTTTAGATTATTGGGTTTTGTCAGGTCGAGCGCAGTCGAAACCTAAATGAACCTCTCGACTGCGCTCGAGGAGACATTTCTACTAAATATTGCCTACTATTTTAGTCGATGTAAATACATATTTACAACATTTTCTAAACCTAAGTATAAGCTCTCTGCAATTAGCGCATGCCCAATAGAAACTTCAGCTAAATTAGGAATATTCTCCTTAAAAAACTTAATATTATCTAAGCTTAAATCGTGCCCAGCATTAATTCCCAATCCTAATTTATCTGCTAAAACAGCAGCTTCTGTATAAGGTTTTATAGCATCAAAATTTCCTAAATCGAATTGTGTTGCAAAATCTTCTGTATACAATTCAACTCTATCAGCGCCTGTCTTAGCGGCAGCTTCAATTAACTTAGCATCCGTATCAATAAAAATTGACGTTCTAATTCCGTTTTGTTGAAACTCTTTAATTACCTCTTGTAAAAAAGATTGATGTGTAATTGTATCCCAACCTGCATTAGAGGTAATTGCATCTAAAGCATCTGGTACCAAAGTAACTTGCGTTGGCTTAACCTCTAACACCAAATCCATAAAAGATTTTATAGGATTTCCTTCAATATTATACTCTGTAGTAACAATATTTTTTAAATCTCTAGCATCTTGATAACGGATATGTCTTTCATCTGGTCTTGGGTGAATTGTAATTCCCTGAGCACCAAACCCTTCAATATCGCTGGCAACTGTTAATAAATTAGGTACGTTTCCGCCACGAGAATTTCTTAAAGTTGCTATTTTATTAATATTTACACTTAACTTTGTCATTGTCTAAAATTAGGCTGCAAATATAATTTATTAAATCATTTTATCCTATATTCGTAAAGCATGAATATGAACGACTATATATTAAAAGAAATAACACCACTTCGCTTAAAAGATGCCGTAAAAAAGGCTCAAAAAGTGTTTAAAAACTACCCTATCACACATTTTCCTGTTATTGAGGACAACAAATTATTAGGTTCTTTTGCAGAAGATGACATACAAACCATAGAAAACAATGAAGAGGAATTAGTTAAATCATCTCATTTATTAAATTCTTTTTTTGCGGATGATAAAGCAACTATTTTAGAATTGTTAAAGATTTTTGCTGATAATGACACCAATATTATCCCTGTTTTAAATGAACAAAAAGAGTATGTTGGCTATTTTGATTTGCGTGATGTTTTAGACGTTTTTTCTACAAGTCCTTTTATGATTGAAGAAAGCGAGACTATAATCATAGAAAAACTTAATAATGATTATTCTATGAGTCAGGTGGTTCAAATTATTGAAGCAAGTGGCGGCAAATTATTAGGCTTGTATATTTCAGAAAAAAAAGCAGATACAATTCAAATTACAGTGAAAGTAATTTCTGATGAAATAAACGAAATAATGCAAACTCTTAGAAGATATGATTATAAAATTATATCTATGCACGAAAATGATATTTATCTAGAAGATTTAAAGAGTAGGTCTGAATATTTACAAAAATATCTAGAAATGTAATCCTTTAAAAGGAGCATATACTTAAAAAACAAAAAAGTGAAAAAAGCAGCAATTTACGGTCAATCTTATGCCATTTCATCAGATAAAGAAATTAAAACTTTATTACACGTTTTAGAAAAAAATAAGGTTGATTTCTATATTGAACAGGAGTTTTATACTCTTTTAACAGAAAGTAATGTTTTAGAAGATGTTTATAAATCTTTTGCATGTTTTAACGATTTAGACAGTTCTTTCGATATTATGTTTACCCTTGGTGGTGATGGAACCTTTTTACGATCTGTTACACACATTAGAAATTTAGACATCCCTATTTTAGGAATAAATACGGGGAGACTAGGTTTTTTAGCGATTGTGTCTAAAGATCTTATTGAAGAAAGTATTAAATTAGTAATTAAGGGTGACTATACAATTCAAGAAAGAACCCTTGTTTCTATAAGAACAGAGCCAAAAACTAAAGATTTTACAGAGCTTAACTTTGCCTTAAACGAAGTTACCATTGCTAAGAAAAACACCACTTCTATGATTGGTGTAAAAACATATTTAAATGGCGAATATCTTACAAACTATTGGGCAGATGGCTTAATAATTTCTACTCCAACAGGCTCTACAGGCTATTCTTTAAGTTGTAACGGCCCCGTAATTTTACCCGATTCTAAAAATTTAGTGATTACTCCTATTGCCCCGCATAATTTAAATGCAAGACCCATGGTAATATCTGACGAAACTAAAGTAGAGTTAAAAGTAGATTCTAGAGAAAAGAGCTTTTTAATATCATTAGATTCTAGAGTTTCTAGTGTACCAAATAACACTAAAATTTTTATAGAAAAAACAGACTTCACTATAAAAAGTATTTTACCAAAAAATCAATCTTTTTTAAAGACATTAAGAAGTAAACTATTGTGGGGAGAAGACATTAGAAACAAAACAAATGTTTAACGTACTGCTTACAATATTTCTTTAAAAAAGTAGTTATTCAAAAAAGACTATATATAAACTTTATAAAGCAATTTGAAATCTCTATATTTGCCCACTATTTTTAGAATGAAAAAAAGAATCTTATTTTTTGTATTTGTGAGTTTCACCTCTATATTCTTGGGGCAGCTTCACGAAGTAGGCCTCTCTTTAGGAGGAACAAACTATGTTGGAGACATTGGTAAAAACTACTATTTCTCGCCAAATAAACCTGCTGGAGCCTTGTTTTACAAATACAATTGGAACCCTAGAATTGCATTAAGAGCAACATACAGCTACTTACCTATCTCTGGAGATGATGCAAATGCAGATATTGGATATAGAAAAGACAGAGACTTACATTTCTCTAACACGATTAATGAACTAGCTGTTGGTTTAGAATTTAATTTTTATGAATATGAATTATCCTCAGATGATAAAACATGGACACCTTACCTACTTCTAGAATTAGCTTCATTTAATTACAACTCAGCAGAAGAGAACCCTGCAACCCCTGGTGAATATAGAAACACAAACAAAACTTCGTATGCAATACCTTTTGGTATTGGATATAAGTCTAAATTATACGGTACTTTAGCATTTGCTATAGAAGCAAAATTTAGATACACCTTTAAAGATGATTTAGATGGTGAGTTTTACGATTCTACAAACAACATGCCAACAGGTTTAAGCGATATTGACAGAAGAAATTTAAAAGGAGACGGAAATGACTGGTATATGTTTACTGGAGTTTCTTTAATTTATACTTTTGGAAGACCAGCTTGTTATACTAACGGATTATAAAAAACTATGGATAAAAAATTACTTATCGACTTACAAAGAACGCCTAAACATGTTGCCATTATAATGGATGGTAATGGTCGTTGGGCCAAAGGTAAAGGGATGAATAGAATTTTTGGTCATAGAAACGCCTTAACAGCTGTAAGAGAATCTGTAAGTGCAGCTTCTCAAATAAATGTTGAAGCAATTACTTTATATGCTTTTTCTACAGAAAACTGGAACCGTCCTAAATTAGAAGTAGATGCTTTAATGAGTTTACTTATTAATTCATTAAAAAAAGAATTACCTGGTTTTCTAAAAAACGGAGTAAGAGTAAATGCGATAGGTCTAATTAGTAGCTTACCAAAAAAAGCACAAAGTGTTTTGGCCGATGTTATTTCTCAAACAAAAAACAATACAGATATCGTTTTAACTTTTGCTTTAAGCTACGGTTCTAGAGAAGAAATTGTTAACACTATTAAAAACATATCCAAAAAAGTTGTTAATAATGAGCTAAATATTGAAGAAATTGATGAAAATACTATAAATAACCATTTATATACGTTTAATTTGCCCGACGTTGACTTAATGATAAGAACTAGTGGAGAACAACGCATTAGTAATTTCTTATTATGGCAAATGGCATATGCCGAATTATATTTTACAGATATACTTTGGCCAGATTTTAGAGAAG
The DNA here is from genome assembly GCF_009796785.1 of Polaribacter sp. L3A8. Taxonomy (NCBI): domain Bacteria; kingdom Pseudomonadati; phylum Bacteroidota; class Flavobacteriia; order Flavobacteriales; family Flavobacteriaceae; genus Polaribacter; species Polaribacter sp. L3A8. The sequence continues at coordinate 1,404,303 of NZ_CP047026.1, forward strand.
AGCATTTTTACGATGCAATCATAGATTATCAGAATAGAGAACGAAGATTTGGAAAAACAAGCGAACAAATTACAGAATAAATTTTTTATGAAATTATTTTCTGCTACAATAATGCTAATAGCATTATTTTTTACTTTTAGTGCCAACGCACAAACTGAGATAGATAGTTTATCAATTGTAAAAAAAGATACAACTTCTACTAAAAACACTTCCTTTGAAAAAGGGAAAGAATATATTCTAGGAAGCATTAGTGTTACTGGTTTAAAAAAGTTTAGTGAAGAAACTGTTAGGGTTTTTACGGGGTTAAGAAATGGGCAACCCATTAAACTACCAGGAGACAAACTTACAAGTGCCATAAAGAAACTATACGAAAGTAAACAGTTTAGTAATGTAGACGTTTATCTTGCAAGACTAGATGGAAATACAGTATATCTTCAGTTTGATGTTTTAGAATTACCTCAATTAAATAATATTACTATTACAGGTATTAAAAAAGGGAAAGCAAAAGAACTTAAAAAAGATGCTGAGCTTAAAAAAGGTGCCATGGTTACAGATAACCTTATTGTAACCTCTAAAAATTACTTCACAAAAAAATATACAGATAAAGGTTTTCTAAAAACTAAAGTTAATTTAGATGTTAAAAAAGATACCTCTGACGTTAACATCGTTAACATGGCTATTTTTATTGATAAAGGGAAAAAAATTAAAATTAAAGACATTCTATTTACAGGTAATAAAGCGCTTTCTAATAAAAAATTAAAAAAAGCGATGAAAAATACCAAAGAAAAATTCTTTGGTCGTTTTTGGAAAGGTTCTAAATATATTGAAGAAGATTATCAAGAAGATTTAGAAAGCATCTTAGACAAGTACAGTAGATTAGGTTATAGAGATGCACGTATTCTTAGCGATAAAATTAGCTGGAATGATGACAATACAATCAACATTAATCTAGAGCTTGAAGAAGGTAGACAATACAGATTTGCAGAAATATTATTTGTTGGTAATAAAGAGTATACCGCAGAACAACTTCAAAGATATTTAAAAATTGAAAAAGGAGATGTGTATAACGGTGCCGTTTTAGAAGAGCGTATTAAAGGTGATGGTAGCCCAACTTCTCAAGATATTTCTACATTATACCAAGATAACGGTTTTTTATTCTCTTCTGTTAATGCAGTAGAAACAAGAGTAAAAAACGATTCTATTACCGTAGAAATTAGAATTAGAGAAGATGAGAAGGCACGTATTAAAAAAGTAACTGTTTCTGGAAACGATAAAACAAATGATCACGTTTTATTTAGAGAATTACGTGTAAAACCAGGAGATTTATTTAGCAGAAGTGCTATTATTAGATCTATTAGAGAAATTGGTCAATTAGGTTTCTTTGACGCTAATGTTACTCCTGATGTTGTTCCTGATTACCAAAATAAAACAGCAGATATAGACTTTACTGTTGTAGAAAAAGGAGGAAGTCAAATAGAACTACAGGGTGGTTATGGTGGTGGTTCTTTTATAGGAACTTTAGGTTTATCTTTTAACAACTTCTCTATTAAAAATATCTTTAACAAAGAGGCTTACAAACCTTTACCTATGGGAGATGGGCAAACATTAGCATTAAGACTACAAACCAGTAGAACTTATAGTACCTATAGTTTTTCATTTACAGAACCATGGTTAGGCGGTAAAAAACCAAAATCTTTATCTTTTTCTGTATATTCATCAAATCAATATCAATTAGATTTTACAACTTTTGACGTAGATAAAAGTAAAAGTTTATCTATCATTGGACTTTCTTTAGGACTAGGACAACGTTTAAAATGGCCAGATGACTATTTTCAATTATCACAAACCATAAGCTACCAAGCATTAAAATCTAACGATTATAATTTTGGATTAGCAGGAATAAACCTTAATAATGGAACTTTAAATAACTTATCTTATAATTTAAATTTATCAAGAAACTCAGCAGGTCCAAGTTTAATTTTCCCAACCTATGGTTCTGAATTTTCAGTTGGCTTTAAAGCAACTTTTCCATATTCTTTAGTTGACAAAAAAGACTATACTGACCCTAATTTATCAGATTTAGAAAGGTACAAATGGTTAGAATATTATAAATTTAATGCTAAAGGTAAATGGTATACCTCTTTTACCGATAAATTAGTATTAATGACCAATGCAGAAATGGGGTATTTAGGATCTTACAATGAAGACCTTGGTGCAACACCTGTAGAACGCTACTTTGTTGGTGGAGATGGTATTGCAGCTTATCAATTAGATGGTAGGGAAACAGTAGGCTTAAGAGGTTACGAAAACAGTGGTCTTTCATCAAATTTTGGAGGAACAATTTATAATAAATTTCAGCTAGAACTACGTTATTCTATAACCGACGCTCCGTCTGCATCTATATACACTCTAGGATTCTTAGAAGCAGGAAACTCTTATGACAATTTTCAAGAATTTAATCCGTTTGAATTAAAACGTTCAGCAGGAGTTGGTGTAAGAATTTTTATGCCTGCATTTGGTCTATTGGGAATTGACTTTGCACATGGTTTTGACCCATTACCTGGACAAACGGTAAAATCTGGTTGGCAAACACACTTTATAATTGGAAAACAATTCTAAGAAAACGGTAACTTTGTAATGAAAAAGTTTTTTTGGCACGGTTTTTTCTAAATACATTATACAAATGAAAAAAATATTTTTATTAGTCGTTCTTATACTTAGTGCTAGTATTTCTTGGTCTCAAAGAAATCAATTAATTGCTTATATAGATATGGAGTATATTCTAGAAAATGTTCCAGAATATTTAGAAGCTCAAAACACTCTTGAAGCAAAAATTGCAAAATGGAGAAAAAAATTAGATGATCAAGAGAGACATATTGAAGTTTTAAAAACAGATTTAGCTAACGAAAAAGCAATTCTAACTAAAGATCTAATTGAAGAAAAAGAAGAAGAAATTAGTTTAAAACAAGTAGAATTACGAAGATTAGAATCTTTATACTTTGGTCCTAAGGGAGATATGTTTTCTGTGAGGAAACAATTGGTTAAACCAATTCAAGACCAAGTTTACAACGCTATTCAAAGTATTTCTAAAAGAAAAAAATATGACTTCGTTTTTGATAAATCTACCGACTTGGTTATGCTATATTCAAATAAAAAATACGATATTAGCGACCTTGTTTTAGCAACTATAGACCGAAGTAGATTAATCGATGAAAAAGATAGAAAAAGACAAGAGAAACTTTTAGCTCCCGAAAAAGGTTTAACGGATAGACAAAAAGAAGCTATTAGTAAAAAAGAAGCCGCAAATGCAAAGAAGATTGCAGATATTGAAGCTAAAAAGAAACTAATTGCAGAAAAGAGAGAAAAGCTCTTACAACAAAGAGAAGAAAAAAGACAATTGCTTAGAGATAAGAAAGAAGCATTGAGAAAGAAAAAAGAACAAGAAAAAAAAGAACAAGAATAATAATTAAATTAAAACAAGAATGAAAAATTTAAAAACGTTACTATTAATTGCTGTATTTACTTTAGGATTAGCTGGTGTTGCAAATGCACAAAAGATAGGTCACATAGACTTTGAAAAATTAGTAGCAGAAATGCCACAGACAAAAACTCTTAAATTAGACATGGAAAAGCTTGGTAAAACTTATCAAGACGAGATTACTGGTATGGAAAAAAAGATTGAAGCGACTAGACAAAAATATGTTGCAGAATCTAAAGGACAAACCAATGAGACTAATGATAAAAGAGCTCAAGAATTACAACAAGAAGCTGCAAAAATTGAACAAGCAAGAAGATTTGCTTATCAAGACATGCAGAAAAAACAAAATGAAGGTTTACAGCCAATTATAGAAAAAGCTCAAAATGCTATTGATGCTGTAGCTGCTTCTAAAAGTGTTTTATATGTATTAGATGCTTCTGTAGGTAAAGGTTTACTTGTTAAAAAAGGACAAGATTTATACAATGATGTAAAAGCTAAATTAGGTTTCTAATTAAAAGCTTTTAATATTACAAACTAAAACCTACTGATATTCAGTAGGTTTTTTTATTTTTACAAACATGGTAAATAACAACAAATTTCCTATTGGTATATTCGATTCTGGTGTTGGGGGAACTTCTATATGGAAAGAAATTAACACACTCTTACCACAAGAGAATACTATTTATCTTTCGGACAGTAAAAATGCCCCATACGGTGAAAAAAGCAAACAAGATATTATTAATTTATCTATTAAAAATACCGAATTCTTATTAGCACAAAATTGTAAAATAATAATTGTTGCTTGCAATACTGCAACTACAAATGCCATTAAAGTATTAAGAAAAAAATATAACATTCCGTTTATAGGCATAGAACCCGCAATAAAAACAGCTGCTTTACATACCAAAACAAATAAAATTGGCATACTTGCAACAAAAGGAACTTTAAACAGTGAATTGTTTGAAAAAACAGCACATACTATCAATCAAAAAATAATCCGTAAAGAAATTATTGGCAAAGGTTTGGTTGAGCTAATTGAAGGCGGAAAGTTACATTCTAAAGAGATGACATCCTTATTATCAACCTACATTAATCCTTTAATAGAAGATAACGTAGATTGCTTAGTTTTGGGTTGTACACACTACCCTTACCTTATTCCACAAATAAGAAAACTTGTTGGTAACAAAATTCAGATTATAGATTCTGGAGAAGCAGTTGCTAAACAAACAAAAAATATTCTAGAAAAACATAAATTAATAAACTCATGTAAAGAGAAAAGTTTTCATCAATTTTTTATCAATAAAGAAAAAAATGTCTTAGAAATATTAATGACCAGCAAAGACGAAAACCTAAAAATTACTGAAAAAGAATTTTAGAAACCGATAAATGAATTATTAATATTAGGCATACTACGCCATGTTTTTTCTTTTGTCCATAAATTAATACCTAAAGTAATTTGATGAAACCCTGTATCTTGGATTCAATGTTGTAACGCAACAAAACGTTTATGTTTTTTGATGTTACTAAGCTACAAATTTAAGTTCTAAATCCATCATTTCTTTAGGTGTTTTATAACCAATAATTTTTCGAGGTCTGTTGTTCAATTTTTCTTGAATAATTAGGAGTTGATTAATGTCAATTTCATTAAAATTAGTTCCCTTTGGCAGATACCTTCTAATGAGTCCGTTCGTATTTTCATTTGTTCCTCTTTCCCAGGAAGAATAGGGGTGAGCAAAGTATATTTTCATTCCCGTATTTTGAGTAATTTTTTCGTGTCTAGCCATTTCAATTCCGTTGTCGTAAGTCATTGTTTTTTTATAAATAGGATTTAATTTGTTTAATATTTTAGAAAACTCATTGGCTACTTCACCTGCTTTTTTGGACTCTAATTTTACAATTAAAGTAAATCTAGTTTTGCGTTCTACTATAGTTCCAATAGCGCTTTTATGGTTCTTTCCAATGACTAAATCACCTTCCCAATGTCCGACTTCATTTCTAAGTTCAATATGCTGTGGTCTATTGTCAATACTTACTTGGTTTATTATTTTAGATCCGCCACCACGTCTTTTTTTAGGGGTTCTACGTCTTGTTTTTTTACGTACTAATAGTTTGATTAATTTTTTGTTTAAACGTGCTTGTGGTCTTGTGTAAATATGTCTATAAATAGCTTCGTGAGAAATAGACATTATTGGATCATTAGGATACAGCTCTTTGAGTCTTCCTGAAATTTGTTCAGGTGTCCAGTTTGACAAAAGGCCTCTATAGACAAAAAATTTAAGTAGAGAATATGTACTTATTTTATCTAAGTTTCTTTTGTTTAAATAATCTTCTTTAACACACCAATGAGCAAGTTCAGCATCGTAATTATCTTCCTTTTTCTGCACCCATTTATTCACTTCTCTTGTAATTGTTGAGGGTGCTCTTTTTAGTTTTTTAGCGATGTATGATTTTGACTTTTTTTCTATTAAAAGTGTCTGAATAATCACTCTTTCTTTTAAAGTTAATCTTCTATGTTTTTTTAATTCCATTTTACAAATCTATTAATTTAGATTTGTTGCGTTAAGTTATTGAATGGAGGTATTGGTTAAAACAACACTTTCTAACTGGTTTGTATACGTATATGAAAATAGTAGGTTCTTATAATTTAAACCAATTATTGGCGATATAAATTGAGCATTATTAATAGCATTTGAATCGAAACTTCTTCTATAAGATAATGCTACCCACATCTGAGTTTTTTTAAATGTCTTGTAGGCTTTTATATTAAAATCTGCTATACGTTGTCCGGTACTTTCCTTTAACTGCAACATAAATGATGGTTCTAATTGAAAATGATAAAACTTATCATAATAATATCCTGCAGAAAAAACATAGTTTCTTAAGTCTAAAGATTCTTGAATATTCAAATTATTTTTAGCTGTTAAAAATAAATTTTTAACCGTAAAATAAGATGAAAAACCACCTCTATGGTAGGCAGCTCCAAAATCTGAATTGTAATAACTTGTACTTTGAACAATAGCAGCTACATCATCACTTTCAAAAGACCTTTGGTCTGATTGATTTTGAACAAAAGTAAATGATAAACCAAACGAAAGTTGCTCAAAAAAATGACCATCACTTAATTGTAAGTGATAGGCATATGTTCCTTGAATTCCTTTTTGAGAATGATATCCATTTTTATCATTAAATAGCACAACCCCAAATGCAGCATTCGTTTCCTCTCCAAACCTAGTATGATAACTTAACGTTTGTAAAGAAGGAGCATCTGGTATACCCGCCCATTGTTGCCTTGCCGTAAAACGTAATTTACTAGAGTTACCAATACCTGCTGCAGATGGATGAACCAAATACACATTATCCGATAAATAATCTTGATAAATCGGTAAGGTCTCTTGTGCGTAATTTTTAACAGAAAAAAAGAAAACACATAGAAGGCAAAATCGTACGTAATTTAATTTCATTGGAGGGAGATTAGTCTTAAGTTACCAAATATATACTTTTTTTCTTATAATAAATAATTTGCTACTCAAAGATTTAAGAGTGTTCCTACTCTCTTTTTTAAGAAATAAAATACTGTTGATATTCAATTTTAAAAAGAAAAACTAATGACAAGAACTGTTAGATGTAACTAAATCTACCATTGGAGCAGGAGAAATATATGGAATTCCTAACCCTAAACCTCGTAAAACAAATAAGACACCTATAAAAACAACCACAACTGGTATTGCTTTTTTTATTCTTTTTCTAAAAGCGCCTTTGGTAAAATTACCTAAATATACAACCGAAGTCATTAGCGGAATTGTGCCTAGACCAAATAAAAACATATATAAGCTACCAGAAAAAGCATTTGTTGTTGCTAAAGCACCAAAAACAGCCATATACACTAAACCACAAGGTAAAAATCCATTTAAAAAACCAATGGTAAAAAAAGTATCGTTTCTTTTTTTCTTCAACTCTTTTCCTAAGGCATTTTTTACTTTCAAAATGACTTTACTAATTCCTTTTGAAAAATTTACTTTTGAGAAAAACTTTGGAAAAATGATAACCAAAATCATGCTAACACCAACTATTATTGAGAGTTGTTGTTGAAACCCAAAGAAATAAAACCCTTTTCCTAGAAAACCAAATAACAATCCTATTAAACTATAGCTAAATAATCTTCCTAAATGATAAATTAAAATTTGAAAAAAGCCTTTTGTTTTGTTTTTTCTATCAATAGGTAACATAAAAGCAATTGGTCCACACATGCCAACGCAATGGAAACTGCCTAATAAACCAAATATAATTGCTGATAGAAACATTAATATTCTATTTCTTTTTTTATTAAGTACTCTTTATTATTATATTTGAAAAATACATTAATGTTCCAACGACCATCTAATAAACGTTTCTCAGGCACGAGCAAATATGTATTAGAGATTGAAATAGGTATTTCAAAATCTAATTGTTTATTAGATGGTCTATATAGGAACACTTTTCCTTTTATTTCCTTCGGAGAAAACTCTGCAGGAAATTCTATTTTTAAACCTTCTTCTGTTCTTTGAATGAATACTCTTTCTTTTAATTCTAGCGCATTTTTTTCGGCATTAATTTCATCTTGAAAACCTAATTCTTGTTCATAATATTTTTCTGTAACCAAATCATAACTAAACGATTTACTTGTACTCATGGTAACTACCATGTATAAAATAAAACTCATAAAAGCTACAATTGCAATAACAATACCTGTTCCCCAATTAAATTTCATAATCCTATAGTTTTGTCTTGTACAAAATATTCAAAATCTTAATTTATGTATACCTACACTACTTTTAAATACGTGTAGATTAACTGCCAACTGAGACAGAACACTGCACACTTATTTTATTTATAACTTCTTGGTCCTAAAAAGTTGGTTATTGTTGTTTCTATTAGTTTATCTCCACTAAAAACACCAATTTCTAATTTAATTTTATCTTTTTCTAAAGCAGCTGAATTTATTTCTATAAACAAAGTTCCTTCTGCCAAACCTTGTTTAGGAACAATAAAATTATGATTAGAAACTAATTTAATTTCACCTTTATGAGAAAGAATTTTATAACTAACATCTTTAATCTCTTTAGAAGTTTTATTAATTACTTTAAAAGTATAAACATTACTTATAATATTGTTTTCTTTATGCTGATACAACTGTCCTGGTAATCTTAAAATAGTAGCCTCCACATCATTCCTTAAAAACAACATTCCAATTAAAATACCTACTAAAATAAATAAAACCGCAGAATACCCTTTAATTCTTGCGTTTAGTTTAAATGGTTTCTTTTTCTCTATATTTTCTTCGCTTTCATATCTGATTAAACCTTTTGGCAAGCCAACACTTTCCATGATGTGATCGCATTCATCTATACAAGCTGTACAGTTTACGCATTCTAACTGTGTACCATTTCTAATATCTATTCCGGTTGGACAAACAACTACACATTGTTTACAATCGATACAATCTCCTTTTCCGATAGCTTCTCTATCTTCATTTTTCTTAAATTTAGATCTCCCCTCTTCTCTTTCTCCTCGTTTATAATCATAAGCAACATTTATCGTTTTATTATCTAATAAAACTCCTTGTAACCTACCATAAGGACAAGCAATAATACATACTTGCTCTCTAAACCAAGCAAAAATAAAATAGAAAACACATGTAAAAATTGTTAATGAAATAAGGGTACTAACATTATCAAAAGGATTACCTGTTATGTAACTTATAAGTGTATCGCCTCCTATTAAATAGGCTAAAAATACGTTTGCAATAATAAAAGAGATCACAAAGAAAATAAACCACTTTAAGAGTCTTTTTTTAATCTTTTCTGCATTCCAAGGTTGTTTATCTAAACGAATTTGTTTCCCCCTATCTCCATCAATCAAATACTCAATTTTTCTAAAAACCATTTCTAAAAAAATGGTTTGCGGACAAATCCATCCACAGAAAATACGTCCGAAAATTACTGTAAATAAAATGATAAAAACAACACCAATTATCATTGAAATTACCAATAAGTAAAAATCTTGTGGCCAAAACGGAAATCCGAAAATATTAAATTTACGTTCTATAACATTAAATAGTAAAAATTGATTTCCATTAATTTTTATAAACGGAGCAGATAATAAAAAAACTAATAAAAAGTAACTAACATACGTTCTGTACTTATAAAATATACCGCTAGGCTTTTTAGGAAAAACCCAAGAACGATTACCAGATTCATCAATTGTACCAATACTATCTCTAAATTGTTCGTTTCCGGGAGTTTCCATAATTACCTAAATAATTTTATACTACTTAATTAATTTACTCTGCTGCTACCCATTTTTCTCCTTGAGCTGCTTTTGGGTTAGCAGGCGTAGTTCCTTGTAAGGAAAGCACATAACTACTAACTTTAGCAATATCTTCTGCTTTTAAGGTTTTATTCCAAGCAATCATCCCTTTACCATCTCTACCTCCATTAGAAATAGTTGTAAAAACATTTTTGATTCCTCCTCCTAAAATCCAGAATTCATCTGTTAAGTTAGGTCCAATAGAACCTCCACCATCTGCTATATGACAAGATGCACAGTTTAATTTAAAGATTGCTTTACCTCTACCTAAGTCTTTAGCATCGGTTAATAAAGTAACACTTTCTGCGGTAATTAAATCTGTTGCTGTAGATTTATATTTTCTAAGTTCAACCTTTGCTTCTGCAACCGCTTTTTCATACTCTACAATTTGATCATCTCCATCTAAAACCTCAAACCTCACCATATACACAACTGCAAAAACAATAGAAGCGTAGAATAAATACACCCACCAAGGTGGCAACGTATTATCTAATTCTTTTATTCCATCATAATTATGGTCTAAAATAATTTCCTCTTCACTATCTATATCTTTAGATCTTGTCCAAGATTTTAATAACTTTTTAATCCAAGCATCACTTTCTTCTGGTACAATACCTAGTTTTTCATTTTGTAATTCAGTTGCTTTATTAATGGCTATTACATTTACTGCTTCTTTTAAAACAACAACAAAGACAAAACCAATTAGAGCAATCCAAACTAATGGATTCTCATACACGCTAAATGGGTTTTCGTACACCATAAACGACTTTGCAAGCGCTAAAAACGTAACAATTACAAAGATTACATATACTGTAGATTGAAAATACTTTTTCATTTTTTTCAGTTTTAATTTTCTAATGGCAAATTACTTACCGTTTTTATATATTCTTTTTTCGCAGTAAATACCCACCAAAATAAGACCACAAAAAAAGTAAAGAATATGATTAATGATATTAAAGGGTATATTTCTACACCAGCAATAGTTACCATATAATTTTTTACAAATTTTAACATCGCTTAATTTTTAGTGATTTTTTGTTCGTCTTTTACTTTTATATCTGTTCCTAAACGTTGTATGTAAGCAATAACCGCTACAATTTCTCTGTTTCTCATCTCTATAAAAGGTTCTCCGTTTTCTTTTGCATACTTTTTATCAGCTTCATAGTTTTTAGCAAAATCTGGATCTGAATATAAGTTTTCTTCAATTTTAGTACCTTGTTCTAACATGTGCTGTTGTGCATTTGCTATTTCGTCATCAGAATAAGGAACCCCTAGCGTAACCATTACTTTTAATTTCCCTTCAGTATCAGATTTATCAAGCTCGTTTTTAATTAACCATTTATAAGATGGCATAATAGAACCTGGTGATGTACTTTGTGGATCGTACATGTGGTTTAAGTGCCAACTATCTGAATATTTAGCTCCAATTCTATGTAAATCTGGTCCTGTACGTTTAGATCCCCATAAAAATGGATGATCATACACAAACTCTCCAGCTTTAGAGTATTCTCCATAACGTTCTACCTCACTTCTAAAAGGTCTTATCATTTGAGAGTGACAACCTACACAACCTTCTCTAATATAAAGATCTCTACCTTCTAACTCTAAAGGTGTATATGGTTTTACACTACTAATAGTAGGGATGGTTCGATTTTACTAATAATGTTGGAATAATCTGAACAGCTCCACCTATTAAAATAGCAATCGTTGCATAAATTGTTAATTTAATTGGTTTTCTTTCTAACCAAGTATGCCATCCTTCTCCTTTAGTTCTATATTTAGAAACCTTAGTTAATGCAGGTGCTTCTGCCAACTCATCGGTTACATCGCTACCAGCTCTTACAGTTCTAATTACATTGTACAACATTACAAATGCACCAAGAATATACATACTACCACCAATAGCACGCATCCAGTACATTGGTATAATTTCGTTTACAGTTTCTAAAAAGTTACCGTATGTTAAAGATCCATCAGGATTAAATTGTTTCCACATAGATGCTTGTACAAAACCTGCTACATACATTGGTAATGTATATAAGATAATACCTAAAGTACCAATCCAGAAATGCACATTTGCTAATGCTACTGAATATAATTTTGTTTTAAACATTCTTGGTATCATCCAGTATAACATACCAAATGTTAAGAAACCATTCCATGCTAATGCACCAACGTGTACGTGCGCTATAATCCAATCACTATAATGGGCAATTGCGTTTACATTTTTTAAAGATAATAAAGGTCCTTCAAAAGTTGCCATACCATAACCTGTAATTGCAACTACCATAAATTTTAAAACAGGATCTGTTCTTACTTTATCCCAAGCTCCTCTTAAGGTTAACAAACCGTTTATCATACCTCCCCAAGAAGGTGCTAATAACATTATAGAAAATGCAACTCCTAAATTTTGTGCCCAAGATGGCAATGCTGTATATAATAAATGGTGAGGTCCTGCCCAGATATAAATAAAAATTAGAGACCAAAAGTGAACAATAGATAATCTATAAGAATATACTGGTCTGTTTGCTGCTTTAGGAACAAAATAATACATTAATCCTAAAAAAGGTGTGGTTAAGAAAAATGCTACAGCATTATGTCCGTACCACCATTGTACCAATGCGTCTTGTACACCTGCGTATACAGAATATGATTTTAAAAAGGTAACTGGTAATGCCAAACTATTAAAAATATGCAATACAGCAACGGTAACAAAAGTTCCTAAATAGAACCAAATTGCTACATATAAATGACGTTGTCTTCTTTGTAAGATTGTCCAAATCATATTTACACCAAAAGCAACCCAAACCAATGCAATTGCAACATCTATGGGCCATTCTAATTCGGCATATTCTTTAGAGGTTGAGTAACCTAATGGTAATGTAATAGCAGCTGCAACAATTATTGCTTGCCATCCCCAGAAGTTAAAATTACTTAAAAAATTACTTGCCATTCTTGCTTTTAATAAACGCTGAAGCGAATAATAAACACCTGCATAAATAGCGTTACCAACAAAGGCAAAAATTACAGCATTTGTGTGTAATGGTCTTAAACGTCCAAAACTTAACCAAGATATTCCTTCTGTAAGTCCGGGAAATAAGAACATAAAAGCCAAAAGTAAACCTACAGAAAACCCAACTATTCCCCATAGTAAGGTTGCGTAAATAAACTTTTTAACGATTTTATTGTCGTAATAAAACTGTTGCATCTCCATAATATAAAATTTAGTCTAAAGTTGATTTTTCTTGTTTCTCTTTTACTAATTCATCATCAAACAGCATACGAACTGAAGGCGTATATGAATCATCATACTGCCCAGTTTTCACTGAATAAATAAATGCTATAAAAAATACAATTGCTACTATAATACTTATAGTTAGTAGTAGGTATATTACGCTCATATCTTGCCTGATAATTGATTTTTCAAAAATACTATTGGTCACATATTTAAAATATGATATTTATCATACTTCTTAATTCTTTGTTAAATTGTCATCGAAAACAACTGTGTTTTGGGCTTGTTCTTTAATAAATGCACGTCAAAAGCCATACAAATGTTACGTACATAAGGTCTTGCTTCTTCCGGAATTGATAATGATTTTGCTTTTTTATCAATTATAACCAGTCCATCTTGCTCCATTTCTTGTAGCAAATCTAAATGCATTTCAATATTATTGATGCTCATTGGTTTTTCATCCCACGAAGTGGAAAAATGACACATAATATTTAAAATATGTTTTCTAATAATTCTATCTTCTTCGGATAAAAGGTGTCCCCTAAAAATTGGAATTTCGCCTTCATTTACAATCTTCTGATATTCCTTTACCGTCTTTACATTTTGTGCAAATGCATACCAAGAATCAGAAATTGCAGACATCCCTAAACCAATCATTAATTGCGTTTTATTGGCGGTATAACCCATAAAATTTCTATGCAATGTTTTGTTGATGGTTGCCTCATATAAAGTATCTGTTTTTAACGCAAAATGATCCATACCAATTTCTACATAACCTAATTCTGCAAAAAGTTCTTTCCCTATTTCGTAGAGTTCTCTTTTCTCATCATTTTTAGGTAAATCATCTTCATTAAAACCTCTTTGCCCTACTCCTTTTACCCAAGGAACGTGTGCATAACTGTAAAATGAAATTCTATCTGGTTGTAATTCTTTTGTTTTATTGATGGTATAAATGACGTTTTCTTTGGTTTGAAATGGTAAACCGAAAATTAAATCGTGACTTACAGATGTGTACCCAATTTCTCTAGACCATTTTGTTACCTGTTCTACTTCTGTAAAAGGTTGAATTCTATGAATTGCTTTTTGTACTTTTTCGTTATAATCTTGTACACCAAAACTGACTCTTGTAAACCCTTCATTAAACAAGGTTTGCAATTGTTCTTTGGTGGTATTACTTGGATGCCCTTCGAAACTAAACTCTGAGTCAGGATGTTTTTTGGCTATTTCAAAAATACCATCCATTAAATATTTTAGGTTTTCTTTAGAGAAAAATGTAGGTGTTCCGCCACCTAAATGCAATTCTTTAACAACCGGAATTTCATCTACCAAAGCAACATATAATTTCCATTCTTTTAAAACCGTTTCTATATATTCCTCTTCTACTTCGTGACGTTTAGTAATGTGTTTATGGCATGCACAAAAGGTACACAAACTCTCACAAAAAGGCAAATGGATGTATATACTTATCCCTTCGGATGCATTACTTTCTTTAAAAGACGTTTTAAAAGATTGTATCCAATCTTGTTTGTCAATTCCTGCTTTGTCCCAATACGGTACGGTTGGATAACTGGTGTATCTTGGTCCTGGAATATTGTATTTTTGTACTAGTGATTGTGTCATTTTTACTATTTTTAAGTAAGCTCTAAAGCAATTTCTATCATCTCTTTAAAAGTATGTTCTCTTTCTTCTGCAGTTGTCTTTTCTTTGGTAACCAAACTATCGGATATTGTTAAAATAGACAACGCATTTACATTATGTTTTGCTGCTACTGTGTACAAACCAGAGGTTTCCATTTCTACACATAAAACACCATAATCTGCCCATTTTTTATAGCTATCAAACTCATCCGCATAAAACTCATCAGAACTTAAAATTCCGCCAGCTTTTACCACTATATTTTTTTCTTTTGCAACTTCAACTGCTTTTTGAAACAACTTAAAACTAGCGGTTGGCGCATAATTTGCTCCGTTAAAACGCATGGTATTTAAACCCGAATTTGTAGATGCCGACATTGCTAAAACAATATCTCTAATTTTTACATCTTTCTGATATGAACCTGCAGAACCCACTCTAATTAAGTTTTTAACTCCGTATTCTGTAATTAACTCTGTTGCGTAAATTAAGGTAGACGGAATGCCCATTCCGGTGCCTTGTACAGATATTATTTTACCATTATATGTCCCCGTAAATCCCAACATTCCACGAACATTATTATATTGAATAGGGGCTTTTAAAAAAGTATCTGCAATCCATTTTGCTCTCATAGGATCTCCAGGCAACAATACTGTTTCTGCTATTTCTCCTTTTTTTACTTCGATATGAATACTCATAATTATTTAATTTTATTCCCCAATAAATTGGTAGAAATTGTTGTAAAAACCACAATACTAATAGAACTTAAAGGCATTAAAATTGCCGCCATTACAGGTACTAATTGTCCTGTTACTGCAAAATATAAGCCTACTACATTGTAACATAAAGACAGTATAAAACTATATTTAATGATTTTTATCGCTTTTTTTGATGCATTTATATAAGAACCAATTTCATTAAATTTTGATGCATCTAAAATTCCGTCACAAGCAGGAGAAAACACATTAATATTTTCTGATAAAGCAATACCAACATCACTTTGTGCCAAGGCGCCAGCATCATTTAAGCCATCACCAATCATCAACACTTTTTTATGGTCGTTCTGAAGATTTGCAACAACAGTTAATTTATCTTCTGGTTTTTGGTTGAATAACAAATTAGTCCCTTTTGGTAAACTCTCTTCTAAATAAATTCTTTCTCCTTCATTATCACCAGAAACAACAGCTAACTTAAAATTGCTTTTTAGAGCATTAAATAATGTTTTTACTCCTTTTCTATACGAATTCTTAAAGGTGTATTTCCCTTTATAAACATTATTAATACTGATGTAAACAGCCGTATCTACACTTGATTTGTCTTCATTATTTATCACAAAAGAGGACGACCCTAATTTTAATTGGAAGTCTTTATAAGTAACCTCAATTCCTTTACCAACAATTTCTTTATAATCTGTTATAGCTAACGTTTCTAAATCTTCTAAAGAGTTGTACAAGGTTCTACTTAATGGGTGATTAGAAGCTCTTAACGAGCTTTTTAAAACACTTTTTTCTTGTTGATTTAATTCGGCTCCTTCATAAGAAATTGTATTTTCTTTATGTGTTGTAAGCGTACCTGTTTTATCGAAAATAATAGTATCTATGGCTGCCAATTGCTCTACAACTGTTGCATTTTTTAAGTAAAATTTTTGCTTTCCAAAAATGCGTAACATATTCCCTAACGTAAACGGGGCTGCCAATGCAATTGCACAAGGACACGCAATTATAAGAACCGCGGTAAAGACATTTAATGCTTTGCTAGCATCAAAAAACAACCAATATGCGGTTGATAAAAAAGCAACAGACAAAACAACGATGGTAAAGTTTTTACTAATGGTATCTGTTATGGTTTTAAAGTGCGACTTGTTGTTTTTATTAAAAACATCATTACTCCATAATTGGGTTAAATAACTTTGCGATACCGAAGATAAAACTTCCATTTCTATAACTCCAGAAAGTTGTTTTCCGCCTGCAAATAATTTATCTCCAGATTTTTTAGCAACAGCTTCTGCTTCTCCAGTTACAAAACTGTAATCTATTTCTGCTTTTCCGTTAATTAGAATTCCATCTACGGGTATTAATTCTTGGTTTCTAATTAATAATCGATCTCCTTTTACGATATCATAAATAGGTACGTTTTCTTCTTTATTATTGGCTGATATTCGGGTAACGGCAATAGGGAAATAAGATTTATAATCTCGTTCGAAGGACAAGAAATTATATGTTTTCTGTTGAAAAAATCGCCCTAATAAAAGGAAGAAAACCAAACCGGTTAAACTATCAAAAAAACCAGTTCCTAAATCGAAAATAATTTCAGCAGAGCTCCTAATAAATAACACAGAAATACCAAGTGCAATAGGCACATCTATATTTAATATTTTAGATCGCAAACCTTTAAAAGCGGATATAAAATAGTCTTGACCCGCATAGAAAACTACAGGAAGCGAAAAGAAAAACATTAACCATCTAAAGATATTTTTATATTTTTCTATCCAAAAACCATCTACCTCAAAATATTCTGGAAACGAAAGAAACATGACGTTACCAAATGCAAAACCTGCAATTCCTAATTTATAAATTAAGCTTCTGTCTACATTTTTTTTACCTGCTTCATAGTCTTCTAAACTAATATAAGGTTCGTACCCGATGGAACTTAATAGAAGTACAATCTCTTTTAATGAAGTTGTATCTGAATTATACGTAACTCTTACTTTTTTCTTAGGAAAATCTACTTGAGATGAAGAAACTTTAGGGTTTAATTTGTGTAAGTTTTCTAATACCCAAACACAAGAACTACAATGAATATGAGGAATATACAACGTTGCTATTTGCATATTCCCATCATTAAAGTCCAATAATTTTTCTGCTATTTCACAATTATCCAAGAAATCGTACTTCCCTTGAATTTCAGTCGGAATTGCTCCTGGATTGTCCTGAAAATTGTAATAACAAGTTAAATCATTCTCAGAAAAAATTTCATATACCGTTTTACAACCGTTACAACAGAAGTTTTTTTCATCAAAAATAATTAAATCATCATCACAAGAATCACCACAGTGATAACATTGTGTAGATTTCATATTTACTCATTTGCCTACTGCAAATTTCTTATAAGAATACATTTTATAATATGATATATGTCAGCTTTTCACTATTTTTGAAAGACAAAAATTCCTTAATTATGAGTAAATGTGAGCAATGTATTATTCGCCAATTTAATTCTTTAAACCACTTAAGTAGAGAAGAATTAACTAGAGTGTCTAATTGTAAAACCACAAAAACAATAAAAAAAGGAGAAGCTATTTTTGAGGAAGGAGAACGTCTAAAAGGAGTTTTTTGCATTAAAGATGGCGTTTGCAAGGTTTCTAAAATGAGTGAAAATGGTAGAAACCAAATTATCAGTTTAGTAACCAAGGGAGATTTATTAGGAGAAAGAAGCTTAATTTCTGATGAAGTTTCTAACCTTAAAGCAGTTGCTTTAAATGATATGCAAGTTTGTTTTATTCCGAAAGAAGAAATTATAAAGGATTTATCTAAAAACCCAAACTTTACAATGAGCGTGCTTAAAGACATGGCTCAAACCTTAAAACAAGCAGATAATGTTATTGTAGATATGGCGCAAAAGACAGTTAAACAGCGTTTAGCCGAAACACTTTTAAACCTGCTTGATAAATTTGGTACAAATACAGAAAACACTATTAACATTCATCTTTCTAGAGAAGATATTGCTAATATTATAGGTACAGCAACAGAATCTGCAATTCGCTTATTATCTGATTTTAAAAAGAAAAAAATTATTGAGTTTAAAGGTAAAGATATTTCGATACTTGATAGAAATGAGTTAGATAAAATTGCACAAGGCTTTTAAATCCTTTTATTTTACAATTAAATTTTAGCATGGTTTGTGTGCTTCTTTGATATCAAAATATTCTTTTAAAGTAATTTTAAATCATCTATGTTCAATTTTCGTTTAAAAGTTTTTTATACTATCGCCAAAAGTAGTATAAAACTTATACTAGTATTTACGAAGTTAAATTAATCACTTAGTAATCGATAAAGTAAGCCAATACCAAAAAAAACACAAAAAAGTCAATACTGAATTTCTATTTCACTTATATCATTAATCAGATACTCCCTTTAATATTCAGAAAATTTTATTTTACTTAATATTTTTCCATTTAGCGCTGTTGTTTGGCGATAATTTTGTGACTACTTCGGTTAATCTATCTTGATTTCTTGTAACAACATCATCAGAATACATATTTACAATTTCATCTGATTTAGCATCAAAAAACACACGTATTAAATAATTACCAACTGTTTTGTTATAAATACTCTCTAAAGAGATTATAGCCTCTTCCATATTTTGTTTAGCAATTCCACTATTTAAAGAAAACTCATCTAATCCTGTTCTATGGTAATTATAAATGGCCGTTCTGTATGCGGTAAGTTTTGGTGATAAAAAACTATCAATCAAAAGAAAACGATTTTGTTTTCCTACCACATTTTGCCAAGAGCCTAAACCACTTTGTTGTGCTTGCAACATTACATTCTCTGCTTCTTTAAAATAAGCTTCTCCACCATTTCTTTTAAAAGTATCTGCATCTGCACCTAAAACAATATTTGCATAAAAAACAATGGTAGAAATTAAATTGCTATCGTAAGAATTCTGGTTATAAATTAATGGATCGAACTCATTGTATTTAAAGTTGAATTCGTTGTCTTTTAAATTTAATATTGGTGATGCATACGTAGAACCAAAAACAGGTCTTGTAGATTGCACTTGTAACGTTGCTGTAAAGTTATTAGCGTCTCTAGAGCTTATAATAATTGTAAATGCACAATCTATTCTTTCTTCTGGTTTTACCTCGTTATTTGTCCATTTAGTTTGATTGATAAATTCTGACAACGATTTTTCTAGTGTTTTAAAAACCTGGGTATTTGAACCTTGTACTTGGTTATAATTAACAGTAACCAAGCAATTCAATTCTTGAGCTTTTAGCACAGAAACTGAAAATATTAACAGAAAAAAGAATATAAGTTTACGCATTTATTTTGTTGTTTACTGTCCGGTCGAGCGCAGTCGAGACCTTCTTTTAAACCTCTCGACTGCGCTCGAGGAGACCAAAAATATTAAGATATTTTACGTATAATTTCGTTAATAATATCTTTAGCTACTTCTACTTTCGATTTTAATTCGAACGTTTTTTCATTCAAATCTTTATCAATAATAGTAATTTTATTTGTGTCTGTTGCAAAACCAGCGCCTTTATCTTGTAAAGAATTTAAAACAATAGCATCTAAATTCTTACGCTTTAATTTTCCTTTTGCATTTTCTAACTCATTATTGGTTTCTAAAGCAAAACCAACTAAAAATTGATTTTCTTTAATTTCACCTAAAGATGCTAAAATATCTTTTGTTGGTTCTAACTCAATTTCTAACGCAGAAGTTGTCTTCTTTATTTTCTGAGTTGCTATATTTTTTGGTCTATAATCTGCAACAGCCGCAGAAAGTATTGCAATATCTACTTCTTTAAAATAGGCATGTGCTGCTTTGTACATTTCTTCTGCAGAAATAACATCTATTCTATGTACTAGAGAATGCTGTATTTTTTGATGACTTGGACCTGAAATTAAATAAACCTCAGCACCTAAATTAGCTGCAGCTTTTGCAATTGCAAATCCCATTTTACCAGAAGAATGATTTCCTATAAAACGAACAGGGTCTATGGCTTCATAGGTTGGACCTGCTGTAAGCAACACCTTTTTACCTTTTAAAGGTAATTTTGATAAAATATCATTTTCTATAAATGACACAATATCTTCTGGCTCTGCCATTCTACCTTCACCAACCAATCCGCTCGCTAACTCACCAGAAGTTGCAGGTATAATTGTATTACCAAAAGATTTTAATTTCTGTAAAATTTCTTTGGTTGATGGATGGATATACATATCCAAATCCATTGCAGGCGCAAAATATATAGGACATTTAGCAGATAAATAGACCGCCAATAATAAATTATCGCAAGTTCCATTTGCCATTTTAGACATCGTATTTGCAGTTGCAGGAGCAACTACCATATAATCTGCCCAAAGCCCCAAATCTACATGGTTATTCCACATTTCATTTTCTGCATCTTCTTTGTCGTAAAACGTAGAATGAACAGGGTTTTTAGAAAGCGTGGAAAGTGTAAGAGGTGTTATAAAATCTTTAGACGCAGGAGTCATAATAACTTTGACCTCTGCGTCTAATTTTATAAATAAACGAACTAAACTAGCCGTTTTGTATGCAGCAATTCCAGCAGTAATTCCTAACAGAATTTTTTTACCACTTAAAACAGACATTATTCTGTTTCTGGAGTTCTAAAATATACTTTTCCGTTTAACCATTCTTCAACAGCCATTGCAGTTGGTTTTGGCAATCTTTCGTAAAATTTAGAAACTTCTATTTGTTCTTTGTTTTCAAAAACTTCTTCTAAACTATCATTATAAGTAGCAAATTCTTCTAATTTATCAACTAATTCTTTCTTTAAATCTCCATTAATTTGATTTGCTCTTTTAGCAATAATAGAAATAGCCTCATAAATATTTTGCGTAGGAGCTTCTATTTCAACCTTATTATAAGTAATCGTACTTAAAGGTGCCTTTGTATCTTTATAATCCATAATTAGTTATTATTTCTTTTTTGATTTTTGAACATTCGCTTTCACTTGTTTTGCAATTATAGCGTCAATTCTTACTTGTTCTTGTTGTAAGGTTGCTAGCATTTTATCTGAATCTTCCATATATTGAGATTCTGGATAATTTCTTTTTAGCTTATCATAAGCTTCTATAGCATCTTTTATACGTTCAGATTTTCTTCTATCATAACTTTTTAAAACAAAGTCATGAGCTGCTTTTAACCTGTAATACAATGCTTCTTCTTTAAATTCAGAACCTAAATAATCTGACAATAAATTATCAAAAGCTTGTATTGCTGCTTTGTAATTTCTTAAATCATATTCTGCTGTTCTATAATACGTTTTAGCTATTTCGAAAGATTTTTTCTGAAGCTTATATCTTAATTCTTTATAATGCTGATTCGCTTCTTCTATTTTGTCTGAATCTGGATAGGTATTTATAAAACCCTGAAAAGCTTCTAGTGCTTTATTAGTATCCGTAGGATCTAAACTAAATCTTGGTGATGCCAACTTATAACTATACGCAGATAAAAAGGCTGCTTCTTCTTTCTTAGAACTTTTAGGATAATTTTTTGCAAATCGATCAAAATAATAACCAGAAATACTATAGTTTTTCTCGTTAAAATTAGATTGCGCTACCATAAATTGGATACGCTCCATTTGTGGTTTCCCTCTATATGTTGGTGTAATTTTCTCAAACAAACGTAAAGCTTTCCCGTACTTTTTACCTTCGTACATTTTTACAGCCATTTTATATTGCTCTTCAGATGTACCTTTGTTTAATACTTTTTGATATTCTCCACAAGAAATTAATACAAGTGAGAACATTAACAAACACGCTAAATTTTTAATTTTTTGCATCGTGCAAAATTAGTGATTAAATATGGATTAATAAAACGTTTTTTTAGACAGTAAATTATGTCATATAATAATGACACAAAAAACGTGAAAAAAGATTTTATATGCTGCTAAAAGTTTGTTAATGTTATAGCTGAGGAGGAGCCGTTACAGTAATTAATTGTTTAATATCATTATCAAACAAGTAGAAACCTCCTTTATCGTCTCCAATTAATTTAATTTTATCTAAGATATTTCTAGCCAATGCTTCTTCTTCAATCTGCTCAGAAACATACCATTGTAAAAAGTTATGGGTTGCATAATCTTTTTCTTGTAGGCAAATATCAATTAAATCGTTAATACAAGCAGACACATGTACCTCATGATTAAATAATTCTTGAAACATTTCTTTAAAAGCACCAAATTCTACCGGAGGTGCATCTAATGCAGATACTTTTGCATGCCCACCACGTTCATTTACAAATTTTACCAATTTTAACATGTGCATTCTTTCTTCGTCTGAATGTGCATACATAAACTGTGCAACTCCTTCAAAACCTAAAACTTCTGCCCAAGAAGCCATTGCCAAATATATTTGAGAAGATTGTGCTTCTACTCTTATCTGTTCGTTTAATGCTTTTTCAATAATTGGTGATAACATATTGTTTTGTTTTTAAGTTGTTTGTAAATCTAAAAATTCTTTACAAATTTAGCAATTTTAGATTGAAGTTCTGCACTTGTTTTTACTAAAGGTAAGCGAACATCGTTTTTACAAAAACCTAATTCTTGTAAAACTGTTTTAATTCCTGAAGGATTATTCTCTTCGAAGATGTAATCTACAACATCCATCATTTTATAATGAATTGCATAACCTTCTTTGTTATTCCCTTTTAAACCATGATTTATCATGGTAGAAAATGCTTTAGGAAAAGCCTGTCCTATTACAGAAATCACTCCAGAACCACCTGCTAAGGCAACACCTAAAGCCAAATCATCATCACCAGAAATAATTAAAAAGTCTGCAGGCTTGTCTCTTAATAAGGTATAATATTGTTGTTGGTTATTCCCTGCTTCTTTAACACCTACTATATTACTAAAATCATTTGCCAAACGCAAAGTAGTTGCAGGCTCCATGTTTTTTGCGGTTCTACCAGGAACATTGTACAAAATAATAGGTAAATCTGTAGCTGCTGCTATTGCTTTAAAATGCTGATAAAAACCTTCTTGCGTTGGTTTACTATAATAAGGTGCAACAGAAAGAATACCATCTAATCCTGTAAAATCTCTTGTTTGTAGTTCTTCTATAACTAAAGCAGTATTATTACCACCCACACCTAAAACTAAAGGTAATCTTTTATTATTTGTATTAATAATAACGTTAATGATCTCTTGTTTTTCTTCTTTGGTAATGGTTGCACTTTCTGCAGTAGTACCATTGATTACTAAGTAATCTGTTCCGTTTTCGATGTTAAAATTCACCAATTTGATAAGTGCATCAAAATCTACACTTAAATCTTCTTTAAAAGGTGTTATCAACGCAACTCCAGTTCCAATAAATTTTTGCATTATTCTGTATTTTATAAGAGGTAAAATTACAATTTTAAGCTGAATTCCATCACTAAAAAAACAATTCTTACTAAGAATAAACAACTTTATTGTTAAAGTTTAATTTTTTAGCTTTTTAAGTATTGTAAGATACTTTTTTAGCTCTGCAGTAAATTGATCTACGTGTTCTATGTTTTCTAAAATTTCTAATTCGTATAATTTAGAATTTACGCCAGAAAAACCTGCTTTAAAAGTTGCCTGAGATTCTAAAACGGCATTTTGTAAATACAAATTAGGTTCTTTAAAATAACCAATTAACAAATCGAATGGTTGTTCTAAAAAACTTTTAAAATTAGGTTGTATAAAATGACCTTTCCAATTGATATCTTTTTCAGAAAAATGTTTAAAAGAAACTGCATCTGATTTATCGTATTTCTTAAAATTATAAATTTTGATATTTCTTACGCCAAGTACCTTTTCTATTTTCGATTGCAAATCTAACTTTAAAGAAATACTATCTGTTGTTAAAATACCTACAGTTTTAATTTCGTTTTGAGAAACTGTTCTGTTTTTTGCTAATTGTAAGATTTTTTTATCAAACTTTTTTCTTAATCTAGCTTCTTTTATTTTAGACAAACTCATTACTTACACGCTCTTAAATTAGTACTCGTAGAAATTATTGATTGTTAATTTCTAATAAAATAAATTGATTTAATTGTTTTCCATACAATTGAAAATTATCATCAGAAACTAAAATTAAAGATTGATTTCCGTTTGCTAATTTTGGACCAAAAGTAAGCCCTTCTATGTTATCTACAATTCCGTCTGTTAATTGATTTTTTTCATCTTCAAAATTTAATAACAATCGCTTTTTAAGCGGAATAAATTTTGTTTCCTTTAATGAAGCTACCTCTAAAACATTGGTAGTTTGCTCATCTAAAACTGCATCAAAAATTCTTACAATATTTCCATGCGCTCCATAACCACTTTGGTAGGTTCGTTCTATGATAAAAAAATGATTTTCTTTATATTCTAAAATAGACGTAACACCGTTTAAATTGATATTTCCTTTTGATGGTTTTGTAATATGTTCTAATTGATACGCAAACTGTTTGGTCGCTTTTTTTGATGTTTTATCAAAATAAGTAATTCTTACAGGAGATGATGTTTTTGTAAAAGTAGGCTCTTCTCCGTCTGTTTTTAATGGCGCTTCCATAGCCACCCAAAACCCTTTACCATCTAAACTTTTAGAAGATCCTTCAAAAACAGCATTGTGTTTTATCTCTTTATTATTGCTTAAACTTTTAGGTAACTCATAAGCTTCTAAAAACTTACCGTTTAAATCGGTTTTAAATATCGTTGGGCTTTTACCATCATTAATAGAGCCCTCTCCTACAAAATTAACTTCTTGTTTTTCTTCATCTACAAAAATAGATTCTAGATCTAAGGCATTATCCTTATAATAAGAAGTTACAGTATCATTTAAAAAAACTACATTTTTAAAATCTACAGCTTGTATCTTATTTTTTTGAATGCTAATTGCGGCTTTTACAAAACGAGGATTGTGCGCGTCATCTACAACAAAATAATAGTCTCCGTTTGCATAATCTAAGCCCGATAAACCACCAATAATTAAATGCTGAAAAGAGATTGAATCTGCTAAAACAAATTCATCTAAAAATGTTAAACTTGTTTTTTTATCCTTTGTACAAGATACCAAAACACTAATTACAAAAAGAATTAAAAATAGATTTTTCATTAAAAAAAATATTAAATTTTTTATTTAGGCTTTTACACTCTTAGCAATCATTGCTTTGCAAATAAGATACTGTGCCAAAATATAAGTAGTTATCATAGTAATTCTATACACTTCATTGATATCATAAAACTTATGAATTACAAACAAACTATCCGACAATATAAAAAATACGGCTCCTAATATTAACCATAAGTTTTCTGTGCTTTTTTCTTGAAAATAATTTAATAAAGTAATTGTACCAAAAGAACAAATAACAATTCCGTATACAATTATCGGAAATAACATTTCTCCTAGACTTTTATTTACTACATAAACGACACCTCCAAAAATAATTAAAAAAGGTATGGAAGATAACACTGTTTTAGTAAAACTTTTTTTTATTAAAAAACTAAAGGAAACTTTTATAAATAAAGCTTGAGCAATTAAAAAGAAAACTAGTCCGAACAATAAAAAGTCTGCTTTAAAAAGTAAAAAAAGATCTCCCCAAAAAGAAAAAAACAATGCAGCGGTATAGCCTAAATTAACTTTATTTACTGAGGTTAAATAAACAATTGCCAATGAAATAGTTATAAACGGACTCGTTACAAAAGCCAGAGTATCGTTAAACAAAAGTCCCAAAATTTGCAATACTGCAATAATTAAAAAAAATGCAGAAGCAGATAATATATTGCTTTTATGTTTCATCTCTTATAATTTTCTTCTGTTATCGTCAGATTTTGTGTCTATTAATTTATTATAAGGATCTACCCCTACCTCAACGGGTTTTTCATCAACAATAATGGTTATTTTATTATTAATTTGCGTAATCTTATGTTTTTGTAAATACAGTTCTTTTTCTTTCTTTTTTCCATCAACCTCTTGTTCTGTAAAAATACCAATATCAATATAATCTTGCAAAGGCAAAGATAAAATTGGCTTGCTCATTTTTTCTGATTGATAACTTAAAGTATCACCTAGTTTTTCTCCATAAAACTTCTTCCCTTTTTCATCGTTTCTATATTTAGAAACTTCAAACTCAATATCTACTTGATATTTTCCACTCTCTAATTCTGTAGATTTTACTTCTACAATTCTATTTTTATAAAGTGTTATCGTTTCAAACATATCTTTAATTACATATTGTAAAGAATCTGGAGTTACTTTTCTAATATAATTAACCATTTCTACAGAAGTTGTATAAGGTGCTTCTTGAAACCTCACTTTTTCTACATACTTTTTTAAAGTTGCGTTTAACTTTTCTTCTCCAATATAATCACTCAAAGCATAAAAAACCAACGATCCTTTTTGATAACGTATATACCCTTGCCCATCATTATACATTAACGGTTTTTCTCGTTTTGTTTCTAATGTTCTCTTAATTAAATAACCATCTAAAGCTTCTTTTAAAAAGGTACGCATTTTAGGTTTACCATTCTGATGTTCTAACACTTTTAAAGCAACATATTCCGATAAACTTTCTGATAACATTGTGGCTCCTAAAACATCTGCTCCTATTACTTGATGCGCCCACCATTGATGCGCTACTTCATGCACTGTTACTGCAAAAGGATAATCTACTCCATCATCATTTGTATCGTCTACATCTGCAATAAAACCGACACCTTCTGAAAACGGAATGGTATTTGGAAAAGATTGTGCAAAGCTTCCTCCTGTTCTTGGAAACTCTACAATTCTTAATTGTTTATGTTGATAAGGGCTAAAGTTTTTAGAATTATAATCTAAAGACGCTTTCATCCCTTTCATCATTCTATCTAAGTTATAATCATGTGGTTTGTGATAGTAAATTTCTAAACTAATTCCTTTCCAAATTTCTTTTTTAACTTGATATTTTGCGGAGTTAAATGCATAAAAATTTAACATTTTACTATCCATTTTATAATGAAAATATTTACGATTTCCTTCTGTCCATTCTTTTTGCAAATAACCGGGTGCAATGGCTATTTGATCTTTTGATGTTGATACTGTTGCTTCAAAATCTATCCAATCAGAATCTTTAGAAATATAGGTATTTCCTAAAGCAGTAGAATCTGTTGGTTGCGGACGTAAATTATTTGGTGGTAACTTGTATTTTTTACGTGTTTTATTGTCTGTAAGTTCTCCGCCAGAAGAATATCCTAAAGAAGGAAACATTGAAAAATTATTTAAGAAGGTTCCGTTTTCTAAAACAGGAGATTTTCTTTGAAACATGGTGTTTTCATCACTCTTAACATAAACCGTTAATTGCAAAGAATCTCCTGGTTGTATTTTTTTATCGAACTTGTAAATATCAAAATTAAAAACCGTGTCTTCTAAAACCAAATTATTTGATTTATTAAACTCAAAACTACTTTCTAATGCATTATGGTTTAAGAAAATGCTATCAATTGCCTTGTCTGTTTTATTTACCATCGTAAAAACGGCACTCGCTTTATAGGTTCTTTTCTTCGGATAAATTTCTACATCAGCATTTATAGCTACAATTCTTGGTTGTTTATAATTTTCATATTTTTTATATGTTTTCTCCCATTTAACAGCATTTAATTCTGCTTGTTTTGATGCTGTATGTTTTTCATCAGACTTTGTTGCCTGATAAATAGTAACTCCCAAAGTTAAAAAAGCAACTAAAACTATTGCTAAGCTAATTTTTTGAGGTGTTTTAAATCTTGCAATTGCTATATCTACTCTTTCAGAAAAAGAGCTTGGTAAGCCTCTAACCCAAAATAAAACACTTGCAATTAATAATAAAGTTCCTCCTAAAATCCAATAGATTTTGTACCATAAATATCTAGACAATGCAGAGCCATAACCATTCATATCAGAATAACTAAAACCTGGTCCTTCATTGTATTTAAATATTGATAGTTCGATGCCGACTAAACTTAAAAACGGAATTCCGATAGCGATTATCAACAAAACCAATAAACCTAAATATTGATTTTTAAATAGTGTTTGTACAAATATTGCTAAGAAAGCCCAAATTACATAGTTTAAAAACTTTAGTGCAAATAGCTCTTTTATATAATGACCAATTTCAAAATTATAGTATCCTTGATAGGCTTGAAACAACATACCAGAAACCATAATTACTGCCAATAAAACCAATTGCATTTTTAAAATAGCAATTAATTTAGAGAATAATAAAGTCCAATTTGGTATTGGTGTACTATCTACCAAATGATTAATTTTTGCAGTTCTTGCTCTTTGTACCAACATACCTGCGTATAAAAAAGTACAAATATTAATTACAAATAAACTAAAAATATTTCCACCGCCTAGCATTTGCCAAGTAACAGGTAATGTATCCGTACCAAAAATTTCGCTAGAAATAAATAAGGTTCCAAATAACATTAAAAGTCCTACTATAAGAATACAAATAAATGGTAAACTCTTAAAAATATATTTAAAGTCTATAATAGACAACCTCCACATTACTTTTAAATTCTGAACAAAAGAATAATTGTGCGTTACCTTTGGTAAGGTTATTTTTGTAATTCCGCTAAAATTAGTTTTTGTAACTCTTTCTGATTTTGCTTTTCTAAAAGAAAGTGTAACTGCATTCTGATTAAATTTAAAGAATTTAAAAACCAAACCAAAAACTACAGAAGAAATTACCAACCATAATAACCTATTGTAAACAACTAATTCTTTAATAGGAATTTGCATTTCGTTCTGCTCAGAAACAGTCCAGTATTTAGTATAATAAGAAGATGCTGATGAACCATAAGGATCTAAAAGAGCCAATAAAGTAGCGTGTTCTGGTTCTGATAAAATACTAGAAATTGCTCCTTGTACAAACATTAAAATAATTACCGTAATAAAACCAGCTGCAATATTTCTAGAGAAAGTAACAACCGCAAAAACAACGGCGCCAAAAAACAATATATTTGGTAATAAGTACACCAAATAAACTGTTAAATAAGTCATTATATTAAAATCGCCTACAATGTCTGAATTGGTTCCAGGAAATCTAAAACCAATAATCATACCCAATGCAACCACTAAAACAATAGCAGAAACCACTACAATACCACTAAGAAATTTAGCGAATAAATAATTTGTTTTGGTAAACGGATACGAAAATAAAATGGTGTGCATTTCACTTTTAAAATCTCTGTAAATAGAAACTCCTATAATAGATGGAAACAAGAAAAATATTAAAATGGTAAATGCATTAAAAATACCGGTAACGCCAATTGGCGAATTTACAATTCTAGAAGAACCTGTTGTTCCTGTAATTCCGTCCCAAATACCCGCAGATGTTGCAGATAAAAAGAAAGAAATTAATAAAAATATTGATATATAAATATAAAAAACAGGTTTGTTAAACCAGTATTTTAATTCTTGCTTAAAAATAGTTAAAAACATATAAAATGTGTAAAAGTGTAATTGTTGAATTGTATAATTGTAAGCCCACTAAAAACTATGAACTTTAAACCTAAAACCTTAAACCAACTGCGGTTCGTCTTGTTTTAAAGCGATAAAATACACATCGTCTAACTGTGGAGTTGCAGCAATAAAATCTTCCGAAGGTTTTTCTGCAGCATGTACTCTTATGTTTAATGTATTGTCTGTATTAAAATTTCTAGACAATACATTATAAAGTTTCAGGTTTTCTTCTAAATCATCTTTAGCTATAATCTTTGTCCAAATAGTGTTTTTTAATTCTTCCGTTGCTTTTTGTGGTGTAGAATGCTTTAAAATTCGTCCTCCATTTAAAATGGCCATTTCATTACATAATTCCTTTACATCTTCTACAATATGTGTAGAAAAAATAACCGTACAATTACTACCAACTTCACGTAAAACATTTAAAAAACGATGTCTTTCTGCCGGATCTAAACCTGCAGTTGGTTCATCAACAATAATTAATTTGGGGTTATTTAAAAGCAATTGTGCAATTCCGAAACGTTGTTTCATTCCTCCAGAATAACCAGCAACGTTTTTATGCCTTACTTCGTATAAATTAGTAATTTCTAAAACTTCTTTTACAATTGCTTGTCTTTCTACTTTATTAGCAATCCCTTTTAAAGTTGCAAAATAATCTAACAATTCTTCCGCAGACATTTTAGGATATACGCCAAAAGATTGCGGCAAATACCCCAATACTTTACGCAAAGACATATTGTCTTCTAAAACCTTAATATCACCAAAAGTAATTGAACCAGAATCTGGACTTTGTAACGTTGCAATGGTTCTCATTAATGATGATTTCCCTGCGCCATTTGGACCTAATAAGCCAAACATTCCTGTACCAATTTCGATACTTAAATTATCTATAGCTTTTACTCCGTTTTTATAAGTCTTAGTTAAATTTTCAATTACTAACTTCATATTCTTGGTTTTAGTGATTTTTTTTTATCTAAAAGTACTCCTTCTAAGCTTTTGCTTTAGATTCCTTTTAAAAATGTTTTTCTTGCGGAAACAAGAATAACTGATTAGTGTAAAAGTAAGTACTTTTGTTACACTTTTTTGTGATTATTTTAATGGAATTCATAA
Organism: Polaribacter sp. L3A8; assembly: GCF_009796785.1. Taxonomy (NCBI): domain Bacteria; kingdom Pseudomonadati; phylum Bacteroidota; class Flavobacteriia; order Flavobacteriales; family Flavobacteriaceae; genus Polaribacter; species Polaribacter sp. L3A8. Next base: position 1,435,285 of record NZ_CP047026.1, read on the forward strand.
AAAATCGTATTATTTTTACAATTGGAAATACAAAATGCTCTCGATATTTTTTCTTTTTCAATTCCATCAAAAGAAAACCTACAAACAGACATTTTAATTTTCAATACTTTTCAAAATTTTAAACAAAAATACAATGGCAAAAAAATCAATATTAAATAAAGATTCACTTACATTTTTAGAAAAATACCTTAATAATGCAGCACCAACTGGTTACGAATGGGAAGGTCAGAAAATTTGGATGGACTATCTAAAACCCTATGTAGATACATTTATTACAGACACTTATGGATCTGCTGTTGGAGTTATAAACCCAGACGCAAAATACAAAGTTGTTATTGAAGGGCATGCAGATGAAATTTCTTGGTATGTAAATTATATTTCTGATAACGGTTTAATTTACGTGATTAGAAACGGTGGATCAGATCATCAAATTGCGCCGAGTAAAATTGTAAACATTCATACTAAAAACGGAATAGTAAAAGGTGTTTTTGGATGGCCAGCAATTCATACCAGAGATAAAGCTAATGAACAAGCACCTAAACCAGATAATATTTTTATTGATACAGGTTGCGCTACTAAAGAAGAAGTAGAAGCTTTAGGCGTTCATGTTGGTTGTGTAATTACCTACCCAGATGAATTTCATATCTTAAACGGAGATAAATTTGTTTGTAGAGCTTTAGACAACAGAATGGGTGGTTTTATGATTGCCGAAGTTGCGCGTTTATTAAAAGAGAACAAAAAAGAATTGCCTTTCGGATTGTACATTACAAACTCTGTACAAGAAGAAATTGGTTTACGTGGTGCAGAAATGATTACACAAACCATAAAACCAAATGTTGCCATTGTTACAGACGTAACACATGATACTACAACTCCAATGATCGAGAAAAAATCTGCTGGTCTTTTAGAATTGGGTAAAGGTCCTGTTATTGCTTATGCTCCTGCCGTACAACAAAAATTACGTGATTTAATTACAGAAACTGCCGAAGCTAAAAAGATTCCTTTTCAGCGTTCTGCACTTTCTAGAGCAACCGGTACAGATACAGATGCTTTTGCGTATAGCAATGGTGGCGTTGCTTCTGCATTAATTTCTTTACCACTAAGATATATGCATACCACAGTAGAAATGGTGCATAGAGATGATGTAGAAAACGTTATTAAAATGATTTACGAAACATTATTAAACATTAAAGGAGGAGAAACTTTTTCTTACTTTGAATAATATATAAAACGCAAAGGCACTAGTTTTCGCAAAGGTCGCAAAGAATAATTAATACTACTTTGTGACCTTTGCGGTTTCTTTGCGAACTTTGCGGTTAAAAACATGGATGAACTCATAGACATTTTAACTCCCGAAGGAAAACCTACAGGAAAAACAGCTTTAAAATCTGAAGCACATAAAAATGGTTGGTTTCATGCCACTGTTCATGTGTGGTTATTTACTTCGGATGAAAAAATAGTACTTCAAAAAAGAGCATTGACTAAAAAAGTATTTCCAGGCATGTGGGATATTTCTGTAGCAGGACATGTTGGTGCCGGAGAGCATATTATTACAGCTGCAAAAAGAGAAGTCTTAGAAGAAATAGGTTTGCAATTAACCGAAAAAGACCTCATAAAAATTGGGACAAGAATTCATCAGGTTACTCATGCAAACGGAATTATAGATAACGAACATCATCATGTTTTTATCGCAGAATTAAAAGTATCTATATCAACATTAACCATTCAAAAAGAAGAAGTTGATGCAATTCAATTATTTAATTTATCAACTTTAAAAAATACAGAAAGCCTAGATAATATTTTACTTTCTAGGTTTCATGACTATTATTGTTCGGTTTATAATCAAATATTAAAAAACATTCAAAATTCACATCAAAATGAAAAAAAATAAAGTTGTAAATTTATTTGGAGACAACAGTAATATTCAAAATACAGAAGTAAATTACTCTACATTATTAGAAAAATTTGTAAATCACTTTGATGATGAATTTAAAGATTATGAATACCACGAAGACGTTTATGAGTTTGCCCAAAATACTTGGAACTTAGGTAATATGCGATCTATTTTAGATACATCTGAATTTAAAAACATTATTAAGTTAGCAAAAGAAGATGGAGAAGATTATCGATTAATAGAAAAAATGACAAGCCACAAAGTCAAACATTTTAAGGAATTTACAGAATTTATAGTCGATTTTTATTTCTTTGAAAAGAATGGAACCCCAAAATTAAATGTAACAACACAATCTGAAGACGACTACCTTTCTGAGATGTTACAAATGGATTTCCCTAATGAAGAAACTGATGATTTTGAAGAAAACTTTATTAATAGATCTGCAATTTCTATAAAACCGCTGCAACCCTTTGTAGATTGGCATAACACTATTTATCCCGATTCGAAGATTGATATAGCTACTTTTAATGACGTTAATATTTATCTCATTAACAATAGTAGTTTTGAGGATATTGAAGCGCATTTAAAAAAGAAGTTTGATAAATATTTTATGATGGAACTAGATGGTTGGCACACCAATAAAAAAGAATGGCCACAAAGACGTAATTACAAAATGTTTAAAAATTGGTTTCAAGTAGATATTTCTACAGCTGTTTACGATTTAGAAAAAACGCCAGTTAGCAAAAGTGAGGAGTAAAGTTTATCAACAAATAAAAAAGGATGAAAAACGCAATAGCAGAACGTGTTTTCGATTTTAAAAAACTACCCACTTTTAACTTATTAGCTACAAAAAAGATACTTGAAATAGCATCTCAAGTATCTTTTTAGAAAAAGGTAACGTTATTTTACATTAAAACGACACAAAACACAAGCAATTTTACATTATACAAAATGGAGAAATTAGCTTGTATAAAAATTCTAGAGACCAAAAATATTTAATAGACATCTGTGATGATGGAGATGTTTTTGGTTTAAGACCTTTAATAAGTAAAGAAAACTATTTATTAGACGCCTTATATTGGTTTTGATATTGCAATAATCAATCAAATACTAGAAAGACATCACGTACCAAGTCTTAAAAATAAAACATTAGATACAGAAATTCTAAACACCCTGTTTACCAAAACTCACTACCACAAGAGCGTTATACTTTAGACAGATTTTGTGTCTAATAAAATGTACCTAAAAGCGATAGACATACCGCAAGTAGAGATGCTTTAATTACTACCATTGTCTTTTTAAAAATAATAGCTCGTTTAAATAAACGACAACAATCTAGCTCTTAAATATTTACTTTCTTAACTTATTATTGTTGTATAAACTTTGTTATGAGTTTTAAGCAATAAATTTAGTAAATAATTACTGACCAAGAAAGTCCGCAAGTACTTTAGCTAGTAAGCAAAAAGGCATCAATAAAGGTTGCCCTTTGTTACCTAAGGCTTTTATTTTCTTTTCAAATTTTTGCATTTCATTTACTAACTTGATTTAAGTATGATTTATATTCTACAATAACAATTATACCAATTATCAATAATTCTAGGATAAAATATATCCATCCTAGTTCTGTCAGTTTTTCAGAATACTTAATTAACAATCCAATGGAAATTAACGAATAGATAATATTACTAATTATTAATATTCTTAAAAAAGGTTTCCAATTTGACCTCACAAACATGTTACAGCTCATTGAGTAAATAAACAAGCAAAATGCAATTCCAGATAATAGATATAATGTCTTTTTAGGCATTCCGAAATGCTGTTCCAATTGCGCTAAAATTCCGAATAATGAAATTGCAGTTAGTAAAGCTCCGAAAGCGTCGATCAGAAAAATCCGTTTTGGATTGGTTTTAAGTTCATTCAGAAAGTTTTGTTTCCAATTTAACATATTAAATATTTGCTATTACGTCCCATTTTCAAACTTGCAGGTTCCGTTTCTATATCAGAACAACGCATAAATAATTTTGCTCCCTTAATATTCTAAACCTATAATTTCTCTAACCTTATCTAAAGTTTTTATCAAATTTATAGAGAAATCAAAAGTCATTAAATCACTTTCTTTTTTGTTTGTTTTTAGAAGATTATTAAAATGTATTGTTTCAAAATTATAACCAATTGTTTTATAATTAAAATCAATAATTTCTTCTTTACCATTTTCTATAACAGTTACCGTTGTAGGCATATGAAACATGGTATTTATTTTTATAACACCTCTTTCGCAAGTAAAAACGGCCTCTGTGGCTGTATCTTCTACCAACGTGCTTTTTAGAACTGCTTTGGTACCTGTATAATTAAAAGTCATGTTACAAGAAGAGTCTGCTCCATTATCAAAAAAAGTAGCGTCTGCTTCTATAATATCTGGCTTACCTAAAGTAGACAAGGCTGCAAAAATTGGATAAATACCAATATCTAACAAGCTACCGCCACCCACTTCTTTTTTAAACAATCTGCTATCATTATCAAATGCTCTAAAAAAACCAAAATCTGCTTCTAATTTTAAAATTTTTCCAAATTTTTCATTTTTAAGACTTTCTAAAACATAGGTATAATGTGGTAAAAAATAGGTCCATAAAGCTTCCATCAATAACACATTATTTTCTTTGGCTACCGCTATCATTTCTTCTACTTCTTGCAAATTCATTGCAAAAGGTTTCTCACATAAAACGGCTTTTTTATGTTGTAAACAAAGTATAGCATGTTCTTTATGAAAACTATGTGGTGTTGCAATATAAACAGCATCTACCTCTGCATCTTTTGCTAAATCTAGATACGAGTTATAGGCTTTTTTTGAGTTATATGTACTAGCAAATTCATTCGCATTTTCTTGACTTCTAGATGCTACAGCAACTAATTCTGCATTTTCTACTGTTGCTAAATCTGCAGCAAATTTTTGAGCAATATTACCTAATCCTATAATTCCCCATTTAATTACTTTCTTTTCCATAATCTATTAAATTTCTACTGTTTTAAAATCATCTGTATAATTGTCTTTAGAAGGCATAAATGTTTGAATAATAATTGCAATTCCCATTACTAACGCACACCCTAATAAATTTAGCCATAAATACGGCAACCAATCAAGTAAAAATACGGTAATAATTAAAGCTTGTGTAATTAATGCTGCTACAAAAACAGCATTTCCTCTAACAAATTTAACAAAAAACGCCAACAAGAAAATTCCTAATACATTTCCATAGAAAATAGATCCAATAATATTTACAAGCTGAATTAAATTATCGAACAAATTGGCAATACAAGCCACAGAAATAGCAATGATTCCCCAAGCCAACGTAAACCATTTAGACGCTTTTACATAATGCTCTTCACTCTTATCTTCCCTTACATTTCGCTTGTATAAATCTATAGCCGTTGTACTCGCCAACGCATTTAATTCTGATGCTGTAGAAGACATTGCTGCAGATAAAATTACCGCCAATAAAAGTCCGATTAATCCTCTTGGTAAATTGTTTAAAATAAAATGAATAAACACATAATCTTTGTCATTCGATTCTATCTTTTTAATCGACTTTTCATCCACCTTTTTTATAATTGTTTTTGCAGATTCTTTTAACTCTAAGTCTCTTGTATTTAATTCTTGAATTCTTTCTTTTTCTTCTGCTTGAAAACCATCAGAAAATAACAGCCTTTTATCATTCTCTATAATCGTGTGCTCCTTTTCTAATTCTTGATATTCTGCTAAATATTCAGAATTCTGAACAGCTTCATTTGCGGTAGGATTAAAGTTTAATGGTGATGCATTAAATTGATAAAAAACAAAAACCATTACCCCAATTAACAAGATAAAAAACTGCATTGGCACTTTTAACAATCCGTTAAAAATTAAACCTAGCTGACTTTCTCTAACCGATTTTCCAGACAAGTAACGTTGCACCTGACTTTGGTCTGTTCCAAAATACGATAACATTAAAAAGGTTCCTCCTAAAATACCTGTCCAAACGGTATATCTATTACTTAAATCGAAAGAGAAATCTAACACTTCCATCTTATTACTAGCACCTGCAATTTCTAATGCGTTGGTGAAGGTAATATTCTCTGGAAGTTGACTCATAATCATAAAAAATGCAATTAGCATTCCTATAAAAATGATAATCATTTGTTGTTTTTGCGTTACGTTTACGGCTTTTGTTCCTCCAGAAACCGTGTAAATAATCACTAAAAAACCAATGATAATATTTAGTGTTAACAAGTCCCAATCTAACACCGCACTTAAAATAATTGCAGGTGCAAAAATGGTAATTCCTGCTGCCAATCCACGTTGAATTAAAAATAAAATTGCCGCTAAACTTCTTGTTTTTAAATCGAACCTTCCTTCTAAAAATTCATACGCAGTATAGACTTTTAACTTGTGATAAATCGGTATAAAAACCACACAAATAATAATCATTGCAATTGGCAAACCGAAGTAAAATTGCACAAAACCCATTCCGCTATGAAACGCTTGTCCTGGAGTTGATAAAAAGGTAATTGCACTGGCCTGAGTTGCCATTACAGACAAACCAATCGTCCACCATTTCGAGTCACTTCCCCCCTTAATATAATCTGTTACGTTGGCATTTTTTCTGGTAACGTAGGTTCCGTATGCCACAATAAAAATTAAGGTAACAGACAAAATAATCCAATCTATATAATGTAATTTACTTGTTATCTCCATTGCTTAAACCGTAAAATAATTTGAAATAAAATAAAACGTAATAATGTAAATTACATTGGCTATTAAAACCATTGAATATTCTTTTTTCCAAGTGTATTTTTGTCCTTTCATGTTGTGTTTTTTTGAAGCTATTTCCTGCTTTCCACTATATCTTTTTATGCTTCTCATTACCAAGTTTACTTTTTTTGTAAACTGCGGCAATTTCTTTTAAGCTAGCAGATTGCTTCGTTCCTCGCAATGACAATTTTAAAAAAGGCATAAAAAGGATGCCGTTTCAATCAGGGCTAAACTTGTTTAATTGCTTTTGTCATTCTTATAAAAAAAGCAATCCAAACTTACTTTGTTAGAGATTCTTGCCTGTGCAGAAATAACAAAAACTACTTTTTAGCTGCCTCTTTTTCTACTGTTTCATTTTTCTTTACAGACAACATATTTGCAAATAATTTATACGCTCCAGAAACTCCTGCGGGTAACTCTCTAAAGAAACTTAAACCAGTGTACATATAATTTCCTTTACCATATTTAGCAATTAACAAACTTCCGTTTTTAGCGGTTTCGCCTTTGTCGTGCATAGATAAAACTGGCGTATAAGCAGCATCCCAAGAACTAGGAAAATACAAACCACGTTCTTGTACCCAACCTTTAAAATCTTCGGATGTAATTTTATTAGGAAAGTTTAAAAGTGAATTCTCTGCATCTAAAACAGTAACCTCAGCAAATTCATCCGTAACACGATCTCTAGACAACTCTAAAGCAAAAGGAGCTGCAACATCTACACCTCTATTTGTGTTGTATTGCACAATCATGTTCCCTCCTTTTTCTACATATTCTAACAAGAATTTTTGCTTAAATTTTAATTCATCAACAACATTATAAGCTCTAATACCTACAACAATTGCATCGTACTTTAATAAGTTTTTACCATTAATTTCTAACGGGTTGATATCCTCTACAGTATACCCAATCTGACGTAAACTTTCTGGAACCACATCTCCTGCTCCTTTAATATAGCCAATTTTATTTCCTGCTTTTTTAATATTTAAACGTACTACTTTTGCTTCTGAATTTAATAAAACAGATTGTTTAGGTATGTGACTGTAGTTAATTTCTACCAATTCTTTAGTATACGTTTTTCCTTCTAACGTTGCTACTACTTCTAACTTCCCTTCAGACTGCTCTTTTGGTGGCGAAACCATAAAAGAAACGGTTTGCTTATCTTTTTTCTGAGCAATATCAAAAGAGATTTCGGCAGGTGTTACACTCCAATTTTCAGGAACTTTTAAGCTCACTTTTCCATTTACATAACCTGCTCCTGCTCTAACTTCTACACTAACTTGTTTAGCAATACTATCAGAAAAAATAAGTACTTTGTTTTTTAATTTGGTAGTTACTTTTGGTAACACCTCAAAGGGTTCGTAAATTTCTCCTTTATCTCTTTCTGCATACCTCATAACAACATTTTTAGTAATTGTTATTGGTAAATAACTAATCACCAAATTAAAATCAATTTTTACAACTCTTGGTGTTTCTGGTTTTCCTATCAATTCTTGATTGTCTACCTTATACATTCCTAAAGATGGTTCTTTTTTTAACCAATAAGGATCTGTATAGTCATCCGTTTTTATTAAAATATTTTCTGTAAAATTTATTTTTTTATTTTGCTCTAAATCAAAACCCTTGTAAATTAATTTTTTATCAAGCGTAGTTGTAATTGAAGTTAGTATCATAGGGAAAGAACTTCTGTTTACTAATTCAAAATTTACATCTATTTTAGAATTTGGTATTGCAGAAGAACTTACTGCAGAAGCCTCTATATATAAGCCTACACAAGCCTCAATAATTTCTTTAATTTGTTTTTCTTTAATTATTCTCCAATGAGTATCTTCTAGCTTTTCAATTAAAGTATATGCATTCATCAATTTTGGTAAATGTTTAGATGGATTAACAAAATCGAAATTATTTTCTACCTCATATAAAATCTCACCAATTTCACCTCCATTTTCAAGACGGTTCCAAGTGGTATTTATTCCTGAAAAAATATCATTTTCATCTTTTAAGGCATCTCCTTTTAAAAACTCTAGATATTCATTTTCGCTCCCTCTAGTTGTTAACCTACCAAAACCCTGACATAAATGTTGGCTACTTGCTATAGATGCTAACTCATTATTAGAAACTCCTTTTAAAGGATAATAAACACCCACATCTAACTTTGTGAAATTTTTGGTTTTCTCTTTAAACTCAGCTTCTCTTCCTCTATAAAACCAAGAAGATGTATTCTGAAACAATCTTTTAGGAGACCAAGTTTCTGTATATTTTAATTGAGATGGATACTTTGTAGAATCTGCAACAATATCAAAAGCAGCTACACTTAACATTGCAGAACTTGTGTGATGCCCATGAGTTGTACCTGGAGTTCTATGATCGAATCTGTTAATAATAACATCGGGTTTAAACGTTCTAATTGCCCAAACAACATCACTTAAAACTTCTTCTTTATTCCAAATTTTCAAGGTTTCATCTGGATGTTTAGAATACCCAAAATCATTGGCTCTTGTAAATAGTTGTTCTCCACCATCAACATTTCTTGCTGCTAATAATTCTTGTGTTCTAATTACACCTAATAATTCTCTAATTTCAGGACCAATTAAATTCTGGCCTCCATCTCCTCTTGTTAAAGACAAATAGCCTGTTCTTGCTTTTACGTTATTTGCTAAATAAGCAATTAATCTTGTGTTTTCATCATCTGGATGTGCAGCAATATACAGCGCAGTGCCTAAAAAATTCAGTTTTTGAATTTTCTCGTAAATCTGATTTGAGGTTAGTTTTTGAGGTTTTTGAGCGAATACAGATATTGAAATCAATAAAACTGCTACAATAGAAAGTAAAAATTTCTTCATAATTATAAATTGGTCAATAAAACAAATGTAGTTTTTTATGAGGCTTCTTAAAATTTGTTAACATAATTATAACGTTTCAAAGTTCATTAACAAAATGCTCATAACCTGTTAATAAATTAATTTTCAGAATCAGTTAATAAGATTATATTTGTAAGACTAATAAAGATAGAAAATCAATGAAATTTATTGTATCGAGTTCGCAATTATTAAAACAATTACAAGTTTTAGGCGGCGTTATAAATAGCAACAATACCCTACCAATTTTAGATAACTTCTTATTTGAATTATCTGAAAATCAATTAAAAGTTTCTGCATCAGATTTAGAAACAACCATGAGTTCTGTAATAGATGTAGAAAGTGATAGTTCTGGTTCTATAGCTGTTTCCGCACGTTTATTACTAGATACTTTAAAGACGTTTCCAGACCAACCTTTAACCTTTAAAACGGAAGGTGATAATGCCATTGAAATTAGTTCTGATCAAGGTAAATATGACATGGCTTATTTTGGTGGAGATGAGTTTCCGAAAGCGGTTTCTTTGCCTTCTCCAAGTAAAACAGTAGTACCTGCAAGTATTTTAGGAACAGCAATTTCTAAAACAATATTTGCTGCCGGAAACGACGATTTACGCCCAGTAATGAGTGGAGTGTTTTTTCAATTTAGTTCTCAAAGTTTAACTTTTGTTGCAACGGATGCTCATAAATTGGTAAAATATACAAGAACGGATGTTACTGCAGATCAAACGGCAGAATTCATTATGCCCAAAAAACCTTTGAATTTATTAAAAGGGATTTTAGGTGGTTCTGAAACAGATGTTACTATTGAATATAATGACGCAAATGCAAAATTTACGTTTGACAACGTAGTTTTAGTTTGTCGTTTAATTGATGGAAAATATCCTAATTATGAAGCTGTAATTCCAAAAGAGAATCCAAATAAATTAACGGTAGATAGAGCTTCATTCTTAAACTCCGTAAGACGTGTTTCTATTTTCTCTAGCAAAACAACACATCAGATTCGTTTAAAAATGGCGGGAACTGAATTAAATATTTCTGCTGAAGATTTAGATTTTTCTAACAAAGCAGACGAACGTTTAAGTTGTGATTACCAAGGAGACGATATGCAAATTGGTTTTAACTCTCGTTTTTTAAGCGAAATGTTAAACAATTTAAGTTCTAACGAAGTTTTAATTGAAATGTCTTTACCAAACAGAGCAGGAATTTTAACTCCTATTGATGGTACAGACGAAGGTGAACAAGTTACAATGTTGGTAATGCCAGTAATGCTTAATAACTAGTACTCGCAGAGTACATTTGTATTAAAATAATTTATCTTTCTTGTCTTAACAAGAATCTATACTTTTTAAAACCACAATTGATTAAAAATTAATTGTGGTTTTTTGATTTATGGTAAACCGTAAGAAAATATCAGATTAAATAATTATTTTTAAAAATATTAATCTTTTAAATAATTATTATGGCAGTAAAGCACACACCAACAAATGAAGTACACAAAGGTACTAAAGGAGGAACTACAGGTTGTGGATCGGATACTAATATCCATTCCAACCATTGGGTTAATAGTAATGAAAAAATTACTTGCTCAAAAAATGGCTGTAGATAATTCTTAAAAAGAACTAAGAAAATTTTAACTAATCTGTTCTAATTTTCTTAGTTTTCCTCTTTCTTTAAATTATTTTGTATTTCTTCAATATCAAAAGCAAATAATCTGAAAATTCTTTTAATAATAAGAACTATAGTAAGTATTATTTCTGAAAACAAGAAAACAAAAATAAAAGAAAAAATATTTTTAATAATTTGATTATAGCTATAATTGTTATTAAAAATTGTTAAACAAGTATTTTCAGAAAATAAGTCATATTTTTTAACAAAATTAAAACTAATGCAAAAAGAGATATCGTAATAACAAAAGTAATATTGTAAAACATCTCCTCAATTATATCAACTCTTAAACGTTTTTTATGTTTTGAAAAACCACGAGTAACTGATACTATTAAAACTAATAAATTAATAAACAACCCTATAAACACAGATAATAAAGTAGATAAGATCCCATCTAAATTATCATTTGTCCGATTAACAAGAAAAGAAATTAGAGATATAATAATAGGTATTATAATAAAAATAAAAAAATTACTTTTCCCACCTTTTTTTAACACTAAAAAGTGTTTTCTAAAAATATCTTTTATATTTATAAATGAAAAATCCATTTTCATAGTGGGTTAATTTGTTGCAATTTTTCATATGCTAATTCCGATATTGAATCTAAATCAGATTCCCCATATTTATCCACCTTAACAAAAATATCGTAAACACTTCTAACCCCACCTATTGACTCATTAAAATTAATATTTTTTGATTTATTATTATACGAAAAACCAATAGTTACATCGCTTTTATCATTAAAACCAATTGATTCTAGAGGTTCTGATATTATATAATTCTTATCCTTTTTATCAAATAATTTTTTTATAACTCCTCTTGTATTAGAAGGAAAAAAACCATTCTTTTTCCTAATAACTAACTCATAAACATATTCTTCACTTTCTTCTGTTAAATTTAATTTATCAGTTATATCTTTAGAAACTTTATTTGTTTTTAAAGTAATCGATTTTGCTGCACCATCATTTATAATTTTAGCATTTATATCTTGATCTATATATCTTGATGTTTTCATTATATAATTTGGAAAGTACTCTCTAAAATACAGCTTTAAAACATCTGTAAAAACACTGTTTATCCCATAAACACCATTTCTTTCTAAAAAAATCATTCCTTTATCATTAGTTTCATTAAAATAAATGAAAAAGAAAAAGACCTTTTCTACACCTTCATTTATAGTACTCTCATATGAAGGCTTATTATCTTCTTTATTTTTTGCGTTTACTAACTTAATAATAGAGCCATACTTTGTAGAAGATATTTTACCTAATAAAATTCTATCATTATAGTGAATTGTTGTTTCTATCTGATTACTGATTTCTTTCTTTTCTATTTTTATACTATTCTTCAATCCATCATCTTCAGTAGGTAGAGTATATAAAAAGTCGGGGAAATGATTAAATATGTGCTTACCTAAGTCTAGGTCAAATCTAGGTGTTTCTTTTTTTCTTTTAGAAATATGAAAAATTAGTGCTTCTAACTGTCTTTTTTCTTCTCTCATTTATAAATATTTTTTTAATAGCTATTTTAAATTAAAGGTAAGTATTTTATTTAAAAAATTGAGGTTATCAAAATTATCTTTTTTTATATTACATTTACTTTCATGAATTTTCTAGCACACTTATATTTATCACAAAACGACACCAATATTATGATTGGCAATTTTATTGCAGATCATATTAGAGGCAATAATTACGAAGGTTTTTCTAAAGAAATTCAGCAAGGTATTTTTTTACACAGAGAAATAGATACGTTTACAGACGCGCATGAAATTGTTAGAAAAAGCAAGCGTCGTTTACACGAAAGATACAGACATTATGATGGCGTAATTATCGATATTTTTTATGATTACTTCTTGGCTAAAAATTGGGCAGATTATTCAGAAATTCCTTTAGCTATTTATACAGATTCTATTAATAAATTGTTTAGTGGCATCTCTGATCAATTACCTGTAAAGTCTCAAAACTTCATTAAGTATATGATTGAATATAACATCTTATTCAATTATCAAAATAAAGAAGGAATCGAAAAAGTTTTAAACGGAATGAACGCGAGAACAAAAGGAAAGTCTCAAATGAATTTAGCCATTGAAGATTTACGAATTCTAGAAACAGAACTACAAGAAGATTTTACCTTATTTTTTAAAGATTTAATAGCACACACAAATAAGAAATTTAAAGAACTAAAAAGCAGCATATGAAAAAAGTAATTTTAGTATTCGCATTTTCTTTAGTATTGATTCACTGTAAAACAGTTACTAAAAAAGAAAAAATTACCGGTTTAATTGCCAATAAAGCAATGGTAGTTTCTGCCAGAGAAGAAGCTTCTAAGATTGGTTTACTTATATTAGAAAAAGGTGGAAATGCTTTTGATGCGATGGCAGCTACAGAATTAGCTTTAGCAGTTGCCTACCCTTATGCAGGAAACCTCGGTGGCGGTGGTTTTATGGTATATCGTAAAAACAACGGAGAAATTGGTGCTTTAGATTATAGAGAAAAAGCGCCTTTGGCAGCATCTAAAGACATGTATTTAAATGATGATGGAAATGTAATTCCTAATAAAAGTACATTAGGCTCTATGGCAGTGGGAGTTCCAGGAACTATTGCAGGTGTTTTTGAAACACATCGAAAATTTGGAACATTACCAATACAAGATATTTTAAAACCAGTGATAGAATTGGCAAAACGTGGCGTAATTGTCACTAAAAAACAAGAAGCTAGAATTAAAGAATACCAACCTAAATTTAAAAAAGCCAATCAGTCTTTAATTCTTTTTGATAGTATCTGGAAAGAGAATGACATTATAAAATATCCTGCTTTAGCAGAAACCTTAGAAAGAATTTCTAAAAACGGTAGAGATGAGTTTTACAAAGGTGAAACGGCAGAACGTTTGGTAAAGTTCATGCAAGATAATGGAGGAATTATGACGCTTGAAGATTTGGCTAAATACGAAGCAAAATGGAGAACTCCAATTACCTTTAAATATGATGATTTAAAAGTAATTTCGATGTCGCCTCCTTCTAGTGGGGGAATTTGTTTGGCGCAAATTATGAACGGAATAGCCCCGTATGATATAGATACTTATGGTCATAATTCTGTAAAAGCAATTCAAATAATTACAGAAGCAGAAAGACGTGCGTATGCAGATAGAAGTTTCTTTTTAGGTGATCCTGATTTTGTAAAGATTCCGTTAGAAACGTTAATTTCTAAAGATTATACGAAAGGAAGAATGGATGATTTTTCTTTTGATAAAGCAACAAAATCTGCAGATGTTGCACACGGAACTATAGAAATGGTAGAAAGTGACGAAACAACGCATTATTCTATTGTAGATCAATTTGGAAATGCTGTTTCTGTAACCACAACATTAAATGGTGCTTATGGTTCTAAATTGTATTGTTCGGATTTAGGTTTCTTTCTAAATAATGAAATGGACGATTTTTCTAGCAAACCTGGTGTGCCAAATATGTTTGGATTAATTGGTGCTAAAGCAAATGAAATTGCACCAGAAAAAAGAATGTTAAGTTCTATGACACCAACAATTGTAGAAAAAAATGGCAACCTTTGGATGGTGGTTGGCACTCCTGGTGGTTCTACCATTATTACCTCTGTTTTACAAACCATTTTAAATGTACATGAGTTTAAAATGGGCATGCAAGAAGCAATAAATCAACCTCGTTTTCATCACCAGTGGTTACCTGATGCAATTATGATGGAACCGCATCAATTTAGTAAAGAAAAAACAGATAAACTTAAAGAATTAGGTTACACTATTAACGAGATAGATGCTCTTGTAATTGGTAAAGTAGAAGGTATTTTAGTGTTACCAAACGGACAATTAGAAGGTGGTGCAGATTATAGAGGAGATGATAAAGCAGCCGGATTTTAGTTAGTAGTTAGCAAAAGCTAAAAAAATCTAACGAATATCTTTTCGAAATGAGCTTTTTTTAAACGATTGAGAAATCTCAACTTTGTAACCTTGAAACCCAAATACTTTGTAACTTTGTAATTCTTAAACCAAAAAACTTACTAAAAAAATGAAAGCACAACCATTTCACTTAGCAATTCCCGTACAGAACTTAGAAAAATTAAGAACTTTTTATAGAGAAATTTTAAACTGTGAAGAAGGTAGAAGTACAGACCAATGGGTAGATTTTAATTTTTTCGGACATCAATTAGTTATTCATAAAAAAGAAAATTACCAACCAACAAAATCAATTACAAACCCTGTTGATGGTCATGATGTGCCTGTTCCGCATTTTGGAGTTGTATTAACTTGGGAAGATTGGCATGCCCTAGCAGATAGATTAAAAACCTTAAATACAAAATTTGAGATTGCGCCTTGTATTCGTTTTAAAGGAAAAGTTGGCGAACAAGCAACCATGTTTTTTAAAGACCCAGAAAATAATGCTTTAGAGTTTAAAGCTTTTCAAGATATAAATCAATTGTTTGCTAAATAAAGCAATTAATAGAAACTCATAATTGCATAAAAATTAAAAATCCCAACTACGTTTTGAATAATATGTAGTTGGAATTTTTATTTATAAAAAAGTAGCTATAAAATAGTATGAAAGTTTAAGTACTTACTTTTTCTATTAATACAGCTACTTAAACAAAACAACACATTTAATTTTAAGCTTCTTTAAATTCATTTTTGATTTGTTTTATCCAGGTTTTTAAACGATCATCAGTTAATTGAGATTCATTATCATGATCTAATGCTAAACCATAGAACAGATCTTCGTTGTCTTCAATAATGGCAACAGATTCTGTATAACGATAACCTTCTGTAGGCCAATAACCAACTACTTTACCTCCATTTTCTATAATTACTTTAGCAAGTATTCCGATACCATCTACAAAATACTCTGCATAACCAATTTGATCTCCCAAACCATAAATAGCGACTGTTTTACCTGTAAAATTAATTGTTTTAAAATCATCAAAAAAATCTTCCCAATCGCTCTGTAAATCTCCATCATACCAAGTTGATAAACCTATTATGATAGTTCTATATTTATTAAAATCACAAATAGAAACATCCCCAATTTCAGATAACTCTAAATTTCCATCTACCCAATATTCTTCAAAATATTTCGTGATTTCATCTGTTACACCGGTATCAGAACCATAAAACAACCCTATTTTTTCTAATTCTCCCACTTTTATCTATTTATTTACAATGCAAAAATACACTTATTTTTATTTATTCTAAATAAAAATAAGTGTATTTTTGACAAAAAATCAAATGTTTTATTTGCAAACCATTTATCATAACAATATTGGTACTACATATTTTTTAAAAGATAACTTAGACTCCGATCTAAATATGAATAAAATTCAAATAATAATTGGTGATATAGCTTTAATATTAGAAAATAATGAGCTTTTTTCTTTTTTGGAAGTCATAGAATCGGTGAAAATGGATTGTAAATGTGATGCTTGTAATGAACTCAAACAAATAACCTGCAATACAAGTTATACCAAACTAATTTTAAAATCAACAAGAAAAAATATAAATGAGTTAGAAGATCTTGTAAAAGGCACTATTTTTGAAATTCAATTAAACTCTTTAATTAATTAAAATAAAAAAATGCAATTATCAGAAACTCATATTGTTGAAAAGCTAGAAAAACCAATTCGTTTTCAAGAATATGCTGTTGGAATTTTTAAAACAATTCCTACAAAATCTGGTATTAAAAAAGCCATTAAAAAAGGACTTGTTTTTATTGATGATAATCTAGCTACAACCTCTAAATATATTTCTGGTGATGAAAAAATAACACTTTTCGAATCTGAAAACTCATCTACTTTTGAAAGATTAAAACTAGCTATTGAAGTTTTATTTGAAGACGATTACTTGGCAATAATATACAAACCTGCAGGCATTTTAGTCAGCGGAAACAAATTTGTAACCATTGCAAACGGTTTATCTCAGAATCTAAAAAAAAGTACTTTAGCTGATGCTGTAAAACCGCAACCAATTCACCGTTTAGATTATCCCACAAGTGGACTTTTATTAGCAGGAAAAACAAGTGCTGCAATTACAGAATTAGGCAAATTATTTAAAGATAAAGAAATTCAGAAAACGTATTACGCCGTTACTATAGGTAAAATGAATCCTGTTGGGTGTATAAACTTTCCTGTTGATGAAAAAAAATCTCATACCGATTTTGAAGTTTTAGAGTCTGTTGTTTCAGAACGTTTTGAGTTTTTAAACTTGGTAAAACTTTTACCAAAAACCGGAAGAAAACATCAATTAAGAAAACATTTATTTGCCATTGGAAATCCTATTTTAGGTGACAAAGAATACTTTTTAGAGAATAAAATTTTAAACGGAAAAGGCTTGTTTTTACATGCCGCTACTTTAGACTTTATACATCCGTTTACGAAAGAGAAAATTTTGGTTACAAAAGAATTGCCAAAGAAGTTTATAAAGATTTTTCCAAATTCACAACCTCCTATACAAGGTTTATCAACTTAAAACAAATTGATAGATTATTATGAAGCCAACAAATAGTTTCTTCTTTTAAAAAATATTAATTTAGCTTCTGATTTTTTAATTTATAAAAATGAAGAAGCTATTTAAATTTATTGGAATTATCTTATTGCTTTTAATTGTTGCTGGTGGACTCTATTATTTTATAAATAATGAACCTATACCTAAAGGAAAACAAGGTAAAGAAGCAGACGCATTGGCTACTAAAATGTTACATGCATTAAATATAGATGATTATAAAAACACAGAAGTTTTAAAATGGAACTTTAGAGGAGAACACTCTTATAGATGGTACAAACAAGAAAATATTGTACATATTTCTTGGGCAAATTATAAAGTAACACTACACACAACGGATCCTAAAAAATCTGAAGTATATGTTGATGGAGAGCTTTCTGAAAATACAGAATTAGTAAAACAAGCACAAGACTTTTTTAATAACGATTCTTTTTGGCTAATTGCTCCTTACAAAGTTTTTGACTCTGGTACAGAAAGACGAATTGTAAAACATGAAGGTAAAGATGCATTGTTAATTACCTACACTTCTGGCGGTTCTACTCCTGGAGATTCTTACTTATGGATTTTAGACGACAACTACTTACCTACTTCTTTTAAAATGTGGACAAGCATTATTCCTATTGGTGGCGTTGCTGCCACTTGGTCTGATTTAAAAAACACAGCATCCGGAATTAAATTACCTACAAAACACACGTTATCACTTTTTGGAATGGAAATAAACATGGGGGATGTAAAAGCTTATAATGAAAAAGCAGACGAGTTAGCTGATAAAATTTTAAAGGCGATAAAACATAAATCGTATAAAAAGACTAGATACTTAGAATGGAGTTTTGCTGGTAAAAAGATCTTTTAAATGGGACAAAGAAAGAAATGTTGCAGACGTTACTTGGGACTCAATTCGTGTAAATTTAGATACTAGAAACACCCAAAAAAGCACGGTTTATTTCAATAATATAAAACAAGAAGTTACAGATACTACTATTGTAAAAAAAGCTTGGAACATTTTTAACAACGATTCTTTTTGGTTGGTTGCTCCGCATAAATTATTCGAAAACGGAATTATAAGAAGCATACAGCAAGTAGATGATAAAGATGCGTTATTAGTAAAATACACCACTGGCGGTTCTACTCCTGGTGATTCTTATTTGTGGCTTTTAGACTCTAATTATGTACCTAAAAGTTATAAAATGTTTGTACCAAGCATGAAAATGGATGGAGTTTCTGCTACTTGGCAAGATTGGATAACTACAAAAAGTGGTACTTTGTTACCAACAAATCATACTTTTGATAATGGTCGAATTTTAAGTATGGGAACTGTAAAAGGATATAATTAATGAAATCGAAAACAATTGCAAACGGAATTTTAAGAGCGGTAGCTATTCTGGTAGGTATTTTACTTTTGGGCTACTTCTTATACGCAATACAATCTGTAATTGTTTATATTATTATTGCAGGGGTATTCTCTTTAATTGCAAGACCACTAATTCAATTTTTAAGAAGAAAATTAAAATTCCCCAATACACTTGCAGTAATTACAACAATGTCATTAATGCTAGGGCTTTTAGCGGGGTTAATAGGAATGTTTATTCCTTTAATTGCAGAACAAGGAGAAAGTTTATCACTTTTAAATATAGACAAGTTACAAGCTAATATTCAAGAAATTTTTAACCAAATAATCACTTATTTTTCATCTAGAGGTATTAATGTTTTAAAGGAATTAGAAAGTATAGATATTGCTTCTCATTTTAAAGAAATTCCTAATTTTTTAAATGCAATTTTAGGAGCGGTAGGAACCTTAAGTGTAGGCTTATTCTCTGTATTATTTATCTCTTTCTTTTTTATGAAAGACAACCAGTTATTAGCTAAAGGAGTAATAACTATAATACCAAAAGGAAATGAAGGACGGTTTTCTAAATCATTAGAAACCATCAATGATTTGTTATCAAGATATTTTATCGGATTGATATTACAAATTATGATTCTCTTTATTATTTATACCATTGTTTTATTAATTTTCGGAATTTCAAATGCCATCGTTATTGCTTTTTTATGTGCCCTATTAAACTTAATACCATACATAGGTCCATTAATTGCAGCCGTTATTATGTTTATTTTATCGATGACAAGTAATATTGGATTAGATTTTCAAACAGAAATTTTACCAACGTCACTTTACGTGATGATTGGATATTTAATTGCGCAATTGATAGATAACTTTTTTAGTCAACCCATTATATTTTCTAAAACAACAAAATCGCATCCTTTAGAAATTTTCTTAATCATTATTATTGGTGGTTTACTATTTGGAATTATAGGTATGATAACCGCAGTACCAATGTACACTGCATTAAAAGTAATTTTGAAAGAATTTTTAGCCGAAAACAAAATCGTAAAGTCACTAACTAAAGACCTATAATTTCTTTTGAATTTAGCCATTTTAAGACCAGAAGTACAACAATTTATTACAAATCATTTAAAATCAGACATTACAAAACTAATTTTAAAAGGAAGTCCTTTTGATGACATTACGGTACAAGAATTAGCGAATCAAATTGTAGCAAAACAAAAATCAGAACATAAACTTTCTTCTTGGTTTAATACCAAAAACATTTATTATCCAGAGAAAATAAGCATTGAGCAAACCTCATCTGAAATTACAGCAAACTATAAAGCTACTTTAGTAAAAGGGACTTCTATTATTGATATTACAGGTGGTTTTGGTGTAGATTGTTTTTATTTTTCTAACCATTTTAAAAAGGTTATACATTGTGAAATTAACCATCAGTTATCAACAATTGTAAAGCATAATTATCAACAATTAAAAAAAGAAAATATCACTACTTTTTCTGGTGATGGAATCGGGTTCATAAAAAACTCGAAAGATAATTTCGATTGTATTTACATCGACCCATCCAGAAGAAATGATTTAAAAGGGAAAGTGTTTTTATTAAATGATTGTTTGCCAAACGTACCCGAAAACATTGATTTTTTATTTTCTAAAACCAATCAAATTCTAATAAAAAACTCACCTATTTTAGATATTACAAGCACCATAAATGAGTTAAAATTTGTAAAAGAAATTCATATTGTTGCCTTAAATAATGAAGTAAAGGAGTTATTATTTTTATTAGAAAAAGGATCTAAAAATCCGATCAAAATTAAAACCATAAATATTGGTAAAAAGGATGTTCAAACTTTTAATTTTAAGTACAAAGAAGAAGTAACATCGGTATACTCAGAACCACTTACCTATTTGTACGAACCTAATGCGGCGATTTTAAAATCTGGTGGTTTTCATGAAATTTCAGAGCAATTAAATCTTTTTAAACTTCATCAACATTCACACTTATACACCTCTCACGAAATCATCGATTTCCCTGGAAGAGTTTTTAAAATTGAACAAATTTTAAATTATGATAAGAAAAAAATTAAAAAGTTAATTACTGATAATAAAGCGAATATTACCACAAGAAATTTCCCTAAAACGGTTGCTCAAATAAGAAAGGAAACCAATTTAAAAGATGGTGGAAATAAGTATTTATTTTTTACCACAGATGTACAAAATAAGCTCATTTGTATTTCATGTTCTAAAAGTCAAGTTTAAGTAAAGTAAGTTAATAAGAGACTAGTAACTCTAAACGACTACATTTTTATTAAATTTGCTGTAAAAGCTCAACTTATATACATGCAGACACTTACCTATCAAGCATTAAAAATCACCCAAAACACTCAAAATTTTATTGATGATGTTTTGGTTGTTGAGGCTGCCTTACAGATAAATATTAATGATGAACCTTATACCGTTGTGATGAGAACTCCGGATAATGATAAGGAATTGATAAGAGGTTTACTTTTTGCTGAAGATATTTATAAGAATACAAAAACGTTGGTTTTTCATATTGATAAAGAAGATAACGGAATTCCTACTATTATAAATGTTATAATCTCTAAAGATTTGTTAGGTAAAGGTTATTTGAATAAAAGAACATTATTGTCTGTTTCTTCTTGCGGTATTTGCGGTAAAAAAGAATTAAAAGACATTAAAGTTGATGGAGAAAAATTAGCACAAATAAATTCTTTTTCTAGTGATATTTTACATGAAATGTTTTTAAAAATGAATGATTTTCAACAGACTTTCAAAGATTCTGGAGGAAGTCATGCCGCAGCTCTTTTTAATAAAAATCATGATTTTTTAACTATTAAAGAAGATATTGGTCGACACAACGCTGTTGATAAAGTAATTGGAGATTTGTTAATAAAACAAGAATTAAAGCAAGCTAATTATCTAATTGTTAGTGGGCGAGTTTCTTACGAAATTGTATCCAAAGCCTTTATTGCAAAAATTCCTATTATTGTAGCCGTTTCTGCATGCTCTTCATTGGCTGTAGATTTTGCTAAAGAATTTGGTATCTGTTTAATCGGTTTTACTAGAGAACAAAAAATGACCATCTACTCCAACCCATCTTATATTAAAAGAAAAACAACGTATGTCTAAAAAAATAAAAGAACAACCACCAGAAAAATTAACGGGTATTCAATTAACAGAAGTTCCTAAAACAGCTGTTGGTGTTAAGGCAATTGTTTCTGCTTTAACTCATATTAAGGATGAAGTTGGTATTTCTAAAGGGATTCAATTATTATCAAAATTAAATCAAAAAGATGGGTTTGATTGCCCAGGTTGTGCATGGCCAGACCCTGATGAAAAAAGAGCTTTTTTAGCAGAATATTGCGAAAACGGGGCAAAAGCAGTTGCTGAAGAAGCAACTAAAAATAAAGTTTCTCCAATATTTTTTACTACAAAATCTATACAAGAACTTTCTGAATTATCTGATTATGAAATTGGTAAAAGCGGACGAATAACACACCCCATGTATTTGCCAGAAGGCGCAACGCATTACGAAGAAATTTCTTGGGAGCATGCTTTTAATCTAATTGGTAAAGAATTAAACTCTTTAGATTCTCCTGATGAAGCTATTTTTTATACCTCTGGAAGAACAAGTAATGAAGCAGCTTATTTATATCAGTTGTTTGTACGTCAATTCGGAACAAATAATCTACCAGATTGCTCTAACATGTGTCATGAATCTAGTGGTGTTGCACTTTCTCAGACTTTGGGTATCGGAAAAGGATCTGTTACGCTAGACGATTTTAATCATGCAGATTTAGTAATTGTTATTGGTCAAAACCCAGGAACCAATCACCCAAGAATGTTAAGTGCTTTAGGTGAAACAAAAAAGCAAGGCGGAAAAATAATTACAATAAATCCGTTACCAGAGGTTGGTTTAATGAATTATAAAGACCCACAAAACCCTTTAAAATGGGTAGGATCTGGACAAGATTTAACAGATTTGTTTTTACCAGTAAAAATAAATGGTGATGTGGCTTTGTTAAAAATCATCTTAAAGTTGATGAAAGAAAAGGAAGATGCAGAACCTAATAGTGTTTTCGATCATCAATTTATTGAAGAAAAAACAGCCGGTTTAAAAGAGTTATTAAAAGATTTAGACACCTATTCTATAGATGAATTATTACCACAAACAGGTTTAACATTAGATAAAATTAAAGAGACTACAGACCTCATCATCAACAATAAAAATATTATTATTTGTTGGGCAATGGGTTTAACACAACATAAAAACGGAGTGGATAACATCCGTGAAATTGTAAACATATTATTACTAAAAGGAAGCATTGGTAAAAAAGGTGCAGGTACTTGTCCCGTTCGTGGACACTCTAATGTACAAGGAGACAGAACAATGGGGATTTGGGAAAGACCTCCCGCTTCATTTTTAGACAATTTAGAAAAAGAGTTTCAATTTAAAGCACCAAGAAAATTTGGTTTTGATGTGGTTGAAGCCATTGAGGCCATGCATAAAAAAGAGGCGAAAGTATTTTTTGGAATGGGCGGTAATTTTATTTCTGCCACACCAGACACCACTTTTACTGCGGATGCTTTAAGAAATTGTAATTTAACAGTACAAGTATCTACCAAACTAAATAGAAGTCATTTAATTACGGGTAAAAAAGCAATTATACTTCCTTGTTTAGGAAGAACTGAAAAAGATTATCAGGCAACTGGAGAACAATTTGTATCCGTAGAAAATTCTATGGGAGTGGTACATCAATCTAAAGGAACTTTAGAGCCTTGTTCTAAAAATTTATTAAGTGAAGCTGCTATTGTGGCGGGTGTTGCCAATGCAACTATTAAGAACACAACAACCAATTGGACCGAATTAATTTCTAATTATGATTTTATTCGTGATAAAATAGAAGTGACCATTCCTGGTTTTAATGATTTTAATCAACGTGTAAGAATTAAAGGTGGTTTTTACTTGCCAAACAATGCAAGAGAAAATGACTTTACCCCTACAAAAACAGGAAAAGCTAATTTTAGCATTAATAAACCTTCTGAAATTGAGTTAAAAAACAACCAATTTATGATGATGACGATTAGAACTCATGATCAATACAACACCACTATTTATGGTTTAGATGACAGGTATAGAGGCGTTTTAAATGAAAGAAGAATTATCTTTATGAATACAGAAGATATGAATTCATTACATTTAAAAAAGTTAGATTTGGTAGATTTAACAAGTCATTTTAATAATGAAGAAAGAGAAGCCAAAGGTTTTTTAGTAGTTCCTTATGAGATTCCCAAACAATGTACAGCTACTTATTTTCCAGAAGCAAATGTTTTAGTGCCTTTAAAAAGTAAAGCAGATATTAGCAATACGCCTACCTCTAAAACTGTAATTATTACCATCAAAAAAAGATAAAATTAGCTTATGAAAAATTTTATATTCTTATTAATAACGCTTATTTCTTTTCAAGCATTATTTTCTCAGACAAAAAATATTCCTGAAAGAATTACTCAAAAAGGTTTTGCCAAAATAGATTTTCTTTCTATAAAGATGCCGCCTCCAGAAGATATTGGATCTACATTTAATGAACCAAATATGGGGTTTACGGGCATCCATTATAATTTATTTTTAAATGAATCTTTTTACACAGGTGTTGGCCTTTATGGCTCTATTTCTGGCATTAGAGGTGGTTTTTTTACTTTAGGAATTAATGCAGGTCTAAAAAAATACTTTTCTAAAAAATTATATATCGACACAGGTTTTCACTTTGGTGGTGGTGGTGGCGCTGGTGCTCCCGATGGTGGTGGTGCTTTTATTTTACCACATGCTAATTTAGGGTATCAATTTAAAAACTTCTCTTTAAATGGAGGTTGGAGTTATGTTAACTTTTTTGATGGTGGAAGAATTAAAGGACATCAACTGAATATTGGGTTAGAAATTCCTTTAGATTTTGAATATGCAAATTATAAGCATACAGAAAAAGAATTTGGTTTGGATAATTTTGAAAACACAAATTGGAATCAAAAACCAAAAAGGAATTCTTTGATGGTTCATTTTAATAATTTAAAAGTTTTAAGTGAAGCAAATTCTACTACTGGAGAAGTTTTAAAAGGAAAAACAATAAAATTAGCTGGTTTTGAATTTACGTCTTACTTAAACGATAACTGGTTTACATTTTTAAAAGTAGATGGTGCCTACGATGGTATTAGAGCAGGTTATATGGATGTTTTATTAGGTGGAGGATATCATTTATCTATGAATAAAAACAGAACCAATATTTTAGCTAAATTAGGTTTTGGTGCTGGTGGTGGTGGTGGTGTAGATAGTAAAGGTGGCTTTTTATTCTACCCAGACATATCTATAGAACAGCAATTATTCAAAGATATTTATGTTTCTGTTAATAAAGGATATTTATTAACGCCTAATAAAGATTTTTATACCTCAACATTTGGAGTCGGAATTAAATACTACATAGAAAGAAATGGAGTAAAAACAGACAATAATTCTTTTACGCAAGGAAAATTTAAAGGATTTGATGTTATTGTAAAACAAGACCTTTACTTTAATGCCAAGAGAATGGAAGACCCAACAGAACACATGCATCAAATTTCTTTGCAAATAAATTTAGATTTAAACAAACACCTATTTGTTGCTGGACAAACCTCTTTTGCAAACTTTGGTAATGCTGGTGCTTATGCAGAAGGTTTGGTTGGTTTAGGTATAAAATCAAAGCCTTTCTTTAATAGCTCTACCTCTATTTTTACACAACTTTTAGGTGGTGCTGCAGGTGGAGGAAACATTAGCACAGGCCAAGGTTTTATTATAAAACCAAGTTTAGGTTTAGAGTATCAACTTTCTAAAACATTAAACTTTAGAGCTGCAGCTGGTTATGTAAAAGCAAAAGGCGGAGAGTTAAGCAGTCCTTTTATCAATTTAGGACTAAAGTATAACATCTCATTTTTAAAGTTAAAATAATTAAAAAAAGGGTTTCTTAAAATATTTTAAGCAACCCTTTTTATATAGTTAAACTTTATTAAAACACTCTACTTATATAGCATCTACTAAATATTTTACAACAAAATCAATTTCTTCTTTGGTTGTATATTTTGAAAAAGAAAAACGAATAGAAGTTTTATCCGCATCTGCGTCCTTTAAAATTTCTCTTAATACGTGAGAGCCTTTATTGCTTCCGCTTTGGCAGGCACTTCCTCCAGAAACAGCAATTCCTGCCATGTCTAAACTGAATAATAACATATCATTTGTAAAAGGAAAACGCACATTTAAAATGGTGTAACTACTTTTTTCTAAATCAGAAGAAAGTCCGTTAAACTGAATCTTTTCTGATATACTTTGTAACTCAAAAATAAAATACTTTTTTAAATTCTCTATGTAAACTTTATCTTCCTCTAAATTAGAAACAGCAATTTCGAATGCTTTTTCCATGCCTAAAATAGCATGTACATTCTCTGTACTAGACCTTGCGCCCATTTCTTGTTCGCCACCATGTAACATTGGTAAAATTCCGAATCCTTTTCTAAAAAAGGCAAAACCAACTCCTTTTGGTCCATGAAATTTATGTGCGCTTGCTGCTATAAAATCAACCGGTATTTTTTGTAAATCAAGCGGATAATGACCTATCAACTGAACGGTATCCGAATGGAATAAAGCATTGTTACTTTTACAAATTCTAGCAATCTCATCAATATCTAAAATACTACCAATTTCATTATTGATCAACATTAAACTTACTAATGTTTTTTCTTTTAATATTGATAAAAGCTCCTCTAAATGTGCTGTATCAACAGTTCCAAATTCATCAACATTAACATAATCTACACTAATGTTGTGTGCTTTTTTTAAATGAGTACAAGTATGTAAAACTGCGTGATGTTCTATTTTAGAAGTAATTATTCTTTTTACCTCTAAATTAAAAACAGCATTCTGTAAAATTAAATTATCTGCTTCAGTACCGCCTGCTGTAAAAATAATTTCACTAGCAGTAACCTTAAAATATTTTGCAATATTTTTTCTCGCAGTTTCTACTGCAGATTTTGCTTTTCTTCCAAATTGATGTATCGAAGAAGGATTGCCGTAATTACTCTTCATAGAAGAATGGATTACCTCTATAACCTCATCGTCAATTTGTGTGGTAGCTGCGTTGTCTAAATAAACCGTTTTCATTCTGTAAACTTACAATTAATTAGCGTTCTGAAAAACATAAACTTCTGTTGCTCCTAAACCATATTTTTTATAGGAAGCATCATAAAATTTAACCGGATATTTATTTAATAATCGTTGAAGCTCTGACCTTAAAACGCCCTCACCAACTCCATGAATAAAAACTATTTTAGGAATTCGTTTAGAAATAGCAAACTCAACTTTACTTTTTGCAGTATCCAATTGAAGGTTTAACATATCATAATTATCCATGTTTCTAGTAGATTTTGTTAACTTACTTATATGTAAATCAACTTCTAAAATTATTTCCTTTTTTTCTTTTTTAAACAAGCTTGTCTTTGGCTTATTTTGAGCAATTTTATCTTTTAGTAATGCATTATTGATATCACTAAACTTTGATAATTCGTGTTGCTCAACTCCTATTCTAACTAATTCTGAGGAATTAAATTTAAAAACCATACCATCGCTGGTTTCAATTGAAACTTCATCACCCATAACATGGGTAACGATTCCTTTTAAAACATCGTCTAAAACCGCTACTTTATTTCCAATTTCTAAACACATTCTTAACTTTCTATTAATTTACTTTCAGTTTTTAAGATAGTATATTTGAGACAAAAATAACAAGATGATTAAGACTTCAGCTATTTCTACAAGAAAATTCTTTACAAATGCTCACAATAAAATTACATTAAGTGATGGCAGAAAGAATTTATTGTTAGAAATTTCTGAAACAATTTCTAAAGAATATAAAAACGAAGGTTTTGTTAATTTAAATTTTATTTGCACACACAACTCAAGAAGAAGTCAATTAGCACAAGTTTGGGGATTTTTTGCAGCCCATTATTTCAATCTAAACATTCATAGTTTTTCTGGCGGAACAGAAGTTACTTCTTTTTATAGAAACACTATAAAAACGCTACAAAAAGTTAGTTTTTCTTTTAATTTAGAGGATTTTTCTCATCAAAACCCAAAGTATCTTATTTCTTTTGAAGAATCGTCTAAAACGATCTTAGGTTTTTCTAAAAGATATGATCATATAGATAATAAAAAACCTTTTATAGCCATAACCACTTGTAATATCGCAGACGCAAAATGCCCTTTTATACCAGAAGCTATGTATAGATTTCATTTACCGTTTGTAGACCCTAAGCCTTCTGATGGAACTCCATTACAGAATGAAACTTATTTAAACACAAATCAACAAATTGCAGCTGAAATCTATTTTATTTTTTCTAAAGTAAAAAAAGCATTAACCTAAACCTTTAAGTTTTTATCATAAGGAATACGATCTAAAATGTGATTAATAACATTTACACGTGCTTCTGTTTTTCTATTTGCTCTAATTATTTTCCAAGGAGAAATTTCTGTGTCTGTTTTTTCAAACATTGCCTTTTTATACTCTGTATAATTTTCCCAAAGGTCTTGTGCTTTTTCATCTAACTTGGTCATTTTCCATTGTTTTAATGGATCGCTTTTTATGTCTGCAAAACGTTTCGCTTGCTCTTTCTTAGAAATAGACATATATATTTTTACCAAATGAATACCAGACTCTAAAATCATTCTTTCGAAATCATTTACTTGGTTCATAAAAATGTGATACTCTTCTTGTGTACAAAAATCATTAACAGGTTCTACAACAGCTCTATTATACCAACTTCTATCAAAAAAAACCATTTCTCCTGCTTTAGGAAACTGCTCTACGTATCTTTGAAAATACCATTGAGATTGCTCATCTTCTGATGGTTTTGGCAATGCAACAATACGCATATGACGTGGGTTAATACGCTCTGTTAATCTTCTTATTGCTCCACCTTTACCTGCAGCGTCTCTTCCTTGAAAAACAATAATAATTCTTTCATTATTATTTATAGCCCAAGTTTGTAAACGAATCAATTCTACTTGTAAATTTTCAAGTTTTTTTTGATAATCTACATATCTAATTGCTTTTTCTATATTTAAAGGCTGCTTAGACAATAGTGCTAATAATCCTTTTTTAGAGTTTAATTTTTTTAAATTTTTAGGTGATATTTCCATATTAAATTTAATCTATATTAGTATTAGATCTATAATAACGCATTACAACATTAGGATCTGGGTTTAAAACTGCTTTTGCGTCCTTTTCTTCATAATCAAACTTTGATAAAACATGTCTTATAGCTTCTAATCTTGCTACCTTTTTATCATTAGTTTTAATCATCATCCAAGGACTATAAGATGTATGTGTCTTAGAAAACATTTCACCTTTATAATGCGTATATCTATCCCAAAGAATTTGCCCTTGTTTATCAACAGGGCTAAATTTCCATCGTTTTAAAGGGTTTTCTTTTCTACCTTCAAAACGTTTTAGTTGCTCATCTTTAGATATAGATAGCCAAAATTTTATAATTACAACACCATCTTCATACATCATGTGTTCAAACTCTGGCACTTGTACCAAAAACTCTTTATATTGTTGATCTGTACAAAAGCCCATTACAGGTTCTACAACAGCTCTATTGTACCAACTTCTATCAAAAAAAACAATTTCGCCAGGGTTGGGTAATTCTTTAATATAACGTTGAAAATACCATTGTCCTTTTTCTATTTCGGTAGGTTTATTTAAAGCTACTAACCTGCTAGAACGTGGGTTTAAGTGCTCCATAAATCTACGAATATTACCACCTTTACCAGCAGCATCTCTTCCTTCGAAAATGATAGCAACTCGTTTATTGTTATCTGATATCCAACGCTGTAGTTTAACCAACTCTATTTGAAGCAATCTTAACTCTTCATTATACCGAATTGTTTTTTTTACGTTATTAAAAGCTTCATTTTTATCCCCTATAAGGGCTAAAAGTTCTTCTGTGTTATTAGCACTCTGAAAGTCTGCTGCGGTTAATCCTTTTTTTGTCTTCATTCATTCTTTTTACTTGGTCTAAAAATAACAACTTTTTTTTAGAAACGCATAAAAAAAACATCATTTTAAATAAGTTATTTTATATTTGCTTACTATGAAATGTTTCATCTTTATTCTTGTTGTATTTGTTTCTGCGTATACTATAGCACAAGAAAAGTTTTCAAAAGAAATTAGTTTAATAACAGACAATGATTTGTATGTTTCTGCAATAAGAGATAGATACTATACGAGTGGTGTTTTTTTAACATATAGATACCTTTCTAACAAAAAAAACGAATCTTTAGAAAAACGAATTTTCGAATGGCAAGTAGGTCAAGAAATGTATACTCCCTTTAAAGCTACAGTAGATAATGTAAATAACCACGACAGACCTTTTGCAGGGTATTTATATGGAGGTTTTAAAATAAAAAGCGTCTACAAAAACAATCAAATTCTTACTACTTCTGCTCAAATTGGCGTTCTTGGCTCTAATTCTTATGCCCAAGAATTACAAGAATTTATACATGATATTTATGGTTTTAAAAAAGCTATAGGTTGGGAGTATCAAATAAAAAATGCTTTTGCTTTAAACTTTAATGCGGAATATTTAAAAACGATTATACAAACAAATACAAATAACTTAGATGTTGCTTGGGTAAATGAATTAAATGCAGGTACTGTTTATACAAATATTGCCACTGGTTTTTACAGTAGAATTGGGTTAAAGCCACTTCAAAACTTAACAAATTCAATTGCTTTTAACACAAATCTAAATAACCAACAAACCACTACTTATAGAGAAGTAGAAAGTTTTTTCTTTGTAAAACCAATGTTACGTTATGCATTATATGATGCCACTTTACAAGGTAGTTTTTTTAATGACGAAAGTCCTATTACTAAAAGTTTAATGCCTTTAGTTTTTGATATAGAATTAGGTTTAAAATTTACTGTAAACCGTTTAAATTTCGGATATTCGTTTAACTATAATACTAGTAAGTCTAAAGATTTAAGATACAATTACGGTCATAGATACGGCAGCGTTATCATTAATTATTTATTGCATTAATCATTAAAAAAATCTTCTTTAAAACCAATTAAATATAGTTTTTCTTGCGCTCTTGTTAATGCTGTATACAACCATCTAAAATATTCTTTAGAGACGCCATCTGGTAAATAAGGTTGTTCTATAAACACTGTTTTCCATTGCCCTCCTTGAGATTTATGACACGTCATAGCATACGAAAACTTAACTTGCAAAGCATTAAAAAACACATTCTTTTTAATTTCCTGAAATTGTTTAGATTTCGATTTTAAGTGTGCATAATCTTCTTTTACCGCTTGATATAATTTGTTTGACTCATCATACGTTAAAGAAGGAGTTTCACTGGTTAAAGTATCTAATAACAATACGGTTTCAAAAGGCCGCATGTCTGGATAATCAATCATCCTAACCTCTACCTCTGCAAATTTAAAACCATACAATTCTTTAATAGAAAATATTTTTAATACTTCGCAAATATCACCATTGGCAATAAAACCTGCGGTTGAATTTTCTTTTAACCAGTAATAATTATTTTTTACTACCATAATATAATCTCCTGCAGAAATTTCATTTTCTTGCCCACGAATTTGCATTCGAATTTGTTGATTATATTGATTGGCCCTTTTATTAGAACGTACAATAAAAGCAGTATCTTCTACTCCGTCACTATCATAAGCAGTTACCAAAGCATCCTCAATATCATACCCATCGTCTAATCTTACAATATCCGGAAAATCTATATCGAACTTAAAATTAGTGGTATCATTTTGTATCATCAACCTTAATAAAGTTGCATTTGCAAGAATCCCAGAATCTTCATGCTGACGCATTACTTCATCTAATTCTATTTCAGTTACATTTTTATGGTAATCATACATTAAGGTATCTTGCTCTAAAGCAGGACTAATATTTAATTTTACTGGCGGAAGTTGCGCAGTGTCCCCAATAAATATCAATTTACATTGATGACCAGAATATACAAATCTAATTAAATCATCTAATAAAGACCCAGAATCAAACAATTTTTGATTTTGTCTACTATCAGGAATCATAGAGGCCTCATCTACAATAAAAATTGTATTTCTATGTTTATTGGGCTGTAAAACAAAACCGACTCCACCATTTGCCTGTTTTTTAGGAAAATATATTTTTTTATGAATTGTAAATGCAGGCCTTTTAGAATAAACTGCAATTACTTTGGCAGCTCTACCTGTTGGTGCCAATAAAACTGCTTTTTTTTGTATAGTTGCCAAACTATTTACAAATGCACTAATGGTAGTGGTTTTACCTGTACCTGCATATCCTTTAAGCAAAAACAAGGCATCAGCATCATCACTAAAACTAAAATCACTTAAAAGTCGTAATAATTTATTTTGTTTAGAAGTTGGAGAAAATTGAAATTTTTTAAGTAATTCTGCGTAAAAATCGGCTGTTTTATTTATCATATAAAAATTAATACCACAAAGATACATTGATTTGTATGTAAAAGTTTTTATCATAAAAAAAAAAGTGTAAATTTGCCTTAGGACTATTAAAAAAAACATACGTAAAATGGGATTACTTGGAATGATTTTGGCAGCTGTTTTAGTTGCAGTATTACTAGCTATTGTTATAGTTAAATTTTTACCATTAAAATTAAGATGGATAGCGTCTATTTTACTTTTAGCTTTAACTGTATTCTTAGTTTCTAAAATATATTACGGTATAATGGAACCGATTATTTTTAATAAAACTAAAGTTGTTAAATACAATAAAGTAATAAACAACTTAAAAATAATTAGAGACGCAGAAGTTAAACATTTTGAGGTTACAGGAACATACACCAAAGATAAAGCTGCTTTAATACAGTTTATTGATACCGCTAAATTAGCTTTAACTGAAACTAAAACTATTGTAGAAAAAGAAAACAGAGGTGGTGGTATTATCATTGATGTAGAAAAAAGACAAACAGACACTATTGGTTACGAACCAGTTTCTAAGTATTTTAAAGGAAAAAACTATAAGGAAATGTTTAAGGTTCCTGGTGTTGCAGGGAAAGAGTTTGAAATTGAAGTAGGAACTGTTGAAAAAGTACCAGGTATGGTAGTACCAACATTCTATGTAAAATCAAACAAAACAGACATTTTAAAAGGAATGAATGAGTCTCTTTTAAAACAAGAATTAGAGCAAATGGCTACAGATCAAATTAAAGGTGAATTTGTTTCTGTTGGTTCTTTAGATGAAGTTTCATCAGGTGGTAACTGGCCTCCTTCTTATGACAAACAAGACGGTGATAAAGACAAATAGTACCATTACTTTACAACACACAAAAGATACAAAGTTATCCATCCAATTTAATTTGGATGGATTTTCTTTTTGTATCACAAACAATACAACAAAAGAAACAACCTATTTTTCTGAGTATGTGTTTGATGAAAAACAAGTAAGCCCAGAAAGTCTTTTAAAGAAAATAGAAGCAATTTTTAAAACAGATGTGCAGCTACAAAATGACTTTTCATCGGTATT
This sequence comes from Polaribacter sp. L3A8, assembly GCF_009796785.1. Lineage (NCBI taxonomy): Bacteria > Pseudomonadati > Bacteroidota > Flavobacteriia > Flavobacteriales > Flavobacteriaceae > Polaribacter > Polaribacter sp. L3A8. The sequence continues at coordinate 1,468,968 of NZ_CP047026.1, forward strand.
GGTTGTACATCAAAATAATTTATTTACACTAGTACCATCTCCTTACTTTTCTGAAGACAAACTATCTGAATACCTTAATTTTAATATTAAAACATTAGCTACAGATTTTATTGTTTTTGATGACATCCAAAATATCGATGCAAAAAATGTATATGTGCCTTATGTAAATATTAATAATTATTTATTTCAAAATTTTGGAGAGTTTGAATACAAGCATCATTTAACTATTTTAATTGAAAAATTAATTTCATTTAATAGCAGTGATAAAAAAAAGGTATTCATAAATGTATCTAAACACAATTTTGATATTGTTGTGCTACACAACAAGCAACTAGTGTTTTCAAATTCTTTTTATTTTGATACCAAAGAAGATTTTATCTATTATATCTTATTTACTTTTGAACAATTAAAATTAGATGTAGAAGAAACAGAACTATCTTTTACTGGTGATATTGAAAAAACATCTGAAATCTACAAAATTGCGTATCAATATATTAGAAATATTTCTTTTTTAGAAAGCAACAATAAAATTTTTAATCAATTAAGCGCATCTAAACATTCTAATTATATCCTTTTAAATTCATGAGAATAATTTCTGGAAAACATAAAAGCAGACGTTTATCAGCGCCTAAAAACTTACCTGTTCGCCCTACAACAGATATGGCTAAAGAATCGTTGTTTAACATCTTAAACAACACGTATTACTTTGATAGCATTGCTGTTATCGACCTTTTTTCTGGTACCGGAAATATTAGCTATGAATTTGGTTCTAGAGGCACAAAAGATATTTATGCTATAGACGCACACTTTGGTTGTATAAAATACATCAACGAAACAGCAAAAACCTTAGAATTACCTATAAACACTTTTAAAAGTGATGTTTACAAATTCTTAGAAAAAACCTCGCTACAAGCAGATGTTATTTTTGCAGATCCTCCTTATGATTTTGACGAAGAGCAATTTTTAAAAATTGTAGATTTAGTTTTTACAAGAAACTTATTAAAGGAAGAAGGTACTTTAATTGTTGAGCACTCTAAACACACAGATTTATCTAAACACAAAAACCATAGTTATGACAAACGTTATGGAGGAAATGTATTTAGTTTTTTCGAAAACGAATAAACAATAGTATTTTACTATAATAAAGAAAAGCGCTTTAAAAGACAAGATTTTGACTTTTGGGGCGTTTTTTTTACCCTAAGAAATAAAATATTATAAAAGAGATTTTATAATATCAGAAACAGTTATTCCTTCTGCTTCTGCCTTATAATTCTTTACAATTCTATGAGACAAAATAGGAACCGCAACAGCTTTTACGTTTTCGATATCCGGAGAAAACTTTCCATTGATTGCTGCATGTGCTTTTGCTGCCAGAATTAAATTTTGAGAAGCTCTTGGACCTGCTCCCCAATCTAAATAAGATTTTACTAATTCTGTAGCTTCTTTAGATTTTGGTCTTGTTTTACCCACTAAATGAACCGCATACTCTATTACATTATCTGCAACAGGAATTTTACGTATTAATTTTTGAATTTCAACAATTTCTTGTGAAGAAAACAACGGATTTATCGTTGCTTTTTTATTACCTGTAGTACTTTTTACAACATCTACTTCTTCTTCGAAAGTAGGATATTCTAAATAAATTGAAAACATAAAACGATCCAACTGCGCTTCTGGTAAAGGATAAGTTCCTTCTTGCTCAATTGGGTTTTGTGTTGCCAATACAAAAAAAGGCAAATCTAATTTGTAATGGTTTCCAGAAACAGTTACAGAACGCTCTTGCATTGCTTCTAAAAGCGCCGCTTGTGTTTTAGGAGGAGTTCTATTAATTTCGTCTGCAAGGATAATATTAGAAAAAATAGGTCCTTTAATAAATTTAAAATGCCTGTTTTCGTCTAATATCTCACTTCCTAAAATATCAGAAGGCATTAAATCTGGTGTAAATTGTATTCTTTTAAAATTTAGACCTAATGCATCCGAAACGGTGTTAACCAATAATGTTTTTGCTAAACCTGGCACCCCAACTAATAATGAGTGTCCGCCACAAAAAACAGATAACAAAGTAAAATCTACAGCTTCATGCTGACCAATAATAACTTTTGCTATTTCTGCTTTTATCGTTTTATATTTAGCTACTAAATCGGTTACCGCTTTAACGTCTGACATTATTTATTTACTTCTTTTTTCCAGTTCTTTTCAAAAGTACAATTACTGTGCGTAGGTCCTATGTTAATATAAGTATCCTTTATTTTACTTTTAGACCATTTAGTAATGGTTTCTTCTTTCTTTTTCTGAAGCGCTAATTGCTGAACTTTAACATAATCTTCTACAAGATCGGCAACGTGTGTATCTGTTCTGTCTTTCATCAAAATAAACTTAAACATCTTATCGCCAGATCTTTCTTCATCGTAAAAAGGGTCTGTCATTTCTCCTTTTTTAAGATCACTTACTCTTGCATAAAAGGCCGGATCCATTCTTGTTAAATCAAATTTAGATTCTCCTGTAGATGGATTAATAATAAGACCGCCATTATTCTTAGTTTCGTCATCATTAGAATATTTCTTAACTGCATCCGCAAAAGTTAAGTCTCCTGATCTAATTTCTAAAATAATATTTTCTGCTTTCTTTTTAATTTCATCCATTTTCTCGTCTGAAACTTTTGTTTGCATTAATATATGAGATGCAACTCTTGTATTTCCTTTTATGGCATGCAATTGCATAATATGATATCCAAATTCTGACTTAAAGGGTTTAGAAACCTGACCAACATCTAAAGTAAAAGCCATTTCTTTAAACTCTTTAATAAAACTAGATTCTTTTGTTACAGAATATTCACCTCCATTACTAGTAACACCAGGATCATCTGAATTAATAATAGCTTTCATTCTAAAATTAGAACCTTCTTCTATTTCTTTTTTTAATTCGTTTAATTTAGCAATAACTCTATCTGTTTCTTCTTTAGTAGGCACTGCTTTAATAACAATTTGAGCCAATTCTATTTCTGCAGGAAACTGAGGTAATTCTCCTTTTTCTTTTAATCCATTAAAATAAAGACGAACCTCTTCTGGAGTAACATCTATTTTTTCAGTAATTTTTTGTTGTTCTTTTTCTATTAAAACGTTTTCTGTCTGAACCGTTGTTAATTCCTTTTTTAAATCATCTAAATCATTAAAACCGTAAGCTTTAATTACTTTTTCTACATCACCATATTGTTGCGTAAAGTACTGAATACTTCTATCTACTCTCGAAGATACTTCTGCATCTGAAACAACAACACTATCTACAATGGCATGGTGCGCCATTAACTTCTGTTGCATTAATTCTTCTAGCATTTCGCAATCGGTAATGGTTACTTTACCTTCACTTCTTAACTCTACCTCTTGCTTAAATTTAGCGATATCAGATTCTAACACAATGTTTTTACCAATAACAACTGCTACTCCATCTATTTTAATTTTTTGCGCAAAAGTTTGCACCCCTAAAAACCCCAAGAAAAAGGTAAAAATTGATACTTTAATATATTTTGAAATTGTTGTTCTGTGTTGCATCCTTTACTATTATTTTTTCTATCTCTCTTAATAATTCAATTTTACGTTTATGTAAAATCATTTGTTCTATTGTTGGTGTAATATAACTTAACGGCGCAATAGAATTACGCTCTAAAACGTCTTTTATAGCCACCAAATATAAACCTATTGAATCTTGTTTTTCGATGAATTTTGTTTTTTTTAACAGTTTTTCCTTTGAAAAAGGAAGTTTTAACAAAATGTTATCTAATTGAGTCCAAATGGAATCGTTAAATTGATGAAACTTAAAACTTAACTCTTGTTTTTCTAGCTTTTCTAAATCATTAATACTATCAGATTTAAAGAGTTTTATAATTTCCTTTTTATCTTTTATATTAGTATCTACAAAAAGATATTTTATTTTAACTAATTCTTCATTTAATTTAAAATTCTCTTTATTCAACAAATAATAGCTTGTTAATTCTTCATCAGAAATAACAGTATCTAATTGTTGTTTTACAAGCTCTTCTTTAAAGTTATTAATTAAAAGACTTTCTTTATAATCTTTAACTAAATTATCTATTTGGGTTACGGTTTCTAAAGAACTATTATTCTTCGCTTTTTCTAGCAAAAGTCTTTTAATTGCCCAATCTTGAATATAACTCTTTACTAAAATAACGCTATCTAATTTATTAATATTTTTAGGTAATATATTTACCAAATCTTTTCTAAAAAGTTTTTCGGTATTAACAATAGCTACAATTTCTGAGGTATTACTTTCTTTCTCTTGCATTTTAAAAAAATCGCAAGAGGTAAAAAGAACAACACAAAATAAGATAGCGATATACTTCATTATTAGTTTTCGTAGAATTTAATTAATTTTTTTACCTGTTTTTTATCCACTTTAATTTTACTTTTCTTTCTTAAATCTGCAATCCATTTTTTTTCTAAGAAATTTTGATAGTCATTAATAACCTGACCTTTAATACTTTTTAAATCCGTTGTTTTATAATTGTCTGTGTGTTTTTTAAAATACTCTTGTAAACCTAGCGTATCTTTAGAAGACTGATTCCAAATTTTATCTTGCATTAATTCAAAAAGCAACAAACCATCTTCATACTCCTTTAAAGTATAAGCATATTCTGGCTCTGTATTTACTAAGTTCTCTTTGTAATATTCTAATATTTGTTTCTCTTTAAACATTTCGAATAGTTTAAAGATAGGAAACTGTCTTCTATTTCTAATATACTTTACAAAACCTTCTTGAGTAATATTTTTATCGTTTATAGCAATAAGTATTCCTTGTAAAGAATCTTTAGGCAATCCTCTTACGTTTTTTTTATCTAAAATCTTTTTAGCGTCTTCAAATTCTGTAATTGTATATTGTTTTTTTAATTTATTTACAACTGCTTTTTCAGACAACTCCATTCTAGAGCTGGATTTTACTTTAGATTTTAAATCTTTTTTCATTTCTTTAAAAGATTTAATAGGATGTTTTTTTAACAGTTTAACAATGTGCCAACCAAAACGAGTTTTAAATGGTTTAGAATACTCATTCACATTTTCTAATCCAAATGCGGCATCATCAAATGATTTTACCATTCGTCCTTCTGTAAATTTACCCAATTTACCACCTTTATTTTTAGATCCAGGATCTTCTGAGTACTGTTGCGCTAAATCATCAAAGTTTTCATTATTATTTAATTTAGCATAAACACTGTCTATTCTTACTTTACCTACTAAAGTTGTATCTCTCACTAAAATATGTGCAGCTTCTATTTCGCCACTAGACTCTTTTACATCATCAACTTGTATAATATGATACCCAAATTGCGTTTTAAAAGGCATTGAAATTCCACCAATTTCTGTAGTATAAGCTGCAACTTCAAAAGGATAGACCATACTAAAAGCAGAGAAATAGCCTAAATTACCGCCATTTCCTTTTCTTCCTGTTTTAGGATCATCCTTAGCAGAACCATCTTCTGAATACTGAGCAGCAATTGTTTCAAATTTTTCTCCATTTAAAATTCTTTCTCTTAATTTTAAAATATTGTTATAGACCATTAAGGTATCACTTGGTGCTGCATCTCTTGGCAATCTTAATAAAAGATGTTTTGCTTTTACTTGATTTTTAGTTCTAAAATACGCATCTTTTACCAATTGATCTATAAAGGTAGTGTCTTGTAAATAAGGTGCAGAAAGCTGGTTCTTATACGTTTCCATTTCTCTCTTATAAGAAGGTAATGTATCTAATTTAATAGCATACGCTTCTTTAACCTTTAACTTGTAATTAATATACAGCTCTAAATTTTTAGTAATGCTTTTTGCTTCTTCATTATCTATAGCGTCTAAATTTTTTTCATAGACTCTTTTAAATTCAGAAACGGTTGTTTTTTCACCATCTATTGTGAGTAATGTTTTATCTTTCTTCTGAGCAAAGGCAGTTATTGATAAACTTAAAACAAATAATAATACTATTTTTTTCATAAACTTCTTAATTATAATGATATGATCCCTTTAATACTTTCTGCTTTTAAATAATAAGAAATTACTTTCTCTGAACTTTCTATTTTTAATACGATAGAAACACTAACATATTTCCCTGTCTTAGACTTTTTTGTATTTATTACAGCACCAGTATCATTAAATAAATCTTCTACTTCTTGTACTTGATTACCCTCTGTAGGTACAATAAATTTATACATATAATCTGCAGGAAAAGTAGTTGTATCTTCTAACTGTGCTTTCAATTTTGCATAAAACTCTTTTTTATCACTCATAAAAATACTTTCTTTATTCTAAATTAATTACAAATAACAAGACACAAAATTACATTAAAAATTAGTTTTATAAAGGGAATCATTTATTTTTGTGAAATGCAGCAAAAAATCGTCTTAATTGGTGGACCAGGAACAGGGAAAACTTCCGTAATAAATGAATTAGTAAATAGAGGGTATTTTTGTATGCCAGAAATATCTAGAGAAGTTACTCTAGAAGCTCAAAAAAAAGGCATAGACCAATTGTTTTTAACAGAGCCTTTATTGTTTAGTAAAATGCTTTTAGAAGGTAGAGAAAAACAATATTTAACAGCTAGTAAAAATAGTGAAAAACTTGTTTTTTTTGATAGAGGAATCCCTGATGTTCATGCCTATATGGATTATTTTAAAACAGCATATCCCGCTACTTTTTTCGAAAAAAGCAACCTTTACAAATACACCAAAATTTTTCACTTCTCTCCTTGGAAAGACATACATACAACTGATAATGAACGCTATGAATCTTTTGAAGAAACCATGGAGATTGACCGGTTTTTAATAAAATCCTATACAGATTTAGGCTATTGCATTATTAACATTCCTTTTGGTTCTTTAGAAGAAAGAACCAATTTTGTAATTAATTCGCTTACTTGCGATTTATGATATTGCCAAAAGAAATATTAAAAAAATATTGGGGTTATTCTAAATTTAGAACACAGCAAGAAGAAATAATTACTGCCGTTTTAGAACAAAAAGATGTTATTGCATTGCTACCAACAGGTGGAGGAAAATCTATCTGTTTTCAAGTACCTGCACTAGCAAAAGAAGGAGTTTGCTTAGTAATATCTCCTTTAATTGCTTTAATGCAAGATCAAGTAGAAAGCTTAATAAAAAAAGGAATTAAAGCAACGAGCATTAAACCTGGTGCTACACAAGATGAAATTATTACTTTATTTGATAACATAAAATTTGGAGGCATTAAATTCTTATACATTTCTCCCGAAAGATTGCAATCGTTTTTTATTCAACAGAAAATTAAGGAATTAAACATTAATTTAATTGCTATTGATGAAGCGCATTGTATTTCTGAATGGGGACATGATTTTAGACCTTCTTACAGAAGTATTAAAATTTTAAGAGAACTAAAGTCTGATATACCTTTTATAGCCTTAACAGCTACAGCAAATAAAAAAGTACTTAATGATATTGCTACAAACCTTGCTTTAAAAGAACATATTGTTTTTAAAAAATCTTTTTTTAGAGAAAATTTAGCGTATCAAATATTTACGGTTGAAGATAAATTACAGCGATTACTTCAAATATTTACAAAAACAAAAACACCCGCAATTGTGTATGTCAACTCAAGAAAAAAGACAGCACAAATTGCGGCTTTCTTAAATGCCAATAATTTTAAAAGTTCTTTTTATAACGGAGGTTTATCATCCGTAGAAAAAAATATTTCTTTTAACAACTGGATGACAGAAAAAACGCCCATTATGGTGGCTACAAATGCCTTCGGAATGGGAATTGATAAAGCAAACGTTGGTTTGGTTATTCACTTAGATTTACCTTCTAGTATAGAGAACTACGTACAAGAAACAGGTAGAGCTGGTAGAAACAGCAAAAAATCGTTTGCCGTTTTATTATTTAATAAAAGCGATGTCTTATTATTTAAAGATCGGCTAGAAAAAACATTGTTAAGCATTACAGAGGTTAAAGAAATTCATAGAAAATTATATCAATATTTTAGAATTTCTTTAGGAGAAATTAGCGAAGAAACTTTTTCGTTTAATCTTTTAGAGTTCTGTAAAAAATATAAATTTTCGGTTTTAAAGGTAGATATTGCTCTTAAAATATTATCAAATAACGGAATTATAGAAATTAGCAATGAGTACAATAAAAAGTCTACATTGTTATTTATTGTACCTAGTAAAACTGTTTTAAATTATTTGGATCAAAATCCTATAATCAAAAAATTTACCAATTCAATTTTAAGAACTTATGCTGGTTTGTTTGAGCAAGAGGTTAAAATTGACGAATTTTTTATCGCAAAAAAAACGAGCCTTACAACCAGTCTTGTTTTATCAAACCTAGAACGTTTACAGAACGATGCTATTATAGAATACAAACCTGTAAAAAATGAAGCTGAACTTACTTTTTTACTTCCAAGAGAAGACGACTATACCATCAATCGATTTTCTAGAGAAATAAAACAATTTGTAAGTCAGAAGAAAAAGAAATCTGATGATTTAATTGCATTTGTAAATAACAATACCATTTGTAGAAGCAGTCAGGTTTTAAGTTATTTTGATGAAATAAAATCAGAAAAATGTGGTATTTGCGATGTCTGTATTTTAGAAAACAGAAAGTCTGCTAAAAATTTATCATCCGAAATAATACAACTTTTAAAACACAAACAAGTTTTATCATCATCAGAAATTAGTGACGCTTTAATAGCAAATGAAAAAGACATTTTAATACATTTGCGACAATTATTAACAGATGATACAATTAAAATTAATCATCAAAATAAATACCAATTAAACAACTAATTATGAAAGACGTACGTATTGTTTTTATGGGAACTCCAGATTTTGCTGTCACTATTTTAAAACACTTAGTAGAAAATGATTATAATGTTGTTGGTGTTATTACAGCATCTGACAAACCAGCAGGTAGAGGACGAAAGTTAAACGAATCTGCCGTAAAAAAATATGCAACCTCGGTAAATTTACCAATTTTACAACCTACCAATTTAAAAAACGAAGACTTTAATAAGGAGTTAAAAGATTTAAATGCCGATTTACAAATTGTAGTTGCTTTTAGAATGTTACCAAAAATAGTTTGGCAAATGCCTAAATATGGTACTTTTAATTTACATGCTTCTTTATTACCAGAATATAGAGGTGCAGCACCAATTCATTGGGCAATTATTAATGGAGAAACTAAAACAGGTGTTACTACGTTTTTTATTGATGATAAAATTGACACCGGAGAAATTATCTTACAAGAAGAAATAGCCGTTTCTGAAACAGAAACTGTTGGTACACTTCATGACAAGCTAATGTTTTTAGGAGCCGATTTAGTTGGAAAAACAATAGACTTAATTGCAACTGAAAAAGTAACAACTACAAAACAACCCGATTTAGAAGAAAAATCTGCTTCTAAATTAAATTCAGAAAATTGTAGAATTGATTGGACGGACTCTTTAGATAATATCTATAACAAAATTAGAGGGTTAAATCCTTTTCCGGCAGCTTGGACAAACATAATGAATGAAGAGGAAGAAATAGCTGCTAAAATTTATGCCATTAAAAAAGAAAAGAATGAAGAAGAACCTCATCATTTTACCGTTGGTAAAATTATAACAACAAAAAAAGAATTAAAAGTGGCTGTTAATGGAGGTTTTATTATTATTGATGAAATAAAACTATCTGGAAAAAAGAAAATGGATGCAAAAAGCTTGCTAAACGGTTATACTTTTTCATCAGAAGCCAAAGTCATCTAAAGCCTTTATCAGTAAGGTTTTTATAGATTTCTGTGTTTTACAACAACCTTTATTAACAATTTAGACATATTTATTAACAAAAAGGCACTTTTTAAGCACTCAAATTTGCGTAAACCCTTAATCCGTCTATATTTGTTAAGCTTTTAAGCAATAAAATATACAATTAATTTAAAAAATCTAATTATTATGAACAAGTCAGATTTAATCGATGCAATGGCTGCTGATGCAGGAATTTCTAAAGTAGCAGCTAAAGCGGCATTAGAATCTTTTACAGATAACGTAACTGCTTCTTTAAAAAGTGGTGATAAAGTTGCTTTAGTAGGATTTGGTACATTCTCTGTATCTAACAGAGCTGCTAGAACTGGTAGAAATCCTCAAACAGGAAACACTATTCAAATTGCAGCTAAAAACGTAGCAAAATTTAAAGCAGGAGCTGGTTTAAGCGATGCTGTAAACTAAGACCTATCGTTTTAAAGTATATAAAACTCTCTTTTTTAAGAGAGTTTTTTTTATGTCAAAAATTATGTTATATTTAACATAATTCTTATAAACTTATATATTGGAACTAAATAAAGGTAAATTATTAATTGCGGAACCCGCTATTTTAAATGATAGCTCATTTAATAGAACCATTGTTTTACTCACAGAACATACATGTAATAACTCTGTTGGTTTTATTTTAAATAGACCATTAAACTATACTATTAACGATTTACTGCCAGAAATTGATTGTAATTTTCCTGTATATCAAGGCGGACCGGTAGAACAAGACAATTTATACTTTGTGCACAAAATACCACAACTACTACCAGATAGCATAGAAGTTGCCAATGGTATTTTTTGGGGCGGAAGTTTTGAATGTTTAAAAGACTTATTAAACAACGCCACATTAAACACTTCCGATATTCGATTCTTTCTAGGCTATTCTGGTTGGGAAAAAGAACAACTCGAAGAGGAAATGAATCAAAACTCCTGGTTTGTAGGAGAAAATGATTTCGAAAATATTTTTTCTATGGATGATGAAAGCCTTTGGAAAAATAAATTATTACAAAAAGGAGGTAATTACAAACTTTGGGCAAACGCTCCTAGCGATTTCAATTTAAATTAAACTCCAGTAATCTGTAACACCTTTAAGTTACCTGCTATTTTAGCACCAAGCTCTGTTGTAAATGTTTTTTTCTTATAACTCGTTACCGGTTGCACCCCAATAATTGCATTTGTTATAAATACTTCATCTGCTTTTTGAACCTCGAAAGGTGATATTGAAGTTTCTTCTAGCGTAAAATCTTTATTCTTAGATAAAATTTCTATTACTTTATTACGTGTAATCCCTTTTATACAACCCTCTGTTAAAGCAGGCGTTTTAATAACATTTCCTTTCACAATAAAGATGTTTCCGTTGGTAACCTCTACTACTCCCTTTTTCTCATTTAATAGAATACAATTATCTACATCATTTTCATCAGCAAAAATACTTGCCAAAGTATTTAACATTCTATTATTCGTTTTTACAGTAGATAAAAGTCCAGAAAAATTATAAAAATCTTTAAAAACATCTAAAGAGTATGCTTTTTTAGTTTGATAAGAACTTGTATGAGCCTCTATTGTGTAATCTATTTTATTTGTTTTAGGAGTGTACAAACCGCCATCTTTTCTAAAAACATTTAAACGGACTCTATATGTATTTGTATCTTCACAAGAAGCAACTGTTTTTAAAATTTCTTGCTCTAAAAACTCCAAAGTAAACTCTAAAGGAATTTTCATACGTAACATTCTCATAGAAGCCATTAATCTAAAATAATGATCTTCCCAGAAAACAACTTTTTTATGCATTACTTTTACGGTTTCAAAAATAGCGTCACCATATTTAAAAGCTCTGTTTTCTGAAGATAAGTTTAGATCTTCTGAATTCAATAATTCCCCATTAAAATTCATCATAAATAAGATATTTTTAGCGTTGTAAAATTAATGTTTTTAAAATGTTTAAGCATAAAAAAACTCAACAATAATGTTGAGTTTTATAATTTTATAAAAATAGAATATTAAGCACCTATAGTATGTCTTAATTCATCTATTTGATTTTCCCATAATTGTTTTGCTTCTTCAACATCATCTTCATCATCAGCAAAATCGGTAATTATTAAAGAAACATCTTTTGTTAATGCATCTACTTGAATTTTAATTTCAAAAAAACTGTCATCTCCTTGGCTTTCTAACCATTTAAAACGAATTCTATCATCTGTTTTCTTAGTAATTAATTCTGCAATTTCTTCTTCTCCTTCCCAGGTAAAACTATACTCTTTCCCTCTAGAATTCACTTTATCTGCAAACCATTCTTGTAAATTAGAAGGTGATGAGATGTATTGATACAACATATGTGGAGATGCGTGAATTGAAATTTCTAGTTCGAATTTTATTTTATCCATTATTGTTTTTCTTAAGCTGACAATATAGTTATTAATTCTATTTAAAAAAAATTTAAAACAATTATTGCCAGTTAATAAAATTCTACTATCTTTGCAGCCTCAAAACCACGGCGAGGTAGCTCAGTTGGTTAGAGCGCAGGATTCATAACCCTGAGGTCACGGGTTCAAATCCCGTTCTCGCTACAAGTATAATACGGAAAGTCAAGATTTATATCTTGGCTTTTTTTTTGTTTGGGTACAACAAATTGACTTTTTTAATTCTTTACAACAAAACAAGGATCAAGTCAAAAAGTTGTGGGATTTAAGAATTACGCAAAAATAGTAGTAAGTCTATATAAGAAAAAATCCACATTTCTGACGCCTCTAAACTGTACTCTAAAGGCTTTAAATTTTAGCATTGAATGATTCTGCTGATGCATTCGTACTGGATCAAGTCAAAAAGTTGTGGGATTTAAGAATTACGCAAAAATAGTAGTAAGTCTATATAAGAAAAAATCCACATTTCTGACGCCTCTAAACTGTACTCTAAAGGCTTTAAATTTTAGCATTGAATGATTCTGCTGATGCATTCGTACTTCGATTATCAAAATAGTTTAAGATGTTTTTATAATGTATCGACATCGTTCTAGCTATAGTGTTGAAGCTTTTAAAGTGTGCCTGTCTTACTTTTTCATCCCATTTAGCAAGTCTTATAAGTGCTGATGTTTTGTCTGTAGTGTTATTGAATATCCAAGATAGATTTTGACATAACTTGTATGCTTTCTCTATATCAGGATATTTTTCAAACAATATTTCTGCTCTTATAGATTGATTTTTAGTCCATTTACTACTTGATTTATATAATAGATATCTGCTTCTAGCTAATAGTTGTTTGAGTGTATCTCCATTTGGTAATAGTTTTTGGGTGTATTTTAAAGATTTACTTCTGGCGTTTTCAATGGCATCATTCTCAACATCAATCGCTTCCCACCGATGTTTAATTCTTATTTCTTGCAGTGCATCTAATGCTAATTTTTGCACATGAAAACGATCTATTACTAAGGCAGCGTTTGGAAAGGATTTCTTGACTATAAGCCCCATATTTCCTGCCATATCCAAGGTTACTTCCCTGACTTTCTTCCTATGTTTTAAAGGAATTTTATGAAGTATTTTTATGACAACTTCAGCTTTAGTTCCTTTGATCATGGCTACTATTGCTCCTTTCTTTCCTTTAGCTAATTTATTTGTTATTATGGTATATAAATCACCGTTAGAAAAGGCAGTTTCATCAAGTGATAAGTGAGTCCCTAAATTCTTTGCAAACAATAACCAGTCTGTTGCGTGCTTCTGTTGATCCCAAGCTTTAAAATCACTTAAATAATCCTTATACTGTCTTTGTAAACTTCTGGGATTTACCCCGTAGAAATTAGCTACAGTACTAGTGCTAGTGGCGTTATTACTTACTGATATCTTTTAAAAAAGCAGCAAATTCACTAGTTATTCTAGTGCCTTTTGCTACTAATTGCCAATCTCTAGTAACCACTTTTTTAGAATTTTCCTCAACCCAACGTCGTCTAATAACGTGTAGAAAAACGTTTTTACCTCGAATTGGGAAATCTTGAACAGTAGCTTCAGGAAAGAAACCTTTAGAATTTAATTTAAGTGCTTTGAATTCTTCAGGAATCGTATTTAATTCTGTGAAATGGAAATGAAGTTCTCCATTTTTAACTTCGTGCTTAGTTAGTTTAAAATAGTCAACAAGAATTTCTGGTAATAATAGTTTTGTTAGTTCAATTGAAGTATCCAAAATAGAGGTTTATTAGAAAGCAAAGTTCATGCTTTTTAATTTACTCCACAACTTTTTGTGTTGATCCCTTAAACACGATTAATTAATGCTATTAGCTCTTTAAATAGCTTGATTTTATGGTAATATAGTATATAAATCTCCATTAGAAAAAGCAGCCATTCTTTAGCATGTAACTTTTTATCGCCTGGTGGACAAATCAAAAAAATTGGTAAGTAATCCCCTTATCTTTAATGAGTTATGGAACCTCAAAAGGATATTTTGAAATTAATTTTAATAACGATAATTATAAAATACAAAGGAGTTAATTTACCAAGCAATTTAGTGTTTGGTTAGGAGATTATAATTCTGAACCATTATCCTCTTTATCAAAAAATAATGAATTTTATGTGAATGTATTTTCGGGTTCAGAAAACAGAAGTGTATCTGTAGAACTGGATGATAACAATAGTATTAATTTAAGGAGAGAAAGAATAGCAGCCCCTTATGTTAACTATATAAAGCGTTTTCAAAAAGAAGATAGTAGTCCGGATAAAAACAGTAAAAAACCACCTTACTTAAGAACAAAATCTAGACATATATGGAAAGGTATTTTTCCTGATAATTTTAAAAAAGGATATAATAAAATAGTAATAAACGTGAGTTCGATGTAAGAAATTTTAATTAAACCTATAAAAAAAGCAGAATATTTAGTATATTAAAGTACTGAATTCTAATATATTAATAAATATCCTGCTTATGATTTCTGATAGTAAAATTATAGAAATTTTCTGTTCTTTAGATGATTTTATGAAAGAATTTAACTTAATTCTTAATAAAAACAGCATTTCTGATGGTTCAACAACTAAAAAACGTAATAGAAAGTTCAAAATGTCTGATAGTGAAGTGATGACCATACTTGTTATATTTCACCTAAAGTCTTACCGAAACCTTAAACACTTTTACTTAAACCATATTTGTAAATACAGACAAGATCTGTTTCCAGATTGTGTTTCTTATAATAGATTTGTAGAACTTCAAAAAAAGGTTACACAACCTTTAGCCGTTTTTATGAAAATGTATTGTTTAGGCGATTGCACAGGTATCTCTTTTATTGATTCTACTCCTTTAAAAGTATGTCACTATAAAAGAGAAAAACAACATCAAGTATTTAAAGATATTGCCAAAAAAAGCTATGGAACTATGGGGTGGTATTTTGGATTTAAACTACATATTGTCTGCAATGACAAAGGAGAAATTATTGATTTTATGTTCACTCCAGCCAATGTAGACGACAGATTCCCTCTCAAACAAAAGAAGTTTCACGACAAATTATTTGGAAAAATTTTTGGAGACAAAGGATATATTGGGAAAGATTTATTTGAAAGACTTTTTGTAGACGGAATTCATTTAATAACTAAAGTTCGAAAAAACATGAAAAAGAAAGCAATGGACTATATGGATAAAGTTATCCTAAGAAAAAGAGCAATCATCGAAACAGTAAATGATGTACTAAAAAACACTTGCCAAATTGAACATTCTAGACATAGATCTTTTGATAATTTCATAACAAATATGATCTCTGGATTAATTGCATATTCTTTTTTACCTAAAAAACCTTCTATAAAAATCCCGAATATGTTACCGAATATTGCGATTGATTAGCTCGAACTCACGTTAATAACAATAGAAAACCCATATTTCGAAACAATTAAGGAGTCTTTTTGGGTATTAAAAAAAGTAAATAAAAAAATGTGCTTTTTTGATCAACAAAAGATAATGTTCTAAGACTACTGTTTACCCCCCGATGCTAACTCAAAATTATCTTTTTTTTCTTCTTCTATATATTCTTCTAAAACAGAATTTGAAAATAAACACCTCTTTTTTTCATCTAAACATGTTAATTTATAGGTATGACTAAGTAAGAAGTATACTCCATGCTTATGTAGCGAATATGGAGTATCTTCTATGACATAAAAGGTGTGATGGTGTAATTATTCTAGTTAGAAGTGTTTTAATATTTGAGCAGTTCCCAACCCTAATTCATGTGAATACCCATTGCTTTTCAATGCTGATTCAATAGCTCCAACCGTTGCCAGTAAATCATTTTTGTTTACCGATCCCATGTGTCCAATTCTAAAGTAATTATTTTTTAATTGAGGTAAAAGACCTCCAGCTAATATAACGCCTCCTTGGTTTACTGACTTTAAAAAAGTAGCAATGTCTATTTTACTGGGATATAAGGGAGCCGATAACGTGTTTGCAGAAACGTGTTCGTTTTTTGATAATAAATCCAAGCCTAAAGCTTTAATTGCTGCTCGCATGGCTTTACCTGCACTTTTGTGTCGAACAAAACGATTGTCTAAACCTTCCTCTAAAATGAGTTGTAAACTTTTTTCTAAAGCAATTACAAGATTTACTGCAGGTGTTCCAAAATAAGAGGCTTGTTTATTTTCATAAGCTTTCATTATTGGTAACCAATTGGTCCAATCTCCATAGTAATTAGAAACAGGACTTGTTCGTTGTTCAAATGTTTGCATTGCCTTTTTAGAAGCCACTAAAAGCGCGAGTCCTGGAGGAACTCCTATTGCTTTTTGAGAAGCTGTAAGTACAACATCAATTCCCCATTCTTCTTGTTTAATTTCTTCGCCAGCAACAGAACAAACACCGTCTAGAATGGTTAATACGTTGTACTTTTTACCTAAGGCACCAATACGTTTAGCATCATTTAAAACAGCTGTTGATGTGTCAACATGTGTAAAAGTTAAAAGTTTATAGCTTTTAGATTTTAGTTGCTGTTCGATAAGCTCTAAGGGTACAATGTTACCGACTTCAGCTTCAAGTATATCTACTTGAGCGCCATATCGCTTTAAGATTACTGCATAACGTAACCCAAAGTAACCTGTCGATATTACAAGGGCTTTATCACCAGTTTCTATTAGGTTTGCAGCAGCCATATCCATAGCAAGTGTACCTGTTCCTGCTACTATGAATGCTTGACCAGATGGGCATTGCCAAACTTCTTTCATTAGTTTTAAACTATTGGCAAAGAGGTCTATAAAATCTGGTGAAACATGGCTAGGAGTTGGTACTGCCATACATTGCATCACTTCACTTTCAAATTCTATTGGACCAGGTATCATTAATAATTTTCTCGATTTCATCTATTGCGTGTTATCGTTTTTTTAACGATTTTATTAGTTTTTTTTTTGACAGAAAATGATCATTAAATTTTAGTATTCTACCTTTGACTTATTCTTTAATTTATTTTCTAAGATAGGATATAGATTGTAAGTTGCATAAACTTCTGTTGTAAAAGCTTTCCATGCAGTTCTCTCAATCGCTAAATTTACAGCTGATAGTTTTGACGCAGGAAGTTCTAAAACCACCACTTGACCAAGTCCCATAACTACAAACCAATTAACTACAGAAGTACCTTCTGGAGGTAGGTTTTCATAAAAGCCTTGGTCCGTTCTTATCTTTTCAATCTCACTTAAAGTCATACTTTGATCATGTTTAAGAAAGACGGTTAATAACAACTTGTCATCATCTTTTTTAGAACTAGCTTTTAAATCAAGCACTACCTTTGACTTATTTTTTAATTTATGCTCTATGATAGGATACAAATTGTAAGTTGCATACATTTCTGTTGTAAAAGCTTTCCATGCTGTTCTTTCAATTGCTAAATTTACAGCAGATAATTTTGAAGCAGGAAGTTCCAACACAACTACTTGGCCAAGTCCCATAACTACAAACCAATTAACTACAGAAACACCTTCTGGAGGAAGGTTTTCATAAAAGCCTTGGTCCGTTCTTATCTTTTCAATCTCATTTAAAGTCATACTTTGATCATGTTTAAGAAAAATGGTCAATAACAACTTGTCATCCGCTTTTTCAGAGTTGTTAAGACTATCATTCGATTGTGCATGGACGATCATTTGTATTAAAAATAATGGAAGTAATAATGCGTATTTCATGTTTATTATTTTTAGATGTTTGTGATAAGTAAGACAGAATGCTCTTTAAGTCATTCTTTTCTATGCTTCTAAAACTTGTACAGGTTTAGACCAGTATCCTCATCATAATAGCGATCAACCGTTCCATCAAAACTTTCTATAACAAATTCTCCAGCTCCATTAATTTTGGCTGTAAGAAAGTGTCCCGCTAATGCCGTGTAATCGTTACGTCCAAGTGTTACATGCATGTGTACGTAGTGTTTTCCATCTTTTTGAGATATATTACCGGTTAAGTTGGTAATCTCCATTTGTTCGGAAAACGTTTTATCTACAAACTCTTTAGTAGCTGGATCAAAAAATCGTAAAGTAGCTTCATTAACAGCCCCCATACCTACAATTGTTCCTGCTTTTATATCCTGTTCTTTAACAAACGCAGTGATTGCTTTTGTAATCTCAGCATGGTTTTGAATGCTTATAACGTACTTGTTACCAAACTGCTTGTAGGTGTATAGTTTAGAATTTGATTGTGCATTTGCTAAAAAAGATACCGTAATACACAATACTATTAAAATTGACTTTTTCATGTTGTATACTATTTTAAGTTATAAAATTAATAAGACGCTCTTATTATATCTATCGATAAACTATCGGCCTTTTTTCCAAGTTCGTTCTTTAGTATTAAAAAATGATCTGTTTGATTATGAAAGTCAATCGCTTCCTGAGATTTCCATTCTTCTAGAATGATGACCTTTGCGCTATTATTAATATCTTCATGTAATACATAAGAGATATTACCTTCTTCTTTCCGTGTGGCATCCGTTACGGTTTGCAACATATTTAAAACATCTTCCTTAAATTCGGGTTTTACAATAATTGTAGCTATAATTTTTAATTCGCTCATAATAAATATTTTTGTTTTATTTTTTTTTGATTTACTTTATTTTTGAGTTCATACCATCAATATGAACCTTTAACCCTTTTATTTAAACCAAATTTTGACTAATCCACCACGTTTACCTAAAAGCGGATCTTCATTGGGTATTGGTAGTGACAATATATTTTTATCTGCAGCTGGACGCTCTCCTTTAGCCCCCCGCATTAGATCCCAGTCACGACCATCAGGATACGCACCTACTACACCAAGATTTAAACTTTCAATTTTTTTGTGGCCAACACCAGCAGGTATAATAATAACATCTCCTTTGGTAACTTTAATTTTTTCACCTTGCTCTCCTCCTAAATGAATGATCGCTTCACCAGAATATATTCCCAAAACTTCATGAGAGGTACTATGGTAATGGTGAAAAGGGTAGATACCGTTTGTCCATGAATTGGTCCAATTATTGGATTTGAAAGTTTGTAAAAACCATTGGCTAGGATTCTTTTCGTTTTTTGGCAAAGCATCTTTAATAAGAAGTAATGGTAATTTACTATTAGGTATTAGTCCATCATCTTTAAAATAAAATTTCTCATAGTGGTTTTGTTTGTCACTATTGGCAAATAATTTTGAAACAGGAAATATCAATGGCGTTAACCCCAATAAGCGTATAAAATTTTTTCTATTCATAAATTTTCGAGTTTTACAACATTATTTGTTTAGGTAGATTAAATTTTATCTATAAATGTTTTTTCATTTTTTACAACTAAAATAATAAGGGGAGTTTTAATTAATTTTAGCAGAAGCAAAAACGAAATTAGCTGTTATTTGCTAATAAATAAAAATAGAATATCTAAAGTTTTCTTAATTTATATAAAAATAAAAGAGGCCATTAATGTTTTCTTCTTTTCTTTTAAAAACACACTTTAATCACTACTATACAATTACTTAGATTTAATTTAGTATTTACAGGAGTAATACAGGAAATTGTGTTAAAAACATAAGGTTGGCAAGTGTCATCATTATCTCATGATTACCAAGAATAAACTCGAAGTAGAATGTTTTACTTTTTTCAATTTACCAATTAAGAACACCCTTACTATCAAATCTCTTATCAACCTAATTTCCAAGAAAAACAACTTTATCAAATCATGTTGAAAAATAGTTTTTAATGCGTTTATACTACCATGTATATCTCCAATTGCGTAAATTGCCATGATACCTTTTGTTTTTAAACTATATCCCCCAAAGCTTATATTAAGTTTTTTTGACTGTTGATCATCTTTAAAACACTAGTAATCAACTTTTAATTGAGTTTAGCTAGTTCTCCCTAAATTTTATATTATGTAAGATGTTTATTGATCTACAAACTGCAACTTGTAAAAAACTAATCTCTATAAGGTTCTATTGTTTGTATCGTTCCGTCTGAATTATAATTAATTTCGATAACCTTTACAGAGCGTAAATGTGTTACTCCTTTTGATAAACTAGAATCATGATAGAATAAATAGTCTTTACCGTCTACATTACAAATAGAGTGATGTGAGGTCCAACCAACCACTGGTTCTAAAACCTTACCTGCATAGGTAAATGGTCCGTAAGGATTATCTCCTATAGCATAACATATAAAATGTGTATCTCCTGTAGAATAAGAGAAATAATATTTTCCATTGTGCTTATGCATCCACGCTGCTTCAAAAAAGCGTCTATCAATATCTTTTGCTAATAATAAATCTCCATTTTCATCAATAATTTCTACCTCCTTTGCCTTTTCATCAAATTCTAACAAATTATCAGTCATTTTTGCTACATAAGGTAATAAAGCTGGTTCATTATCTTCAGGAATAAATGCTGTTGGACTCTCTGGTTGGTCTGCTCTAAACTCACCTGTTCTCCAGCGCTGTAATTGTCCACCCCAAAGACCACCAAAGTACATATAACAACTACCATCATCGTCTTTAAAAACAGCTGGGTCTATAGAAAAACTACCTTTAATTGCTTCTGATTCTGCTTTAAAAGGTCCTGTTGGAGAATCGCTTATTGCAACACCAATTCTAAAAATATCATCGTGTGCTTTTGCTGGAAAAAACAAATAATATTTCCCATCTTTTTCATTTGCATCTGGTGCCCACATTTGTTGTTTTGCCCAAGGAACGTCTTTTACATGTAAAGCCAAACCATTGTCTACAGCCTTACTATCTATAGTATCCATAGATAGTACATGATAATCTTCCATAGCAAAATGGCTTCCTAAATCATCAAAAGCTTCTCCGGCATCAATATCATGAGATGGATATATATATATTTTACCATCAAATACATGTGCAGATGGATCTGCAGTATATATATGAGACACTAATGGTTGTGAAATGGCTTTTTTATTTAATTCATCAAAATTGATGTGTTCTATACTTTCTTCTGGCATTGTATTATTTTTTAAATTGCTCTTCTTTCGTTTAACTCTTTTTCTATTTTTAATTCCATTTTTTTATCTATTTCATAAAAATATAATAACCCTACTCCTATTAAAAACGGAATTGCAGCATACACACTAATTAATAACTTTGTACCATTAATAGCTGCTTCACTTTGTATTTCTAAATGAGAATCATATCCATAAGCTCCTAAAATTGATGAAACTAAAGCACTACCAATACTAATACCTCCTTTTAAACCAACCATCATTGCAGAAAATATAATGGCAGTTGCTCTTCTGTTTGTTTTCCATTCAGAAAAATCTGCTACATCGGCAATCATCGTCCAAAGAATTGGAGTCCCAATTCCGTAAAAAAACATGTGTAAAATCTGAGTTACAAAGATTAACTCTATAGATTCTGGTTGATAAAAATAAAAAGCAATAATAAATAAGGTTGAAATAAAGAGCGAAATGGCAAAAACATTTCGTTTTCCGAATTTATCTGCCAAACGTTTAGAAAGAATGATACCTATTAAACCAACTAGAATTCCAATTCCGTTAAACACCCCTAAACCAAAAGAGGTTTCATTTTCAAATGTGGGTAATATCGATCTATATGGGTCTAAAAACGCTCTTAACTTTTCTTCGTTTACAAAGTTTTCGAAATAATAAACATAAGAACCACCTTTCATTGCTAATGTGACAAATATTAGTGTTGTAAGCACTAACATTATTACCCAAGGTTTATTTTTAAACAAATCTGATAAATCTTCTTTTAAACTAGATTTTTGTTCTGGCTTAGGTATTACTCTTTCTTTTGTGGTAAAAAAGGTAATCATTAACATTATGGTTCCTATAATGGCTAAATAGGTCATTACGGTTTCCATACCTGCTGCTTTGTTACCATCACCTGCCTTTAGAATTAAATCATACATAAAAACTTGCACAAAAAACTGTGCACCTAAAACACCCACAAATCGATATGCAGATAAGCTATTACGCTCTTTCATATCTCCTGTAATAACACCACTTAAAGCAGCATAAGGTAAATTATTTGCAGAGTATAACAATAACAATAAAGTATAGGTAATTACAGCATAAATAACCTTTCCTTGATACTCAAAATCTGGTGTTGTAAAAGCTAATAATGCAGTTACTCCTAAAGGTATTGCAGTCCATAAAATCCAGGGTCTAAATTTACCCATTTTGGTATTTGTTCTATCTGCCAAAGCACCCACCATAGGGTTAAAACCAAACGCAGCTATAAGTCCAACTGTTAAGGTTACTAATGCGGCATCTTCTGGCTTTAAGCCATAAATATCTGTATAAAAATAAGATAGATAAGTTACTAGAGTTTGAAAAACTAAATTGGCTGCTAAATCTCCAAGAGCATAACCTACTTTTTCTTTTACAGATAATTTGTGTGAAATAGTTGTCATTTTCAGGAGTTATTAGTTTGCCTTATTTTTAAGCGCAATTACATTATTATATACTTCTTTTGGTTTATCATCTCGTCCAAAAAGTAATGGATAATTTGTTCTCCCTTTAATTGGCCAATCATTTAACCAAGATTGCCCATCGTTAACTCCCCAAAAAGTAACACGGCTAATTTTATCTTTGTGTTTTAAGAAAAGATTAAATATATCTTCATAACGTTTTGTTATTTTTAG
Source organism: Polaribacter sp. L3A8 (assembly GCF_009796785.1). Taxonomy (NCBI): domain Bacteria; kingdom Pseudomonadati; phylum Bacteroidota; class Flavobacteriia; order Flavobacteriales; family Flavobacteriaceae; genus Polaribacter; species Polaribacter sp. L3A8. The sequence continues at coordinate 1,491,845 of NZ_CP047026.1, forward strand.
TTCTAATTCTTCAGATAATCCATTTGGATAAGGATTCATTTTAGGGTCATTCTCATAACTCTCATAGCTTTGTTCTACAGCTGCTCCATCCAATTCCCAGGGGTTTGGTAGCACAGTAATATCCAACTCTGTAAACATTACTTTTACTCCTAAATCTGAATATGCAATTATACTGTTTTCAATGTCTTCTAAAGACGGACCTTCTAGACTCCAATGTGCTTGCATACCTACACCATCAACTTTAATACTTTTTGCTTGTAGATTTTTTACAATTCTAATAACTCCTTCTCTTTTTGCTGGTTTCCAAAGATTGTAATCGTTGTAGACTAGCTCTGCATCTGGTGCTGCTTTTTCGGCAAGTTTAAAAGCTAATTCTAAATAGCTTTCATCTCCAAAAATTTTATAAAATAGAGATTCTCTTGGAGACCCATCTTCATTTAAAGCTTCATTTACAACATCCCAAGAATCAATTTTCCCTTTATATCTACCTGCAATGGTATTTATATGCTTTGTAATATTATTTACTAAAGTGTCTTTATTTGTAATTTCATGAACCCAAGGCGCAAGTTGACTGTGCCAAAGCAAGGTATGCCCCACAACATGCATGTTATTTTTATTACCAAAAGCAACATAAGCATCTGATACCTCAAAATTATAAGTGTCTTTTTTAGGGTGAATTTGCTCCCATTTTAAATCGTTCTCTGGAGTAATGGCATTAAACTCTCTTGTTATTAAAGTTGTTTGTACTGCATTTACTTCTTTAATTTGACCTGTATTAAGTGCTGTTCCTAGTAAAAAATCTTCTTTAAAACTATCTTTTAAAGACGTCTTGTTTTGAGGTGTTTCTTTAACAGTTTCTTTTTTTGCTTCTTTACAGCTTAAAAGGCAAATTGATAATAAGAGTAACGTTGTATTAATTTTATTAAACATATCTATATTGTATTTATTTGTAAATTTCTATGGATGTCAGTTATTGCTATCAAGTGAGTTTTTTTTATATAAACTGACCAATAGGTCCTTTTAAAAAGTACTCCTTGATATTGGTTTAAAATTAACTGTAAAATGTAGATTACTGTAAAACAAATACTGCTTTTAGTAGAAAAATTCTTGCATTATAAGAATTAAATTCTATTTTAAAAGTGTTACTTAATTCTAGCAATCACTTATAAACACTAAACTTATAAATAGTTCTTGAAAAATACTTTTCTCTTGGTAGTAATAAGGTTGATGGAAAGCTGGTTTGATTAGGACTATTTGGAAAATGTTGCGTCTCTAAACAAAACGCTGCTCTTTTTTGATATAAAATATCGTTTTTGCCTTCTAAGTTATTTAGATGATTGCCTGAATAAAATTGTACTCCGGGTTCGGTAGTATAAACCTCTAAACTTCTGCCAGATTTTTCATCAACTACTTTTGCAACAAAACCAGCATTCACATCGTCCAAAACAAAATTATGATCAAAACCACTACCTAATACTATTTGTTGATGTTCTTTATTAATAACTTTCTTTAAGGTTTTTAGTTTTCTAAAATCGAAAGGAGAATTCGTAACATTTTCTAAACTACCCAAAGGAACCATTTTATCATTTACAGGTAAATAATGACTTGCCTTTATTTGAAATAAATGATTCTCTATGGATTTATTAAAATCGCCCGATAAATTAAAGTAAGAATGATTTGTTAAGTTTACTACCGTTTTTGCATCTGAAATTGCAGAATATTCTATTTGTAATTCATTTTTATCTGTTAACGTATACACTACTTTCACTTCTAAATTACCCGGAAAACCCTGATCTAAATGTTTTGAAAAATAAGTTAATTCTAAAGTAGAATCTGATAGTTGTTTTGCTTGCCAAACAACAGCATGAAAACCTTTTTCACCTCCATGTAATTGGTTTTCTGATTCGTTTTTAGCCAATAAAAACTCATTATTATCTATGCTAAATTTACCATTTGCAATTCTATTTCCATAACGACCAATAATAGCTCCAAAAAAATGATCTGGCTTTTCTAAATAATCTTTTGCAGAATCGTAGCCTAAAACAACATCTTTAAAAACACCATTTTTATCAGGAACAAAAAGGTTTACAACCCTACCTCCATAATTGGTAATCTGACTAACAATTCCGTTCTTATTTTTTAGAGTAAATAATTTAATTGATTTGTTATTTAAAGTATATCTAAAATTTTCAGGAGTGATTAAATTCATAAATCTATTTTAAGACTATTCAATTTTATTGATTCTAAATTATCAAAAGCAATCTGTTTATTGTATCGTTTCTAAAATAGCTTTTCTAGCCAATTTTGGTTGCATATCTCTATTATACAAAAGAGGGTAATTCGTTCTATTTGGTATTGGATAATCATTTTTCCAAGACATACCATCATGAACACCCCATAAAGTTACTCTATCAATTTTATCTTTGTTCTTTACAAAAATTTCAAATAATTCTTTATAACGATTCGCTAAATCCTGTTCTACTTCTTTAGGCAAACCATCTTTATAGGGATCTAAAAATATTTCAAACTCTTCTAATTGAAATTGTGGTTCCATCATACTACGCCCTATTATTTGACCTTCTTTAGTAACTGGTAATACATCAACATCTAATTCCGTAATCATCACTTTTATTCCTAATGCAGCATAGGCATCAATAGCTTCTTGAATGTACTTATTCTTAGGGAAATTAAGGCCCCAATGTGCCTGAATACCAACACCGTCAATACGAATACCTGCTTCTTTAAGCATTTTTACCATGCGTACTATACCATCTCTTTTTTCTGGTCGCCAAGCATTAAAATCATTATAATACAATTCTGTATCAGGAGCATATTCACTAGCATATTTAAATGCCAACTTAACCATTTCATCTCCATCTCCAATGCTATTTACCCATGTTGTAGATCTATAAGAACCATCATTGTCAATAACCTCATTAACCACGTCCCAAGCATGTACTTTACCTGCATATCTACCTGCAACAACTTTAATGTGGGTACGCAATCGTTCTTTTTGTTCTTCTAGAGTATTAGCTCCTCCTTTTTCATTGGTAAAAAACCAAGCTGGTGTTTGGTTGTGCCATATCAAAGTATGTCCAACAATAAACATGTTATTTTCTTTCCCAAAAGCAACAAATTCATCTGCAGCTTTAAAATCATAAACTCCAGGCTTCGGATTTACCACCTCTGCTTTCATACAGTTTTCTGGTGTAATTGTATTGAACTCCTTTTTTACAATTTGGTTTAAAATATTCTCTTTTCCAGAAACAATATCATCGTTTATTGCACTACCTAATAAAAACTGTTTTTCAAAAGCGCGTTTTAGTGCAATATCTTTATTAGACACAGGTAAATTATTACTAGTTTCTTTTGGTGTTTTATCATTATTACAACTTGTAATTGCAAGCATTAAAACACAAATTAGCGTACATGTGAATTTTGATTTTTTCATGAAATTTGTTTTTTTTTTAATTATATTAATTAGTATATCGAACGCCTTTAACATTCATTTGTAAAGTATAAACAGAATTTAAAGCAGTTATAAAAAGTGTTTTAAAGTCTTTACCTCCAAATGTAACATTGCCAGTCCATCCTTTTGGAACTGCAATTTGTTCAATTTTTTCACCATCAGCATTAAAAACGGTAACACCATCAGCTCCTGTTAAATAAATATTTCCCTTATTATCTATAGTCATTCCATCAGAACCCTTAGCTTTGAATAGTTTTTTATTAGCTAAATTTCCGTTTTCTTGAACATCAAAAACAAAAGTTTTATTGTCTGCTTGGTCTGCTACATACAATTTTCTACCATCTTTAGAACCAATAATACCATTAGGTTGCACATAATTATCATTAGATACAATAATTGGTTTATCTGCATTGGGAGCTAAATAATAGACTCTATTTTCTTTTTGCTGTGGCTTTTTGTGAGACCACCAATCACGTTGATAATAAGGATCTGTAAAATAAATACCTCCTTTAGCATCAACCCAAAGATCGTTTGGCCCATTTAATTTTTTGCCTTCAAAATTGCGTACTAGAACCGTTTCTTTTTTATCTGAATTGATACGCCACAATTCGTTTTTTTCATCAGCTGCAGATAGTAAATTTCCTTCATTATCAAAATAAAGTCCGTTTGAACGACCAGAAGGTTTCATGTATTCAGATACTAAATTGGTTTTTGCATTCCATTTTAAAATCCTATCATTTGGCTGATCGGTAAAATAAACATTACCTTCTTTATCGGCTGCCGGTCCTTCTGTAAATTCGTAATCATCTGAAATTAAGACCAATTCTGCTCCATTGACTATAATTTGATTACTCTGTTTTTTTTGAGCATTACATGAAGTACATAATACAAAAACCAAAATGATGCTTTTAAAACCTAAAAAGGTTTTTAATAATTTTTCTTTTACTTTCATTTTAATAAATTTACTCTCTTACATAGTTTAAAAATTTATTAATTTCAAACTCACCATCTAAAACACTTGCTTTAAAAACATATTTACCTGCTTTGGGAATAAAAATACGTGGTGTTGTAGTATTTGGATTATTATTTTCGAACTCACAATCGGCAGGCCCCTCTACTTGCTCCCATACTATTTCCGGGCTAATGGCATCTTTATCGTCGTCAGTAATCACAGCCGTAATTGCAAGACTGTTATCTGTTTTTGAATACGTATAATCAATAGAAATAGTTGGGGGTGTATTTATTGCAGAAACTAAAGCATTGGTATCATTTGCAAAGCGTTGCTCATCCTCTATACCTGCTGCCCAAAGTGCAATACGTTGTGCAAACACCCTATTATCGGAATGACTTAAACGGGTACCAGCACCGGCATTCCAAAACAAATTACGATCAAAAACACCTATTACTCTACCTTTACCTATTTCAGCTATTGCTAAAGCTACATCGGTATTTTCATTAAATTCACCATCATTTGAATTTACAACTAACCTACCGCCTAATCCGCCTTCTTGCGCTTTCGCTAAAATTACTGCTGGTTTAGAAACACGAACAAAACTTACTCCTTCTCCTCTAAAAGCAACGCCTTTATGTTTATTGTTTTTATTAATAAAATGATTTTGTACATACTCGTTCACTAGGTAGTTTCCAGCACCATTGTCGGTCAAAAAACGCATACCAAATTGCTCCATTAAAACATTGTCAGAAATTCGCCCCACTTCATTATCAACACCTACAATGCTATATTCTCCACCAAATCCGCTATCCGACCAAGCAATTACTCCGCCACCTTTTTTTACCCAACGTTTTAAATCTTTAGCTTCTGCTTCTATAAAAACTCGCTGATTTGAGCCTAAAATTAAAACATCAATCTCCTTTAGAAATTTGGCATTAATTACAATTTCTTGATCGTAAACTTCGCTTATTGTGCACCCAACAGCTTCCAATGCTTTTTTGAAACCACTCATACCTAAATCACCTTCATCATTCAAACGCATTTGGTGAAATGGTTCTTTACTTCCAGATGGTATCGCACCATCAGCAGCAACATCTCCATATACATAAACAATGTTTTGCGCATCTACAGCTAGAAAACAAATTAAACTTATAGCTAATAATATTATTTTATGTTTCATATTTTTATTTTTAGTGATACATTATTAATAGTATATAAAATGCGTATTGAATTTTCGATAATGGAATATTATTCCTTTTTTTATTATATAAATTGAGGATATTTTTAATAGAATTTCATCTAAAATGATTCAACTATATCCCCATAAGTTTCTCTATTTTTTTTGGTAAATCTGTATTATCGAAATACTCAGAGAACTCGTCTTGACCTTTACCTATAACTTTAACAGGAATCGGTGTGCCAGAATGATCGCCAGAACCCCAACTTATTCCTGCCTTTTTATTTAAAATATAGGCTGCTGTTTCTCCAATGGATTTTACCTCGGTTTTACTTAAATAATCGGCATCCGCATTTACGTTCTTATTTCCTTTAAACTGTTTGTTGTAGGCTGATTTTAATAAGGCTAATTCTTTATCATCTAAAAACAAACCGATATCATTGTTTCCTAAACCAAAATCTGCCTGTACTAAATCTAAAATAGTATTGAAAGAAACTTCTGGATCCGTATTTTTAAGTTCAGTCATTTTTCTTTTAAACTCTTGAACTGAAATTATTTGGTATTTCAACAATTCAGGATGTGTGGCATAATTTATCCCTGTAGTTAGAGCGCCTGTTTCATGGTCTGCAGTAACTATTATTAATGTTTCATCTGGTCGTTCTTTATAAAACTCATAGGCTTCTTTAATTGCATCATTAAAAGCGATTACTTCATGAACCATGGATACACCATCGTTTCCATGACAAGCCCAATCAATTTTACCTCCTTCTACCATCATAAAAAAACCTTTATCATTGTCAATTACTTCAATTCCTTTTTTTGTGAAATCGGCAAGAGAAAGCGCGCCTTCTTTTTTATCAATAGCCCAGTAAAATTCTCCTGAAGGATACATTTCAGGATTTATGGCAATTATTTTTTCATCACCATTTTTTAGTTTATTAAATTCCTTATGAGAATCTGCAATGGTATAGCCCTTTTTAATAGCATTTTCAAATGAATCTGGTTGATCTCCTTTTTTTCCTTTAGGATGATGAAAACCTCCGCCTCCAAAATAATCGATATTATAATTGGGTAACTCCATACTAATTTCGTAATACATATTACGAGAATCTTGATGTGCATAAAAGGAAGCTGGAGTAGCGTGATCTATCATTACACTAGACAAGATTCCGACTTTAAAACCTGCTTTTTTTGCTTTTTGAGATATGTTTTCATAAGCTATTTTTTTATCGGGTGATTTTCCTATAATACCATTATTCGTTTTAAACCCTGTTGACATTGCTGTTGCTGCTGCACAAGATGTGGTAACATAAGAACTAGCTGAATAGTTAGTCATATTCGAGTTCACCGGAAAACTACTCATTAATAGTTTGTCTGCTTTAATCTCATTAGATTTTACATTTAAAAACATTTCGGTAGCATAAACTTGATTTGCCCCCATACCATCACCAATAAACAGAAACACATATTTTGCATTTTGTGTTGTTTGGCTATAACCAATAGCACAAAAAAAGGCTATTGAAATTATCATTAGATTCTTTATCATAATATTTATTTTAGTAAATGTAAAGTGAGTTCTATTTTTTTGATAAAACCAAATAGGCTCTAAAATTTTGTAAATAGTTTATTTATGTTGCACCCAATATATTGCACCAAAAATGTGATTCAAAAAGTTTTTGTCTTTAAACGATTCTGGTTTGTGACCTAAAGCTGTGTAAAACGATCTTCCTCCTTCATATTCTTGGTACCAAGAAATAGGATGTTCTGCTCCCATGCCTTTTAACGGAATATCATCATAACCCGCAGTAAAATCATAAGAAGCCTCATCAACAGTTAATAGAATATTCAGTTTTTCTAAATTCATGTTTTTAAAGTTATACCATTCATCACTACGAAGCCATTTATTTGGTAGATGCCATGTTGCAGGAAAATCATTATTCTTGACGTTTACAATTGCGGCTTGTAATTTTGGATGATCTACAAATTTTGCTCCAACAAGACCATCAAACCAAGCATTATCATTTTCACCATCTGCTGTTCCGTGTATACCAACAAAGCCTCCGCCTCGTTTCATAAATGCTTTTAAAGCATCCATATGTTTTGGTGTTAAAAAATTGGCATTGGCGTTCATAAATATGACTACATCATATTTTGGTAATTTTTCTATAAGATCATCTGGTCTTTGTGTCCAATCAAATTGAAACTGATTTTCTGCTGCCATTTCTTGAAAAGCCTCAACAGCAACAGGAATGGTATTGTAGTGCCAAGTATCATGTTGGGTAAACAATAAAACACGAAACTGGTCTTGCGCATTGGTTTTAATCATTGTAAAGAAAAATATAGTTAATAAAAGATACTTCATTGTAAAAGCTTTCATAAGCAAACTGTTATTTTAATAATTCATAATAAATATATTCCCAAGCTAAACCGACACTAAACAAAGGAGGAAAGCTATACTCTTCAACTTCGGACAAGATATATTGAACTCCAGCTATTTCTTGATAGTTAAAAATATCTTTGAAATCTATTTTACCACTTGCACCTAATTCTTTATAGTCTTTTACATGCCAACTAATAAATCGGTTAGGATAGGTTTTAAAATAATGGACAGGATTTACACCGCCCACCTGCATCCAATATACATCAGATTGAAAATAGACATACTCAGGATTGGTGTTTTGAAGAAAATAATCATAAATAGTTACGCCTTCTACCTTTAAAAATTCATCAGCATGATTATGATACACAAACTTCAATCCGTTCTCTTTACAAAGTTTTCCAACTTTATTATAATAATTAGAATACTCTTTAAGTTCTTTAATCGTCTTAATACCTTTTAATTTACTATTTGAGGTCGATAGATATTCAACACCTGCTTTTTTATGGTCTTGTATCGTTTTATTCCACCACGTATTTATTGCAGCATCATCATTTTTATCTTCAGGATCGAAAAAAGTCATTGAGCCCAAAAATTTCATGCCAGATTTTTCAACCATAACCTTAAACTGCTCTGGACTTCGACCATAAAAGCCACCTTCTTTATAAACAAAAGTCTCAACATAGCTATACCCCATTCTACCTAACTGAATTAAGGTTTGTTCTGGTTTTTTTAGCATCTCTTTGTGAACAGAAACCAATTGAATACCAATATTTTTGTCTTTAGGATTCTGCTTAATATATCTCGTTTTCCATAAACTCTTTTCATTAGTGTCAAATCCTTCCAATATAACATCCGTATAATTTTGAAAGTTAAAATCAACCTTCATTGTTTTATTACCATTGAGATCTTTGTCTTGCATGGTCCAATGATTTTCTGAAGAAAAGGCACCTTTCCCTGTAAAAAATGCGCCTTGTGCATTATGACCGGCAGCAAAAATAGTATCGGTAACCCTATCATAACCAATAATTTCATGCAGTATTTGATCGTATTGATTGGTACTATCTTTTTGTAAAACATCAACCGTGAGCGAATGATTATTAAAATTATTTATGCTACTCATTTTTATTTGAGGAAATTTTGCTACACTATCTGTACTAGGATCAATAGCACTTACCCATTGACCAGCATATTGTCTAAGTCTCTCTTTTTGAGAGAATAGACTATCCTTTTCTTGAGCAAAACTGACAAATGAATTTAAAACTATTATTAAATATAGAACGCTTTTCATTTTTTTAAATTTATTTTAAAACACTAGTTTACAGACTCCTATTAATTTAAATTCTTATTTTTAAACCAATGATAAATGGCTTTGTTTGTACTTTTTTCTCCCAATGAAGTTGTGTACATTCCGTAAATTGTACCGACAAAACCTCCAGCAATTTTTGTACTTAAAAAAGTAGCATCAACATTTTTATTTAGAACTTGCCAATCTGTATTGTTTATTGAGTAGTAAAAATTATAAAATGTTCCTTTTGCTTCTATTTTAAAAGATATTTTATCGTTCTCTTTTATTGATTTAAAGGCAATTTCTTCTATTCCTTTTTCTGATGATTTTAATAACTGAACTACAGGTTTGTTATCTTTTAAACCCTTACATAAGTAGTAATAATGTTTTTCATTTTGAAAAGCAATTAAACCCGCTTTTTCATTTTCTGCAACTGCTTTAAAAGATAAGTTTGTGGTTACCTCACCAAATAAATGCTTTTGTCTATACCCTATAAAACTTGGGTTTGATGTACCTGAGGTAGTTTCTGAACGTGTTTTTATAGTTAATTCTCCGTTTAAAAGTGAATACCATTTTTCTTTTGGTGTTCTTAAAAAAAGCCAATCGAAAGCTAAAGTACCTGTATTAAATTCATCTATAAAGTCTGCATTAACAGACGGTATATTTGCAAATGGTTTTTCTAATGTTATTTGATAATGGTCTTTTACAACATCTCCTTCTAAATCAAAAATAGGCCAATCATTTTCCCATTTTACAGGTGCCATAAAAGTTTCTCTACCTGTGTTAAAATGGTTATCACCATCATAAGGTCTACATCCTAAAAAAACGCCCCACCAATTCCCTAAATTGTCTTCTATAATATCTGCATGCCCTGTAGATGTAATTGGATTTTTTCTAGTATCCTTTAAATTTCTTTGTGTTAAAATTGGGTTCTTTTCATAGCTTTTATAAGGACCTAAAACACTTTTACTTCTAAAAATAACTTCAGAATGATCTTCTGCTGTACCCCCTTCTGCTGCCATTAAATAATAAAACCCGTTTCTGTTATAAATATGCGGACCTTCAATCCAAATGGGTTTGTCTTCTGGTTTTGCCCCTTTATCTATAATTATTTTAGCTTCACCAACAGTTTTTAGATTCTTAACATCTAACTCTATAATTTTAATAGTTCTATGTCCATCATATTCTGGTAAATTATTAGGAGGATTGCTATTAAAAACCACATATGTTTTTCCGTTTTCATCAAAAAACATAGAAGGATCTATGCCTTCTACTTCTGGCAACCAAGTTGGGTTAGACCAAGGTCCTGCCGGATTAGAAGCAGAAATAATAAAATTATTTTTACCACCAACAATTGTGTTAATAATATAAAATACTCCATTATGATAAGAAATTGCAGGTGCAAAAACGCCTTGAGAAACCTCTAAACCTTCTAAATCTAATTGTTCTGGTCTGTCTAAAGCATTTCCTATTTGTTTCCAGTTTACTAAATCATCACTTTTAAAAACAGGAATACCAGGAAAATAGGCAAAAGTTGAGTTTATTAGATAATAACTACTATCTACTTTACAAATACTTGGGTCTGGATAAAACCCTTTTAAAACAGGATTTGTAAATGAAGTTTCTACGAATTCACTAGTCATTTTATTTTCTTTTTTACCTGAACAATTGAAGCAAAAAACAGAAACAATTACTATTATAAAAAAATTCTTCATTACTTACTTTTTTCTTTTAATCCTTCTAAAAAACCAAAATAGGCAGGTTTTGGTGCTAATTTTTCGTCAAAAATAGTTGGCCAATCATTTAAATTAAAAAAACCATTAATCCATGAATCTCTATCTGTAAAATCCCAAAAAGTAATTCCGTATTGTTGTTCTTTTGGTACAATAGATTTGTACATTTTAACCAAATTCTTATATTTTTTGGCTTGTGCTTGTTTCATTTCTTCTGTAAGTTTTTCATAGACTTGTATACCGCCACCTCTAGTATCATCGTGTTTATTAAAAATAATATCTAACTCAGATATGTGAATTTGTAACCCTGTTTCTACAGCTTTTTTTAATGAATTTGCAATTACCTCATCAGGAGTATCCATTCTAATGTGCATTTGAAAACCTAAACCAGATATAGGCACTCCTTTTGCTTGTAATTCTTTAATCATAGTAAGCGTACTGTTTAGTTTTAACGTATCTCTTTCAATATTAAAATCATTATAAAACAAAATAGCTTCTGGGTCTGCTTCATGCGCATATTGAAATGCTTTTGCTATATAATCTTTACCAATTGCATTGTACCAAATTGTTTTTCTAACTTCACCTCCATGAGATTCTAATCCTTCATTAACTACATCCCAAGCAGCAACTTTTCCTTTATATCTTGTTACATACTTTGTAATGTATTCTTTCATAAAAGTACCCAACCACAAACTATCTTTGGATGCTTTTTCTTGAACCCAATTTGGTGTAGAACTGTGCCAAATTAAATTATGACCAAATAATCTTTGCTTGTTTTTCTGTGCATAATTAACAATGCTATCTACTATTTTCCATGAATAAACACCTTCTTTAGGCATAATACTATTCATTTTCATATCACTTGCAGAAGTAATGCTGTTAAAATTACTTTTCTGTAATTTTTGTAGTTGTGTATCTTTTAATAATGTATTTATTTTAATCGCAGTTCCTATAGGAAAACTGGCGTACTCTTTTAGCCCTTTCACCTCTTCTTTTTTTACACCATTGTTACAAGAAAGCAATAAAAAAATTGTTGTAAATATAAATACTGAATTAAAATGTTTACTGTAGTTCATAGTATGGTATTTTTAAAATTAACTAGTTTTTTTTGATAAAAAAACAGTTAAACGTATGTAGATATTTAACTGTTTTTCAATTCAAAACTTCACTTAATAATTATTATTTACTTATTGTAACCCCTCTAAGAAACCATCATATGCTTTCTTTTTATTGAAATTATCATCATACATTAGTGGCCAATCTATATGACCCCAAAAATCTATTAACCAAGTTTCATTATCTTTTAAACCCCAAACTGTTAATGCGTATTTATTATCTAATGGAATTGAATTATAAATTTGAACAACTTCTTTAAATTTTGCTTTTTGCTCATCGGCTCTTTCAGCCGTTAAACTAGTTTGATCATTATCTGGGTTTGCTCTAACATCTAGTTCTGCAAAATGTAGTTTTAATCCTCTGGATACGGTACCATCTGCAACTGCCTGAATATTTGACTTTGATGGAAAATTATAATTAATATGCATTTGAGTTCCAACACCATCAATTAAATCGCCTAGACTATCTACTATTTTAAACATTGCAGCTCTTTTTCCAGGACTAGACGCCATATTATAATCATTATAAAAAAGCAATACATTTGGGTCTGCATCTCTTGCCCATTGAAAACATTTTTTAATATAATCATCTCCCATTTTTTGTTTAAAAATAGAATTTCTTAAAGGGTTTCCACTTCCATCTTCGATTGCTTCATTTACAACGTCCCAAGAGCCTATTTTACCTTTATATCTAGTAACAGTAGTTGTTATATAATCTTTTACCATGGCTTCAAACTCAGAATCTGAACCAGCAAAATCTTTTACCCAATCTGGAGTTGCATTGTGCCAAATTAGTGCATGACCATGCACATTAATTGCATTATCAAATCCAAAATTTACAATAACATCGGCAGCACTAAAATCATAATTACCTTGAGAAGGATACATTACATTCATTTTCATTTCGTATTCTGATGTAATACTAGAAAAATCACTTTTTAAAACCTCTGTATGTTTACCGCCAGCGTTTATTCTAGAGGCTCTTGTAATATTACCCACAAAAAATGTTGTTGTAGCATCTTTTAAAGCAGAAGAACTATTTGACGTACAATTTCCATTAGGGCATATTCCACCAGTTCCATTGTTTACAACTACCGTTTTACTATCTTCTGTAAAACCTGCCTCATTTGTAACCTTTAATGTTACGGTAAAGGTGCCATCAGTATCAAACCTTATTTCTTCTATTCCTGGTAAATCTTCTACGAAACCATTTCCTTGTCCAAAATCCCATTCACTCATAAACTCTCCCTTTCCAACCGTTTTGTTATCAAACAACATTACATTTGGATCTGATGGAGAAATTGACATATTAAAAGTTGCCTGAACTTTTGCTACTGGTATTATTATTGGGTCATCACTTTCATTTGGTCCTCCACAAGAAATGATTAATAGAAATAACGGTAATACCTTTAATAGATTAAATAGGTTTTTTAACTTCATTTATGCTTTTTTAAAATTTATTATTTTTTTAAATTGGTGGTTAATTTTATTACCCTTTTTCTCATAAATGGGTAACTGTTCTCAAGCTATCTGCCGCAGCTTTATAACTAGTAATATCAAACTCAAAAAAACTATTGTAAAGAAAAGTAGGCTTAAAAAATTAGCACTTTTCATAATTAATTTAAATGTTTTTATTTAGAACCTTAAAATTATTGATTGTTCCTTGCTTAAAACATAATAAATAATGCATTTTGTAAAAAAAATACATCATTTATAGTTTTTTACTGTCTTCTATTCCATTTAATTACCGTAAAGATAAAATTGAAATTATTTATTGATTTTTAAATAACTTACCTCTTCATTATTTCTCACTACTATTATATACTTGTTTTCATCTTTACTAATTGCTCCCATTCCTTTTACATCTCCTGATGCAAAAAAACCTGACTCCTTTCCTGAAATTGCTTTAAAAGCACCAGTACCATCTCCTTGCAAGAAAACACCATAGCTAGCATCGTTTCTTGGCGTTTCTACTTCAGACATCTGTAAATTACCCGCTATTAAAGCATCTAAATTACCATCGTCATTAAAATCTTTAACAATAATTTCATTAATACTTGAAATTTGTACTTCTTGAGGAAGTTTATGTACAATTAGCTTTCCGTTTTTATTTTCTAAATAAATACTTGCAAACGATTTAACTTTATAATGTAAAGCAGACTCTAATGCTTTATCAGTATAAACATCTATTAAAGTAGCTTCAGAAAAACTTTCATAATTTTTAAATTTCTTTTTAATTCCAGGTATTTGTTGTGATGAACATGATCTACCTCTTACAGGGTATTGTTTACCTTCATTATAATAACTTAATACAATATCTTGTTTTTTGTTTTTATCAAAATCATTTACAAAAATGTCAAAAGATTCATTTTCATTTGCCTGATACTTGTAATTAAGTCCATTATTACCTAAAATATAATCTGTATCGCCATCATTATCAAAATCTCCTTCATTTATGCTCCACCACCAACCAGTAGTGTTTTTATCCAATCCTAATTTTTTAGAAACATCAACAAAACTATTTTTGTTATTTTTAAATACTTTAATTGGCATCCACTCTCCAACAACAATAATATCTAACCAATTATCATTATTATAATCTGTAATAACAGCTGAAGTTGCCATTCCTAAATCTTTAAAAGGTTTTGAAAAATCATCAGAAAAAAACTCAAATTTTGCATTTCCTTTTGAACCAACATTTTTTAATAAATAGGTTGTTGTAGGTAATGGATATTGTCCAGGAGTTTGACGACCTAAAACCAACAAATCTTCTTTACCATCTTTATCAAAATCTGCACTATAAACTTTTGAGCCGCTAGAAATAAACTCAGGTAAAGTTCCTTTTTTTGCTTTTACAAAATTTCCTTTTCCATCATTTAGGTATAATCTGTCTTGTAATAATTCTGACTTTGCATCAAACTCATAACCCCCACTAACAACATACAAATCATTATCTCCATCTGCATCTGCATCAAAAATTAGAGCGCCTAAATCTTCACTTAAAATATCTTCTTCTAAAAAGCTAGTACTTGCTTCTGTAAAACCTGTTTTCGTTTGATAAAATAAACTGCCTGTTTTACCTTTTGATCCTCCTATAAAATAATCTTCTAAGCCATCATTATTTAAATCTCCAATTGCTAAAGCTGGTCCTAATGAAGACATTTTATGAGGCAATAAAACCTGAGTATCAAAATCGTTGTGTTTATTTTCTTCATGTTTGTATTTTGGAAACACAGAATTCTCTGTTACAAATAATTTTTCTTGTTCTTTTTCTTCTTTAATGATGGGTTTTGTTGCATCGTCATAATTAAAAACAAGATTCTTATTAGCTTCAACATTATTTAGAGTTTGTGTATTTCCGTTTTGCCAAACAACTTTTACTTCTTCTATTTTAGAAGTAGCACCTAAACCAAAATGCAATTCTGGCGCTACAGAAGACTGAAAACCTCTTGTTAACGTTAACTCTTGCATTTGAGTTTTATCAGCAGTTTTTACATAAACACGATTTCCTAATCCAAATTTATTATTTATACCTCCTTTGAAATTCACCTTTAAGAAATTGCTTTTTTCAGCACTTGTATTCTCAAAAACAGCTGCATAATCGTCTATATTGTTGGTTATAATTTCTAAATCTCCATCATTATCTAAATCTGCATAAACTGCTCCATTAGAAAACCCTTTGTATTCTATTCCCCATTTTTTATTGGCTTTTTCAAAATTTAGATTTCCATTATTTTTAAAAATAAAATTATCTATTTTTTCTGATGGAATTTGCAAACTCATCTCTAAAGATTTTTCTTTACCAAGATTCGCATCTTCTAGTTTATTAAAAAAATCTCTATTATTTACTTCTCTTCTTGTACCATTTGTAATAAAAACATCTTTAAGGCCATCATTATCAAAATCTGCCATTAATGGACCCCAACTCCAATCTGTAGAAGAAGTACCTGTAATTCGTGAAACATTTGAAAAATATGGATTTCCATTATCAAAAACTCCCGAATTTACTTGAAAGCAGTTTTGCATATATTGATAATGAAAGCCCGCATCTACAACACTCCAAAATAAATCTGGATTCATACTTGCCATATTTGCTTTTTGTCTACGGTTGCTTTTTGCATCCATATCAACTTGAAAAATATCTAAATTTCCATCATTATTAAAATCAGCAATATCAACACCCATTCCATAGAAAGCAGTGTGTGCAGTTGCTTTTTTCACAACTTCTTTAAAAGTTCCGTCTTTTTGATTGATATACATATAATCTGGTGAGCTAAAATCGTTTGAAACATACAAATCTTGCCATCCATCATTATTTAAATCACCAACTGTTGCACTTAAAGACAAACCAAAGCTTTTTAAACCTGCTGTGTCAGTAACATTTGTAAAAGTATTTCCATCATTTCTATACAAATGATCAGACTCATTTTCTTTTACGTTTTTCATTTTCATTTGATATACAAATGCTGGCGAACTAAATTTTAAAGGAGGATAATTTGCCACATAAACATCTAAATCTCCATCGTTATCATAATCGAAAAAGGTGGCATTTACGCTATTTCCTTCATCAGCCAAACCATATTTTTGTGCTTGTTCTGTAAAAGTATTGTCTTTATTATTGATGAATAATTGATTTTTTTTAGATCCAAATTTTCCAGAAACTGAACAATAAATATCTAAAAAACCATCATTATTTACATCCGCCATTGTAACTCCTGTATGCCATTCCTTACTTCCAGAAACACCAGCCTTATCTGTAATATCTTCGAATTGTAAATTCCCTTTATTTAGATATAATTTATTTGAAACTTGGTTACCTGTAAAATACAAATCTGGTAAACCATCATTATTGATATCTCCTACAGAAACGCCTCCACCCATATAAATATATGAATACGTGAAATAATTAATAGAATCGTTTTCTGTAAGAATGTTTTGAAAATCGATATTTGTATTCGTGTTTTTTAGCTGACTAAAAATTTTTGTAGATTCTATATTAATTTCTTTTTCAGCTGATGTACAATTCCAAAGAGTAATTATTGTGAGCAATAATAAAATGTGTTTAAAATAAGCTTTCATTTTTATATTATTTTTTTCAATATGGATAATTCATTGTTATTATTTACGATTATAAAATATGTTGTATTGGCTATTTTTTGGTTGATAAAAAGTTTGTTTTTTCTTAACTATTTATTATTTAATGAAACAGATTTACACATATAAACACCTTGTTACCAGCGTTTTTAATATTGACAAGCATTGGTTTACTTATCAAAATTTTAAAATTCTATATTCAATTTTGTTCCAGAGACAAGTGTAAATTTCTTTTTTAGTATGTCTTGGAATTCATTTTTTTATTGCAATAAAAAAATATTTAGATGTTGTGTATTTTTAAAAATAAAAAAAACGGCGTTTCGTTAGAATACGCCGTTTTAATCAATCAACTCAAATTATTAATTTTTAATCTTTATTAATACCCTAGATTTTGGTCGGCACTTGTAACATTAACGTTAGAAGAAATTTCCTGAAGTGGTATTGGAAACAATTCATTTTTACCTACCTGAAAACCAGTACCGGCTAAAAAAGTTGCAGCTCTGTCCCAACGAATAAGATCATCAAAACGAACTTGTTCACCTGCTAATTCTACTTTTCTTTCATGTACAATAGCTTCAAAAACTTGTTCTTTTGAAAGTGTAGTTGATAACAATGGAAACACCCCTCCTGCTGTTGCCCCTGCTCTAGCTCTTACTCTATTTAAATAACCAACAGCAACAGATTGTGAACCACCAGGTTTTTGATTTTCACATTCTGCCATCATTAACAACACATCTGCATAACGAATTACTTTCGCATTAATTCCAGATTCTTGTACTTCACTAGGTTGCTTATAATAGTTTTGGTATTTTCTCCAACCTCTACCTACAGAAAAGTCACTTGCCTTAAAGGTTTTAGTATTGTTATCATAAGAATCACCTGCAAAATAAAATGTGCTATTTAATCTCTTATCACCAGCTTCAAAAGAATTAACTAAATCATCTGAAGGAGCAGATCCAAACCAATCTAAGGCTCCATAATCTTGTCCTCTAAAAGTAGCATGGTTTTTACCAGTACCATCACTCCCCCATTTATTGCTAGTACCTAAACTTAAATCATATTCCACTTCCCAAACTGACTCTATACCATGTTCTGTTTCTTCTAAAAAGTTATCTAAGAAATTTGGTTCTAAATCGTAACCCGACATTTTGTTAAATGAAACTAAAGCATCTCCATATCTTTTTTCATACAAAAAAACTTTTCCTAAAAAGGCTTGTGCAGCACCTTTAGTGGCTCTACCTGTCTCTTCTGACTCTTTAGGCAATAAATGAATTGAAGCATATTCTAAATCTTCAATTATTAATTTAATTACATCTGCTTTTGGACTAATCGGTTTTCCTTCTGGCTGTGTAAAATCTCCGTTTCTTAATGGAATATTACCAAACTTATTAACCAACAACCAATAGTATTGTGCACGTAAAAATCTAGCTTCTGCATAAAATTTTAGCATAGTTGCATTACTTAATTCCCCTTCTGGAATTTCATCAATAATTGACGCATTACCAATTACAAAATTTGCTTTATTGATACCTCTATAGCAGGCATCCCAATAGTCTCTAATAAACACATTTGTAGCGTTAAAGCTAAAGTCTAAAAAAACTTCTTTATTTGGTTCCATACCACCACCATTAACAGCTTCTTGAGACATATTGTCATTCATAAACCACATTAATCTACCATATAAAGCACCAGGTTGTAAGTTAGCGTAAGACGCATTAACAGCAGACTGAACTTGAGCTTCGTTTGCAAAAAAAGTTTCTGGTGTTATCTGGTTTGGATCTGATAGTTCTAGATCATTTGTATTGCAAGAATTTATGGCAAAAACTCCTGTAAGAAACAGAAATAAAATTTTATATTTTTTCATGATTATTATTTTTTAAAATGAAACTTGAACTCCGAATAAGAAAGATTTTGGTTGTGGGTATCTTCCATAATCCACACCAGATGTTAACTCTGGATCTAACCCACTGTAATCTGTTATAGTAATTAAATTCTGTGCACTTACATACAGCCTAAGTTTAGAAAGGTAACCACCTAACAAATCGTTAGGAATTGTATATCCCAAATTAATATTTTTTAACCTAGTATAAGAACCATCCTCAATAAATCTATCTGATACCGCAAAGTTTTCTGTAGACCCACCAAATCTTGGTGTTGTAGTTGTTAAATTATCCGGAGTCCAACTATCTAATAAAGCAGGGCTTCCATTAAATACTCTACGAGCACCACCTTCTAAATCATATCTAATGGTGTTATATACATCAACTCCCTGTACACCAGTAATAAACAAACTAGCATCAAAATTTTTATAATTAGCACTTAAATTTAAACCATAAGTAAAATCTGCAAGTCCATCTCCTAACACAGTTCTGTCATCTGCATTAATATTTCCATCGCCATTTACATCTTTATATCTTATATCTCCAGGTAGTACATCTGTTTGACCAGGGTTTGCAGAAAAAACAGCATCTACTTCTGCTTGGTTTTGATAAATACCATCACTAATATAACCATAGAAATGGTCTATAGATTCTCCCAGTTGAATATTTGTAACGTTAACCGCAGCATCTTGCAGAAAATTTCTAGGAATTTCACCTACTCCTAAAAATAAAACTTTATTGGTGCTAGAACCAATATTAAAATTAGCAGACCACGTAAAATCACCTTCATTATCATTATATCCTAAAATAGCTTCAAAACCTTTTGTTTCTACAGAACCAACATTTGTTGTAATGCTACCAGCATGAGAACCAGAAGATAATGCTGTTGGTAAATCAACTAATAAATCATCACTTCTGTTTTTAAAATATTCTAAACTAGCAGTAAATTTATTGTTAAGTATTCCTACATCAAGACCTATATTTAATGTAGTAATTTCCTCCCATTTTAAATCTGGGTTTGAACCACCATTTTCGGTAAAACCTGGTGCAGAAGAACCTCCTACAGGATATTCAAAACCTCCTACAAGTGTTGCAGAGTACAAGTAATCTCCAATAGCATCGTTACCTGTAATACCGTAACTAGATCTTAATTTTAAATTATTAATACTACTAATATCTCCAAAAAATTCTTCTTCAGAAATTACCCATCCCAAAGATACTGCCGGGAAGGTACCCCAACGATTGTTTTCACCAAATCTAGAAGAAGCATCCCTTCTTACAGAAGCAGAGAATAGGTATTTAGTATCATAATCATAGTTTAATCGTGCTAAATAACCTAATCTAGTTGTTTTGCTATTACCACTTCCAATCGTTTGAGAATCTTGGCCAAACTGCTGTAATTCATCAGTAACAAGGTTTCTTGCACTACCACCAAAACCTAAATTAGTATTTTTTGTTTGTTCAACTAAAGCTAAAAACTCTACATTATGCTTTTCTGCAAATGTTTTAACATAGTTTAAGCTGTTTGTAAAAACCAATCCTTGACCGTAAGATACACCTGCACCAAAAGTAGCAAAATCTTGTGAATGCGTATTACTAGCATCATCAGAAAAAATAGGCACAAAAGTGCTATTTCTGCTATTAAAATAATCTAAACCTATTTGGGTTCTAAATTTAAGACCTTCTAAAATGTTATATTCACCATACAAACTACCAATAATACCTAAATTATGGGTACTAAATGTTGGTAGTGTTTGAATACGAACAGGATTCTCTGCATTTTGGCTATCACCAACATTATCTGGCCCTTGAAACCCTCCACGGTTATCAGGATTATATACTGGTAAAAAAGGCACGGAATTTACAGCATGTGTTATTAATGTTCTACCACCACCCATTTGTTCTCCTTTAGATTTACTTAGTGATATAGACATAGTTTGTCCAAACTTTAACTTTCCTAAAGTATAAGAACTGTTTGCTCTAAAAGAATAACGATCGAAACCAGTATTAATAATTGTACCTTCTTGTTTTAAATATTCTGCTGAAAAATATTGCGTACTATTTTCTGTTCCTTTAGAATAATCTAATTTATAATCTTGTATTAAACCTACTTGAAATATTGCATCTTGCCAATCTGTACTGTTTTCAAATATTGCTGCAGGTCTGTCTGGAAATACATTGTTATTAGCTGCAAATTGTAAATACTGAGTAGTGTTCATAAGATTATACCTATTAGTAACTACCTGAGCACCTACATATGAAGAAACATTTAACTTTCCTCTCCCCTTTTCACCACTTTTGGTAGTTACTAAAACGACACCATTAGAACCTCTTGCTCCATATAATGAAGTAGTAGAAGCATCTTTTAATATAGATACATTTTCTATATCTGAAGGGCTAATTCCAGAAAGATCTCCTACAATTACACCATCAATAACAAACAAAGGGCTGTTGTTACCAAAAGTACCTAAACCTCTAATTAAAACTTGAGGACTAGACCCTGGTGCCCCCGAATTAACGATAGTTACACCAGCAGCTCTACCTTGTAAAGCTTGTTCTGCATTTGTTACTGGTAATGCGGCCATTTCTGCTGCATCTACTGTTGCAATGGCACCTGTAACTGTTTTTCTACTTTGTTTACCATAAGCTACTACAACTATTTCATCAAGACTTTCTAAAGACGCTGTTAAAACAACATCTATATTTGTTCTATCTCCAACTAAAATGGTTTGACCAGTCATACCAATATAGGCAAAAACTAACTCATCTGTAGGCGAAATATTCTCAATCTTAAATAGACCATCAAAGTCTGTCTGTACTCCTTTTTGTGTTCCGTTTACTACTACACTAACACCAGGTAATAATTCTCCCATAGCATCTTTTACTGTCCCGACAACAGTCTTGGATTGTGAAAACAGACTCTGAGTACATATCATAACTAATGCTATGATCGCGATTTTCATTTTTATCATTTTGAGTAATTTAATTTTATTGAATTTGAACTTTAGTTACTAATACATTCTTTTCTGATGACAACTTTACATCTGGTTGTTTACCACCAATACTAATATTCATCGTTCCAGATTCTATTACTTTTTTTCCTTCTTCAGATATTCTTGCATATTTTGTAGATGGAATTTTAAATGTTATTGTTTTAGTTTCGTTCGATTTTATAAGTACTTTCTTAAAATCTACCAAACTTCTTATTGGGTTATTTTTAATTGTATCATTTTTATGCGTAACATAACATTGTACAACTTCTTCTCCGGAATATTTACTGTTATTTTTTACATCAACAGAAATAACGACATCATCATTCTTTGCAATTTTATCTGATATTTTTAAATTAGAATACTCAAATTTAGCATAACTTAAACCATGACCAAAAGAGAATAAAGGCTCTCCTTTAAAGTATCTATAAGTTCTATTTTCCATGTTGTAATTTTTAAAATCTGGTAAATCTTTTACAGATTTATAAAAAGTTAGTGGTAGTTTTCCTGACGGATTATAATCTCCAAAAAGAATATCTGCAATTGCATTACCACCAAATTCACCAGGATACCAAGCTTCTAAAATGGCAGGAATATTTTCTGACGTCCAATTAATAGCCAAAGCACTTCCGTTCATTAAAACAACCACTGTTGGCTTGCCTAATTTCTGAATTTTTTTAACTAATTCTACCTGTGTTTTTGGTAGTGTAATTTTAGACCTATCACCTTTATCAAAACCTTCTATAACAACAGACATTTCTTCGCCCTCTATTTCTGGTGTTAATCCTAAACAAAGAATTACAACTTCAGATTTTTTTGCAGCTTTTATTGCTGGTGATAATAAGTCTTCATTTAATTTTGCCCAAACTAAATGAGCTTGAGGATCTGAAAGTGTATTGCTATATTCTATTCTTATTTTATAAGCTTCTTTTGCTTTTAATTTTGCATTAAAATATTCTAATTTTGGCTCATAATCTGCACTATACTCAAACTTTAAAGAATCGTTAATATAAAGCTTTGCATAGCTACTTGCTTTTAAACCAATTCTATAATCTCCAGTTTCTTTTGGTACTATTTCTCCAGACCATCTTACTGAAAAATCATCCGATTTTAAATCTTCGATAGGTCTAATAGGTGTCCAAATAAAATTTACAGTTGCATCGTTTCTTACCAATACCGGTTCTCCTTCTAAATTACTATTGTTGTAATATTCAGCTTTAAGGCCTGTACCATTTTCATTTTTTAAAACCTCACTAGGTATTGCTTTTAAGGTTGGCCATTCTTTTGCAATGTAAGAACCTAATGCATAATTAATAGTTGTGTTTGGCAATTTCTCTTGCAATCCTTTTAACGGTGTAATAAAGTTTTTTGGTGTTCCGTGATAATTACCTAACAATGCTTGTTTAGAATCTGCATTTGGACCAATGACTGCTATCGATTTTATATCCTTACTTAAAGGTAAAATATTATTATCATTTTTTAACAACACCATAGATTCTTTGGCTATTTGTTCTGACAATTTGTAATGCTTTTCACTAGCTACAACATCGTAAGGTATTTTAGACCATTTAACATTGTTCTGATCATCAAACATCCCTAATTTAAAACGAGCAGAAAACAATCTTACCAAAGCAACATCTAATTCTTCTTCATTTATTAACTGTTTTAAAACTGCTTCATTTAAATTAGGATCGTAAACACTACCACAATTTAAATCTGTACCACTTGTTACTGCCATTGCAGCTGCTTCTTCTGGTGTTTTTACAACAGCATGTTTGTCTTCTTCCCAAAAATCATTTATTGCCCAACAGTCTGAAACTACATACCCACTAAAACCCCAATCTTCTCTTAATATTTTTTGAAGTAATAAATCACTACCACAACAAGGCTTATCATTATACCTATTATAAGCGCACATTACAGAATGTACTTTTGCTTCTTTTATAGCAGCTTCAAAAGCTGGCAAATAAGTTTCGTATAAATCTTTTTTATTAGTTACATAATTGTCTTGATGTCTCGATTTTTCTGGTCCACTATGAACTGCAAAATGTTTTGCGGTTGCTACAACTTTTAAATGCTTTTCATCATCACCTTGTAAACCTTTTATATAGTTTACCCCTATTCTACTTGTTAAATAAGGATCTTCTCCATAAGTTTCTTGTCCTCTTCCCCAACGTGGGTCTCTAAAAATATTAATGTTCGGAGTCCAGAAAGTAAGACCTTGCCCCATTCTTCTTTTTCCCTCACTAATAAACTTATGGTATTTTGCTCTTGCCTCATCAGAAACAACAGTTCCCATGTTAAAAATTAAGTCTGGGTTCCAGGTTGCTCCCATACCTATTGCTTGCGGAAAAACAGTTGCTTCACCAGCTCTTCCAACTCCATGCAAACATTCGTTCCACCAATTATATTCTGGAACATTTAATCTTTCTATTGCAGGTGCATCATATCTCATTTGAGATATTTTTTCTTTCAAGGTCATTAGGCTAATTAAATCTACCGCTCTTTCTTCTGTTGATAAAGATTCATTTTGAAATTTAAATTCAGTCTTTTCTTTACTACATGAAAAAACAAGAAATAGTGAAAGGAAGCAGATATTAAAAGCGCTTCTAGATTTTAGTTTGTTGATATTCATCTTACTTTTATTCAAGGTCATTAATTAATGATTAAAACTAGTAACAGTATTAAAGCACCCACGATTAATATTTTTAAAATGATATTTTTTATGGAATATTCTTTCGGTATAACTAACACATACTACTATCCAAATATAGAAAGTTGATGTACTTTTGAGTGAAAGAAAGAATGCATGTGGTGTTAATTTTGGCTCTTTATAGGGTAAAATAATACAAACACTACCTCTAATAGCTATTAGTAGCTAATTGCACCTTTAAAGAATAAAAAGGAAAGAGTTATTCTTTTTCTTTGAGAACAACCTCGGCTGGAAGTTTTCTAAAATGTGCTTTAAAACATTTTAGAAAATAAGATGCAGAACCAGTTTCTAATATTTGATATACTCTTTCTAATCTAATTCTTCTTAACAATTCATTTGGAGTTTATTCTGTTAGAGATTTTATTTTTCTGTATGATTGACTTTTACTTAGGTTTAATTCATTATCCAATTCCTCTACACTTAAACTAGAATTGCTAATATTTTCACCTATGTATGCTAAAACTTTATTCATAAATTTTTAGTAAAAGAACGTTTACCTATTTTCTAATACTATATAAATTGATAAAGGGTCAAGACTAAAAGATTTTATCATCCTTTAGCCTTAACCCATATATCTAAACTATAATATTACATTATGGTTTAATGTTGGCAAAATTTAAGGAAGCCAACACCTCAACTTTTTGATTAGATTTTATAATTTTTCAAGTTTTACGTATCGAACCATAATACCGTTGGTTTGATATCCATTATCCAATAAAATTCTAGCCGCATTTGTAGTATTCTTCGTCATAGTAAACACATCGTCATACGTTGTGTATTCAGAATCGGAAAGTGATACACTTCCTTGTGCGCCATAGGCACCCCAACCGTGACGCCCATCACCATCACCAACGGAAAAGCTAAAATTAAAACCTCCTTGACCAGTAACGGCCTTTAATTCTATAGTAAGTTTATATTTTACATCTTTCTCTAAAGTAATGCTTGGTTTATACAATTGTAGCGACCATAGGTTGGTTCCAGGAACAATGTCCGTAGAAATCATAACTCCTTCTTCCGCATAAACATTAGAAGAACCACCATCATAACCTTGATTGGTCCAACCATCTATACCGGCAGTGAAATCAGATTCGTAGATAATCTCCGATCCCAAGGATATGGAAATAGTATCTGCAATACCAGGATAACTAACCACAATTTCCGTAGTTCCGTCTACATAAGCGGTTCCTTCTGCTGGGTTTGTAGTAATACCATAGATTTCAAAATCTTCTGAGACAACTTTCACGTCACCTTTTCCAGTAACAGCTAATGTTACGCTTAGATCTTGAAGATCTATCAATTCTCCCGCGGCATATAGTGTTTTCGCTGGTTTCATATCTATAGTCATTCCGGTAACATTAATTTGATTCACGGTTATAGGTATCACAACCATGGTTCCCATAGCGGTGATTGCTTGAACTTCAGTATTGGTAACCTTCAATTTATCCTCATTGGCAGGCGTCGTTGTAATTTCGTAAGAAGTAAAATCCTCAAAAGACACCTCATATTCTAGTCCACCTGGAAGTACATAATTAATAACTGTACCCTCAAGGCTCAACCTTTCTCCTACTTCGTATACATTTTTTGTAGGCCCCGTCACTAAAGTAGCGCTTACCGGTTCAAATGCGATTACATTGATGGATTGAGTAACCTTTGCTTCTGATTCTAAATAGGAAATAACAACACTTGTATTATTTACCGCAAGAATATCACCATTCATAGGGGTGGTTTCAAACTTTTTTCCAAAATCAGCAAAAGCCACATCTACAGTGGTTCCGTCCTCCTGAACTGTTGTTATAACAAGTTCTGATAAATCTAATATTTCTCCACTTACATAATTCGTCTTAGGTTCTGTTTTTACTCTAAGCTCTACTATATTATTGGTAACATCTATGGCCTGAATCATACCTTTTCCAGTATTACCTACCGTTATAATCACGGCTTCATCAGAAAAATCTAATACTTTTCCATTGGTTGGCTCTGTGGTAATTCCTTTTTCTTCAAAAGAAGAATAAGGTATATCTTCACCATTCTCTCCTTCACCTAAGGTGATTATCATACTGGTAAGATCTAATGTTTCTCCCAAAACATACTTTACTTTGGGTTGCGTTTTCATTGAAATTCCACTTAACCTCGAATAAGTATTTTCTTCATCGTCACTACAAGATGTGCTCAATAATATTAAAGGCAATACAATGGCAACGAACTTAAATAGTAAATTATTTATATTTCTCATCATTATCTATAGGTCTTTAAGTTCAACTGTAAACTCTTCAAAGATGGCTGTTCTATCTCGTATTACTAAAGTATCCTTTACGGTATGTGTCTCTGCGTTAACGGCATCTTTATAAGTATAATTTAAATAAATTACATCTTTTTTATTTCCTCCAAAAGAATCTCCGTCTTCAACAAATTGACCGGTACCTGTAACTCCATAAGGATCTTTTTTATAACTACTTATAGTACAAGTGTTATCCTCATTAAAGGAAAGTTCCATAACAACATTACCTGGGCTAGAGTTTTCACCACGACCAATAAGGTTTTGATATTTAACCTTGTCCATTCCTGCTGTTTCTAAAAGTGTTAATTCATCTCTCTCTACAAAACCTGCATTATATACCCTTCCTACTGTAGAGGTAGGATCCGTAATCATATCATTACCTCTTCTAAGGTAGTTACCGTGAAACCTGTTCATAAATTTAATACCAAACAAGGTATAATCCTTTGGAAGCACATCCCAATCTAACGGGTTTACACGATCTGGATTAGACATAAAGCTCCTTCCTACGGACAAGGTATCTAAATTATCAGCCTTGGTCATTACCAACGGAATTACATAATTAGTGGTATTTACTTTACCAAACGACAAGGTGTCTTTAAAAAACGCATCACGTAATTGAACTTGAATCCTTCCCTTGGTAGAACCAGAAGGAATAGATACAGGACTTACCGTTTCAAACGTATAATATTCTGCAGGAAGTGCCTTTACATTTGCTACGTTGTTTAAAAGACTATTGTCTACTTCAAAATAGATTTTTCGTTCTTTATCGTTTGTATAAACTCCTGTCATCAAAGCAGTTATTTCGAACCTATAATCATTATCATTATCGTTAAAGGCCAAATCATAATCTCCTAGTATAAGAGTACGGGCTGGGGTTTGATAAGGAAAATAAGCTCCTTGAAAATCGTAATCATCAAACTCCGGTTCGGTGTTGCTACATGATAAAGCTATCAGAGCACCTATTAATAAAACTATATTTTTTGTATTCATTAATGAAGAATTTATTATTATTAAACATATTTTGGATTTAGTTCCCGGCACCTACCGAGAACCTAAACCAAACCTAATTTATTTTCTGGTTATACGATAGGTTACCAACCTTGGTTCTGTTCTAATTTATTAAATTTAACTATCTCGTTCTGTGGTATTGGGCCATAATTGGCATTATCACCATAAATTCTAGATTCAACATTTAAAATTGTATAATTAGCCCCATTATATTTCGCTCCTTTAGCGTTAGGTGTATTATCCAAAATCCCCCATCGTCTTAGGTCGTACATACGATACCCTTCAAAACAAAGTTCTAATCTGCGTTCGTTTCTAATCAATTCTCGCATATCTGCTTTAGAAGTGATACTAGACAAGTAAGCATCCCCATTACTTAGACCTACTCCAGCTCTAGATCGGATCGCTCCAATTATAGTACGAGCACTCATACCATCTACCATATTATCAGGACCTCCTAATTCATTGGTAGCTTCAGCCAACAATAGATATAGATCCGTATAGCGTAAATAAATACTCATTTTTTCTGTTGTGGTTGTACTCCCATCGTTGCTGATTACTAAATCTGGAGCTACCAATTTCTTCATGTAGAAACCAGAACGTGTAGATTTACCTTGCACCTTGTCCACCTCGTCACTACCACCACCAACACCGGTATTGATAACCCTACCATTAAGATCGTTACCATTGTACAATATATACAAAGCCAAACGAGGGTCTCTATTAGTGTATGGATTCGCTGCATCGTAATCTGGGTGAGAAGTTGAGAACGGAGTACCATCTAACATTGGAAATGCATCTACTAAGTTCTGAGTAGGATTTACAGCTCCATCTCCATTTAAAGAAGGCGGAAAATTAGCTTCCTCTACCCATGCAGAGCTATATACATTTTCTCTCCACAGTACTTCTGGAAAATTACGGGTACCGTTAGGAAAATCGTAAAAATTGGTTAACCCATTTGGATCCAATCCTGCTACTCCTCCGTTATCGTTCAATAGACCACCCAAAATATTGGCTGCTATTTGGTAATAATCTCCAGATCCGTTTAAGAATGCTGGACTAGCTGCCAATATATTTAATTTTGCTTGAATGGCTTTAATAATCCTTCCGCTAACACGACCATCTTGAGAACTACCAAAAACAAACTGATATCTTTCAGCATCAATATCATTATACCTTGAAGGGCGTTTTGCAAGATCTCCATCCCAATCCATTGGCAAATATTCTAAGGCTTCCTCTAAATCTGTATTGATACGATTCACCGTTTCTTGAAAGCCTAATCTTGGTATGTTAAAATCAGCATCAAAAGATAATAACTCAGAAATATAAGGTATTCCTAATAATTCACCTGAATTGTTCTTACCTCCATGTTCTTGTAAAACCCAAAAATGTCTTATCGCTCTCAACGCAATTGCTTCACCGCGCATCCTTTCCTTAAAAAGTTGATTGGTAATAGTATCTCTTTTCCAAAACACATTATCAATAACTTCTAAAAAGTTGTTCACATATAGAATTTGCTCATACTGTCCCCATCTACTTGTAGGTGTATTTTGAGAATTCCATTCACCTGTAGCCATACGTGTATAATTGTTAACTACATTATTTACTGCATCGTCAGTAGCCACATCACTAAAAGAATACTGATTAGGCATTTCATCATAGCCGTTAAGCAGTAAGCCTTCGGCAAAGACGGGATCAATGTTTAATCGCTCTTCCCCTAGTAGGTTTTCATCCAAGGGCTCGAACATAGTACAAGCACCTGCGGATAAAAGAACCAAAACTATCGCTGTATATTTAAAAATATTATTCATGTCTAAAATCTATTTTTTTTAGTTAAAACTTCATTCTAAGTCCCAAAGAATAGTAACGGTACATTGGGCTATTACTCAATTGCAGTTCTCGAATGTCCTTATTTTTTGAAATCTCTGCAAGATTTGATCCGGAAGCGAATACACTAAAATCTTGCATCTTCATCTTCTGTACCCAATTTGTTGGTAGATCATAAGTCAATTGTACACGTTGCAACCTAAAGTTACTATTGTCATACAACCAAAAGTCTGAGTTTACACCTAAGTTGTTTGTATTTGGCAATGAAGACAGTCTCGGAAAAATTGCCGTATTAGCTGTTTCTGGAGTCCAACGCCCACGAACCACTTCAGAGTATTTTTGATCTCCTTGAGGACGATAATAGTTACCATCGGCTACACCATTACCTCCAACTTCGGCAGTTAAAAGTGCAAAGAGAGTAAAAGGACCATAATCTAAGGTAATATCAGAACTGAAAGTCCAAGGAGAATCCCATCGACCTATAGAAACTTCATCTTGATTGTTTACCACTCCATCGTTGTTTATATCTTTATAACGAATATCTCCTGGCTGTAATGCCCCAAACTGCGTAGGTATACCTGCATTAAGGGAACCATCCGTGTTAAAATCATCCTCACCAAAGAAGCCCATAGACTTCAAGCCAAAAATAGCATTTACAGGTTTACCCTCTCTATTCTGGTACTCGTCTGCATAAACTTCATCTACCTTCTTTCTAGTAGAATTGATGTATAATACTCTGGCACCGATGTTCATTCCAAACTCACCAAAACGATCTAAATAGTTGGCTCCGAATTCAAAACCAGAATATTTATCAGCGTTGAAATTAGAATAAGGTCTAAATCCTCCATAGTATTCTGGATATACAGTGGTTGCATTGATTACTTGGTCTGTCAAATCAGATCTAAAAACATTAGCCTCTACCCATATTTTTTTGGCAATCAAGGCTTCGAAACCAAGGTTATAGTCCATTCTTTTTTCCATACCCAAATTATTATTCTGTCCTCTGCCTATTGTGGTGTATTGGTTATTGAAACCAGAACCATTGGCATCTCCCCAATTATAAAATCCATTATTACCACCTTGTTGATAAATAGCATCATATAAAAAATATCCATCAATACCTATATCAGAATAAACAACTCCCATAGAAGATCGTAGTTTTAAATAATTTAACCAAGAAGAATCTTTTAAAGACTCTTCTTCAGAAAGTACATAGGCAAAACCTAAGGTAGGAGCAAACTTACCACGATTTCCTTCGGCTAATTTTATAGAATTTACATAAGACGCATTAAAATCGAACATCAATTTGTTCTTGTATTTATAATTAACGCTCAATCCTAAATGGCTATTCTTAGAAGATTGTTTTTCGTCTATAACCTGAGTGCTATTTGCAAGCGCTATTAAAGAAGTATTAATCTCATGATTTTTGCCTAACATTTTCTCGTAGTTAATCATCCCATAGAAACCGTAACGAATAGTAAACACATTAGAATTAATATTTTCTGTAAGTCCAGCAATGTCATTATCCCTTATGTTTTCCAATCCTATAATCTTACCCTCATCATTCCAAGTAGGCTCATAAGCGGCAAACTGATTTACATTACTAGTATTGTAGAAATTATAAAAATCAAAACTCAAATAGGTTTTAGCCGATAATCCCTCCGTAACAGCACTCAAATCAAAATCGATTGCATTGTTTACCTGACTTATTCTTGTTAAGTTGGTAGTACGCCCACCAGCATATACATTAGCCAAAGGCACATTGTCTCTAAAATTTCGATTTCCCCCTATAAGGAATCCATTAAATTTATTGGCAGCTTGTAAAACACCTGCTAATTCTGGATAGTTCATGACATCTACAGCACTAATAGGTAATAAAGGAGAATATAGGTTTGGTCTAAAATTGTTACCTTCATCGTAAAGATTAGTTAAAGAAGCTTTATTTTGTTCAATAACAGCAATCATATCAAAGCTACTCTTGATCCAGTCATTTACTCGAAAGTCTATATTACCACGAACATTAAAACGCTTAACACCTTTATCGTTATCGGTAACATTCTGTATTGTCTGATCGTTCCTAAAACCAACATTGATATAATATTTGGTATCTTCTACGGATCCTGAGAAATCTGCCACCACATTGGTAAATGAAGCGTTATCTTTCATATAATCACTACTGTAAAAATCTACATTAGGATACCTGTAAGGATTTACTCCACTGGCGTGATTAGCAATTTCTTCGTCGGAAAAACTTGGAGTTGCACCGTCATTAACTCTAGCTTCGTTAAAAAGCATCATATATTCAGCAGATCCCAGATAATTTGGCATTCTTGTAGGAAATTTGATTCCTGAACTAACACTTACATTAAACTCTTGCTTTACTGCACCACGTTTCGTTTTTACAACGATAACGCCATTTCTTCCCATAGCACCATAAAGAGCTACTGCATTGGCATCTTTTAGAATGGTGATTTCCTCGATTTCTTCCATATTAAGCAAATCGATGCTTCTACCTGGAATACCATCCACAACGATTAAGGCAGAACCTAAACCACGGATGTTGTCGCTTCCTTTAAGCCCAAGCATTCTACCTGATAAGGCATCGCGAACCCATTGGGTGTTATCATATTTAAGGAAATCATCGGGTTCGATAGTTGATACCGCACCAACCACGTCTATATTCTCTCGATTCTGGAATCCTAAATTTACTTCTTCCTTAATTTTGGATACCAATTTATTGGTATTCATTTTAATGGAATCGGTTGTTGCGGTTAAATCATTGTCCTGAGCGGATACTGTAAGGGAAAACATCACAGAGACGCAACCAAACAACAATGATTTTTTATATTTATTAAAGTGTGTCATAGATTATTTATATTAACAAATAGTGAAACAGTTTTGATTTTACCATCCTGGGTTTTGTGGGAATCCTTCGTACAATTCCGTATCATTCTGAGGAAATGGTAACCAATAATGTTTTTCATCAAAAACTTTAGTACGTATTATTTCTTCTCTAAAATTGATTGGTTTTCCAGCTGCATTTCTGTCAAAACGAATACCTGTTTTCAAACGGTATTTCATATCTGTACCCAATTTCCAACGTCTTACATCCATCCAGCGGTGGTTTTCGTAACTCATTTCTACGGCTCTTTCTCTACGGATCTCATCCATAAATTTGTTTACACTGGTTAAATTCTGTGGCTTAACATTTAAACTTCCGTCAGGAACGGCACGTTCACGTATTGCATTAATAGCGTCTACTGCCGACATATTGAATCCAGGTGCTTTTCCGTCTAAGCCATAAGCCATTACAGCTGCCTCTGCATACATAAGGTAGATATCGGTAAGCCTTACATGAGATCTCCATCCAAATGCTTCTACATTATCGAACTTATTGAAATTTCTTGGAGACCATTTTTTCATTCCATACCCTGTTAAGGAACCAGTATTCTGGTTGGGATTACGGTGTGCTCCATCATTATATAATTGGGCATATCGGTGTACTTCATCAGCGCCAGTTGCGGCTCCTATGTTATCAATTAACTGATCACCATCAACAACAATCCATTTGTTAAAACGGGGATCTCTATTTTTCCAAGGATCCTGAGGATCGTACAAAGGACTATCGTCACATGACAAACCATCCTTCATTCCAAAATAATTATGAATATAATTATGGGTAGGAGCTGCACCTGTATCACCAGAACTCATTGCAACATCTGTTAACTGCCATATAGACGGCAAATACTTAGGATACCAACCTACGTTTCCAGGTTGACTTAAAATAAACTCAGAAGAATAAGGATACTGTCCGTTCTCAGAATAGAACACAGAACCATAATTATCCCAAGGTACCAACTGATATCTAGGCATTTGTATTACCTGAGCCAAAGCTTCAGCAGCTTTCATGCTCAATTCCTTATTATATCCATAAGTATCACTACTACCTTGCATCAATGGGCTAGCTGCGTATAAAAGATTCTTTCCTTTCATTGCCATGGCTGCACCTTTGGTTATACGGAACATATTCTGTCCTCTAGTCTTCGCTCCAGGAGCCCAACTTGCATCATCCCAATCTGTAGGAAGCAATGCAATGGCTTTATCAAAATCTGCATCTATTTTTAATGCCGTTTCAGACCATTCTGCTGGTCTTGGCAACTGCCAATCGTCCTCTAAAACCCTGTCTATATATGGTATAGAACCCCAGAATTTCATAATCTCATGATGAAAAAACGCTCTAAAGAAATAGGACTGTCCCATAATTGCATCCCTTTCTTGTTGTGTAGCATCTACCATTAAGGTCTCTGCATTTTCAATAGCTATGTTTGCTTTTCGAATACCTTTCCAGCTACTTACCCAAACAGAACTTCTATCAAAAGGATAGTCTGAATTAGTATCCTTTGGATTACCGTTACCCGAACCCTGGTTAATCATAAAGATACCTCTTAGATTTGCCCATTGACCGTATTCCCCCTGATCTATACTAAAATCGAACATCCAAGTACGGTTATTCACAGATTCTTCACCATAATAGCCGTAATACTGCCAGAAAGCTCCGGCATAATCAACCATCATAGCATACATTTCTTCTACCCAACCTTGAGAATTGTCAAAATCTTGAAAAACTTCATCGATGCTTAGGTCGGTTTCAATTGTTTTATCTAAATATTCTTCACAGGAAACTGTAAGTGTTCCTATCAAAAATAAGCAGCATATTATTTTAAATATTTTTTTCATTGTTATCGCTCTTAAAAGTTAATATTTACCCCTAGGTTAATTCTCCTAAACGAAGGATAACTACCTCTAAAATTACCATCTTCATTGCTCAATCTATCATCCGGAAGCTTCGACCAGAAAGCCAAATTGTTTCCGTTTAAGTACACTCTGTAACTGCTACCTCCTTTAGAATCAAAAGTGTATGCAAATTCCATGTTTTGTAATTTTATAAAAGAGGCATCATACCATTGTCTATAAGAATCTGTACTGTGTTGTGTATTATTAAATCCACTAAGAACGTGTTCTCCATCAGGATTATCTTTGCTCCAATAGTCAGAAAGAAAGTCAAAGTACAAATGAGATTCTGCAACAAATGTTCTGTCTTGATATGATTTGGTTGCATTGTTAACCCCATAAAATTGAACACTAAAACTAAATTTCTTGTAGTTAGCCCCCAAGCTTAAGTTAAAAGTATTTAAAGGACGTTCTGTATAACCAAAAGGTACTTGATCATAATCTCCACTTACAAACCCATCCATGTTCCAATCCTGTTCATCATAGAAACCTGGTCTACGTGCACTTTGGTTACTCTCGCGAGGATAAGAACCATATACATCATCCCAATTCTCCAATAGATCTCCCCTTATTAATTCACGTGGTTGGCCAATAGAAAATCCTGCCTCTTTTTGATACCCAGGTCTAAGCTCTGGATCTTCCTTAAATATTATCTCATCCTTGGTATAAGTGTAAGCAAAATTCCCGTTAACACTCCAATTGTCCGTAAGTTGTTTATTATAATTAAGAACCATCTCCAAACCTTTTACAGATGTTTTTCCTAGGTTTACATCTGGCGGTTGAAAACCAAAAAAGCTAGGAACACTACGGTCATTAGCAGGGATCACAATATTATCACGATCCTCCTTAAAGAAATCCACGTCTAAGGTGAACATATTGTTTAGTGCAGCTAATTCAAAACCAATATTTGCTTTTGTTGAGGTTTCCCATTGCAAATTCGGATTTCCGATTATCGCTTCTTTATAAAACGT
Source organism: Polaribacter sp. L3A8 (assembly GCF_009796785.1). NCBI lineage: Bacteria > Pseudomonadati > Bacteroidota > Flavobacteriia > Flavobacteriales > Flavobacteriaceae > Polaribacter > Polaribacter sp. L3A8. Next base: position 1,527,505 of record NZ_CP047026.1, read on the forward strand.
ATAAGGAGATTTATCCCATTTATTACTGTTGTTTAAAAAAGCACTTCCTCCACTTTCCCATTGAGAAATATAACCCCATCTACCACCTGAAGAATCATCACCTACAACACCGTAAGAACCACGAATCTTAAGCTTGTTTAACCAACTTTTTGTTCCGCTCATAAAATCTTCATTAGTTACCATCCAACCTAATGCTACAGAAGGAAATAGATCGAACCTAAAACCTGGCCCGTATTTCTCCGATCCGTTGTAAGCTCCGTTTACATCAATAAAGTAACGGCTATCATAGTTATAGGTAGCTCGGGCAACCCAATCTTCTCTATATCTTGGAAACATATTTCCAATAGCATACTCCTCTCTGTTCATTAAAGCCAGAAGACCTACGGTGTGCTTATTTCCAAAAACACGATCATAATTCAAAGAAAGCTGATAGAACAAACGTCTACTAGAATTATTATCATTAATATTCAAACCGTCTCTAGACCATGGCTGAACCACATAATCAAATTGATTTTCACCTGGAGGCGTTACATAATAAAAGCTTCCATCATCATTATAAATCTTAAAAACCACATTATCATCTGCATCAACTTTAGGGTCATTAATTCCTTCATTACCTCTAAAATTATTATCAAAGGAGAACGAACCTCTAAAACTTAAACCTTCTGTAATGAAATCTAATTTTTGTTGTAGGACAAAATCGGTATTTACCTGTACCCTATGTTCATTGACATCACTTCTTGCTGTTAAAGAAACTGCTGGATTAAGGACATCGTATCTATTAGGGTCTGCACGCCCATAAGTACCATCAGGATACAAAGGATAAAACAAGTCTGGCGACAATTCGTAAATACTGTTATTAAGTAATGATCTATCAACACTTGTACCTCCTTGAACACCATAATACCCAGAAAGGTTTACAGAAAGACGCGTAGATTTGGTTATATCAAAGTCAATATTACTTCTAAAATTAAAACGATTGTAAGAAAACTCTGTAGTATAACCTCTTCCAGTATCAAAGGCATTTGCATCATAAATATCCCCTACATGGTTATAGTTAATAGCTCCGAAGTATTTTACAGTCTCGGTACCACCTCTAACAGAAAGATCTACCTTATAATCCATGGCAAAGTCCTTTTGAGTCGCGTCTATCCAATCTACATTGGGATACACATACTTATCAGTATCGTTAATTGGATTTCTATATCTATCTGCAATTGACTCAGGCACATAAAATTTCCAAGCTCCTTCATTAGCAGGTACAGAACGCTCAATAGATTCATTGGCAACCTTTATACCATTATAAGAATCGTATTTTCCTGGTAATTTAGATGGCTTTTTCAAGGTAGAACTAGCTGTTAAAGAAAGTTGTGCCTTACCAATTTTACCACGTTTTGTAGTGATAAGGATAACCCCATTGGCTCCTTTTACACCAAATACAGCGGTAGCCGAAGCATCTTTTAATACAGAAATACTCTCTACATCATTGGCATTAACATCATTCATACTACGCTCAATACCATCTACCAAAATAAGTGGCTGTCCGCTTCCATTCCAACTACTCTTTCCACGAATAAAAATATCAGGAGACTCTTCTCCTGGACGTCCCGTAGAAGAAACAGTGGTAACACCTGGCAAACGCCCTGTAAGCGCTTGTCCTACTGTAGACACACCGCCAGACTCCATCAATTTCTCTCCTGTAACCTGTACAATAGAACCTACAACGCTTTCTTTCTTTTGTTTACCGTAACCGACAATTACAATTTCACCTAGACTAGCTACATCTTCTACAAGTTCTACACTAATTGTAGCACTCCCTGTTACAGGTATTTCTAAAGTTTTAAATCCTAGATAAGAAAACACTAACGTTTTGGTACCCAAAGTTAATTCAATAGAATAGTTTCCATCAAAATCTGTTGTTGTCCCCCTAGTCGTCCCTTTTTGCACCACACTTACACCTGGTAAAGTCAGTCCATTTACATCCGTGACAACACCCGTAATATTTTCCTGTGCTTGCACATTAACAGCTGTAAAACTGCAGAAAACAAGTGCGAGTAACAACATAAATCCCGAAACTGGTTTCTCGTTTTTTAGTTTTTGCTTCATTTTTTGTTTTAAATTTTAATAAAATTATAATATAAACTGACTCAAAGTAAGAATACAATCAAAATCCATCATTGTAACATTACCAATACCTTGTTGTAGTATATTGGCACCGGTTACAGACAGATTTACTAAACCTTTAACGGTAATATTCTGTTGAGGATTCTCATTGGCCCATATAGTAAAATGGGACATAAAAATGAGTAATACAAAGAGCCGCATTTTCCTACATAAATTAAAACAGAAAATGAGCTGTTTTGTATAAAGTATTTGTTTTTCCATACATTTAAATCTTTTTTAATCACTTATGTCTTTAAGTTTTGGTTGATATTTATTTTAACTAGCCAAAATCATTCGTAGAGTTTCTACTTATCATGGCTTAAATCTAACTAATACATCATTTCATTGTTTTTACTTCATAAATGTTAAATTAATTGCCCTTTATAAAAGCACTGTTATATATTTAGTTTTGTAGGTTGCTGAGTTGCTCCTCAATATTAAAGAAATCTTAAATAAATAAATATTTGAAATAAAGCATATACTATAACTAATATTGCATTAATTGTAATTAATTGCGATACAGAACATACTGACTAATTAAACCTACCGCTCTTTCTTTTGTTGATAAAGATTGATTTTGAAATTTAAATTCAGCTTCTTTTTTACTACAAGAAAAAACAAGAAATAACCAAATAATAAAAGCACCTTTAGGTTTTAGTTTTTTGATATTTGTTTTAGTTTTATTCAAGGTCATTAATTAAATATTAAAACTAGTAACAGTATTAAAATACCTACGATTACTATTTCTATAATGATATTTCTTATGGGATATTTTTTCTGCATAATTAACTCATACTACTCTCCAAATATAGAAAGTTGATGTACTTTTGAGTAAAAGAAAGAATGCATGCTATGTTAATTTTGGCTCTTTTTGAGGTAAAATAGCACAAAAACACTATCTATATTAGCTTTTAGTAGCTAATTTTACATTTAAGAAATAAAAAGGAAAGAGTTATTGTTTTTCTTTGATAACAACCTCCGTTGGAAGCATTCCAAAATGTGCTTTAAAACATTTTGTAAAATAAGACGCAGAAGAGAAACCAACTTTAAAACCAACCTCGCTTATAAATGCAGAACCTGTTTCTAATATTTGATATGCTCTTTCTAATCTAATTCTTCGTAACAGTTCGTTTGGAGTTTGCCCTGTTAAAGATTTTATTTTTCTGTATGATTGACTTTTACTTAAGTTCAATTCATTGGCTAATTCTTCTACACTTAAACTAGAATTGCTAATATTTTCACCTATGTATGCCAAAACTTTATTAATAAATTCTTTGTCTATAGAGGTAGCATTTGTGTTCTCTTTTGCACCACTCACTTCACTAAAGTATTTATCAAAAATTAATTTTCTACTGGTAATTAATTGAGACAGTCTTAACGTGAGCAAACGCATATCGAATGGTTTGGTCATATAGGCATCAGAGCCATGTTCTATTCCTTCAATACGATCATCAATTCTTGCTTTTGCAGTAAGCATTAATAAAGGAATATGACTTGTTTTAATATCTGTTTTAATACGTTTACAAAACTCAAAACCATCCATTTCTGGCATAATAACGTCTGTTAGAATAACATCTGGAAAGGATTTTTCTGCAATTTTTAATCCCTCTAAACCATTATTTGCTAATAAAACTTTATAGGTTTTACTTAATTCTGTTTTTAAATAATTTCTTAACTCTGTATTATCTTCTACCACTAAAATAGTATACTTTTTAGAGGTTGTTTTTTCAATCTCTTCTTGCTCTTCTGATCCCAAAATTTTATTTTCTGGGATAAAGTTTATTTCTTTTTTAGGAAGATCTGACTCCGCTTTAAAACTCTTAATTTCATCTTTAGTAAAATGCTCTTTTCCTTTTGGTAAAATTATTCTAAAGGTAGTTCCTTCATCTATTTTACTAGTTACTTCTATTTTACCTTTATGTAAATTAACAAAACTACTAACTACTTCTAGCCCGATACCCGTTCCGCCATAGTAAGTTTTATTAAGACTTTCTACTTGATAAAATCTTTCAAATATTTTATCTACCTGATCCTCTTCTAACCCTTTACCTGTATCTGATATTACAATCTCTACTACTTTTACTGCTTTGGTTGATGAAATAAGTGGTAATATATAGTCTTCATCATTGTCTATTAAATTTACATTGATCACCCCATTGTCTGGCGTTACTTTCATTGCATTTGACAAAATATTGAAGATAATTTTTTCGAGCATATTTTGATCTGCCCACGTTTTTATCAATGACATTTCGGTGTCTAAAGTCAAAAATATATTTCTATTTGCAGCTTCTTCTTTAAAGAACAGCACAATATTCTTGGTAAAATCTACCAAATTTAATTCTGATGCTCTTACCCTTACTTTATCAAATTCTAACTTTCTTAAATCCATTAGTTCATTGATAAGCCTAAATAATCTATCCGAATTTCTATAAATAGTACTGTGTTTAGACTTTACTTTTTCGGGTAAATTTAAAGTTTCATCCCTCATCATATCCTTTAAAGGATTTAATATCAACGTTAAAGGAGTTCTAAATTCATGAGAAATATTTGTAAAAAACTGTAATTTATTTTTATTTAAAATCTCTTGTTGTAGTCTTTGAGTTCGCTCGTTTTTAATGAGTTCTTTTTCTTTTAACCTATTTTTTGTTATTTTATTTAAAAGTAAAAGTCCTAATCCAAAAAGTAACACATAAGTAGCCAGAGCCAAGTTAGATTTCCACCAAGGTGGTAATATTGTTATTTTTAATTCTAATGGTTTTTCGTTCCAAAGTCCATCATTATTTGCCGCTTTTAACTTAAAAACATAATCTCCATAATCTAAATTGGTATAAGTAGCACTTCTTTGATTGCCTACATAATTCCAAGATTTTTCTAAACCTTCTAAATAATAAGCATATTGATTTTTTTCTGGTCTGGTGTAGTTAATCCCTGTATACTGTATGGTAAATACAGACTGCTCATGATTAAACTCTATACTTGATGTTTCTGTAATAGTTTTTTTAAGAGGCGAGTTTTCTTCATTAGGAATCACGTCTTTATTAAAAATCTTTAAACCAGTTAAATAAAGAGAAGGTACGCTAGAATTTGTACTTAAGTCTTTTGGGTTAAAAAAATCTACCCCTTTATAATTTCCAAAATAAAGTTTTCCTTCGTCGTCTCTTAATACTGCATTAAAATTAAAATCATCAGATAATAAACCATCGTTTGTAGTGTAATTAACAACTTCATTTGTTTTTAAATCTAGCTTTGTAATTCCAGCATTTCCACTCACCCAAATATCACCTTTTTTATCTTCGATGATACTTGCAATGTTTTCTTCATTTAATCCAGAAAACTTATTAAACCATTTAAATTCGTCTTTAGTTTTATCATACCTACATAATCCAGCACCTCTTGTACCAATCCAAAGGTAATTATCGGTACTTTGATATAAAGATAATATGTGCGTTGAACTTCTTTGATTGTTGTTTGACTTAGACAATTGGTTAACAAAAGATTTTACACTTAATACACCTTGGTTATTATTTATTTTAAAGAGCCCAATAGTTGTTCCCAACCAAATAGCCCCATCATTATCTACCAATATTTTTCTAACGTCGCTTGTAGGTATACCATGTTTTGCAAATTCTTGTGAATTTTGATATGTTAAAACATGTGTTTTGGGATTAAAAGTATAAACACCGGTGTAAAAAGTACCTATCCAAATAACACCATCTTTATCTTCTGCAAAACTTAAAATGGCATTTGAAAATAATTTTCCATTTGAACTTTCGATATTGATATTTGTAATATTTTTAAATCCGTCTTTTAATACGTAAATTCCATTATCCCAACTTCCTGCCCAAATATTCTTTTTGCTATCAATAAAAATAGTTTGAATGTGATTACTGTTAAGCCCAGAATATGTTTTATCATTAGCTTTATTAATATGGTCTACTTTAGATGTTTTAATATCAAAAACATCAATACCTCCACCATCCATCGTAATCCATAATTTATCATGAGCATCTCTTACAATACCTGTAACAGATCCTATCTGCAAAGAATTTGGATTATTTTCTAAACTCTCTATGTTATCGAACTTATCAAATAAATGATCACTAACTACAACTCCATTATTGTAATATCCCATCCATACCCTCTTACTTTTATCAACAAATAATGACCAAATTGAATTTGAACGGATACTATTTTTGTCTTTTTTATTATAGAGGTAGTTTTTTATTAAAGCACCATTAGAATCCATGTGAAAAAGACCGTCATTTTCTGAACCAAACAGAAAGGTTTTATCGGCTAATTCTACTAAAGATAAGATGCGTTTTTCAGTTATCGGAAATTGCGAGAAATCAACAATATTATCATCTTTAAATTGATACTTAAAAACACCTTTGGTGTAGCTTCCTGCCCATAAATTATTGTCATTATCTACCAATAAAGTTTGAATAGGTATCGCGAAATTTAAAATACTGGAATCCTCTATTTTTTTAGGTTTTAAAATTGTTGAGTTTAGAGTATCTAACTTTCTTAATCCTAAACTTGTACCCAAAAATATAGTACCGTTTTTAATCTTTTGTATACTATTTATAGCTGGCCTACTATTATCTTTACAAGCTATTCTTTGTATTTCATTCGTTTTTAAATTAAGCTTAAATAAACCATTTAACCTTGTACCAATGTAAAGGTTACCTCTAGATTCTAGAATACTTAAAACAGATATATTAGCATTATCTAATAACCCAACAGATATTTTTTTAAACTGATCTAAATCCCTATCATAAAGATTTAAACCATCTTCTGTACCAACCCAAAGGTTATTATCTTTATCTAAATAGGAAGAAAACACCAAATTACTACTTATAGAGGTTGCATCTTCTTGCATAAACTTGTAAGAAGTGTAATCAAGACCATCAAATTTATACAAACCAGATCCATTTGTTCCTATCCAAATAAAACCGTAATTGTCTTGTATAATCGTATAAATACCAACTTTAGAGATACCTTCTTTTATTGTTTCAAAATTAAAATTTTGCGTTTTATTTTGTGCCTCTATATGTACACAGAAAAATGTACATAAAGACAAAATAAAAGTAATACCCCATTTAAGTTGCATAATATTGAATTTTAATTAGGACTAAATTTACTGTTTTTTGTTAGAATAAAACGATCCATTTTAAAACCATCTTCTCTCATAGAAAAAGACAACACGTATTCTCCTGATTTATCAAAGTTTAAGTAAATTGTTTTTTCTGTACCACAATGATTATCTGTCATTCTTTGTGCAGAAGACCAAGTCCATTCATTTTTACCATCGCACCATTGCATTCTTGCGCCGCTTTCTTGCCAATTTTCATTAAAACCAACATGTACTCCATTATCTTCTGTACCGGTAGAAAGTGCGTTCACCCAAATATAGTATTTTCCGGGATTATTTATTTTTATTTTATAAGAAATCACACCTCCTGTACCCGAAACCGGAAAGAAATTTTCACCTAAAATAAGTGTATCATCATGTGTAACCCTTGTATCTGGTAATGCTTGGATATAACTGTTTTTATTAGCAGAATTACTATAGTTTTCTCCGCTTATTTTATCATCCAAAGATCTTACAACCCAATTTCTCTTTGTGCTGTTGTTATTTTTATAATGATAATTTTCAGCTTCAATTTCTAACATTCCGTCTTTTTCTTCAAAAGATTTTGTGTCTGCTAGTATTTTTAGCAACGAATAATCTTTAGGAGTAAAAGTAATAGAATTCCATCTTCCTCTAGACCAAGCTGTTTCCTTTCCTTCTGGAATTAAACCATTGGTAACTGCCTTAGAGGTTATTTCTAGGATATCATTTTCATGTAAAAAGACATTCTCAATTTGGTGTCTAACATTTTTAAAATCTTCAGAAACTCTAGGGTTTTTAATAGTATCTAAAGCAGTACCATTAATTTTAATTACATATTCAGATTCCCCATCATTTTCTGCGGTAGTTACAAAAGTAAAATTATAAATACCTGTAACTCCTTTAAATTTAGCAATTGCCGTTGCAAATTTGTCTCTATTATTTTCTTCTGATGCTTCAATTGCCAATACGTTGTTTGGAAAATCTTTGTAATATTCTAAACCATCATTTTTTAATAGATCAAAATCTTGAATCGCATTTAAACTGATAATTTTTTGCTCATTTTCATTCGGACTTTCTTTTTCATTTTTGATTGCTATAATCAGTGCAACCCAATCTTTATCTTTATTTGGTGGAAAACCAATTGATTTTTCACTTCCACCTGTAATTTTTTTAATAGAACCGTTTACTAGTTTTCCGCCAGTTCTTGGATTGTACCATTTAACTGTGTACTTTTTGGGTGCACCAAATAAATTGATTTTAGTTTCTTTTACCTCTGGTAAATAAATAGCATACGTTTTATCATTTTCTACAAAAACATAATCATTTGGATTATCTGTTAAGCCATCTGCAGATTGCATTTTATCGAAAGATAAGTACTTATTAAAAAATTCTAATGCGTGTTTTGTTTGGTTCCAAACGTTTTCTCTTGATCTCCAATCTTCACAGTTTAAATCATTGTGCACATATTTATACCCAAAATACCACTCTACTCCGGCACCACCAGCCATTAAATTTCCCCATAAAACTTTATGTCTTATATTATCGTGATCAGGATCATCTGCATCTGGTTTTGCTCCTATTTCAGCAGGCCCGATTTCATCTTGTGTAACAATCCATTTTTTTCTGGTTAATTGAGATTCATTAACCCATTTTTTAGTGATATTATGAATTGAATCTGGACTATTTGTTTGCATAGAAGAACCGTCTAAAAACTCATAGCCTAACAAAGGCTCTAAATACAAATCTTGCTCTTTTGGAATAGAATGTGTGTGTAAAGCCACAAAATTCTGATAAGAATCATGTGTTTTAATATATTTTGCCATTGCTTTTCTATCGGCATCATTTTGTCCTTTTGGAGACCAATAGACAGGGCCATTTTCTTCTCCTAAATTCCAGGTAATTGCTAAATGATGTGCAAATCTTGCAATTAATTCTCGGTAATATAATTTACGTTGCGTTTTTAACTCACCAATATCTAATAACAATTCGTTTTCTGTTTCTTGAGTAACAATATGCAACATCAAACCTAAATAATCCATATGATCAAAGACAATTTCCCATTGATCTAATTTACTTGTATCAAAACGAGTTCTGTCATTTTTAGTAGTCCAAGGCCAAACATCATCTCCATCTCCCTGTACATTCATTGTTAAAAAATAAACAGAGTTCATTCCTTTAGATGCCAAATAATTTAATGCTCCAATAATGTTTTTCCCTTTTCCGTTTTGCCAAGTTGGATCACCTTCTTTCCAATCCTTAAAATGTGGTTGATACTTATGAGTTGCTGGAGTTTCATCAAACTCATAATACGCCAAAAAGTTTTCTGGACTATCTGCACCACCTTTTAAAAATGGTTTGTTAGATTCTGAATAATACAAATAACGTTCGTCTTTGTAAATTAATCGTCCATTGGTTCTATCTGCACTCTCTTTTATTACAAAACTTCCGGTTTCGTTATCGAAACCAACAGATTCCCCTGCTTTTTCATCATCATTTATAGCAATTTCATTTCCTTTTTTAAAAGAAGCTTTATAAGTCCATTTTCCTATTTTATTAGGCATAAAACGCACTTGCCAAACAGTTCCTTTTTTAGAACTTGTTTCTGCAGAATTTCCATCCGCAGCAAAAAAACCAGGAATTGTGATTTCTTCATCTCCGTTTTTAAAAGTTACATTTAATCTATAATTTAAGAAAGGATTGTCTTCATCGTTTTCGCTAAATTCTTTATAATCAAAATGAATGGTTACTTTGTTCCATTTTTCTAATTTTCCTTCAATTTTTCCTTGAGAAAATAAAGTAAAATTAAAAATGAACATTAAAAAATAGAGTACAATACTTCTTTTATTTATTGACATAAACTAAAAATTAAATTTTGAATTGAGAGAACTTAATCAACAATCTCGCCCCAAGGGTACGAGGTATGCTTCAGAAACATGTTATTTTATTTCGAGGCAAGCTTCAGGGAATTAAACCCTTGGCTATCGCCCTGCGATTAAAAGAATAAAAATACGTTTAAACTAAATTTATGGATAACAAAAAACGTGCATGAAATGTTATAGATTAAGCATATGATACTAATAACTTATAATTTACGAGGTTTATCCTAAAAACATTATTGCATAAAAAAAAGGTAAACTCTACATAGAATTTACCTTTTTTCCTTCTTCATAACAATGCTCACAGCATTAATTCCCCTTTTTATAATCTTCTAAAAACTTTGCCAAACCACTATCTGTTAATGGGTGCTTTAATAAACCTGTAATTGATGACAATGGTCCTGTCATTACATCAGAACCTAATTTTGCACAATTAATAACATGCATAGTATTACGTACAGATGCTGCTAAAATTTGAGTTTTAAATCCGTAGTTATCATAAATTTGTCTAATTTCTTTAATCAAATGTAATCCATCCGTAGAAATATCATCTAATCTTCCTAAAAACGGAGAAACATAAGTGGCACCTGCTTTTGCGGCTAATAATGCTTGTCCTGCAGAAAAAACTAAAGTTACATTGGTTTTAATCCCTTTATCAGAAAAATATTTACATGCTTTTACTCCGTCTGCAATCATTGGTAATTTTACCACAATTTGTGGATGTAAGGCTGCCAACTCTGTTCCTTGTTCAATCATTCCATCATAATCTGTAGCAATAACTTCTGCAGAAACATCTCCTGCTACAATATCACAGATTTTTTTATAATGATTTAAAATATTTTCTGCTCCCGTAATCCCCTCTTTTGCCATCAAAGATGGATTGGTGGTTACTCCATCTAAAACTCCTAAAGCTTCTGCTTCTGCAATATCATTTAAATTTGCTGTATCTATAAAAAATTTCATACTTTTAATTTTATACTGTTTTTAAATATTCTAATACTTGTTGGCTTACTTTTTCTCCTGTAAATCCAAATTTATCATCTAAGATATTTGCCGGTGCAGAATACCCAAAATGATCCAATCCAAATACTTTACCTGCATCACCAACCAAACCTTCTAAGTTTACTGGTAAACCTGCAGTTAAGCCGAATAATGGTTTATTTTTAGGTATAACACTTTGTTGATATTCCTTAGATTGTAACCTAAACACTCCTTCAGAAATTACAGAAGCAATATTTACTTTCAATCCGTTTTCTGATTCTAAAATTGCTGCTGCAGCTACTAGTGTTGCTACTTCAGATCCGTTTGCAACTAATACTACATCAGGATTTTCTACTTCTTTTACCAAATAACCACCTTTTTCTGCTGCTAATGCTTCTTGATATCTTGATGATGCTCCTTTGGTTGGTAAATCTTTAATGCCTTGTCTTGATAAAATTAAACCTGTTGGTGTATTTTTATTTTCTAAAGCCATTTTCCAAGCAACACTTGTTTCTGCAGAATCTGCAGGACGTAAAGCCATGAAACTCGGATTTCCACTGTGGTTTTTTAATTTTTCTAACAAACGAATTTGTGCTTCCTGTTCTACGGGTTGATGTGTTGGCCCATCTTCTCCAACTCTAAAAGCATCATGCGTCCACACATATTTTACACCCAATTCTTGAATTCCGCTTAAACGAATAGCTGGTTTCATATAATCTGAAAACACAAAGAAAGTTGCCACAACAGGAATAATTCCTCCATGTAACGCAATTCCATTTGCGATACAAGACATCGTTAATTCTGCAACTCCAGCTTGTAAAAATGATCCACTAAAATCTCCTTTTTTAAGTGCGTGCGTTTTCTTTAAGAATCCGTCTGTTTTATCAGAATTTGATAAATCTGCAGAAGAAACAATCATGTTTTCTACATTTTCAGCCAAATACCCTAACACTCCAGAAGAAGCTGCTCTTGATGCTAAACCTGCTTTGTGGGTTATTCCTTCGAAATCTAATGCTGGTAATTCTCCTGATAAAAAGAAATCTAATTTTGTTGCTAATTCAGAATTAGCTTCTCTCCAAATAGAAATGTCAACTTTTTTATCTCTTGCTTCTACTATTTTTCTTTGTAATATATTTTGATAAAATTCACTTACATCACCATAAATATCAAATGGACTTTCTGGGTTTGCACCTAAATTTAATAAAGTTTTTGTATAATCTGCTCCTGAGGCTCCAATAGGTTGTCCGTGTAATTCGCATTCACCTTCAAAAGTTTTCCCTTCGGATGTTACACAACCTTTCCCCATAATTGTTTTACCAATAATTAAGGTTGGTTTTTCTGTTTCGGCATTCGCATCTTTTAATGCTTTCCTTATTTCATCATGGTTATGCCCATCAATAGTAACTACTTTCCAGCCCCAAGCTTTGTACTTCATGGCTGTATCTTCTGAAGTAACTTCATCTGTTGATGTCGATAATTGGATATCATTAGAATCGTAGAACATAATAAAATTGTTCAACCCTAAATGACCTGCAATTCTTCCTGCTCCTTGAGATATTTCTTCTTGCACTCCACCATCAGAAATAAAACCATATACTTTATGATCCATCCAGTTTCCAAAACGAGCTTTAAAATTTTGCCGCAATTGCTGCACCAACTCCCATAGTATGCCCTGCCTAAAGGTCCTGATGTATTTTCGATACCTCTTGCAACATCTACTTCTGGATGCCCTGGAGTAATTGAACCCCATTGTCTAAAATTAGCAACATCTTCTTTTTTATAATTGCCTAAAAGATAGTATTGCGCATACATTAAGGTTGATAAATGCCCTGCATCCATAAAAAAACGATCTCTAAATGCCCATGTCATATCTGAAGGATCGAAATTAAAAATTCTGAATATAAGATGTGCATAAAATCTGCACCTCCCATAGGTCCTCCAGGATGCCCAGAGTTTGCTTTTTCTACCATTGCAACTGCTAAAGCTCTAATATTATCAGCCGCTTGTTGGTCTATTTTCTTGTTCATTATTACTTATTTGTAAATAAACCCAATTGAAAATATTGGAATCAATTGGGTTTAATAATTATTCTAAATTGATTTTTTTATTACTTTTTTTTCCAAAGACTTTCCATTTCTTCTAAAGTTTTACCCTTTGTTTCTGGAACATATTTCATAATAAATAACATTGCCAGAACACTCATAATTCCATATACCCAATACGCAAAACCATGATTAAATAGTCCTGTTAGGTATGAATTATCATTCATCATCGGGAATGTTAAAGACACTAAATAGTTAGAAATCCATTGAGCTGCAACTGCAATTGCCAAAGCTTTTCCTCTAATTTTATTTGGAAAAATCTCTGCTAATAAAACCCAAGTTACAGGTCCCCAACTCATTGCAAAACTTGCAACATACAACATCATACAAAACAATGCCAAATAACCTGTTGCTCCTACATAAAACACAAAACCTAAGCTTACCATGGCTACTGCCATACCTGCTGCTCCAATAATCATTAATGGTTTTCTACCATATTTATCTACTGTTTTTACAGCAACAATGGTAAATAAGAAGTTAACAATACCTACAATAATGGTCATTAACAAGGCACTATCTGTACCAGACGAGATGGTTTTGAAAATTTCTGGAGCGTAATATAACACTACATTAATCCCTACAAATTGTTGAAAAATAGAAAGTAAAACTCCAATGATAATTACCAACCAACCAAAAGACAAGATATGCCCTGAAGTTTTTTCGTTCATAGAAGCTTCTATTTCTGTCAAAACTCTATTTCCTTCTTCTTCTCCATTTACTTTTACTAAAACTTCTAACGCTTCTTCTGGTTTGTTTCGCAACATTAAAGAACGAGGTGTATCTGGCACAAAGAATAAAAGTCCTAAAAACAAGCCTGCAGGAATTACTTCTGATGCAAACATCCATCTCCAGCCAACAGAGTTTAACCAAGCATCTGAACCTCCACTTCTAGAAATAAAATAGTTTACAAAATAAACTACCATAAAGCCACCAACAATGGCTAATTGATTAAAAGAAACCAACTTACCTCTACTTTTTGCAGGTGCAATTTCTGCTATGTATAGTGGTGATAACATAGATGCTAACCCAACTCCAATACCTCCAATAATTCTATACACAATAAATATGGTTGAATATGTATGGTCTAACTCACCTAAAGTACCAATAAACATTTCTGGCATTGCAGAACCTAAAGCTGAAATTAAAAACAAAATTGCGGCTAAGATTAACCCTTTTTTTCTTCCTAATTTTTTACTGACTACCCCTCCAAAAACACCACCAATAATGCAACCTATTAATGCACTTGACACTAAAAACCCTTTAAAAGCACTTGCAGCTGTTTCTGATAATCCTTTTGGAATTACAAAAAAACTATCTAGAGAACCTACAGTTCCTGAAATTACACCGGTATCATAACCAAATAGTAATCCGCCTAAAGTGGCTACTAATGTTAACTTAATAAGATACCCTGAATTTGTTGATTTCCCCATAGTTTTCTAGAAGTTAGTTTGTGTGTCTTTTTTATAACTAAGTTTTATTAAAAGACCTTTCAAAATTAAATTTTGAAAGGTCTCTTCGTTTTATATATGTTGATTGATAATATTCTCAAACAACTCTTGTTTACCACTTTGTAATGTTAATTCCCCATTTTCTTGCGCAATGTTGTATAGGTCTTTTAATTCTAATTTCCCTGCTTCAAAATCCTTTCCTTTTCCTGCATCAAAAGAACTATATCTTTTTTCTCTTAAAGAATTATAAGAAGAAGAAGTCATAATTTTATCTGCAGTAATTAATGCTCTTGCAAATGTATCTGCTCCACCAATATGTGCGTGAAAAACATCGTCCATATCCGTAGAATTTCTTCTGATTTTTGCATCAAAATTAACGCCACCACCTTGTAAACCTCCTGCTTCTAAGAAAACTAACATTGCTTCTGTAACTTCTTGTATGTTGTTTGGAAACTGGTCTGTATCCCAACCATTTTGGTAATCTCCTCTGTTTGCATCTATACTTCCTAACATGCCTGCTTTGGCAGCAACAGCCATTTCGTGCTGCATAGTGTGTTGTGCTAAAGTTGCGTGGTTAACCTCAATATTCATTTTAAAATCTTTGTCTAAACCATATTCTTTTAAGAATCCGATTGCAGTTGCAGAATCAAAGTCATATTGATGTTTCATTGGCTCCATTGGTTTAGGCTCAATAAAGAAAGATCCTTTAAAACCTTGTGCTCTAGCATAATCTCTTGCCATGGTTAAAAACTGCCCCATGTGGTCTAACTCACGTCCCATATCTGTGTTTAATAAAGACATGTAACCTTCTCTACCTCCCCAAAAAACATAATTCTCTCCACCTAATTTAATAGTAGCATCTAAAGCCAATTTAACCTGACCTCCTGCTCTGGCAACTACATCAAAATCTGGATTTGTAGAAGCTCCATTCATATAACGTGGATTCGAAAAACAGTTGGCTGTTCCCCATAATAATTTTACACCACTTTCTGCTTGTTTCCCTTTTATGTAATCTGTAATGGCATTTAATCTTGCTTCAGATTCTGCAAAGGTTGCGCCTTCTTGAATTAAATCGTAATCGTGAAAACAGAAATAATCAAAACCTATTTTGTTGATAAATTCAAAAGCGGCATCTGCTTTGTCTTTTGCTGCTTGTACTGCGTCTGTAGATTTATCCCAACCAAAACTTTGTGTTCCTGGACCAAAAGGATCTCCTCCTTGACCACAGAATGTATGCCAATAAGCGATTGAGAATTTAAACCATTCTTTCATCTTTTTACCTGCTACTACTTGTTCTGGGTTGTAGTATTTAAAAGCCATTGGATTGTCTGACTCTTTACCTTCGAATTGAATTTTGTTGATTCCTTTAAAATATTCTTTATTTGCCATCTTTAAATGTTGTTTAATTGTTTATTTGTATAATTTTTTTATTGAGCTGTATTGCGTTAGGGATTGAAATGACATCCTTTTTGCTTTTTTGCAAAAAGATATAATGTAAAGCCCGACCTTTTTAGGGAACGCCCTAAATTTTATTATTTTATTGATTTTTTAAAACAAGTTCTAATTCTTTTTTCCAGTTGTTATAAGCCTCTAAATAAGGTTTTTGGTCTTTAAAAGGCATAAAAGTCATAACATGGTCATTGTCCATAATTACTTTTCCGAAAGCTTCGAAATCGCCTTTGTGTAAATTTGCTGCTCTTGCCGCACCAATAGCTCCGGTTGTATTATAGATTTCAATTTCTTGCTCTATTAAGGTTGCTACCGTGTTTGCAAATATTTCTGAACGGAATAAATTGTCGTTTCCTGCTCTAATAACGCTAGGCTTAATTCCGTCTGATTTCATGATTTCCATACCGTACACAAATGAAAAAGCAATACCTTCTAAGGCAGCTCTACACATATGCCCTTTGTGATGGTTATTTAGATTCATGTTTACAATTCTGGTACCAATTTCTTTGTTGTTTAGCATGCGTTCTGCTCCGTTACCAAAAGGAATTAAGCAAACGCCATCTGAACCTACAGGAATTTCTGATGCTAAAATATTCATCTCTTCATAAGAGTCTACAGCTAGATTATTTAACAGCCAACGGTACTGAATTCCGGCTCCGTTGATATTTAAAAGTTTCCCGATTATTGGATTGGATTTTGTATAATTTACGTGTGCAAAATTATTTACACGAGTGCTTTCTTTTCCTGATAAACTTTCTGTAACTGCATATACAACACCAGATGTACCACCTGTTGCAGCAACTTCGCCTGGATTAAATACATTTAATGACAATGCATTATTTGGTTGATCTCCTGCTCTATAAAAAATTGGAGTCCCAGCAGCGATTCCGCTTTCTGCTTCTCCTTTTTCATCTACTAAAGACTGAATACCAAAGGTGTCTACGATATCTGGCACCAAATTTTTATTGATACCATAATGTGTTAAAAGAAAATCTGCAATTGTGTTTTCTTTGAAATCCCAAAAAATACCTTCTGATAAACCAGAAATAGTGGTATTTATTTTGTTTGAAAATTTATAAGCTACATAATCTCCAGGCAACATAAATTTATGAATCTGACTGTAGATATCTGGTTCATTTTCTTGTACCCATTTTAATTTAGATGCGGTAAAATTTGCTGGTGAGTTTAATAAATGTGAAGCACATTTTTCTTCGCCAATCTCATTAAATGCATTGTTTCCTATTGCAACGGCTCTACTATCGCACCAAATAATACTTTTACGAAGTGGATTTCCTTTTTTATCTACTAAAACCAAACCGTGCATTTGATACGAAATACCAATCCCTTTAATTTGAGTTCTACTTATATTGTATTCTTTTTTTAGCTTTGTAATTGCATTGCAAATATGCATCCACCAATCGTTTGGTTTTTGTTCTGCCCAACCATTTTTTTGAGCAAACATCCCCATTTCTTCTTTAGGTTCTTGTACAACTCCTAAACTCTTTCCCGTTTCTACTTCTACCAAAGCCGCTTTTATAGAAGAACTCCCAATATCTAATCCTAAATAATACAAACCTTATTGTTTTAAGTTAAAAAAAATGGCCTAATACCGTTTATAATTCTTAAGCCTTTTATCGAGTAATAAAATTACTTTTAAACCCATTAAAGCAATAACAAAAAACGTGCATGATGTATTATAGAATAAGCAAATTACCCTATTAATAAAGAGAAATTTTAGATTACCAATTACAAAAGACAGTAAGTAGATTAAAAAAACCAGAAAAACTAAAACTATTATTTATATAAAGTTTACAATCTTTATAATTCAGTTTTTTTTGATTTTATTTACTTTGCTCTTTTATTTCATTCCTTTCAATAAAAAATACTTTTTGCTTTTTCTTTAATAAATCTGGAATATCTTTTAGTTATTCTTTTGAATTTGAATAAAACCAAAAACAGCGACTTAATTACGACATGACCTTATGTATACCATTTTGAGAATGCGCTATTTTTCGATATCTACCTGATGAAATTGTTTTCTATTTTTTAGTTGATTCAAATAATAGTTAGCTATTAAAAAAAGTTTTCGTTTTTTTAATTTAAAACTTTACTTTTTATTGCTGTTACCTAATGATAATTAACTTCCATCTCAGCATCAATTAATTTTTTATTGGCATCAGACTTTTTATTTAAAATAAGTTGATTGCTATATAAAAAATCAGGATGAGACTTTTTAACAGCACAATTTTTATTATCCCTGTCAATTTGTTTTATATATTGACCAATAAAAATAAAAGTAGCTTTTCTATCCTTTATAATCCTAAGTGGAATAGGATATAATTTTTGAGAATTTACTTTTTTTCTTAAAACTGCTTTAATTGAAAACTCTTTGTTAAATTTATTAAGCTAAAGACACAAAATTCAGGTACAACATAGGTACAACATTTGATGATATTATATGAAACCATTTAATATCAACAAAAATTAAAACACTAATAAACAATTAATTACCAATACATTTAATTTATTTTGATATCTATTTTTTAGAATTCATAACCCTGAGGTCACGGGTTCAAATCCCGTTCTCGCTACAAACTTAATGTTAATTAAATCAACGAATTGTGTCTCACAATTCGTTTTTTTATGTCTACATTTTTCTTACTTTCACAAATATTACACGATAAAGTACACGATTGCACTATAAAATTGAATTATTCTGAACAAAAAAACATAGAAATAACTTCGTCCTTTTAAAGAACTTTAAATATCAAATGGCTAAATTGTTTGTTATTAGAATATGAATAAATGAAAAATTATTACTAGCAACCTCAAAAAAAATACTCTAGTAATATTTTATCCGAAGAGAAAATATAAATACCTATGCTCACTTATAAAGAACGTTAACTATCTAAATCTAATCTTTTTTTATTATTACCTATAATATTGTTTCTTCTAATAGCAATTAATTCAAAAAAAAACACTATATTTAAACTGCTATAAATTGAATAAGTTTGACATATCCAACAATATTTTTAGAACAAAAAACTCATAGAAAAGAACTTCGACTACTTTTAAAGTTTTATTACAACAATACACTTATTGAAGTAACAAGAAAATTAGATGGTGCTCAATGGAGTAAAACGCTACATAGTTGGCACGTTAAGTACAGTGAAGAAAACTTAGCTCTTGTTCTAAAAAATTTTAAAGATTTAACAAATATAAATTTAGACAAACTTCCTAAAAAAGGTTTGTTTAAGAGAAATTTAACCACTGAAGAAAAGAAACTTCTTAATAATTTTTATCTTTTTTTAAAAGGAAAGAGATATAGTAAAAGTACAATACAAACTTATACTTTTTTTGTTGCTGATTTTGTTAATTTCCATACAAAAAAAACTTTAGAAGAACTTACCAATAGAGATGTGGAACTTTTTATTGAAAAAGTATTTATTGAACGTAATTATTCTGTTAGTTCTCAAAGACAGTTTATTAGTGCGTTAAAAATTTTTATTATTTTTTATCCGCACACAAAAATTAACAACCTTGTATTAGAAAGACCTAAAAAATCTAGAAAACTCCCAAGTGTATTATCGCAAGAAGAAGTTTTAGCTATTATACAAATTACTCAGAATTTAAAACATAGAGCTATTTTGGCTTTAATTTATTCTTGCGGATTACGTATAAGCGAGCTTATTAATTTAAAGTTAACCGATTTCTATTTAGAAAGAAAACAACTTATTGTAAAAAACGGAAAAGGGAGAAAAGACAGATATGTTAGTTTAGCTGATAGTTTTTTACCACTATTAACTAACTATTACCATTCTTACAAGCCCAAGATCTACTTTGTTGAAGGACAAAATGAAGGAAAATATAGTACAGAAAGTGTACGTCAGTTTTTAAGGAGAAGTTGTTTAAAAGCAAATATTAAAAAAGTTGTAACCCCCACACACACTGCGACATAGTTATGCGACTCATTTATTAGAAAATGGTGTAGACATAAGATATATACAATCACTTTTAGGCCATGCAAAACCCGAAACCACCATGATTTACACTCATGTAAGAAGAAAAGACTTAATGGAAATACAAAACCCGTTAGACATTGCTTTACAGAAAATAAACAAGCATGATAATGAAAAGAAAAAACTTTTATTATCCGGAAGAATTTAACCGATAATCAATATATTTGATTGCATATAACCAGTTGCCAGTAATGCGAGAAAAATTTAAAAAGTTTCCATATAATTCAACTTTTTTGTTATCTTTGCCAGAGTAAAACGACAATAGAACTGAATGAAACCAAAATTTGAAGTAGTATTTCTTGAACAAGCAATTGACTTTATGTCCAAATTAGACTCGAAAGCTAAAAAGAAAATCTATTACAATTTAGACAAAGCGAAACTTGAAAATGACCCAAAACTGTTTAAGAAATTAGCAGATGGTATTTGGGAATTTAGGACGCTTTATAAAGGAATTCAATACAGACTATTTGCTTTTTGGGACAAAACTGACAAAACAGAAACACTTGTTTTATCAACACACGGAATGATTAAAAAAGTGAGTAAAGTTCCCAAATCGGAAATTGAAAAAGCATTGAAAATTAGAGCAGAATATTTTGACGAATAAATTCAAAGTTATGGCAACAAAAAAAAAAAATGAAAATGATGACTCTTGACCAAATGAAAGACAAGGACATCGGAAAAGTCGGAACACCTGAACGAGACAAATACGAATTTGACTTGCGAATGGAAGTACTTGGTGATATGATAAAATCTGTTCGTAAAGAACGAAAATTAACTCAAGAACAACTTGGAGAATTAATTGGAGTTCAAAAATCACAAATCTCTAAATTGGAACGTAATACAAAGAATGTAACCATCGAGACAATTTTAAAAGTATTTAAAGCACTAAAAGCGAATGTGAAATTTAGTGTTGAAATGAATGAATTTGATTTCAAAGTGGCATAAGCACTACTGGCAACACCGTATATAATTTATTGCTGGCTTATTGCCTACTTACGAAAGTCCTCGCGGACTTTCTTGGTCGGTAATTATTTACTAAATTAGGTACTTAAAACACGCAACAAACCATATACAACAACGTTAGGTAAAATATAAAACGAAAATTGGAAAATATAAACGAAAATTGGAAAATATCTGAATTAAAGAAGTCTGGGAAAACAGCTTTTTTTAATGTGTTTTTTTCTTCTTTAGGTCCATTTGGGACTGCTATTCAAGAATCGTTGTTCGGAATTGGTGACAGAATAAGAAGTGATAGGATTGAAAACTATTTAAAAGAACTTGAGCCAAGATTAAAAGAAATTGAAAACATAATTATTCCTAAAGAATATTATAAATCAATTGAGTTTTACGATTTAAACTATAAAATATTAAAATCAGCAAGTGAAACATCTGAAAAATTAAAATATAAAATTCTATCTAATATTTATATAGAATCTATAAACCCAAAAACTAAATGGGAAAAAGATTTGAAGAACATTTTTATTAAAATAATTAATGATTTTTCCACGAATCATTTTTTTGTATTAAAATTCTTAATTACGAAAGAGGGAATGTATAAAATAAAATCCTATGAAATATTGCATACTGAGTTTTCTGAATATATCGGAAACGAAGGAATAGATGTTTATCAATTCAGATTATATTGCCGTGAAATAGAGAATAAATCTTTAATTAGATTTAGTAGCAACCTGAATGAAATTGGAAGCAATGGTGGAATTTTTGAAAAAGAAGATTCATCTAAAATCGAAAGTATAATTTTGACAAATTTTGGAAAAAAATTCATATCAATAATTGAATAAAATACTTTACCTAACACCGTGTAGTAAAAATTGCTTAATTTTAGCTTAACCAAAAGTTGTTGCTTTTTTATTCACTTCTATTTTCCTGCGGAAAATAGCCGTTCATATAAATCGCAACTTTCAATACACAAAAACGTTAGCTACAATTTCACTCATTTACAAAAAATAATTACTTTTGGAAAAGATATGAGTTTGACAATAAATAAAAAAACAGAATAGTGAAAAAGATACATTTAATATTATATTTTTATAAGTCATTTACATTAGCAAGTATCATAATATCTGGATTTTTATGCTATTTAATAAATCTTTGGGAAAGAAGTGGCTTCATCATTTCATTACTAACTTTCTTTAAAATAATTACTTTAGGAATTATTTATTATTTCATAAATGACTCACATAAAAACGAATTTGTTTTTTACAAGAACCTTGGAATCTCTAACAAATCCTTATGGATTTCAACTATTAGTTTTGACTTTATGATTTATTTAATAATGATAATATTAACTTAAATGAAGAAAAATAAATTAGAAATTGATAATGTTTTATTTGAAGTTAAAAAGAATCAAATATTAAACAATGTATACTTAAAACTTGAGGCAGGAACTATTACAGCTTTATTAGGAAGAAATGGTTCGGGAAAATCCTCTTTATTCAAAATAATTTTAGGAATTATCAAACCAAGAGAAAAATCATTACGGATTAACGACGTTTCTTTTTTCAATAAAAATCCGTCAAATAAAGATATCTTATATTTATCTCAAAACAATTTTATTCCAAAAAAACTGAAAATAAAAACAGTATTCAATTTTTTTAAATTAGATTTTTTTGATTTTGCAGAATCTTTTCCCGAATTTAAAAAACATCAAAAATTGTTTAGGAACATTATCGGGAGGAGAAAGAAGAATTATTGAAACATATCTCATTTTAAAATCAGAATCAAAATTTGCAATACTTGATGAGCCCTTTTCTCAAATTATGCCTGTTCACGTTCAAAAAATCAAGAATTTAATTATTCAATCTAAAGAAAAAAAGGAATATTAATTTCAGACCATTTATATGAACATATCAAGGATATAAGTGATGAAATTTACTTGGTAGCTAATAAAAAGGTTTATTTAACAAAAGAAAAATCTGATTTAATTCGGTTAGGCTACTTGAGAAAATAACTGTAGCTAACACCGTATAAACTTTATTGCTGGTTTTGGCTCACTTGGGAAATTCCTTCGGAATTTCGCCGTTCGTGTTTTATTTACTAAATTCACTGCTTAAACAACGCAACAAAGCTTATACAACAACGTTGCCAAAAACTGATGAATCGAGCCGAATACAAGTCATTTAGTAAAATATAATTTTGGCTTTTTTTTAGTTTGTAAACCTGAAATCTGAAAAAAGTTAAACACTCTCTCGCGAATTAAAATTTTGAAAAATCGGAGAATTTACTAAATTTTACAAAAAAGGAATTTACTCAAACGCTGAAACCAAGATTGCGGAAAGATCACTCAAATGAGAATTTCCAAACTATGTGGAATTGAGTAAAATGCGGGACAAAAACTGTGTGGAATTTTCTCCAAAACAAAATTTAGAAAGGCTGAGAATTTTCTGAAAATCAAATAAAGTGAAAATTATTGTCGGAATTAAACACGTGAGAAAACACTCAAACGTTGAAAAACCAGAATTGCGGAATTTTTACTCAGAATTTAATTTATCAAGTTTGTGGAATTGGAAATACCTGAAAAATGGAATTTAATGAAAATACTATTTGTAAATTAAAAATAACGTGAACAATAAATGAAATATGGAAACGGAAATAAAAAAACGCATTTGGCAACACCTTGTATAAAAAATTGCTAAATTTGGCTTAATCAAAGTTTGTTGCATTTTTGTCAACTCCTATTTTCCTTCGGAAAATAGCCGTCGACTTAAAACGCAACTTTCCATACAAAAACACGTTGGCAGTAATTTGAGAAAAGAATGAACATTGAACATTTATTGAATAAAGGATATTTTCCTAAAGAGCTTCCGCCATCATTCTTTACTGAATTATTTGGTAACGATTTTACGAATATATCGGCATTAGCTGATTCGACCAAAAATGCAAGTTTAACGGCATTGCAGAATTCTGTTAATACTATGACAGGTCTATCCAGACCTGAAAAAACAGAAAAAAAAGTTAGATTAAAACAAATCTTTAAAAATCGACTAAACTATTCAGATTGTAGCCAATTTAATATTCCAAAAAGTGGAATAGCAAGAAAAATAATTAAAATACCAAACCCAATTCACCAAGGTAAATTATCCCAAGCAATTGTGGACAATTATACAGAGATTGCAAAACTATTTAATGATTCTAATTTATCAACTACGAAACCACAAATTGAGACTGAAATTGAACAAAACAAACGTTCAGTAAAACACAATGATTTTAGTTTCTTTAAAGAATCGGGCATAATAAACTCTTTTAAATATGCTGTTCAATTAAAAACTGATATTGCAAAATTTTATCCATCAATTTATACTCATTCAGTTCCTTGGGTAACATTTGGAGGAAAAGATAAATACAAAAGGAATCGAGCGTTAAGTAATACAGACCCATTAAAGGTAAGTAATATTTATGGAGATGATATTGACGATAGACTTATGTGGTGTCAAAATCAGCAAACAATGGGAATACCTATTGGTCCAGATACTTCATTCATAAGCAGAAGTAATTGCTTGTCATATTGATAAACATCTTGAAAAAAAACTAAAATCAAAAAATATAGATTTTCTTGGTTATAGATACTATGACGACTATGCTTTATATTTTAATTCGGAGTTAGATGCTCAAATAGGACTATCAGAATTGAAAAAATTCTAAATGATTTTGAGTTAAAAATTAATGATGAAAAAACAGAGATTTCAAGAACACAAAGTGAATTAGAAAAACCTTGGGCACTTGATATAAAATCATTTTATTTTAGACCATCTGAAAATGACCAAAAGGATGACATATGGAATTTCTTCTCTATTGCTTTTAGACACGCACAAGAAAACCCGAAAGATAGCGTACTAAAATTAGCTTTAAATAAATTTAATTTTGTTCGTATTGAAGAGGAAAATTGGGATTATTTTGAATCTTTGCTCTTTAGACTTGGTTTAATTGAGACAAGTTCTTTAAATAAAATTGCCAAACTATTAATTACTTACGAAAAATTAGTTTCAAAGAAACGCTTAAAAGAATTTTGCTTCGAAATCATCAAAAGGAACTACGAAAATCAACACGATTTTGAACTGACTTGGTCGCTTTGGATTTTAAACGAATTTAAAATTCAACCAACCAAAGATATTTATGAAATGGTTTTTAAAAGTAAAAGCGTTACAGGAATTATTGTTGGACTTGACTTATTTCAGCAAAATAACAGAATTAAGAACTTTGATTTCACTTCAGTTACTGAAATGATTAATACGGACAATTTAAATAATAAAGAATGGCTTTTAGCTTATGAAACAGTTTATAAAAATTGGATACCGACTTTAAGTAAATCAATTATTCAAGACCATTTCTTTTTTAATATTTTGGAATCTCGAAATATATATTTTTACAACAATTCGAGAAAATTAGAACCTTTAAAAGTAGAAAGGTCATACCTCAAAAAAATTGAAACGAAACTCAAGCAAATAACAACCTACATATCTAAAAACAAATTTTCTAATACAGAATTAAAAAGTGAGCTTATAGAATTAAGTGAAAATTTGAATTTGACTGACTTAACTCAAATTACAGACCGAAAAGAAATTCAAAAAAGCTATCAGACTCTGATTCGAAAATAAAAGAACTGATAGATAAAATAGAAGCAGTAAAACTTGAATTGAAAAAATTCGATAAGAAAAAACCATATTTTGTAGTTGGTAAAAGACTTGAAGAACTTTCTGAATTAACAAGTAAGGAAATTGAAGCAGAAGCAAAACAAAATAAAGGTTTATTATTCGACCCAACGTATGAATAAAAACTACTGCCAACAATGTATATAAAACATAGCTAGGATAGGCTTTCCGAAAGGTTTTTGCTTATTTGCGAAGTCCGCCAAATTTTTAAATTTGACTTTTAAGATTGATAAGTTAAAAACAAAATCTAAAAATTCGGCTCATTGCCCAACCCAAAATTATTTTAACTTTAACACGCTACGTTTCATATACGGAGACGTTGGCAAACATTAAAAACCGAAATAATATGAAAAATTTACTAGACGATGAAGAATATTTTACTGATTACGATGATCAACCACAACCTGATAGTACTGAAAAAGATATGCTAGATAATATTAGTTGATTAATACGAAAAAACAAACAATTAGATATATTAAAAGAATTATCGGTGAGAGAATTAAAACAGTTTTTAAATAAGTAATTCTTTTAATATTTATTTTTTTATTTCCTTGAATCTTTTTTTGAATAGAAGAAATTTCATTAATAATTGTTATTGTATAATTGTGTTCTTTAGAGACTTTTGGAGTGTATAATTTTTGTTCTAAAAAACATTTTATCTGGCTCTCTTCCTTTTGTATAAATTTGTCGAGGAAAAATAATTTTAAATAAGTAAAAGATAAAACAGAAAAGTATCAGTAAAAGTCCGAAAGTCATATATAATTTTGAATCTTTTTTTCCAAAATTAATAAAAGCATAACCTGAAACTACGGAAATTAAACTGAAAAATATTGAGAAAAATGTAAGAGCTCTTTGAGTAATTTTATTCGACTCTTCTATAGTGTAGTTTAAAAAATCTTTTGCTTCATTGAGAATATGAATCAATGAATCTGTATTTAGTTTATCTAAATCGTCAATTTTAGGTTTATACATTTTCTCTTTTTCTTTCAAAGATACGTTTTGAATTTGTTTGAATAATAATTTAATATATTTTATCATAATATTTGAATTTAAAATCTTTCACTTAAAAACGGTGGAAAGAAAAAACCGAATTAATAATCTGAATAAAAAAAACGATTTGCCAACACCTTGTATAATTTATTGCTGGCTTCTTGCCTACTTGCGAAAGTCCTCGCGGACTTTCTTTGTCCGTAATTATTTACTAAATTAGTTGCTTAAAGCCGCAACAAACCATACAAAAACACGTTAGGTAAAATATAAAACGAAAATTGGAAAATATAAACGAAAATTGGAAAATATCTGAATTAAAGAAGTCTGGGAAAACAGCTTTTTTTAATGTGTTTTTTTCTTCTTTAGGTCCATTTGGGACTGCTATTCAAGAATCGTTGTTCGGAATTGGTGACAGAATAAGAAGTGATAGGATTGAAAACTATTTAAAAGAACTTGAGCCAAGATTAAAAGAAATTGAAAACATAATTATTCCTAAAGAATATTATAAATCAATTGAGTTTTACGATTTAAACTATAAAATATTAAAATCAGCAAGTGAAACATCTGAAAAATTAAAATATAAAATTCTATCTAATATTTATATAGAATCTATAAACCCAAAAACTAAATGGGAAAAAGATTTGAAGAACATTTTTATTAAAATAATTAATGATTTTTCCACGAATCATTTTTTTGTATTAAAATTCTTAATTACGAAAGAGGGAATGTATAAAATAAAATCCTATGAAATATTGCATACTGAGTTTTCTGAATATATCGGAAACGAAGGAATAGATGTTTATCAATTCAGATTATATTGCCGTGAAATAGAGAATAAATCTTTAATTAGATTTAGTAGCAACCTGAATGAAATTGGAAGCAATGGTGGAATTTTTGAAAAAGAAGATTCATCTAAAATCGAAAGTATAATTTTGACAAATTTTGGAAAAAAATTCATATCAATAATTGAATAAAATACTTTACCTAACACCGTGTAGTAAAAATTGCTTAATTTTAGCTTAACCAAAAGTTGTTGCTTTTTTATTCACTTCTATTTTCCTGCGGAAAATAGCCGTTCATATAAATCGCAACTTTCAATACACAAAAACGTTAGCAAAAACTTGGGAATGGCGCCGAACAAAAGTCTTTATTAAAAGCTAACTTTTCGCTTTTTAGTTTGTTAATCCAGGTTCTGAAAAAGTAAAAATTGAAAAAAGTGGAATACTCTCTCGGTGGTCAAAATTTCTAAAATTGGAAAGTTTTAGAGTTTTAATAAAATGAATTTAATCAAACGCTGAAAAACCAAATTATGGAATTTAGTAAAATGTTGGAATTCTTACTCGAACACTAAATTTAGCAAGTTTGAGAAATTGTAAAATATAAGGAAAAATAGAATTTCGGAACTTTCACTCAATCCCTAAATTTTGAGAAAACTGAAAAATATGGAACACTCTCCTACTCGTGAAAATTTATAGAATATTAAAAGTTTCAGAAAGTGTGAAAAAGTGAAAATTTACTCAAACTCAAAAAAACATAAATTGTGGGAATTTTTAATCCAAAGCGGAATTGTTGAAATAAAAAAAGAAAAATGTAAAAGAACGAACGAAGAACAAAAAACACGCATTTGCTAACACCGTTTATAAAAAATTGCTAAATTAGTGCCTTACAAAAGTTAGTCGCATTTCTGTAAACTTCTATTTTCCTACGGAAAATAGCCGTTCACTTTAAACGCAACTTTCCCATAAACAACAACGTTGTAAAAAACTGGCTGAAAGTATAATTTAAGAACAG
This sequence comes from Polaribacter sp. L3A8, assembly GCF_009796785.1. Classification (NCBI taxonomy): domain Bacteria; kingdom Pseudomonadati; phylum Bacteroidota; class Flavobacteriia; order Flavobacteriales; family Flavobacteriaceae; genus Polaribacter; species Polaribacter sp. L3A8. Next base: position 1,556,103 of record NZ_CP047026.1, read on the forward strand.
CAGATATTTAAAAATACATTTAGCTTTAAAGTCTGAAAACTCAAAAAAACGAAATAAAACGTTTGAAAAATTAGTTTTTTGGAACACTCTCTCGCGAATCAAAATTTTGAAAAAAATTAGAAGGTTTTTAGAATTTTAAGAAAAGAAAAATAGTTCTTTTCCTTCAGAGTTTTAAAACGCAAAAAAAGGAAAAAGTTTGCGGAATTTAGCTTGTTTGAAAATATCTGAAAACTTGAAACTTATTTACTGTTTGAACCTAAAATGGCGGAATTAAGCAAAGTGCTAAGTAAAAGTCGGAGAAATTCGTTCTTAAAGACAAATTTAGAAAGGCTGAGAGATTTCTAAGAGTAAAATAAAGGTTTACTCATGTTTTGAATTAAAAACTTGTGAAAACGCTGAAAAATAAAGATTGCGGAATTTATTCAGAAACTCAAAAAAGGAAAAAAAAGAAATAGGAATTTTATAACTTGTAAAGTGGAAATTAAACACGCATTTTACAACACCTTGTATAAAAAATTGCTAAATTTGGCTTAATCAAAAGTTTGTACTTTTTAATAAACTCTATTTTTCCTGCGGAAAAATGCCGTTCATTTTAAACGCAAATTTCCATACAAAAACACGTTGCCAGTAATGCGAGAAAAATTTAAAAAGTTTCCATATAATTCAACTTTTTTGTTATCTTTGCCAGAGTAAAACGACAATAGAACTGAATGAAACCAAAATTTGAAGTAGTATTTCTTGAACAAGCAATTGACTTTATGTCCAAATTAGACTCGAAAGCTAAAAAGAAAATCTATTACAATTTAGACAAAGCGAAACTTGAAAATGACCCAAAACTGTTTAAGAAATTAGCAGATGGTATTTGGGAATTTAGGACGCTTTATAAAGGAATTCAATACAGACTATTTGCTTTTTGGGACAAAACTGACAAAACAGAAACACTTGTTTTATCAACACACGGAATGATTAAAAAAGTGAGTAAAGTTCCCAAATCGGAAATTGAAAAAGCATTGAAAATTAGAGCAGAATATTTTGACGAATAAATTCAAAGTTATGGCAACAAAAACAAAAAATGAAAATGATGACTCTTGACCAAATGAAAGACAAGGACATCGGAAAAGTCGGAACACCTGAACGAGACAAATACGAATTTGACTTGCGAATGGAAGTACTTGGTGATATGATAAAATCTGTTCGTAAAGAACGAAAATTAACTCAAGAACAACTTGGAGAATTAATTGGAGTTCAAAAATCACAAATCTCTAAATTGGAACGTAATACAAAGAATGTAACCATCGAGACAATTTTAAAAGTATTTAAAGCACTAAAAGCGAATGTGAAATTTAGTGTTGAAATGAATGAATTTGATTTCAAAGTGGCATAAGCACTACTGGCAACACCGTATATAATTTATTGCTGGCTTATTGCCTACTTACGAAAGTCCTCGCGGACTTTCTTGGTCGGTAATTATTTACTAAATTAGGTACTTAAAACACGCAACAAACCATATACAACAACGTTGCAAAAAATACACCAAAATTGCGTGGGAAAAGTAAATTGGAAAGTAAAGTCTGAATTATTCTGGAGTTTTTAATTTGGTAAAAATGGAAAATGTGGGACACTCTCTCGCTAATCAAAATTTTATCAAAATGCGGAATTTAAAAAGTTTGCGAAAATGAGTAACATTTGAAATGAAGTAAAATGCGGAGTTTTTACTCTTGTGAAAAATCAAAAAAGGAATTCCAAAATTGCGGAATTAAAAATCTTTGCGAAAATGAGCAACATTTGAAATGAAGTAAATGCGGAGTTTTTACTCCTGTGAAAAAACAAAAAAGGAATTCCAAAATTGCGGAATTAAAACTATTTGCGAAAATAAGCAACATTTGAAATGAAGTAAATCTGGAGTTTTTACTCCTGTGAAAAAACAAAAAAGGAATTCCAAAATTGCGGAGTTAAAAATCTTTACGGATTTAAAAAACATCCAAATTTGTGAATTAAAATTGTCTTTTAAAACAAAAATTAGAATAAAGAATAAAAATACGGACTGTAAAAAAAAAAGTACTTTTTGCAACACCGTTTATAGAAAATTGCTATTTTTAGCAAAACTAAAAGCTAGTTGCATTTTTGTGCACTTCTGAATTTCCGTTGGAAATTCCTCGCACACAAAAACGCAACTTTCCATAAACAAACCCGTTACCACACATTTCTCAAGATGTTAATTATGATTTCGATAATTTAAAAATATAGAAGATGTTTTCTAAAATATTTACAAAAAAACTTTTTAATTTATTACCATATTCAACCAGAATGTTTATTATTAAAAAATATGGTATTAACAACGAAATGAAAATTAATGAGAATATAAAAATACTTGTTCTAAAAAATGGAAATTATGGGGTTTTCAATAAGAATAAAAAAATTTTAATTGAACCTCTTTTTTTTAATATAACTCATTGGGAAAAAAATAACTGGTTTGAATGTAAAAAATATGTTAAGAATTACAGAGAAAAAGGAGTTTCACCTCATATCTCTGTTATATATGATTTAAATGGAAAGCTACTAAAAGAAATAAATTTGAAATTGCTAGAAATAAATGAATTTGGTAATTTAATAGTTTCAGATGGTAAAAAGAGAGGTATATTGAGTGGAAATTTCAAACTAAAAATCCCAGTAAAATATGATTGGATAATTCAACTCACATCTAATAGGTTTAGAGTAATTTTAAAAGATGAAAATGGTATTGTTGATAGTAATAACAATCTAATTCTAGATTTAAAATATAGAAGACTTTTAGGTAATTTTAAAAGAGGTTTTGTTTTTGCAGAAGATAATAGAGGTACATACAAGGTAGCTATAAATGGTGAATTATATTTTTTACCTTACACATATATTCGTTTCCCTCATTCCAATATAGATAGTGCACCATCTAAAGAAGATTTAAATGACAAACTAAAAGTGATAATTGATAAAACAAATGAATATTATAATCATAAACATAATGAGGAAATAAGACGTGGAGATCATATTAATGAAATGGAAGAATGTTCAGGAAAATGGGGCATAATCGATACTTCAGGAAAAGAAATAATTAAACCTTCCTATAGTTTTATTGATTTTTTTGAGTCATCAGATTATTACAAGGTTTTTAAAGGTAAAATGATTTTTAATTTCAATAAAGAAACTTTTAGGGAAACAATGGAAGGAGCTAAATCTGGCGTAATTAATAAAAACAATAAAATCATAGTGCCCATTGAATATGATTGGATCGAAGAATTAGAAAAAGGCATATTTGCAGTCAATAATGGAGGGATAATCACTCTACATGATGGAGATGATGAATGGCATCAATGGACAGTAGATGGTGGTAAATGGGGTATAATAAATAAAAAGTCTAAATTGCTTGTACCAATAAAGTATGACACTATTATGAATACTTGGGTAAAAAGAAAAAGAGAGTATTTTTTCGTCCAAAATGGAATAGAATATGGATGGGCTGATGAATATTTAGATTATGATGTATTTGATTTAAAAGGTAACAAAATAAAAACAGAAAAACCTAAATATAAAAATCATAGGTAATTCATTTTTTAAACATAAAATAAAAAATTTGAAAAATCAGTCTACTATCTTAAAAATGAAGTTGATTTAAAGACAAAAAAAACGTGTGGTAACACCGTATATAATTTATTGCTAGTTCTAGCCTACTTGCGAAAGTCCTCGCGGACTTTCTTTGTCCGTAATTATTTACTAAATTAGTTGCCTGAAACACGCAACAAACCATATACAACAACGTTGCAAAAAATACACCAAAATTGCGTGGGAAAAGTAAATTGGAAAGTAAAGTCTGAATTATTCTGGAGTTTTTAATTTGGTAAAAATGGAAAATGTGGGACACTCTCTCGCTAATCAAAATTTTATCAAAATGCGGAATTTAAAAAGTTTGCGAAAATGAGTAACATTTGAAATGAAGTAAAATGCGGAGTTTTTACTCTTGTGAAAAATCAAAAAAGGAATTCCAAAATTGCGGAATTAAAAATCTTTGCGAAAATGAGCAACATTTGAAATGAAGTAAATGCGGAGTTTTTACTCCTGTGAAAAAACAAAAAAGGAATTCCAAAATTGCGGAATTAAAACTATTTGCGAAAATAAGCAACATTTGAAATGAAGTAAATCTGGAGTTTTTACTCCTGTGAAAAAACAAAAAAGGAATTCCAAAATTGCGGAGTTAAAAATCTTTACGGATTTAAAAAACATCCAAATTTGTGAATTAAAATTGTCTTTTAAAACAAAAATTAGAATAAAGAATAAAAATACGGACTGTAAAAAAAAAAGTACTTTTTGCAACACCGTTTATAGAAAATTGCTATTTTTAGCAAAACTAAAAGCTAGTTGCATTTTTGTGCACTTCTGAATTTCCGTTGGAAATTCCTCGCACACAAAAACGCAACTTTCCATAAACAAACCCGTTGCCAGTAATGCGAGAAAAATTTAAAAAGTTTCCATATAATTCAACTTTTTTGTTATCTTTGCCAGAGTAAAACGACAATAGAACTGAATGAAACCAAAATTTGAAGTAGTATTTCTTGAACAAGCAATTGACTTTATGTCCAAATTAGACTCGAAAGCTAAAAAGAAAATCTATTACAATTTAGACAAAGCGAAACTTGAAAATGACCCAAAACTGTTTAAGAAATTAGCAGATGGTATTTGGGAATTTAGGACGCTTTATAAAGGAATTCAATACAGACTATTTGCTTTTTGGGACAAAACTGACAAAACAGAAACACTTGTTTTATCAACACACGGAATGATTAAAAAAGTGAGTAAAGTTCCCAAATCGGAAATTGAAAAAGCATTGAAAATTAGAGCAGAATATTTTGACGAATAAATTCAAAGTTATGGCAACAAAAAACAAAAAAATGAAAATGATGACTCTTGACCAAATGAAAGACAAGGACATCGGAAAAGTCGGAACACCTGAACGAGACAAATACGAATTTGACTTGCGAATGGAAGTACTTGGTGATATGATAAAATCTGTTCGTAAAGAACGAAAATTAACTCAAGAACAACTTGGAGAATTAATTGGAGTTCAAAAATCACAAATCTCTAAATTGGAACGTAATACAAAGAATGTAACCATCGAGACAATTTTAAAAGTATTTAAAGCACTAAAAGCGAATGTGAAATTTAGTGTTGAAATGAATGAATTTGATTTCAAAGTGGCATAAGCACTACTGGCAACACCGTATATAATTTATTGCTGGCTTATTGCCTACTTACGAAAGTCCTCGCGGACTTTCTTGGTCGGTAATTATTTACTAAATTAGGTACTTAAAACACGCAACAAACCATATACAACAACGTTAGCAAAAACTTGGGAATGGCGCCGAACAAAAGTCTTTATTAAAAGCTAACTTTTCGCTTTTTAGTTTGTTAATCCAGGTTCTGAAAAAGTAAAAATTGAAAAAAGTGGAATACTCTCTCGGTGGTCAAAATTTCTAAAATTGGAAAGTTTTAGAGTTTTAATAAAATGAATTTAATCAAACGCTGAAAAACCAAATTATGGAATTTAGTAAAATGTTGGAATTCTTACTCGAACACTAAATTTAGCAAGTTTGAGAAATTGTAAAATATAAGGAAAAATAGAATTTCGGAACTTTCACTCAATCCCTAAATTTTGAGAAAACTGAAAAATATGGAACACTCTCCTACTCGTGAAAATTTATAGAATATTAAAAGTTTCAGAAAGTGTGAAAAAGTGAAAATTTACTCAAACTCAAAAAAACATAAATTGTGGGAATTTTTAATCCAAAGCGGAATTGTTGAAATAAAAAAAGAAAAAATGTAAAAGAACGAACGAAGAACAAAAAACACGCATTTGCTAACACCGTTTATAAAAAATTGCTAAATTAGTGCCTTACAAAAGTTAGTCGCATTTCTGTAAACTTCTATTTTCCTACGGAAAATAGCCGTTCACTTTAAACGCAACTTTCCCATAAACAACAACGTTGCCATTCATTAAAAACCGAACATAAAACCAACAATGGATTTTTACAGAAAAACTACTTTAGGACTTTTTGATAGTTCTCAAAAATCATTTATAATTCCAGTTTACCAAAGAGCATATTCGTGGGAAAAAGAACAATGGGAAACTTTTCTAAACGATTTAACCGAACAAATAGAAGGTCAAAATAATTATTTTTTTGGAAACATACTTTTAGAAACTTTAAAGAAAGATACTAAATACGAAATCATTGACGGACAACAAAGAATTACAACATTAACAATTTTCATTCGTGCTATTCTAAACGTTTTAGCAAACAGAAAAAATGACATTTTATTTGAGGAATTTGACTTTCAAACAAAAGAAAGTATTTACTTGAAAAATGGTGGGAATATTAAACTTCGTCCTGTAGAATATGATAGAGCCTGTTTTGATGCTGTAATTATAGATAACAAAAACAATTTTGAATCCAATACACTTTCACAAGACAGAATAAAAAAATCAAAAAAATTCTTTGAAAATGAACTTAATAAATTTTCAACAGAAAAAGTACTTCGTGTTTTAGAAAAAATCGAAACTACAGATTTAACTGTAATTGAACTTGAGGGAAAAAAAGATTCAGCGTTAATGTTTGAACTTGAAAATAATAGAGGAAAAGATTTGACCAATATGGAGAAAATCAAATCCTATTTTATGTATCAAATGTACGTTTACAGCGAACCAGAAGTTGTCGAATCAAATATCGAAAATGTTTCAAATATCTTCAAACTAATATATCTAATCATAAATGACTTCAAAAAACTTAATGAAGATAGTGTTTTAATATATCACAATAATGCATACATAAAAGGTTATAATTATAGAACATTAGAGGATGTAAAAGAGGTCTTTAAAAAATCAAATGACAAAATAGATTGGATTAAAGGTTATATAACTGAACTTCATACTTCATTTTCAAATATGAAAAAATTTGAAAATTCAAAAAATCATTATGCTTTAAAATTAGCAGAATTAAATGCACCTGCATTCGTTTATCCTTTCATTATTAAAGGCTACAAATTTTTTGGAGATGATGAACAAAAACTAAATACGTTATTTAATTTACTTGAAATATTAACATTTAGAGCCAAATTAATAAACAGTAGAGCAAATATTCAAGAACGCTTAAATTCAATATTACTAAACTTCAAAGGAAATCTAACTAATTTGGTTTTAGACATAAAGAATAAACTTAATGAAACTTGGTATTGGGGAGATAACAATGTGAAAAGTTACCTAAATGGAGCAATGTATGGAAATAAGGTATTGAATTATCTGCTATGGCAATATGAAAATTCAATACAAAATAAGGGTTATAGTATTAAAAATTTCTCAATAGAAAATGAGCAAATCGAACATATTTCACCACAGACACCAACAAATGGAGAACCTTTAGAAACTGGATATGACGTTGATGAACAGAATGAATATTCAGAAGATTTCTTAACGAATACAATAAATAGTTTGGGAAATTTAATGCTTATTTCTGGTTCACATAATGCGTCTATTGGAAATAAACCTTTTTCTCATAAAGTTAAATCTTATAACCAAAACCCACTTTTAAATCAACAAGCAGAAATAAAAGATTACGCAACAATTGAAAATGAAAATTCTTTTTGGAAATCAGATTCAATTATAAAAAGGCATAATTATATTGTCGGATTTGCAACAAAAATTTGGAATTTTGATAATATAAATTTGTACCATTTAAAAGACGATTTAGAAGAAATTGAGGAGTTGGAAATTCAAAACACTTCTGAATTAGAAACTAAACTTATAGAACCAAATAACTTAAAACCAAAAAGAAACGGAAAGTTATCAATAGAATTGAATCCTAATTTAGAATCTGAATTTAAACAACTTTTACTCGAAAAAAGCAAGCGTATATTACAACATTTTATGAAAATGGAACATCCAAACAACGTATTTGGAAAGCGAACAGTTTTAAAGAAAGTTCAGGAGTAATGGGAAATTTACGTTCAAGACCCGAATTTAGAAGCGGAAAATGGGAGGAAAATGGAATTGAAAAAGTTTACGTATCAATAGAAAAAACCGAATAAAAAAATAACGAAATGGCAACACCGTGTATAATTAATTGCTTGGTTTTAGCCGATTTACGAAAGTTCTCGCGGACTTTTTATTTGTGTTTTATTTACTAACTTTAGTGCTTAAAACACGCAACTAATCATACACAAACACGTTAGCAAAAACTTGGGAATGGCGCCGAACAAAAGTCTTTATTAAAAGCTAACTTTTCGCTTTTTAGTTTGTTAATCCAGGTTCTGAAAAAGTAAAAATTGAAAAAAGTGGAATACTCTCTCGGTGGTCAAAATTTCTAAAATTGGAAAGTTTTAGAGTTTTAATAAAATGAATTTAATCAAACGCTGAAAAACCAAATTATGGAATTTAGTAAAATGTTGGAATTCTTACTCGAACACTAAATTTAGCAAGTTTGAGAAATTGTAAAATATAAGGAAAAATAGAATTTCGGAACTTTCACTCAATCCCTAAATTTTGAGAAAACTGAAAAATATGGAACACTCTCCTACTCGTGAAAATTTATAGAATATTAAAAGTTTCAGAAAGTGTGAAAAAGTGAAAATTTACTCAAACTCAAAAAAACATAAATTGTGGGAATTTTTAATCCAAAGCGGAATTGTTGAAATAAAAAAAGAAAAAATGTAAAAGAACGAACGAAGAACAAAAAACACGCATTTGCTAACACCGTTTATAAAAAATTGCTAAATTAGTGCCTTACAAAAGTTAGTCGCATTTCTGTAAACTTCTATTTTCCTACGGAAAATAGCCGTTCACTTTAAACGCAACTTTCCCATAAACAACAACGTTGTAAAAAACTGGCTGAAAGTATAATTTAAGAACAGCAGATATTTAAAAATACATTTAGCTTTAAAGTCTGAAAACTCAAAAAAACGAAATAAAACGTTTGAAAAATTAGTTTTTTGGAACACTCTCTCGCGAATCAAAATTTTGAAAAAAATTAGAAGGTTTTTAGAATTTTAAGAAAAGAAAAATAGTTTCCTTCAGAGTTTTAAAACGCAAAAAAAGGAAAAAGTTTGCGGAATTTAGCTTGTTTGAAAATATCTGAAAACTTGAAACTTATTTACTGTTTGAACCTAAAATGGCGGAATTAAGCAAAGTGCTAAGTAAAAGTCGGAGAAATTCGTTCTTAAAGACAAATTTAGAAAGGCTGAGAGATTTCTAAGAGTAAAATAAAGGTTTACTCATGTTTTGAATTAAAAACTTGTGAAAACGCTGAAAAATAAAGATTGCGGAATTTATTCAGAAACTCAAAAAAGGAAAAAAAAGAAATAGGAATTTTATAACTTGTAAAGTGGAAATTAAACACGCATTTTACAACACCTTGTATAAAAAATTGCTAAATTTGGCTTAATCAAAAGTTTGTACTTTTTAATAAACTCTATTTTTCCTGCGGAAAAATGCCGTTCATTTTAAACGCAAATTTCCATACAAAAACACGTTAGGTAAAATATAAAACGAAAATTGGAAAATATAAACGAAAATTGGAAAATATCTGAATTAAAGAAGTCTGGGAAAACAGCTTTTTTTAATGTGTTTTTTTCTTCTTTAGGTCCATTTGGGACTGCTATTCAAGAATCGTTGTTCGGAATTGGTGACAGAATAAGAAGTGATAGGATTGAAAACTATTTAAAAGAACTTGAGCCAAGATTAAAAGAAATTGAAAACATAATTATTCCTAAAGAATATTATAAATCAATTGAGTTTTACGATTTAAACTATAAAATATTAAAATCAGCAAGTGAAACATCTGAAAAATTAAAATATAAAATTCTATCTAATATTTATATAGAATCTATAAACCCAAAAACTAAATGGGAAAAAGATTTGAAGAACATTTTTATTAAAATAATTAATGATTTTTCCACGAATCATTTTTTTGTATTAAAATTCTTAATTACGAAAGAGGGAATGTATAAAATAAAATCCTATGAAATATTGCATACTGAGTTTTCTGAATATATCGGAAACGAAGGAATAGATGTTTATCAATTCAGATTATATTGCCGTGAAATAGAGAATAAATCTTTAATTAGATTTAGTAGCAACCTGAATGAAATTGGAAGCAATGGTGGAATTTTTGAAAAAGAAGATTCATCTAAAATCGAAAGTATAATTTTGACAAATTTTGGAAAAAAATTCATATCAATAATTGAATAAAATACTTTACCTAACACCGTGTAGTAAAAATTGCTTAATTTTAGCTTAACCAAAAGTTGTTGCTTTTTTATTCACTTCTATTTTCCTGCGGAAAATAGCCGTTCATATAAATCGCAACTTTCAATACACAAAAACGTTGTGCATAATTTTACAGAATACATATATGAAATTGATAATTAATATTTTTAGTTTTTTCCTAATTACATCATTTGCTTTTGGTCAAACGAAAAGTAAAATCGAAATAAGTTCTTTAGAATATAATATAGTCGAATTAAAATCAGAATATTTTCCAAATGAAAATAGAATTATAAAAATATTTTTACCTAAAAATTACGATATCACAAAAAAACATCCAGTTATCTATACTTTGGACGGATATAGTCTTTTTGATTTAACAGCAAAATATGTTGACCAATTAAGCAAACTAACCATAGAGAATGATTATGATGTTGCGACAGATGTCATTCCTCAATCAATAGTTGTTGGAATTTATCATAATAATAGAAATAAGGAAACAACACCTAATTTTAGTAAATACTCAGATGGAGATGAAACTTTTTATTTGGAGGGTTCTGAAAAACTAAAAAACTTCTTGTTCGAAGAGGTGGTTCCTTACATAAACACAAAATACAATACTTCAGGATATAATTCAATTATAGGACACTCAAATACAGCTCACTTTGTAATATGTTTACCATTTCAAAAAAACAATCCATTTAATGGGATTATCTCACTTTCATTGAGCGGAGAATCCGAAAATTTTAAAAGAAAAATAGAGCCTTATTTAACCACAAATAAAAAGACAAATATATTTATTGGTTATGGCATGAAAGATTATGATTTTAATGAATTTGCAAAAGACTTAAAAGGCAAAGTTTTTAATAACAATTTAAAAATTAGTGAATTTAATGCTAACCATAATGAAATGCCAGCAATATCTTTGATACAAGGCATAAAATTCCTCTTTAATGAATACAGAAACATTGAAGATTTCTATATAGAATCGAATAAAGAAAATTTTGACATAAGAGAATATCTTAAACTTTATCATTCAAAGAATAAAAAGCTCTATGGAATTGAAACTCAAATTAAAGAAGTTGATTTTTATTCTTTAATACAAATGAGTATAAATACCAAAAATAAAAAAGCACTCAATCAAATTATTGAATACGATTCAAAAGTAAATGGATATCCAACACAAACACACACTCTATTTTTTTATAATAAGCAAATTGGTGATTTTGAAAAAGCTAATTATCTTGCAAATAAAATAATGAACAGTAAAGACGATTTAGAAAATAGAATTCTAAATGCAAATTTGGAATCTTATTATGATTTCTATATTAATGATCTTAAAAATACCGAAATGGGAATTGCTTTTTTTCAACAAGGTCAAAAGAAATTTAAAGACAATCAACTTGAATTCAGTTATTTCATAGCTAAGGCTTCTGTTGAAAACAATACCCAAAAAAGATTAGGGAAAACTAATTTAGAATATTGTTTAAAAAACTATAAAGAGAATAGATATTTTAGAGAAATTGATTTGAAGGAATTAAAAGAAGAGTAAAAAAACTATGCACAACACCGTATATAATTTATTGCTAGTTCTAGCCTACTTACGAAAGTCCTCGCGGCTTTCTTTGTCGGTAATTATTTACTAAATTAGTTGCTTGAAACACGCAACAAACCATATACAACAACGTTGCCAAAAACTGATGAATCGAGCCGAATACAAGTCATTTAGTAAAATATAATTTTGGCTTTTTTTTAGTTTGTAAACCTGAAATCTGAAAAAAGTTAAACACTCTCTCGCGAATTAAAATTTTGAAAAATCGGAGAATTTACTAAATTTTACAAAAAAGGAATTTACTCAAACGCTGAAACCAAGATTGCGGAAAGATCACTCAAATGAGAATTTCCAAACTATGTGGAATTGAGTAAAATGCGGGACAAAAACTGTGTGGAATTTTCTCCAAAACAAAATTTAGAAAGGCTGAGAATTTTCTGAAAATCAAATAAAGTGAAAATTATTGTCGGAATTAAACACGTGAGAAAACACTCAAACGTTGAAAAACCAGAATTGCGGAATTTTTACTCAGAATTTAATTTATCAAGTTTGTGGAATTGGAAATACCTGAAAAATGGAATTTAATGAAAATACTATTTGTAAATTAAAAATAACGTGAACAATAAATGAAATATGGAAACGGAAATAAAAAAACGCATTTGGCAACACCTTGTATAAAAAATTGCTAAATTTGGCTTAATCAAAGTTTGTTGCATTTTTGTCAACTCCTATTTTCCTTCGGAAAATAGCCGTCGACTTAAAACGCAACTTTCCATACAAAAACACGTTAGCTACAATTTCACTCATTTACAAAAAATAATTACTTTTGGAAAAGATATGAGTTTGACAATAAATAAAAAAACAGAATAGTGAAAAAGATACATTTAATATTATATTTTTATAAGTCATTTACATTAGCAAGTATCATAATATCTGGATTTTTATGCTATTTAATAAATCTTTGGGAAAGAAGTGGCTTCATCATTTCATTACTAACTTTCTTTAAAATAATTACTTTAGGAATTATTTATTATTTCATAAATGACTCACATAAAAACGAATTTGTTTTTTACAAGAACCTTGGAATCTCTAACAAATCCTTATGGATTTCAACTATTAGTTTTGACTTTATGATTTATTTAATAATGATAATATTAACTTAAATGAAGAAAAATAAATTAGAAATTGATAATGTTTTATTTGAAGTTAAAAAGAATCAAATATTAAACAATGTATACTTAAAACTTGAGGCAGGAACTATTACAGCTTTATTAGGAAGAAATGGTTCGGGAAAATCCTCTTTATTCAAAATAATTTTAGGAATTATCAAACCAAGAGAAAAATCATTACGGATTAACGACGTTTCTTTTTTCAATAAAAATCCGTCAAATAAAGATATCTTATATTTATCTCAAAACAATTTTATTCCAAAAAAACTGAAAATAAAAACAGTATTCAATTTTTTTAAATTAGATTTTTTTGATTTTGCAGAATCTTTTCCCGAATTTAAAAACACATCAAAAAATTGTTTAGGAACATTATCGGGAGGAGAAAGAAGAATTATTGAAACATATCTCATTTTAAAATCAGAATCAAAATTTGCAATACTTGATGAGCCCTTTTCTCAAATTATGCCTGTTCACGTTCAAAAAATCAAGAATTTAATTATTCAATCTAAAGAAAAAAAAGGAATATTAATTTCAGACCATTTATATGAACATATCAAGGATATAAGTGATGAAATTTACTTGGTAGCTAATAAAAAGGTTTATTTAACAAAAGAAAAATCTGATTTAATTCGGTTAGGCTACTTGAGAAAATAACTGTAGCTAACACCGTATAAACTTTATTGCTGGTTTTGGCTCACTTGGGAAATTCCTTCGGAATTTCGCCGTTCGTGTTTTATTTACTAAATTCACTGCTTAAACAACGCAACAAAGCTTATACAACAACGTTGGCAGTAATTTGAGAAAAGAATGAACATTGAACATTTATTGAATAAAGGATATTTTCCTAAAGAGCTTCCGCCATCATTCTTTACTGAATTATTTGGTAACGATTTTACGAATATATCGGCATTAGCTGATTCGACCAAAAATGCAAGTTTAACGGCATTGCAGAATTCTGTTAATACTATGACAGGTCTATCCAGACCTGAAAAAACAGAAAAAAAAGTTAGATTAAAACAAATCTTTAAAAATCGACTAAACTATTCAGATTGTAGCCAATTTAATATTCCAAAAAGTGGAATAGCAAGAAAAATAATTAAAATACCAAACCCAATTCACCAAGGTAAATTATCCCAAGCAATTGTGGACAATTATACAGAGATTGCAAAACTATTTAATGATTCTAATTTATCAACTACGAAACCACAAATTGAGACTGAAATTGAACAAAACAAACGTTCAGTAAAACACAATGATTTTAGTTTCTTTAAAGAATCGGGCATAATAAACTCTTTTAAATATGCTGTTCAATTAAAAACTGATATTGCAAAATTTTATCCATCAATTTATACTCATTCAGTTCCTTGGGTAACATTTGGAGGAAAAGATAAATACAAAAGGAATCGAGCGTTAAGTAATACAGACCCATTAAAGGTAAGTAATATTTATGGAGATGATATTGACGATAGACTTATGTGGTGTCAAAATCAGCAAACAATGGGAATACCTATTGGTCCAGATACTTCATTCATAATAGCAGAAGTAATTGCTTGTCATATTGATAAACATCTTGAAAAAAAACTAAAATCAAAAAATATAGATTTTCTTGGTTATAGATACTATGACGACTATGCTTTATATTTTAATTCGGAGTTAGATGCTCAAATAGGACTATCAGAATTGAAAAAAATTCTAAATGATTTTGAGTTAAAAATTAATGATGAAAAAACAGAGATTTCAAGAACACAAAGTGAATTAGAAAAACCTTGGGCACTTGATATAAAATCATTTTATTTTAGACCATCTGAAAATGACCAAAAGGATGACATATGGAATTTCTTCTCTATTGCTTTTAGACACGCACAAGAAAACCCGAAAGATAGCGTACTAAAATTAGCTTTAAATAAATTTAATTTTGTTCGTATTGAAGAGGAAAATTGGGATTATTTTGAATCTTTGCTCTTTAGACTTGGTTTAATTGAGACAAGTTCTTTAAATAAAATTGCCAAACTATTAATTACTTACGAAAAATTAGTTTCAAAGAAACGCTTAAAAGAATTTTGCTTCGAAATCATCAAAAGGAACTACGAAAATCAACACGATTTTGAACTGACTTGGTCGCTTTGGATTTTAAACGAATTTAAAATTCAACCAACCAAAGATATTTATGAAATGGTTTTTAAAAGTAAAAGCGTTACAGGAATTATTGTTGGACTTGACTTATTTCAGCAAAATAACAGAATTAAGAACTTTGATTTCACTTCAGTTACTGAAATGATTAATACGGACAATTTAAATAATAAAGAATGGCTTTTAGCTTATGAAACAGTTTATAAAAATTGGATACCGACTTTAAGTAAATCAATTATTCAAGACCATTTCTTTTTTAATATTTTGGAATCTCGAAATATATATTTTTACAACAATTCGAGAAAATTAGAACCTTTAAAAGTAGAAAGGTCATACCTCAAAAAAATTGAAACGAAACTCAAGCAAATAACAACCTACATATCTAAAAACAAATTTTCTAATACAGAATTAAAAAGTGAGCTTATAGAATTAAGTGAAAATTTGAATTTGACTGACTTAACTCAAATTACAGACCGAAAAGAAATTCAAAAAAAGCTATCAGACTCTGATTCGAAAATAAAAGAACTGATAGATAAAATAGAAGCAGTAAAACTTGAATTGAAAAAATTCGATAAGAAAAAACCATATTTTGTAGTTGGTAAAAGACTTGAAGAACTTTCTGAATTAACAAGTAAGGAAATTGAAGCAGAAGCAAAACAAAATAAAGGTTTATTATTCGACCCAACGTATGAATAAAAACTACTGCCAACAATGTATATAAAACATAGCTAGGATAGGCTTTCCGAAAGGTTTTTGCTTATTTGCGAAGTCCGCCAAATTTTTAAATTTGACTTTTAAGATTGATAAGTTAAAAACAAAATCTAAAAATTCGGCTCATTGCCCAACCCAAAATTATTTTAACTTTAACACGCTACGTTTCATATACGGAGACGTTGGCAACAAGTAAAAACTGAAAACAAAATGAAAAAGGAAATTAAGTTTTTTATTCGAAGTTACATTATAATATTATTTTTGGGAATAATTTCCTGTGAAGATGATTGCGGACCTTTTCCGAATAAATTTAAAATATCTTCTATGAATTCAGAAATATTACAAATTGAAATTTTAAATGAAAAGTATTTTAGCCCCCAATAAGTTCGGAGTGATATTTTAAATTTCAAAACTAATATATTTGAGATATGAAATACAAGAAATGGACTTTAGAACAGAAGTTAGAAATACTATCTGTTTCCGAAGAAATAGGTATCGTTGAGGCCTGCCGAAAATACAGCGTAAGTACTGGCACTTTCTATAGTTGGAAAAAGAAGTTTGAGCACAAAGGAGAAGCAGGTTTAAAAGTTACCTATGACACTAAAAGTAAAGAACTTAAAGCAGCTGAAGAAGAGAATCGAGTGTTACGAAAATTGCTGAGTGATAGAGAAATCGAGCTTGAAGTGCAACGTGAGCTTTTAAAAAAAAAGTTTGGGACGTCCGATCCAAGAAAGATCTAGTAGACACTATTTATAACAAACATAAAATCTCTAAGGCTAAGATTATAAAGATGGTTGGTATTGTATCGAGTAGCTATTATAGAGAACCTAGTGGCGGTAAAAAAGGAAATAAGCCATCTAAAGAGACTTTCCACAAGACTAAAGGTTTTGTATTACAAGACGCTGTAGTTGTGTCTATAAAAGAGATTTTAAAGCACGAGTTTATAGATTGTGGTTATCGATTAATGACCAGCTATTTAACTAGAGATGGTTACACTATCAATCATAAAAAGTTGTATAGAATTATGAAGGAAGAAGGCTTGTTGAAACTTGATAATAGGATAGATAGAAGTGGTTCTGGACGCAAGTTTGTAAAGTTTAGAAAGGTGCAAACTTCTAGACCTTTAGAATGCCTGGAGATGGATATAAAGATGGTTTGGATACCAAGTGTAGGAAAGAATGCTTATTTACTATCAGTTATTGACGTTCACACTCGAAGAATAGTAAAAGACTATTTTTCTTTTACTATTAAACAAAATCACGTTATAGCGCTACTTTCTGAGTTGTTTGAAAATTATGACTACCCTCAAAACGTGGTCATTAGAAGTGATAATGGAAGCCAGTTTATAGCAAAAAAAGTACGTGAATATTTAGGTCTCATTGGAGTGCAACAAGAATTTACACACGTAGCAACCCCAGAAGAGAATGCACATATAGAAGCCTATCATGGAATATTGAAAAAAGAAGTCTTTAATAGGTGGGACTACCAATATTTTGGAGAAATAGAGCAAATACTAAAACGCTTCGTGAAATTTTATAATAATAGAAGACTTCACGGCTTGTTAGGACGTATAACACCAATGGAAAAATGGAATGCAGATGAACATCTTATTAGAATGAAAAAGTTAACCGCTTAACCAATAATCGAAATTTAAAAGATTACTCTTGTTTTATAGGGGTCAAAACACACAAGGAATTGAATTTGAAAATTTAAAAAGAAAAACAAAAAATACAAACAATTATAAATACAATGAAAGTAATTGGTTAGAAGATGCCGCAGGAACAGATAATCCAGAAGTTATGAATGATGTATATTGGAACTTAGATTAAAATAAACAACGAACAACAACGTTCTCAATAATTAGAAACAAAACATATGAATAAATTATTTTTTTACTTATTTCTTCTATTAAGTCTATCATCCTATGGGCAAAATAACGAATCTGTGTATTATGATTCTAATTGGAATTTATGCCAAAAAAATGAAGCAAAATATTATAGAATATATAATTCTTATGATAAATATTCTAACACTTGGGAAATTAAAACCTATTATATAAACGGAACTATCCAATGGGTTGGAAGAGTCAAAAATAATGACCCCAAAGCTACCAAATGTAGCTCTGCTAAATGTCACGGAATTGCAACTTGGTTTAATGAAAATGGCTACAAATCATCTGAACGAACTTATATGAATGGTATATTAAATGGAACTGCTTTAATATACAATAACAAAGGAGTAATTACTCTAAGCTTGAATTTTGTAAATGGAAAAATATTAAAAAAGCCTACTTCAAAATCAATATACATTAAAAATAACTCAACAAATAATAGGAGTAAATATTATGGTTATTCTGTTTCTGGATATGGTAATAATAATTCAGTATATGGAGATATTTCAGTAAACAAAAATGGCGGAAGTGGAACCATTTATGATGAAAATGATAATGAAATATCTATTGACTTAGAATGGACTGGCAAAGGTACTTTAGAAGGTTATGACGAAGATGGAAATTACTACGAATTGGAAGTAGAATAATAACTACTGCCAACACCGTGTATAATTAATTGCTAGTTTTAGCTCACTTGGGAAATTCCTCCGGAATTTCGCCGTTCGTGTTTTATTTACTAAATTACTTGCTTAAAACACGCAACTAATCATACACAACAACGTTGCCATTCATTAAAAACCGAACATAAAACCAACAATGGATTTTTACAGAAAAACTACTTTAGGACTTTTTGATAGTTCTCAAAAATCATTTATAATTCCAGTTTACCAAAGAGCATATTCGTGGGAAAAAGAACAATGGGAAACTTTTCTAAACGATTTAACCGAACAAATAGAAGGTCAAAATAATTATTTTTTTGGAAACATACTTTTAGAAACTTTAAAGAAAGATACTAAATACGAAATCATTGACGGACAACAAAGAATTACAACATTAACAATTTTCATTCGTGCTATTCTAAACGTTTTAGCAAACAGAAAAAATGACATTTTATTTGAGGAATTTGACTTTCAAACAAAAGAAAGTATTTACTTGAAAAATGGTGGGAATATTAAACTTCGTCCTGTAGAATATGATAGAGCCTGTTTTGATGCTGTAATTATAGATAACAAAAACAATTTTGAATCCAATACACTTTCACAAGACAGAATAAAAAAATCAAAAAAATTCTTTGAAAATGAACTTAATAAATTTTCAACAGAAAAAGTACTTCGTGTTTTAGAAAAAATCGAAACTACAGATTTAACTGTAATTGAACTTGAGGGAAAAAAAGATTCAGCGTTAATGTTTGAACTTGAAAATAATAGAGGAAAAGATTTGACCAATATGGAGAAAATCAAATCCTATTTTATGTATCAAATGTACGTTTACAGCGAACCAGAAGTTGTCGAATCAAATATCGAAAATGTTTCAAATATCTTCAAACTAATATATCTAATCATAAATGACTTCAAAAAACTTAATGAAGATAGTGTTTTAATATATCACAATAATGCATACATAAAAGGTTATAATTATAGAACATTAGAGGATGTAAAAGAGGTCTTTAAAAAATCAAATGACAAAATAGATTGGATTAAAGGTTATATAACTGAACTTCATACTTCATTTTCAAATATGAAAAAATTTGAAAATTCAAAAATCATTATGCTTTAAAATTAGCAGAATTAAATGCACCTGCATTCGTTTATCCTTTCATTATTAAAGGCTACAAATTTTTTGGAGATGATGAACAAAAACTAAATACGTTATTTAATTTACTTGAAATATTAACATTTAGAGCCAAATTAATAAACAGTAGAGCAAATATTCAAGAACGCTTAAATTCAATATTACTAAACTTCAAAGGAAATCTAACTAATTTGGTTTTAGACATAAAGAATAAACTTAATGAAACTTGGTATTGGGGAGATAACAATGTGAAAAGTTACCTAAATGGAGCAATGTATGGAAATAAGGTATTGAATTATCTGCTATGGCAATATGAAAATTCAATACAAAATAAGGGTTATAGTATTAAAAATTTCTCAATAGAAAATGAGCAAATCGAACATATTTCACCACAGACACCAACAAATGGAGAACCTTTAGAAACTGGATATGACGTTGATGAACAGAATGAATATTCAGAAGATTTCTTAACGAATACAATAAATAGTTTGGGAAATTTAATGCTTATTTCTGGTTCACATAATGCGTCTATTGGAAATAAACCTTTTTCTCATAAAGTTAAATCTTATAACCAAAACCCACTTTTAAATCAACAAGCAGAAATAAAAGATTACGCAACAATTGAAAATGAAAATTCTTTTTGGAAATCAGATTCAATTATAAAAAGGCATAATTATATTGTCGGATTTGCAACAAAAATTTGGAATTTTGATAATATAAATTTGTACCATTTAAAAGACGATTTAGAAGAAATTGAGGAGTTGGAAATTCAAAACACTTCTGAATTAGAAACTAAACTTATAGAACCAAATAACTTAAAACCAAAAAGAAACGGAAAGTTATCAATAGAATTGAATCCTAATTTAGAATCTGAATTTAAACAACTTTTACTCGAAAAAAAGCAAGCGTATATTACAACATTTTATGAAAATGGAACATCCAAACAACGTATTTGGAAAGCGAACAGTTTTAAAGAAAGTTCAGGAGTAATGGGAAATTTACGTTCAAGACCCGAATTTAGAAGCGGAAAATGGGAGGAAAATGGAATTGAAAAAGTTTACGTATCAATAGAAAAAACCGAATAAAAAAATAACGAAATGGCAACACCGTGTATAATTAATTGCTTGGTTTTAGCCGATTTACGAAAGTTCTCGCGGACTTTTTATTTGTGTTTTATTTACTAACTTTAGTGCTTAAAACACGCAACTAATCATACACAAACACGTTAGCAAAAACTTGGGAATGGCGCCGAACAAAAGTCTTTATTAAAAGCTAACTTTTCGCTTTTTAGTTTGTTAATCCAGGTTCTGAAAAAGTAAAAATTGAAAAAAGTGGAATACTCTCTCGGTGGTCAAAATTTCTAAAATTGGAAAGTTTTAGAGTTTTAATAAAATGAATTTAATCAAACGCTGAAAAACCAAATTATGGAATTTAGTAAAATGTTGGAATTCTTACTCGAACACTAAATTTAGCAAGTTTGAGAAATTGTAAAATATAAGGAAAAATAGAATTTCGGAACTTTCACTCAATCCCTAAATTTTGAGAAAACTGAAAAATATGGAACACTCTCCTACTCGTGAAAATTTATAGAATATTAAAAGTTTCAGAAAGTGTGAAAAAGTGAAAATTTACTCAAACTCAAAAAAACATAAATTGTGGGAATTTTTAATCCAAAGCGGAATTGTTGAAATAAAAAAAGAAAAAATGTAAAAGAACGAACGAAGAACAAAAAACACGCATTTGCTAACACCGTTTATAAAAAATTGCTAAATTAGTGCCTTACAAAAGTTAGTCGCATTTCTGTAAACTTCTATTTTCCTACGGAAAATAGCCGTTCACTTTAAACGCAACTTTCCCATAAACAACAACGTTGCCACACATTTGAAAAAATCAATCTACATATTGCTATTAGGTTTCATTTTGAGCTCTTGCCAAAGTGAAAAAAAATTGAACGGAACTTGGATTTCGGCTTATGAGCACGATGAAAACGACACTCTGAATTATGATTTATCAGGTGTGCCTTTTAATGAAATATTAGAATTTAATGATGGGAAATTGAATATCCGAGAATTCAAATATAACAATCACGAAAATATACGTTCATTTGAATTTAAGTTAAAAGGAAACAAGTTAGTTCTTAACGGAAATCAACCTGATTTCTCTGATATAATTGAACCAATAACTAAAGACAGTTTTCAATTGAGTGGTTTAAGTTATGGAAACTCTAAACGGATTTACAAAAAGCTAAACGACAGTTTAAAAAGCAGAACAAACGAATTTAATCTTACTGGAAATAAATATATACGGAATTTCAAAAAATGGACTGATACCATTCATTTTGTAAATGAGTCTGTTTAGACAAGTAGTAGTTGGACAATGGAAAAATCTGATTTAAAATGGGAAAGAGTAAATTATAACGGATTTGACATATTATTTACTGATATTTATATTCCATTCATTCTAAAAAAGAAAATCGGAAATAAAATTTATGTCACAACATTTGACAAACAAAAAGAAGACTATATTTTAGAACAAATTGAGTAAAAAAAACGTGTGGCAACACCGTGTATCATTAATTGCTAGGTTCACGTCTACTTGGAAAATTCCTGCGGAATTTTCTCTGGTTCGTTTTTGTTTACTAAATTAGATCCTTACACACGCAACTAATCATACACGAACACGTTGCCAAAAATTGCCCAAAACCAAGAAAAACGTTGAAAAAAAACAATAAAACTTCGGAATTTCAAAAAGTTAGACACTGTCTCAATATTGAAAAATTCTAAGAAATTTAGTTTATTATAAAGATTACAATAGTTTGAAAATATTTAGATTCTTAAAATAAAGTTTGTGGAATATTCTATCAAACTCAAAATTTGAAAAAGGCGGAGAAATCTCATTTTTTTTTTAAAATAAAAGAAACCACTCAAACGTTGAATTTCCAATTATTGCGGAATGAAAATCTTTGTGGAATTTTCACTCAAACGAAAATTTAAAAATATGGAAAAATCTCGTAAATCAAAACGTGAAAAAACACTCAAATGTTGAATTCCAAATATTGCGGAATTAAAAATATTGGCGGAATTATCACTCCAACGCTAAATCTCGAAAATAATTACCAAACTCGGAAAAACAAAAAACAACTTTAGGCAACACCGTGTAAAAAAAATTACTTATTTTTAGCTTTATCAAAGTTAGTTACATTTTTGTAAACTCCTATTTTCCTACGGAAAATAGCCGTTCACTTTAAACGTAACTTTCCTTAACACAAACACGTTAGCAAAAATTAGTAAGAAGAAATAAATTCAGGAAAAAAATAGATGTTTGATTTTTTTATAAAGTTAATAAAGTGGATTAATAGAAACAAAACTAGTGCTTACATTTTATTTTTAATTTTACCTGCAATATCTTTCTATCTGAATATTTACAAAAATTATTCTTGGGACTTAATTACTATTCTTTTAATTATAATATTTATTTTAAGGGTAATCGTAGGAATTATAATTTCGATTAATTTATTATCATCAAAAAAACAATCTGAATCAAGAAGACAACAAAAAAGGAAAAAAAAGGAGACAAAAAAATTAATTACAATTTTAGTTTTTAAAATTATACTCGGAATTTTTATAACTATATCTCCTCTATTCTGGTCGAATAATTTTGCACAAAATTATATTAACGAAAAACTTGAAAATGAAACGAAAATTAAAACAGCAAAAATTTATGAATTAATATACCCTCAGAATGGACATTTATCAGGTGCAATGGGTTATGAATATGAATTCTATATAAAAAACAGGAAATACAAAGGAAGACATCTTGGAGAGAAAAGGAAAATTGGAGGAATTATTACAATCAAATATTATAAAGAAAACCCTTGGATAAATAAAAAGAATGAATAAAACTTTTGCTAACACCGTGTATAAAAAATTGCTTATTTTTAGCTTAATTAAAATTAGTCGCATTTTTATAAACTTCTATTTTCCTGCGGAAAATAGCCGTTCATTTTAAACGCAACTTTCCATAACACAACAACGTTAGCTTTAATTATCCAAAAAAATTACGAAAGAGAATGAAATTAGCCGAATTTGAACAAAATCTGCGAGAAAAATTAGAGCATTATGAAAAACCAAGACCTTTTGTTTGTGAAGGAAATCCTTTAAATTGTGAAATATTTATAGTCGGAATAAACTCTGCAACTGAAATGAAAAAAGACTTTTGGGATTTTTGGTCGGGAGAGAAAGGTTTTGATAAGACTGAATGGTTTAAAAGTTATATTCTTGAAAGAAAGTTGAAACCATTAAAACCTAATAAAAAGAGAAGGAATAAATTGAGTAGTACAAGACAAAGAATTGAATGGATTATAGAATCAGCAAATCCAATCAAAACTTTAGAAACGAATTTATTTGTAAAAGCGACACCAACAGCTGGCGAATTGACAAAAAAAGACAGAGAAAGTTCAGTATTTGAATTTTTACTAAAAACCATAAAACCGAAAATAATTTTCATTCACGGAAATGAAGTAATTGAATATTTTCAAAAGCTTTATGGAATAAAAATCGAAAAAAATATAATCGAAAATTTTGAGATTTTAGGAACAAAAACGAATTTATTGGCAATGAATCATTTATCAAGAGGTTGGTCGAAACAAAAATCTATAGAATTAGGAGAACAATTAAAATCCGAAATAAATAACTAAAGCTAACACCGTGTAAAAAAAATTGCTTAATTTTAGCTTAATCAAAGTTAGTCGCATTTTTGTAAACTCCTATTTTCCTGCGGAAAATAGCCGTTCACTTTAAACGCAACTTTCCTTAACACAATAACGTTGGCAGCAATATGAAAAAAAAATCGAAAATGGAATTTAATAAAGAAAAATACAAAATCTATACTTGGAAAAACTGGATGGTTTTACATTGGATTTTAAATCCAGGTTTAGCTATTAACGAATTAATTTTAGGTCAAAGAATTCCGAAAATTAGTTTGGAAGACAAAACATCAAATAAACCAAGAGTTGAAAGAACTTTTGTTCCTTGTCCTCATTGCGAAAAATTACACGATGGGAGAACTTGGGCTACTCAAAACGGAACTGCATTTAAAAACTGGTTTGGACTTTACTGTTCAAATTGCGGAAAAATAATTCCTTGTATTATGAATGGATTTAGTTTTATAATTCTTGCATTAACTTTTCCTATTTGGGGTTGGTTTAGAAAAATACTAAAAGAAAATTGGCTAAAAAAACAGCCTGAAAGATATGAGAATATAAATATTGAATTAACACCAAATCCTTTCGACAAAAAAAGTTGGATAAAAACAGGATTAAGTTGGGGAGCTTTTATGTTTCTAACGATGTCTATTGGTTTTCCATATTTTGACGGACAAGAAATAACCTTGAAAACCTTATTATTGGGAATTATAATTTGGACTATTGGCGGACTTGGATTTGGATACACTATGAAAATATTTATGAATAAAACAATGAACAAGAAAGGAAAAAATACTGCTGCCAACACCGTACAAAATTAATTGCTTGTTTTTTGCTTACTTACGAAAATCCTCTCGGATTTTCTTTGTCAGTAATTATTTACTAAATTTAGTGCTTAAAACACGCAACTAACCTTGTACAAACCCGTTGGCAACAAGTAAAAACTGAAAACAAAATGAAAAAGGAAATTAAGTTTTTTATTCGAAGTTACATTATAATATTATTTTTGGGAATAATTTCCTGTGAAGATGATTGCGGACCTTTTCCGAATAAATTTAAAATATCTTCTATGAATTCAGAAATATTACAAATTGAAATTTTAAATGAAAAGCATCAAATAAAATTATCAGAAATAGAAAATAATTCTGTCTCATATGAAAAATATTCTATAAGAATAAACGCTGAAATTGAAACATACTTTGCTTATGAAGAAAATAAAATGAAAAATATTTTTATTGAAAATTCTTATGCCTGTAGTCCTGCTCCACCAGAGACTGACGAAAAAATAACAAATATTGAAATATATACTAACAAAGATTATAATTCAATGAATAAGTCAGGTGAAAATATAAATCAACTTTTTGATGTTTTAGTATTGAACCACTTCAGCAGTTTTCCATATTATGAAAAGTTTGACTTAATAGAATATATAAACATAAATCCAAACATTGCTAATGAACTTATTTTTGTTTTAAAAGAAGCTCCTGAAAACAATGACAACTTTATATTTGAAATCAAATACTATCAAAATGGAATTGACTTAAATGAATATAGCTTTGTTACGAATGAAATAGAAATAAGGGAATAATAAAAACCAGTTGCCAACACCGTGTAAAAAAAATTGCTGGTAAAAGCCTACTTACGAAAATCCTCGCGGATTTTCTTGGTTCGTGTTTTATTCACTAACTTTATTGCTTAAACCACGCAACTTTTCCTACACAACAACGTTAGCTTTAATGCTAAAAAAAAATAGAACTAAATAAGAAACATATGGAAATACCAAAGAGAAATTTTATTACAAATCCATCAAAGAAAATTTTAATTTTATTTACATTCTTATGGCTTTTAGGAATAACATTATCAACACTGAGTATGACTGATTTATTTACTGAAAGTTTTCTTCAGAAAAAATATGTAATGACTTATTTTTCAATGATTGGTTCAACCATAACAATAGGAGTACTTTACTTTTTTTATTGGAGAAATAAAAACTGAATTCTCACTCTACTGTTGAATAAATTTCCGTGCAAAAATTGGGGAAAATAAGGAAAAGTAGAAATCTGAACTTAAAGCAAAAATTACGTCTGAATTGATTTCTGTTGGAAAAACAACAATTTGAATTTTAATTAGTATACGGAATAGAAAACTGCTTAATTTACAGAAACTTAGAAAAAAAATTGAGAAACCAAAAAAAACGGAATGAATTATAAATCGAAAAATGCACTAAAAGCTAACACCGTGCATAATTTATTGCTTTATTAGTTTTTCCTTCGGAAAAACATCGAAAGCGTAAAAGCCTGTGTTTATTTAATTATTTTTTCGCTAAATTCACACAACAAAACCATGCACAACAACGTTACCACACATTTGAAAAAAACCGAACGCCCATATAATCTAGAAGAAATTAAAACTTTGAGAAGTCGGAAAAATTCTCTTTGGCAACATTTTGAAAACTTCGGAATGAAATGGATTTTTATAACACTAATACTTTTAGCACCATTATTAATTTATGAAAAAGTTGTTGGAAAAGTTTCTTCTGAAATACAACTTCTGACTTCAATTCCTTTGTTAATAATTTCAATCGGAATTGTTGTTTATCTTATGAATAAAAACGGAGAAATAGGTTGGAATAAAAAAGTTGAAAACGAAATAAAAAACGGAAAAGCACAAATTCTGAAAATCAAAACGGAAAAAGTAATTAAGAGAAAGCAAACTTACGATTTGGGTTCTGGATTTTATATTAAAATATCGGAAAATGAAACATTATATCTACAAGGACAATATTTTGACGAATTACAATATTCACGAAAATTCCCAAATACGGACTTTGAAATAGTAAAACTAAACTGAATTTTAATGAATTAATTGACATAAACTATTTTGGGGAATATTTAAAACCTAAAAAGAAATTAAAAGCTTTTACGAAAGAACAGTTTGAAAAAAACGAAGTTCATTACGATGGAGATTTATTGAACATTCCGATTGAAGAAATAAAATAAAAACGTGTGGTAACAACGTGTATAATTAATTGCTAGTTTTAGCTCACTTGGGAAATTCCTTCGGAATTTCGCCGTTCGTGCTTTATTTACTAAATTCACTGTTTAAAACACGCAACTAATCATACACAAACACGTTGCCAAAAACTGGTGAATCGAGCCCTCCATTCAATAACTTAACGCAACAAATCTAAATTAATAGATTTGTAAAATGGAATTAAAAAAACATAGAAGATTAACTTTAAAAGAAAGAGTGATTATTCAGACACTTTTAATAGAAAAAAAGTCAAAATCATACATCGCTAAAAAACTAAAAAGAGCACCCTCAACAATTACAAGAGAAGTGAATAAATGGGTGCAGAAAAAGGAAGATAATTACGATGCTGAACTTGCTCATTGGTGTGTTAAAGAAGATTATTTAAACAAAAGAAACTTAGATAAAATAAGTACATATTCTCTACTTAAATTTTTTGTCTATAGAGGCCTTTTGTCAAACTGGACACCTGAACAAATTTCAGGAAGACTCAAAGAGCTGTATCCTAATGATCCAATAATGTCTATTTCTCACGAAGCTATTTATAGACATATTTACACAAGACCACAAGCACGTTTAAACAAAAAATTAATCAAACTATTAGTACGTAAAAAAACAAGACGTAGAACCCCTAAAAAAAGACGTGGTGGCGGATCTAAAATAATAAACCAAGTAAGTATTGACAATAGACCACAGCATATTGAACTTAGAAATGAAGTCGGACATTGGGAAGGTGATTTAGTCATTGGAAAGAACCATAAAAGCGCTATTGGAACTATAGTAGAACGCAAAACTAGATTTACTTTAATTGTAAAATTAGAGTCCAAAAAAGCAGGTGAAGTAGCCAATGAGTTTTCTAAAATATTAAACAAATTAAATCCTATTTATAAAAAAACAATGACTTACGACAACGGAATTGAAATGGCTAGACACGAAAAAATTACTCAAAATACGGGAATGAAAATATACTTTGCTCACCCCTATTCTTCCTGGGAAAGAGGAACAAATGAAAATACGAACGGACTCATTAGAAGGTATCTGCCAAAGGGAACTAATTTTAATGAAATTGACATTAATCAACTCCTAATTATTCAAGAAAAATTGAACAACAGACCTCGAAAAATTATTGGTTATAAAACACCTAAAGAAATGATGGATTTAGAACTTAAATTTGTAGCTTAGTAACATCAAAAAACATAAACGTTTTGTTGCGTTACAACATTGAATCCAAGTCAAATCCGAAAGAAAAACCGAATAATGAAAACTTTTGATTTTACATATAAAAATGATTTGACAATTTCAGAAATCAAAAAAATACTTGACACAGAAACTTTGGAATTAAACAGATTAACCGAGAAGAAAGAAATTTTCTGGCATTGGGATAATCTCAATCGATTTGCTGTTCAGATTAACGAAATACTTCTCGAAGAAATAAAAGAGAATAAGGAATTATCTCTGCATTTAGAAAAAGAAATCAAAGAAGGAAAAAAAGGAAAATACACACATTTTTCAATTTATAGTCAAAAAGCAATTGACCGAATTTACGATGACAGAGTTCAAGACAGGTCGCATCTTGGCGAATATCGAAATGATTATTTAGATGCTTATGAAAATGACGAATCAAATTTCTGGAATAACGACTAACTAAAATTAAATGACCGAACAAAAAGAAAAATGCCATTATTGTAAAAGTTTAACTTCAAACGAAAAAGACAATTATTATGAACATACTTTGTATGGAGTAACCAATTCAAGTTTAGTTCCTGGAGCAGTTTATTCCTATATCGAAAAGAAAGTTCTTATTCCGAGATGTAAAAAATGTGAAAAACGACATAATGATTTGTTCTTGTTTATAGAATTACCTCTTTTCTTGATTGGTTTTTGCTATATGTTATGGGATTTTACTTATAATGTAAGTGATTCAGGATTTAGATTTTTGTCCTTAATTCCATCAGTTGTTGCTGGAATTGCGTGTGCAGGAATTATTGGACAAATAATAAGATTTTTTCTTAATATGAGACATAACGAAGGAAAAGCGGAAGAAGATATAACTGACTTTCCTGAAATAAAGAAATTAACAAAATTAGGTTGGAGAATTAATAAACCAGCCAAAGGAGAATATTTAACGAAAGAGGATTATATAAAAGCGGAATAAAAACTACTGGCAACAACGTGTATAATTAATGGCTTGATTCTCGCCTACTTACGAAAATTCTCGCGGATTTTCTATTCAGTTTTTATTTACTAAATTAGGTGCTTAAACACGCCACTAACCATACACAACAACGTTGGCAAACATTAAAAACCAAACTTTACGAAAAAGAAAAATATGATAAACACAGACTTAAAAGGACATTTCCTCAATCTATATATGATTGCTTTAAGCGACAATAATTTTGATGAAAAAGAATTAGAAACTATCCTAAAAATAGGAGAAGAAAAAGGAATTTCAAAAGAGGAATTTGAAAAAATTATTATCAACCCTATTTTAGCCCCCAATAAGTTCGGAGTGATATTTTAAATTTCAAAACTAATATATTTGAGATATGAAATACAAGAAATGGACTTTAGAACAGAAGTTAGAAATACTATCTGTTTCCGAAGAAATAGGTATCGTTGAGGCCTGCCGAAAATACAGCGTAAGTACTGGCACTTTCTATAGTTGGAAAAAGAAGTTTGAGCACAAAGGAGAAGCAGGTTTAAAAGTTACCTATGACACTAAAAGTAAAGAACTTAAAGCAGCTGAAGAAGAGAATCGAGTGTTACGAAAATTGCTGAGTGATAGAGAAATCGAGCTTGAAGTGCAACGTGAGCTTTTAAAAAAAAGTTTGGGACGTCCGATCCAAGAAAGATCTAGTAGACACTATTTATAACAAACATAAAATCTCTAAGGCTAAGATTATAAAGATGGTTGGTATTGTATCGAGTAGCTATTATAGAGAACCTAGTGGCGGTAAAAAAGGAAATAAGCCATCTAAAGAGACTTTCCACAAGACTAAAGGTTTTGTATTACAAGACGCTGTAGTTGTGTCTATAAAAGAGATTTTAAAGCACGAGTTTATAGATTGTGGTTATCGATTAATGACCAGCTATTTAACTAGAGATGGTTACACTATCAATCATAAAAGTTGTATAGAATTATGAAGGAAGAAGGCTTGTTGAAACTTGATAATAGGATAGATAGAAGTGGTTCTGGACGCAAGTTTGTAAAGTTTAGAAAGGTGCAAACTTCTAGACCTTTAGAATGCCTGGAGATGGATATAAAGATGGTTTGGATACCAAGTGTAGGAAAGAATGCTTATTTACTATCAGTTATTGACGTTCACACTCGAAGAATATTAAAAGACTATTTTTCTTTTACTATTAAACAAAATCACGTTATAGCGCTACTTTCTGAGTTGTTTGAAAATTATGACTACCCTCAAAACGTGGTCATTAGAAGTGATAATGGAAGCCAGTTTATAGCAAAAAAAGTACGTGAATATTTAGGTCTCATTGGAGTGCAACAAGAATTTACACACGTAGCAACCCCAGAAGAGAATGCACATATAGAAGCCTATCATGGAATATTGAAAAAAGAAGTCTTTAATAGGTGGGACTACCAATATTTTGGAGAAATAGAGCAAATACTAAAACGCTTCGTGAAATTTTATAATAATAGAAGACTTCACGGCTTGTTAGGACGTATAACACCAATGGAAAAATGGAATGCAGATGAACATCTTATTAGAATGAAAAAGTTAACCGCTTAACCAATAATCGAAATTTAAAAGATTACTCTTGTTTTATAGGGGTCAAAACAAGCAACTTACGGAGAAGATGGAGAAGTAACTCATTATTTAGACAACTCATATCGCGAATATAAACTTGAACCAAAAGAAATTGATGAAGTCATCGAAAGATATTCCAATGCTTCTGGAGATGTTTATAACAAAGACAAAGAAATTAACGTCAATAGAATTGTTCCAATCATTAAACCTAGTGACTATTTTGAACAATTAAAAACTCTTGGGAATTCTGTTAAGGACTATAAAATCCCTGAATTAATATGGGAACCTTACAATGAAGATTTGATTATTGTTTACGCAGAGGACAGGGAAGAAAGTATCCATTATTTTAACCAAGAGGAATTTGAAAAACTTGAAATTTCAAAAGACACTCTTTTGGAATTTTCTGTGAATAACTTGAACAATGTTTTACCGAAAATTGAGAAAGTTGGAGAAGATGGGAATTTCGGACTGATTGCAGGAGGAGATTATGAAGTTAGTCTGATGTTAATGACTGACATTTGGACAAAAGAAAACTTTGATGTCAATGGAGAAATTATAATCGCAATTCCAAATCGTAATTTAGTTTTCATAACAGGCTCAAATGACAAAGAGGCAATTGAAAAACTGAAAGGAACTGTCAAGGAAAGTTTTGAAACTGGAAACCATTCTATATCGACCAATTTTTATAAATGGAATGGAAAAAAGTTTGAAAAAATATAAAATTACAGTGGCTAACAAAGAACTGAGCTAAAAAACAACTCTTTTCTTCATTAAATTTACGCACTATTATTATAGGCTCATAATTCTATCAATTAGTATTTTGAGCTTTTATTTTTTATGTAATTACTATTTATTTTGATAAAACAGAAACGTACGTTTCGTCATATGGTAAACCTGATTTTGCGATAGCAAAACTCTGTTTTATCAATTTATTTGAAACCGCTATTAAAGCCAATTTCTTACTCTTACCCTTGTTAACAATTCGCTCATAAATCTCACGACATCCTTTATTATGTTTACAAGCTGTAAAAGCACAGAGAAACAAGAGGTTTCGTAGTTTCCTATTTCCAACCTTACTTATTCTACTTCTTCCACGTACACTACTTCCAGACACTCTTATCGTTGGAGTGATCCCTACATAACTACATAATTGTGAAGCCGTTTCAAACTTCCTAAACCCATCAGTAATTACGATTAAAAACAATGCCGTTTTCAAACCTATCCCTGGAATACTAGTTAGTAATGTTAATTGTGCTTGCTGGTCTTGTTTTACTAACGAAAGTACTTTTGTTTCGATTCCTAAAATCTCTTTATCTAAATGTTTTTTAGTCCGTTTTAAAGAACCATAAACCCACTTAGAGGGAATCCCTAAAACTTCTTCTCCGTGAATTTTATTCTTTACCGCTGTGCGTTTTTTAATATCACTATCTAATAATCTAAACAACTGTAAGCACTCACTCTGAACATTGGTAAGAGCAGTATACAATGGAACTTCATTGATGCCTCCATATTCACAGATAGCCTTTGCATCACTTTTATCCGTCTTTACTTTAGACAATTTCATTTGGATAAAACGCTTTACAGATAAAGGATTTACAACAGATACAAAAATGCTTTGTTTGTATAAAAACTGAGCTAACCTGTAATGGTAATAACCCGTTGCTTCCATAATTACTAATGAGTTTTTAGGGAGATTTTTTAAGAATATTTTAAACCCTAATTCATCATTTTTAAACTGATCATGACCACTTGTACTTCCATAAACATCAAAAACGTCTTTACTGATGTCAACTCCAAAAATTTCCTTATATTTATTCATAAGAACTGATTTATGAAAGAATAACCTACTTTTACTCACAACAACTTGAAAACGAGATCTAGGTCTCACAGAACTGAACGTGATTTTAGTAGAAAAGAGAGAGGATTACCAATGTTGTCGAAGTCTAAGCTTCACCGTATAAATTAACCTTAATTCTCTCTTTTATTCTTTCTGATTATATACTTAAATTTAGTCTTTTATTATAAAATGCTAACTTAAGCCGTATAAAATTAATTGCTGTTTTTAGCTTATTTACGAAAGTTCTCACAAACTTTAAATCTGTGGTTTATTTACTAACTTTAGTGCTTAAAACACGCAACTAATCTTATACAACAACGTTGTGGCTAATGCGAGAAACCACCGAAAATGAATTAAAATATGACAATAAAAGAAGCCATTTTAAAAAGTCTTGACGATATAAACGGACTGACAAACTATATGGAAGTTCACGACCATATTATTAAAAATGGATATTATGACTTCGGTCCTGCAAAAACGCCACCTGCGACAATTTCTGCACTTTTAGGAGATTTTATAAGAAATGGAGATTCTCGTGTTAAAAGAATAAAACAAGAAGGAGGTTCATACGCATATTACCTGACCAAAAATGAACAAGATATTGGAATTGAAATCTTATCAGGCTCAACCGAAACGACTTCTGTAAAACTGCCTTATTTTAGCCCCCAATAAGTTCGGAGTGATATTTTAAATTTCAAAACTAATATATTTGAGATATGAAATACAAGAAATGGACTTTAGAACAGAAGTTAGAAATACTATCTGTTTCCGAAGAAATAGGTATCGTTGAGGCCTGCCGAAAATACAGCGTAAGTACTGGCACTTTCTATAGTTGGAAAAAGAAGTTTGAGCACAAAGGAGAAGCAGGTTTAAAAGTTACCTATGACACTAAAAGTAAAGAACTTAAAGCAGCTGAAGAAGAGAATCGAGTGTTACGAAAATTGCTGAGTGATAGAGAAATCGAGCTTGAAGTGCAACGTGAGCTTTTAAAAAAAAAGTTTGGGACGTCCGATCCAAGAAAGATCTAGTAGACACTATTTATAACAAACATAAAATCTCTAAGGCTAAGATTATAAAGATGGTTGGTATTGTATCGAGTAGCTATTATAGAGAACCTAGTGGCGGTAAAAAAGGAAATAAGCCATCTAAAGAGACTTTCCACAAGACTAAAGGTTTTGTATTACAAGACGCTGTAGTTGTGTCTATAAAAGAGATTTTAAAGCACGAGTTTATAGATTGTGGTTATCGATTAATGACCAGCTATTTAACTAGAGATGGTTACACTATCAATCATAAAAAGTTGTATAGAATTATGAAGGAAGAAGGCTTGTTGAAACTTGATAATAGGATAGATAGAAGTGGTTCTGGACGCAAGTTTGTAAAGTTTAGAAAGGTGCAAACTTCTAGACCTTTAGAATGCCTGGAGATGGATATAAAGATGGTTTGGATACCAAGTGTAGGAAAGAATGCTTATTTACTATCAGTTATTGACGTTCACACTCGAAGAATAGTAAAAGACTATTTTTCTTTTACTATTAAACAAAATCACGTTATAGCGCTACTTTCTGAGTTGTTTGAAAATTATGACTACCCTCAAAACGTGGTCATTAGAAGTGATAATGGAAGCCAGTTTATAGCAAAAAAAGTACGTGAATATTTAGGTCTCATTGGAGTGCAACAAGAATTTACACACGTAGCAACCCCAGAAGAGAATGCACATATAGAAGCCTATCATGGAATATTGAAAAAAGAAGTCTTTAATAGGTGGGACTACCAATATTTTGGAGAAATAGAGCAAATACTAAAACGCTTCGTGAAATTTTATAATAATAGAAGACTTCACGGCTTGTTAGGACGTATAACACCAATGGAAAAATGGAATGCAGATGAACATCTTATTAGAATGAAAAAGTTAACCGCTTAACCAATAATCGAAATTTAAAAGATTACTCTTGTTTTATAGGGGTCAAAACATGCCTAAAGTAAAAGCCAAATCATATAACGAAAGAGATTTACACAGACTTTTGAGTAGTTATTTAAAGAATACCAAAATATATTCGAAAACAATATTCCACGAACATTCAAAAAACGGAAAAGATAGCAACCAAATTTGGACACATCCAGATATGGTTGGAGTTAAATTTTTGAATTTGCAAACCAAGGTCAGTCAGAATTTCTTAAAATCAATTAATAGAGTTGACACCTTTAAATTAAGTTCTTACGAATTAAAAAAAGAAATTAACTCGGACACGGAATTGAAAAAAGCCTATTTTCAAGCAGTTTCAAATTCAAGTTGGGCGAATTATGGATATTTAGTAGCATTTGAGTTTAGTGATAGCTTGTCTGACGAAATGGAAAGACTAAATCAATCGTTCGGAATTGGAATAATTGAACTAAATGCTAATCCATATCAAAGTAAAATATTATTCCCAGCAATTTACAAAGACCTCGATTTTAAGACAATCGACAAACTATGTAAAATCAATAAGGAATTTGAACAATTCATTGAGCAAACCGACAGATTAATGACAGCTCAAGAGCGTTATTACAAATCAACTGAAAAAGAACTTGATGAATTTTGTGATGGCTATTTTGAGAATGATTCGGAAATTGAAAAGTATTGTAAAGATAAAAATATTCCGAATGGAGAATAAAGCACTAGCCACAACAATGTATAAAATTAATTGCTTGGTTCTAGCCTACTTACGAAAATCCTCGCTGATTTTCTATTCGGTTTTTATTTGCTAAATTAGTTACTTAAACCACGCAACTAATCTTATACGAGACCGTTGGCAACAAGGCTCACTCACTCGTATAAAAAAAGGAAAAATGAAAAGAAAACATATTAACATAATTATCTTAACATTAATTATCATTGTATTTTTACTTGAATACTATTTAATGAAATCTTATATTAAAGAAATGTTTCAATATAATACTATCGAGATTAGAAACGATGTTATCAATAATGAAACAAAAGAATTTAAAATGTATTTATTAGAAAATTTTATTTTTTTACTTTTACAAAGTATAGGAATGCTTTTATGTTTAAATATTGGTTTTTTATATTTCAAAATTAAAACAAATTTAACAAGCATATTAAATTTAATTACATTTAGTTTTTTAGCTGTTATAATATATCAGTTTTTGATAATTGCTATTGTAAAATTAAATAATTGGACATTTACAATGGGGTCTATAAATTCTGCATCTGAAAAACTAAATCTTGGAAATTATATAAATATTGGAAAAACAGCACCTTGGATTGAATTATCACTCAAAAGTATAAATTTAGGACAGCTAATGATAATAATATTATTAGGGGTTGGCATAAATAAAATTATAAAAATTAATTACAAAAGAGCATTTTTAATCACAATAAGAACATATGGTTTAGGAATTTTGTTTTGGTTTGTTTTTGCCATGGTTATGGAAATGAATTTTAGTTAGCTATCGATTGACGTCTAGATAGAAAAGGTTTACTTATTTATCCTTCAAAGAAAAAATGAGAACAAATTATTTTAACTTTAAATTCTAAATTATGAAAGAATTAAATGTAAATCAATTAGAAAACCTTGAAGGAGGTAAATTTATTGGAAAATCTTGCGGTGGAGGTGGTTCTATTGGCGGTGGAAAATGTGTTAGAACTTGTAAATATCAAGTTTTTTGGATTAAAGTATCTGAAGGTCCAGAAATTTACGACTGTTAATCAATTCAAATAAAGGGTGTTAAAAGCACCCTTTTTAACAACAAACTTATGATAAAAACAATATTATTTATCTTCCTTAGCCATTCATTTATAGCTAATTCACAAAATTATATAGTTAGAGACTCTACTTCAAAAAAAGCAATCCCATATGTTGCTATACAGTTTCCTTTAACAAATAGTGGATTTTATTCTAATGACAAAGGATGTTTTGAGCTTAATAAAATTAAACCAGATAGCATTTATATTTCCTGCTTAGGTTATAAAACACTAAAGACTAGGATTAAATTATTGAAAAACACAATATTTTTAACTTCTAAAGATAATATATTAGACGAAATTGTTATCAGTAATAGACCTAATATTATTAAAAAAGTTGGATTTAAAAAAGGAAATACTTTTTTAGTAGATTCAACAAAAGAACCATTAACATTGGGGTTTTATGCTTCTTTAGAAACTACCAAAAATGATACTTATATTAATGATGTTTTGCTATCTTTTAATAAAAAAGGATATTCTAAAAAGTACAAATACCGAAGTTTTATAAGATTTGCAATCTATTCTACTGAAAACAGATTACCTTTAAAGCTATTAATAGAAAAACCGCTTTTAATAGAACTAAACGAGAACTCAAAAAAATATATTAATATTAATCTTATTAAAAACAGTATAAAACTTGATAAGAAAGGTGTATTTATTATTATCGAAAAAATTGGAGAAGTTGATAGTAATGGTAAAATAATTTCTAAAAAACAACCCTTACCTAATTTAAAATTTTCTACAAAAAAACCAAAAGAGTTACTTGATTATTCAACATTTATATTTTTGGAAGGAGAATGGAAAGACTTTTCTATTTTAAATCTAAACATGAATCTCGCTATAGAGTTTACATTGGCTAATTATGAAAATTAACAAAATACATACCCAACAACAAGACCAATCTGATTGCGGTATTATATGTTTACAAACTATCCTTAAACATCATAACAGTTACATTTCTTTACAAAAATTAAGAGAATATAGCGGTACGTCAAAACAAGGTACAACTATGTTAGGTCTTATGCAATGTGGCAATAAAATAGGATTTGAAATAAAAGGCTATGAATCTACTATTACAGCATTAAAAGAAAACAAAACTCCGGCTATTTTACATACTCTTTTTGAAGAAAAATTACAACATTATATTGTTTGTTTTGGTTACGATTCTAAAAAAGAAATGTTTATTATAAGCAATCCTGCAAATTCAAAAATTGAATATATTAATGAAAAAGAACTAGAGACTATTTGGCAATCTAAAGCACTGCTACTTTGTAAAGAAACAGAAAAACTTATAAAGAAAAAAGAAGAAAAAAAACAAAAATGGCAATGGGTATATAAATACATTAAAGAAGATGTAAACTTACTTTCAATGTCTTTATTTTTAGGAATTATTTTAGCAATTTTAAGTTTAGCAACAGCTGTATATTCTCAAAAATTAATAGACGTTTTATTGCCCTCAAAAGACACTTTTAAAATTATTGCAAGTATTTGTCTATTATTTTTCTTATTTAGCATCCAAGTATTCTTTGGTTATTTAAGAGGTTTATTCTTAATACGTCAAACTAAAAATTATAATATAAGAGTAATTCACTTTTTTTACAATAACTTATTAAAACTCCCAAAAACATTTTTTGATACTAGAAAAATTGGAGATATGGTAGCAAGAATGAACGATACAAGTAGAATTCAAAAAACTATTTCAAAAATAATTGGAAGTATAGTAATAGATATATTATTAGTTATAATCGTTTCAATAGCAATTTTTAATTATAATACAACTCTAGGATATATTACATTATTATGGATTCCTTTACTAACAGTAGTTGTTCTTTTTTTTAGTCCAAAAATAAAACAACAACAACAAAAGGTTATGCAGTCCTATTCACGAAATGAAAGTAATTATATAGATACTATAAATGGAATAGAAACTATTAAAAATAATAACAAAGAACTTTTTTTTGCAAAAGAAACAAACTCTATTTATAAATTATTTCAAAAAGCAATTTATGATTTAAACCGTTTAAGTCTAAACTATGCAACAATAAGTGAATTAATCTCAATTTTTTTTATAATAGGAACACTTAGTTATAGTGTTTATTTAGTTTTAAACAATGAATTAACAGCAGGTGTAATTATCGCAATTTTACAATTAGTAAGTATGTTAATGGCTTCAACTTCAAATTTAGCTTTAGTTAATATTGAAATTCAAGAAGCAAAAGTAGCATTTAATAGAATGTATGAATTTACTTCCATAGAAGAAGAAAATAAAGGGGGAATTCCATTAAAAAAAATTAATTCTTTAGAAATTAAAAACCTTTCTTTTCGTTTTGCAGGT
Organism: Polaribacter sp. L3A8; assembly: GCF_009796785.1. Classification (NCBI taxonomy): domain Bacteria; kingdom Pseudomonadati; phylum Bacteroidota; class Flavobacteriia; order Flavobacteriales; family Flavobacteriaceae; genus Polaribacter; species Polaribacter sp. L3A8. The sequence goes on from NZ_CP047026.1 coordinate 1,595,045, forward strand.
AGGAAAGAACTCTTTAAAGATATTAATATATCTGTTAATAAAAATGAATGTATTGCAATCGTTGGAGAAAGCGGAAGTGGTAAAAGTACATTAGGACAAGTACTACAAAAATTCTATCCTTTTGAAAATGGTGAAATCTTAATTAACAATCAATACAATTTACCAAATATAAACACAGAAGATTGGCGAAATATTATTGGTATCATTCCACAGGACATAACCATATTTAGTGGAAATGTAATCACAAATATCTTGTTAGGTAAAGAAGATACTCCAGAAAATATTGAGAATTTTTGTAACCAATATGGTTTTACAGAATTTGTAAATAGTTTACCTCAAGGCTTTGCTACTATTTTAGGCGAAGAAGGTATTAATTTATCTGGTGGGCAAAAACAAATCATTGCTTTAATGAGAGTTTTGTATAAAAAACCTCAATTATTATTATTAGATGAATTTACATCAGCAATGGACAGAAAAACAGAAAAATTTGTATTAAACTTATTAAAGAAACTAAAATCTGAAATAACTATTATTTTCATTTCTCATAGGTTACATTCATTACCTCAAATTGCAGATACAATTTATGTATTAGAAAATGGAGTAATTTCTAATTTTGGTAATCACAATCAACTAATGGAAACCACTAACTTTTATAGTGATTTTTGGAAAGAACTTATTATTTAATTTAGAACAATTAACTCCTTACATACTCATTGTCAGTCAAAAACACAATATACTTTTAAAAGAATTCGTTATATTTACAATAATAACTTTTAAAAATTAAAAAAATGAGCAAGCAATATGAAACAGGAAATGCTAAAAATGTAGCTAATCTTCAAAAACTAATTGAGCAAGTAACAGTATATACTGCCTACAATCCACCAGTCGATAATTTAAAAATTGTAAACTTAAACACGTTATATACAAATTCTTTAAATTCAGTTACAGAAGTAGAGGAAAAACGTAATGCAAATAAAAATTCTATACACACAAGACAACAAGAGTATCTAAATTTAAAATCAACTTCTACAAGAATTATCAATCAATTAGAAATATTAGGTCTTACAGAAGGAGTTTTAGCACAAGCAAAATCTTTAAACAATTTAATACAAGGAACTAAAAAGAAAAAGAAAGAAGTAGATGCAGAAACAGGAGAAGAAAAAAAAACAACTTCTACCTCTCGTCAATCTTTCACACAATTAGCAGATAATTTTTCTAAAATATTACAATTATTAACTACAATTCCAACATATAATCCAAATTTAGAAAAATTAAAGTTAGTGAATCTAACAGCTTATCATACTATTTTAGTAGAAAGTACAAAAAATGTAGATATTACAGAAGCTGAATTAAACACTAAACTAATAGAAAGAAATAAAATTCTTTAGAGGTCAGTATTTAAATTCATATCTTTAAAGTCAATAAATAGAGTATTATTATGAATATATTTAAAGGACAAAATCTTCTAGAGTTTGCTGATCGGTTTAAAACGGATGAAGATTGCAAGAAATACTTGGCAGATATTAAATGGAAAGATGGATTTCAATGTGTTAAATGTGGTCATAACAAGGCTCAAATAAGAAAAGATTTTTCACGTACATGTAATATTTGTTCTCATCAAGAATCATCTACCTCAAACACACTTTTTCACAAGGTAAAGTTTGGTGTTAGAAAAGCTTTTTTTATTGTTTTTGAAATGAGTACAAGTACTAAAAGCCTTTCTGCTAGTTATGTTGCAGTTCGTTTTAGCGTAACAGAAAAGACAGCCCGTTTATTTATGCTCAAAATTAGAGAAGCAATGGAAAGTAGTGGAAATAGTCCTATGACTGGTATTGTTCATGTAGATGAATTTGTTTTGGGTGGACGAGAAAAAGACAAAGTAGGAAGAAGTTATAATGCTAAGAAAAAGAAAGCTATAACTGCTGTTGAACTAACTCAAGATGGAAAAGTTAAAAGAATGTATGCCATGAGAATCGAAGATTTTTCAGCTAGTTCTTTGCAATATATTTTTGTGAATCATATCAGTCGAAAAGCTAAAGTGATAACCGACAAATGGAGAGGTTACAGGCCTATTGCTAAAGTTTATAATATTACTCAAATAGAAAGTAATGGTGGTATGAATTTTAAAGCACTTCATACAATGATTCATCAAGTGAAATCTTGGATAAGAACAACGTATTCTTGGGTTAGTGACTTTAATCTAAATAGATATTTTAATGAATTTTGTTTTAGAATTAATCGATCACAAAGTAAAGCAACAATATTCAATAACTTAATAACTAAAATGGTTGAAAAGGAGAAAGTAGAACATCACAAAATTATATGTAACTAACTACTGACCTCTAAAATTCTTTATGAAAATGGAACAGGACTATATACCATTGCTCAAAATGTGAAAAAATATGTAAAAAGTATATATGGAGCAACCTCTCCTGAATATTCTAACATCTCAAAAATAAAATTTACTTCAAGTTAACATAAAACCAACAAACCACTCTATAAATGTATCAATTTTATTTTATATTACTTCAACCTTAAATATGAATACAACAACTTGAAAGTATATTTTTTCAATCCATTTTAGTAATTGAACAATATTAATTATGAATACATCAATCAAATTTATGAATTAAATAATCTGAATTAATAATTATGCAAAATAAAAAACGAATACAACGCCCAGTTGCCAACAAAGAACTGAGCTAAAAAACAACTCTTTTCTTCATTAAATTTACGCACTATTATTATAGGCTCATAATTCTATCAATTAGTATTTTGAGCTTTTATTTTTTATGTAATTACTATTTATTTTGATAAAACAGAAACGTACGTTTCGTCATATGGTAAACCTGATTTTGCGATAGCAAAACTCTGTTTTATCAATTTATTTGAAACCGCTATTAAAGCCAATTTCTTACTCTTACCCTTGTTAACAATTCGCTCATAAATCTCACGACATCCTTTATTATGTTTACAAGCTGTAAAAGCACAGAGAAACAAGAGGTTTCGTAGTTTCCTATTTCCAACCTTACTTATTCTACTTCTTCCACGTACACTACTTCCAGACACTCTTATCGTTGGAGTGATCCCTACATAACTACATAATTGTGAAGCCGTTTCAAACTTCCTAAACCCATCAGTAATTACGATTAAAAACAATGCCGTTTTCAAACCTATCCCTGGAATACTAGTTAGTAATGTTAATTGTGCTTGCTGGTCTTGTTTTACTAACGAAAGTACTTTTGTTTCGATTCCTAAAATCTCTTTATCTAAATGTTTTTTAGTCCGTTTTAAAGAACCATAAACCCACTTAGAGGGAATCCCTAAAACTTCTTCTCCGTGAATTTTATTCTTTACCGCTGTGCGTTTTTTAATATCACTATCTAATAATCTAAACAACTGTAAGCACTCACTCTGAACATTGGTAAGAGCAGTATACAATGGAACTTCATTGATGCCTCCATATTCACAGATAGCCTTTGCATCACTTTTATCCGTCTTTACTTTAGACAATTTCATTTGGATAAAACGCTTTACAGATAAAGGATTTACAATAGATACAAAAATGCTTTGTTTGTATAAAAACTGAGCTAACCTGTAATGGTAATAACCCGTTGCTTCCATAATTACTAATGAGTTTTTAGGGAGATTTTTTAAGAATATTTTAAACCCTAATTCATCATTTTTAAACTGATCATGACCACTTGTACTTCCATAAACATCAAAAACGTCTTTACTGATGTCAACTCCAAAAATTTCCTTATATTTATTCATAAGAACTGATTTATGAAAGAATAACCTACTTTTACTCACAACAACTTGAAAACGAGATCTAGGTCTCACAGAACTGAACGTGATTTTAGTAGAAAAGAGAGAGGATTACCAATGTTGTCGAAGTCTAAGCTTCACCGTATAAATTAACCTTAATTCTCTCTTTTATTCTTTCTGATTATATACTTAAATTTAGTCTTTTATTATAAAATGCTAACTTAAGCCGTATAAAATTAATTGCTGTTTTTAGCTCACTTGGGAAATTCCTCCGGAATTTCGCCGTTCGTGTTTTATTTAGTAAATTCACTGCTTAATCAACGCAACAAAGCTTATACAACAACGTTGTACACAAGCAACCAGCCGCATATTTTAGCACTTTCGGTTTTTGCCAACGCTCGATTCCAACGCTCGAAAAACCAAAAGAGCTAAAATTCCCCAACACACCAGAACGAAAAAAATAATCTGAATTAAAACTTGAAAATCCAAAATGTTTTTATAAATTTGGACAATATTTGTCTAAAACAATTTTGACCAATGAAAACATTAGGAGACACTTTGAAATGTGCAAGAGAGGAAAAAGATTTAATTCTACGAAAAGTTGCGGCTGAAGTGGATATTGATCAATCTTTGATTAGCAAATTTGAGAAAAACGAAAGAAAACCGACAAAGGAACAAATCGTAAGACTTGCTAAATTTTATGAACTTTCAGAAAGTGAACTTATCATAAATTGGTTTTCAGAAAAAATTGCAGAAGAATTAAAATATACAGAATCGACTTCCGAAATACTGAAAGTTGCAGAAGAAAAAATTAACTATTATAAGACTCAAGAAAATGGAAAATAAGAAAATGAAAGTTGCAGAATTGTTTGCAGGAGTTGGAGGTTTTCGTCTTGGACTTGAAAAAAGTAATTACGAAATTGTTTGGAGTAACCAATGGGAACCATCTACCAAATTACAACACGCATCAAAAGTTTACGAGGAACGTTTTGGAAAAGAAAACCACTCAAACGAAGATATAAATGAAGTTGTAACAAGAAATGTAGAGGAAATTCCAGATCACGATTTATTAGTTGGCGGATTTCCTTGTCAAGATTATTCAGTAGCAACAACATTGCATAATTCAAAAGGTTTAAAAGGCAAAAAAGGTGTTCTTTGGTGGTCTATTCATCAAATTTTAGAAAAGAAAAAAAACAAGCCAAAATACTTGTTTTTAGAAAATGTTGATAGACTTTTAAAATCGCCAGCAAAACAAAGAGGAAGAGATTTTGCTGTAATGTTGCAAAGTCTAAACGAATTAGGTTATGCAGTAGAATGGAGAGTTATAAATGCAGCTGAATATGGAATGCCACAAAGAAGAAGAAGAGTTTTCTTTATTGGTTATCATAAATCAACAGATATTTACAAAAGACTTCAAAAGTCTAATAAAACTAATTGGTTAGTCGAAGAAGGAACAATTGCAAATGCTTTTCCTGTTCAAAAAACAGATTCAATTCAAGAAGTCGAATTAAAAGGAGATTTAGTTGAAATAACAAATGATTTTAATAAAAACGGAAAATTATCGCCTTTTCAAAATACAGGTTTACTTATAAAAGGTAAAGTTTATACAACTAAAACAGTTCCAAATTATGATGGAGAAAGAACTGTTTTAGCAGATGTTTTACAAAATGGAGAAGTAACACCTGAATTTTTTATTGACGAGAAAGACAAAGATAAATGGGAATATTTAAAGGGTGCTAAAACTATAGAACGTAAATCACCAGATGGTTTTGTTTATAAATATTCAGAAGGCGGAATGATTTATCCAGATGCTTTAGATAATGCTTCAAGAACTATAATTACTGGAGAAGGTGGGAAATCAGCTTCAAGATTTAAACACGTAATTGTTTCAGATAGAGGTTTGAGAAGATTAACACCAATCGAATTAGAAAGACTAAATATGTTTCCAGACAATCACACAAAACTTGACGGAATTACAGACACAAAACGAGCGTTTTTTATGGGAAATGCTTTAGTTGTTGGAGTTATTGAAAAAATTGGAGAAGAACTTTATAAACAGATAAATCAATTTGAGTATGTATAATGTAAATTCAGCTGACTCAATTATTGACTTTGCCAAATTATTAAAAGACCAAACTTTAAGAGAAGCTTGTGGAGTTGAAATCGAAAAACACGGTTATAAGGGAAAAGGAAATTTTGGTCAAATATTAGAAAAATTCTATTTCGGTTACGAGCCAAATTCTGATGCAGAACCCGATTTTAAAGAAGTTGGAATGGAACTTAAATCAAGTCCATTAAAAACTTTGAAAAACGGAGAATTCCGTTCTAAAGAAAGATTGGTTTTAAACATTATAAATTATTTAGAAGTTCATAAAGAAGAATTTGAAACAAGTTCTTTTTGGAAGAAAAATGCTCATTTACTTTTAGTGTTTTATCTTCACGACAGAGATTTAGAATTACTTGACTATATAATAAAGTTGGTTGATGATTGGAAATATCCAAATGAAGATTTAAAAATTATAAAACAAGATTGGGAATTTATCAATCAAAAAATAAAGGACGGAAAAGCTCACGAATTATCAGAAGGAGATACATTTTATCTTGGAGCTTGTACAAAAGGTTCTACTGCATTAAAATCATTTAGAAATCAACCTTTCAATGAAGAGCAAGCAAAGCAAAGAGCATATTCTTTAAAACAAGGTTATGTAAATCATATTATTGCAAATATCGCTCAAGAAGAAACTGCTATCTACGGAAAGATAATTGAACGACCAGAAATTTTAGATAAAGTTCAATCTTTAGAAGAAATAGTAATTTTAAAGTTCCACCCATTTTATGGGAAATCCGCAGAACAAATTGCACAAGAATTAGGTTTAGACTTAAATGAAAAAGCCAAAAGTTATTTTGCAAATCTTACAAATTCAATTCTTGGACTTAAACTCGGTCAAAAAATTGAGGAATTTGAAAAAGCGGATATTCGAGTAAAAACAATTCGACTTAAAGAAAATAATTTACCGAAAGAAGATATTTCATTTCCAACATTTGAATATCAAGAACTTATTGAAACTGATTGGGAAGATTCAGATTTTAAGAACATTTTAGAAAGTAAATTTTTCTTTGTGTTTTATCAATTTGAGGGAGAAAAATTGATTTTAAGAAAAGTAAAATTTTGGAATATGCAACATTCAGATATTCTTGAAGCAAAAAATGTTTGGGAAGAAATGGTAGAAACTGTTACAAATGGAGAAATTGTAAAGGAAGTAACTGAAAAAGGTGTGAGAAAATCATTTTTTCCAAAGAAAACGGAAAATAGAATTAGTCACGTCAGACCTCACGCAAGAAATAAGGAAGATACTTACGAATTGCCTATTGCTGATAAATTGACAGGATTGACTGAATACACAAAACATTGTTTTTGGCTAAACGCAAGTTACGTGAAAGACGAAATATATCTGAAATAAGCCAACGCTAAAAGCCATACATGTTTTGACCCCTATAAAACAAGAGTAATCTTTTAAATTTCGATTATTGGTTAAGCGGTTAACTTTTTCATTCTAATAAGATGTTCATCTGCATTCCATTTTTCCATTGGTGTTATACGTCCTAACAAGCCGTGAAGTCTTCTATTATTATAAAATTTCACGAAGCGTTTTAGTATTTGCTCTATTTCTCCAAAATATTGGTAGTCCCACCTATTAAAGACTTCTTTTTTCAATATTCCATGATAGGCTTCTATATGTGCATTCTCTTCTGGGGTTGCTACGTGTGTAAATTCTTGTTGCACTCCAATGAGACCTAAATATTCACGTACTTTTTTTGCTATAAACTGGCTTCCATTATCACTTCTAATGACCACGTTTTGAGGGTAGTCATAATTTTCAAACAACTCAGAAAGTAGCGCTATAACGTGATTTTGTTTAATAGTAAAAGAAAAATAGTCTTTTATATTCTTCGAGTGTGAACGTCAATAACTGATAGTAAATAAGCATTCTTTCCTACACTTGGTATCCAAACCATCTTTATATCCATCTCCAGGCATTCTAAAGGTCTAGAAGTTTGCACCTTTCTAAACTTTACAAACTTGCGTCCAGAACCACTTCTATCTATCCTATTATCAAGTTTCAACAAGCCTTCTTCCTTCATAATTCTATACAACTTTTTATGATTGATAGTGTAACCATCTCTAGTTAAATAGCTGGTCATTAATCGATAACCACAATCTATAAACTCGTGCTTTAAAATCTCTTTTATAGACACAACTACAGCGTCTTGTAATACAAAACCTTTAGTCTTGTGGAAAGTCTCTTTAGATGGCTTATTTCCTTTTTTACCGCCACTAGGTTCTCTATAATAGCTACTCGATACAATACCAACCATCTTTATAATCTTAGCCTTAGAGATTTTATGTTTGTTATAAATAGTGTCTACTAGATCTTTCTTGGATCGGACGTCCCAAACTTTTTTTTTAAAAGCTCACGTTGCACTTCAAGCTCGATTTCTCTATCACTCAGCAATTTTCGTAACACTCGATTCTCTTCTTCAGCTGCTTTAAGTTCTTTACTTTTAGTGTCATAGGTAACTTTTAAACCTGCTTCTCCTTTGTGCTCAAACTTCTTTTTCCAACTATAGAAAGTGCCAGTACTTACGCTGTATTTTCGGCAGGCCTCAACGATACCTATTTCTTCGGAAACAGATAGTATTTCTAACTTCTGTTCTAAAGTCCATTTCTTGTATTTCATATCTCAAATATATTAGTTTTGAAATTTAAAATATCACTCCGAACTTATTGGGGGCTAAAATAATACACATTTGCAATTCGCTTCAGCCACCAACACAAGCCAAAAATTACAAAAGAGTATGTCTTTGCCAACGCTAGCAAGTTTGCGGAAAGAAAATGCCAGTGTACAACAAAGAACTGAGCTAAAAAACAACTCTTTTCTTCATTAAATTTACGCACTATTATTATAGGCTCATAATTCTATCAATTAGTATTTTGAGCTTTTATTTTTTATGTAATTACTATTTATTTTGATAAAACAGAAACGTACGTTTCGTCATATGGTAAACCTGATTTTGCGATAGCAAAACTCTGTTTTATCAATTTATTTGAAACCGCTATTAAAGCCAATTTCTTACTCTTACCCTTGTTAACAATTCGCTCATAAATCTCACGACATCCTTTATTATGTTTACAAGCTGTAAAAGCACAGAGAAACAAGAGGTTTCGTAGTTTCCTATTTCCAACCTTACTTATTCTACTTCTTCCACGTACACTACTTCCAGACACTCTTATCGTTGGAGTGATCCCTACATAACTACATAATTGTGAAGCCGTTTCAAACTTCCTAAACCCATCAGTAATTACGATTAAAAACAATGCCGTTTTCAAACCTATCCCTGGAATACTAGTTAGTAATGTTAATTGTGCTTGCTGGTCTTGTTTTACTAACGAAAGTACTTTTGTTTCGATTCCTAAAATCTCTTTATCTAAATGTTTTTTAGTCCGTTTTAAAGAACCATAAACCCACTTAGAGGGAATCCCTAAAACTTCTTCTCCGTGAATTTTATTCTTTACCGCTGTGCGTTTTTTAATATCACTATCTAATAATCTAAACAACTGTAAGCACTCACTCTGAACATTGGTAAGAGCAGTATACAATGGAACTTCATTGATGCCTCCATATTCACAGATAGCCTTTGCATCACTTTTATCCGTCTTTACTTTAGACAATTTCATTTGGATAAAACGCTTTACAGATAAAGGATTTACAACAGATACAAAAATGCTTTGTTTGTATAAAAACTGAGCTAACCTGTAATGGTAATAACCCGTTGCTTCCATAATTACTAATGAGTTTTTAGGGAGATTTTTTAAGAATATTTTAAACCCTAATTCATCATTTTTAAACTGATCATGACCACTTGTACTTCCATAAACATCAAAAACGTCTTTACTGATGTCAACTCCAAAAATTTCCTTATATTTATTCATAAGAACTGATTTATGAAAGAATAACCTACTTTTACTCACAACAACTTGAAAACGAGATCTAGGTATTTTAGCCCCCAATAAGTTCGGAGTGATATTTTAAATTTCAAAACTAATATATTTGAGATATGAAATACAAGAAATGGACTTTAGAACAGAAGTTAGAAATACTATCTGTTTCCGAAGAAATAGGTATCGTTGAGGCCTGCCGAAAATACAGCGTAAGTACTGGCACTTTCTATAGTTGGAAAAAGAAGTTTGAGCACAAAGGAGAAGCAGGTTTAAAAGTTACCTATGACACTAAAAGTAAAGAACTTAAAGCAGCTGAAGAAGAGAATCGAGTGTTACGAAAATTGCTGAGTGATAGAGAAATCGAGCTTGAAGTGCAACGTGAGCTTTTAAAAAAAAAGTTTGGGACGTCCGATCCAAGAAAGATCTAGTAGACACTATTTATAACAAACATAAAATCTCTAAGGCTAAGATTATAAAGATGGTTGGTATTGTATCGAGTAGCTATTATAGAGAACCTAGTGGCGGTAAAAAAGGAAATAAGCCATCTAAAGAGACTTTCCACAAGACTAAAGGTTTTGTATTACAAGACGCTGTAGTTGTGTCTATAAAAGAGATTTTAAAGCACGAGTTTATAGATTGTGGTTATCGATTAATGACCAGCTATTTAACTAGAGATGGTTACACTATCAATCATAAAAAGTTGTATAGAATTATGAAGGAAGAAGGCTTGTTGAAACTTGATAATAGGATAGATAGAAGTGGTTCTGGACGCAAGTTTGTAAAGTTTAGAAAGGTGCAAACTTCTAGACCTTTAGAATGCCTGGAGATGGATATAAAGATGGTTTGGATACCAAGTGTAGGAAAGAATGCTTATTTACTATCAGTTATTGACGTTCACACTCGAAGAATAGTAAAAGACTATTTTTCTTTTACTATTAAACAAAATCACGTTATAGCGCTACTTTCTGAGTTGTTTGAAAATTATGACTACCCTCAAAACGTGGTCATTAGAAGTGATAATGGAAGCCAGTTTATAGCAAAAAAAGTACGTGAATATTTAGGTCTCATTGGAGTGCAACAAGAATTTACACACGTAGCAACCCCAGAAGAGAATGCACATATAGAAGCCTATCATGGAATATTGAAAAAAGAAGTCTTTAATAGGTGGGACTACCAATATTTTGGAGAAATAGAGCAAATACTAAAACGCTTCGTGAAATTTTATAATAATAGAAGACTTCACGGCTTGTTAGGACGTATAACACCAATGGAAAAATGGAATGCAGATGAACATCTTATTAGAATGAAAAAGTTAACCGCTTAACCAATAATCGAAATTTAAAAGATTACTCTTGTTTTATAGGGGTCAAAACACCTGCCTACGCAGGAATGACATACGCTATAAAATATCATCATACCAATCGCTAGCTAAATCTAGCCATTGAACATTTTCTTCCTCAATCAATTTAATTTTCCAATCGCGTTTCCACTTTTTCATATTATTTTCTCTTGTAATAGCTTCTTCCATATTTTGGAACGTCTCAAAATAAACCAACCTATTTACACCATACTTTTGTGTAAAACCTTTTTTGATTCCTTTTTTGTGTTCATAAACTCTTCTTTGTAAATCATTTGTTACACCAATATATAATGTTCCCCTAATTTTACTTGCTAAAAGATAAACATAATATTGATGAATTGTTTTCATTTATTTTTGAAGTTTGGGTTCTTGCATACTTGGGAGTGACAAATATGCTTATTCTTTTATATTTCTGATATTAATCCTCATTTTGTCATTCCTGCAAAAGCAGAAATCTATAATTGGTAAACAAAATAGCTCTTAAAATTAATTTAAGAAATTACTTCTTTTAAAAGTTAACATTTATCCATCATGAGTAATTCGTTTGGATTCCTGCCTGCGCAGGAATGACAAGTATGCTTATTCTTTTTATTTTTCTGACACTAGTCTTACTTTTTGTCATTCCTGCGAAAGCAGGAATCTATAATTGATAGACAAAATAGTACTTAAAAATTCATTTTAAAAACTACTTATAAATCAAATACTTACTTCTAACCAATTTAAAAGCATTTAAATCTTTCTGCCAAGTTTTTCTAATTTCTTGTTCTGAGATACCTTTTTCTATTTGTTCTTGTAGTTTTTTTGTTCCTGCTAATTTGGTGAAGAAATTATTAAAAAAGTCTTTAGACGTATTTTGCTTGTAAGCTTTTATCAAAAAAGACAAATCTATTTTACTCAGATTGCCAATTTCTTCTAGATTTTTTCCGTAACATAATTGGTTTTTAAACTTAGGGTATTTAGCGCCTTCATTTGCTTGTGGCGTAAAAGTAAAATCGCTTTTTGTTAAAAATGGAGAACCATAAATTTGGAATTGCATTTCAGTTCCTCTACCTGCCGAAACATTGGTTCCTTCAAAGAAACACAAACTCGGATATAGATTAATACTTTTATCATTTGGTAAATTAGGAGATGGTTTTATAGGCAAACTATATTCCGTTTGATGCGTATAGTTTTCTAACGGAATCACTTTTAAGTTACACTGCATTCCGTTTTTAAGCCACTTTTCTCCGTTAATCATTTGTCCGTATTCACCAATGGTCATTCCGTAAACTACCGGAACTTTATGCATCCCTACAAAAGAAGTATGCGCTAATTCTAAAACAGGTCCGTCTATATAATGTCCGTTTGGGTTGGGTCTGTCTAAAACAATTACTTCTATTCCGGCTTCTGCACACGCTTCCATTACATAGTGTAAAGAAGAAATATAGGTGTAAAAACGGGCACCTACATCCTGAATATCAAAAACAACCACATCAATTCCAGCTAATTGTGCTGCAGAAGGTTTTTTATTTTTACCATAAAGCGATACAATTGGTAAACCTGTTTTGGTATCAAAACCATCTTTTACAACCTCGCCAGCATCTGCTTTTCCTCTAAAACCATGTTCTGGCGCAAAAACTTTTTTAACGTTTATTCCGTTATAACTAAATAAATAATCTACTAAATGATGGGTTACATTTTTAGAACCCATAACATTAGGCGCTACAACTGCTCTTTCTAAAACAGACAATACAGATGTTTGGTTTGCAACCACAGCCACATTTTTTCCTTTTAATAAATTTAAATATAAATCTGTACGCTCTGCTCCTATTTTTAAAACAGGTATTTTTTCTGTTACTTTCTTAACTATTGCTTTGGGTTTTTGGGCACAAGAAATGAGCTGAAAATTCAGCATAAGAAATAAGAATAAATATGTACTTTTGAAAGGTTTAAAATTGATCATAATTTGAATTACGAGTTATTTATTGCAAAACGCATTATTGCTGGCAAAAAGTATAAAAGTAGCATTTCATCGCCAATAATAAAAATTGCAATCACTGCAATTGCGTTGGGAATTATAATTATGCTAATTGCTGTGGCAACTGGCGCTGGCTTGCAAAATAAAATTCGCGATAAAATGGCGGGGTTTAAAGGCCATGTTCAGATTGTAAACTATGATGCCAATAATTCGGATGTTTCTACAGTACCTATAAATAAAAATCAAGATTTTTATCCGAAGTTTAAAAACATAGATGGTATTAAAAATGTTCAGGTTTTTGCTAGTAAAGGCGGAATCTTAAGAACAAAAACCGATTTTGAAGGTATTATTTTTAAAGGTGTTTCTACAGATTACGATTGGTCTTTCTTTAAAGAGTATTTGGTAGCAGGTAGCATTCCGAATTTAAATTTACCAAGAACCAAAGAAGTCTTATTATCACAAACAATTGTAAACCGTTTACAACTAAAATTAAACGATACTATTTTAGCTACTTTTTTAAAAACAACTACTAGCAAATTACCTTCTAACAGAAAATATGTTATTGTAGGTATTTACAATTCTGGTTTTGCAGAATTTGATAAAACCATGATGATTGGTGATCTTAGAGAAGTGCAAACTCTTAATAAATGGACAGAAAATGAAATTGGTGGTTTTGAAGTTATCTTAGATAGTTTTGATCATATAGAAGAAAAAGGAGCCGAAATTTACAGTAATATTGGTGCAACTCTAAACAGTAAAACTATTTTAGAAGCCTATCCTGCAGTATTTGAATGGATACAACTTTTTGACAATAATGTGTGGTTTATTATTGCTATTATGATTTTAGTTGCGGGTATAAATATGATTACCGCCCTACTTGTTTTAATATTAGAACGCGTACAAATGATTGGTATTTTAAAAGCCTTAGGAAGCAACAACACAAGCATCAGAAAAATATTTTTATACAATGCCTCTTACCTTATTTTAAAAGGTCTTTTTTACGGAAACATCATTGGGTTGTCTATCATTTTTATTCAACATTACTTTAAAATTATTACTCTAAATCCAGAGACGTATTATGTAAGTACTATGCCTGTTCATATTTCGCTTATGTATATTTTATTGCTAAACTTAGGTACCTTAATTATGTCTTTTCTAATGCTCATTATTCCGTCTTACATTATCACAAAAATAAATCCATCTAAGTCTATTAAATTTGCTTAACATTTGGGCGTTCCCTAAAAAGGTCGCGCTTTCCACTATATCTTTTTTTCGTACCTCTAAAAAGGATGCCGTTTCAATCGCTAACGCAAACATACTGTAAGCTTTAGTAAATACAAATTGCTAGCAGATAATTTGCGTTAGCGATTAAATGGCATGTTTAAGCTCTTTAACACTTCTTAAAAAGTGTTAAAAGCGAGTAATGAAAGCGCGACCCTTTGGGGAACGCCTAAAAAAAATTTACCTTTACAATAGATAGAAAATAGAGACCATGAAATACGCTAAAAACATATTAGAAACCATTGGTAACACACCGTTGGTGCAGTTAAATTCGGTTACAAAAGAAATAGATGCTTTGGTATTGGCAAAGGTAGAAACTTTTAACCCAGGAAATTCTATTAAAGATAGGATGGCTTTAAAAATGATTGAAGATGCAGAAGCTGACGGTCGTTTACAACCTGGAGGAACCATTATAGAAGGGACTTCTGGAAACACCGGAATGGGGTTGGCTTTGGCCGCAATTGTTAAGGGGTACAAATGCATTTTTGTAATATCGGACAAGCAATCTAAAGAAAAAATGGACATTTTACGTGCCGTTGGTGCAGAAGTAATTGTGTGCCCAACAAATGTAGAGCCAGAAGATCCGCGTTCTTATTATTCGGTTTCTAAACGTTTGGGTGCAGAAACGCCAAATTCTTGGTATGTAAATCAGTATGACAACCCGAGTAACGCTTTAACACATTATGAGCAAACGGGTCCTGAAATCTGGGAACAAACGGATGGAAAAATCACTCATTTAGTAGTTGGTGTGGGTACTGGAGGTACTATTTCTGGAACGG
The DNA here is from genome assembly GCF_009796785.1 of Polaribacter sp. L3A8. NCBI lineage: Bacteria > Pseudomonadati > Bacteroidota > Flavobacteriia > Flavobacteriales > Flavobacteriaceae > Polaribacter > Polaribacter sp. L3A8. Next base: position 1,610,191 of record NZ_CP047026.1, read on the forward strand.
CAAAATACTTAAAAGAGCAAAACCCTAATATTAAAATTTGGGGAATTGATACGTACGGTTCTGTGTTTAAAAAATATCATGAAACGGGTATTTTTGACGAAAATGAAATTTATCCATACATTACAGAAGGAATTGGAGAAGATATTTTACCCAAAAACGTTGATTTTTCTTTAATTGATGGTTTTACCAAAGTGACGGATAAAGATGCTGCTGTTTATACTAGAAAAATTGCAAAAGAGGAAGGGATTTTTGTAGGAAATTCTGCTGGTTCTGCTATAAAAGGTTTGTTGCAATTAAAAGAACATTTTACTAAAGAGGACGTTGTAGTGGTTATATTTCATGATCACGGAAGTAGATATGTGGGTAAAATGTTTAACGACGATTGGATGCGTGATAGAGGTTTTTTAGAAGAAGATATTAAAACGGCTGCTGGTTTAATTAAAAACCATGGAGATACGCCTTTGGTTGCTGCACAAACAGAAGAATTGGTGTCACATGCAATTGAGCGTATGAAAGAATATAAAATTTCTCAGATTCCGGTAAAAGACATTCACGGTTTTGTAGGTTCTATTAATGAATCGGTTTTATTACACAATTTTATTGCCGATAAAAATATTGCAGACAAACCTATTAAAGACATTATGGGAAAACCGTACCCTATTGTAAAGAAAACAGCAAAATTAGAAGCTATTTCTAAATTGATAACCAAAGAAAATGATGCAGTTTTGGTTGATTTAGAAAACGGAAATCATCAGATAATTACAAAATACGATATTATTAGTGCTATGTAATTTTAGGGTGCGAAACTAGTTTCTAAATCTTATTATCTATACATAAAAAAAACACCTTTAACGAGGTGTTTTTTTTTGCATCCTGCTATATAATTACAAGTATATTACCAAACGTCTTAGTGGCCTATTTAAAAATAACAGAACCTAACTCTGGTACTTATTTTCTTCTTTTTTTACAAAAAAAAATCAATTTTAAAAATAAGTTATGTTAAATATATAATGCAACTATTTTTTTAATAGATACTAACCTAACCCACCATTAAATGAGGGCTTTTTGTTTTTTTTTGAGTAAAAAGCAACATCTCTGTTATTAGATGTTTAATTTGTTGCATCTAATTTTGTTGTGTAAAACTATCTTTAAGTTTTAAAAAAGACATATATTCTCTTTTTTAAAACCGAATAAAAGTTAACAAAAATTGCAAAATGACAAACCTATAATTTCTAATCTCTATTATAGATTTTATGAAATTAAATTTTTATTTAAAAAATATCCTCTAATAATATTTAGTAACGGAATTCTGTATTTTATCAGAAATATTTTTATTTTTAAGATAAAATCTATTTAGAAAAATTAAGTTTAAAAACGTCGTCTTACAATAAGTATTAAATTATTAGTCTATGAAGAACCTCTTGGTTTTAATACTATTTTTTTTATGTACAATTTTTCATGCTCAAAAACCTTATAAAGAATATCGTTTTGTAAATATAAAAGAAGGTATCCCCAAAGTTGGTGTGTCTTCTATTATACAAGATCACCAAGGATTTATTTGGATTGGAACTATTGGTACCGGTTTGTATAAGTTTAATGGTATAGATTATACTTCTTATAAATTTGATGTAGAAGATACCAACTCTTTAAGTAATAACTTAGTTCAGTGTGCCTTTATTGATAGCAAAAATAGGCTTTGGTGTGGTACAGAAAACGGATTAAATTTATACGATAGAGACCTAGATCATTTTAAAAGAATACAATTAAATAGTAAAAACTATTACAAAGAAAATGTACTAGCAATAGAAGAGGATTCTAAAGGAAATTTATTAATAGGAACTTATAATAAAGGCCTTTTTAAATTAAATATTGGCACGCTTAAAACAGATAGAATTATAAATGAAGATTACCCAGATTTAGCCATTAACTCTATACAACACACCAAACAAGGTAAAACATTTGTAGGTACAAATTTGGGTTTAAAAGAAGTAGATTTTATAGAAAACAAATTAATACATACTAGCGTTTTTACAGATCATAAAAAATCTATAAACGCACCTATAGAAAACCTATACATAGACCATAAAGATAATTTATGGATTGGTTTTGAAGGAAATGAAGGTGTTTATAAATGTGGGTTAACTAGCGATAGAAACAACAACATTATTAGCCTAAAAAAATTAGATTTTACTTCAAAAAAAATAATGCAAATCATTCAATTATCAGATAACACCATGATGATTGGTACCGAGAATGATGGCCTTTTTCATCTTGATGAAAATGATAATGTTATAAAAAATTACGTATCTAGTAAAACAGAAGAAAACAGTATACTTCATAATTCTATTTGGGAACTATTTATAGACAAAGATGATAGAATTTGGATGGGCTATTACAACAGCGGTGTTGCTGTTAGTGATAAGTTATATGATAAATTTAAAGGGATTAGAAGTTTACCTAACAAGCAAAATTCATTAAAAATACCTTCTGTAACAGGTATTGTAAAAGATAAATCTGGTAATTTATGGATTTCTACAGATGGTGGTGGTATTGATGTTTACAATACAAACACGTCTAAAATTATTCATATCAATAAAAAAAGTAATACTATTTATTCCGGACTTAACTCTGACTATATTGTTTCTTTATTTTTAGATTCTAAAAATAATTTATGGGCAGGAAGTTGGGACAATGGTATTTTTCTACTAAAAAATGGATCTAAAAAATTTATAAATTATAGTAAAAAAAACACCTCAAATATTTTTAACTCTAATACCATTAGAAGTTTTTCTGAAGACTCTAAAGGAAATGTTTGGATTGCTACTTTTTTTGAAGGTCTATACTCCTACTCTCCAAAAACAGATACCTTTAAAAAGTACAGTGCTAAAGAATTTCTAGAAAACAAGTCTTTGTGTAACAAACTTATGGTGGTGTATGTAGATTCTGAAGATGTTATTTGGGTAGGTACAGCAGATGGGTTATTTAAAATAAAAGAGCTAGAAAACAAAACATTTAAAGTTGTTTCTTTAAGAGAAAGAATGCAAAAAGAATATGGCAATTCATCAGACGTAAGTCATATTTTAAGCATTTATGAATCTTCTGAAAAATATATTTATATCGGCACAAGAGGCTCTGGACTTTGTAGGTACAATAAAAAAGATGACACCTATACTTGGTACAATAAATCTAAAGGATTAATAGAAGAAAATATTGCTGCAATTATTGAGGATAATGATCATAATATTTGGGTGAGTGGTAATTCTGGACTCACAAAAATAGATCTAAAAAACAATGATTATACAAATTACACCTCTAATGATGGTTTACTATCTAACGATTTTAATTTTGGTGCTGCCTTAAAAGATGAAAAAGGAACCTTGTATTTTGGAGATTTTAAGGGGGTAGATTATTTTAATCCAAAGGAGATAAAAACAAATGCGAGTTTACCTTCTTTGCATTTAACAGACTTTAAACTGTTTAATGAAAAAGTGATTCCACAAACAGAAAACTCTCCATTACAGAAAGTAATTTCAGAAACAAAAAGTATTCAATTATCTCATACACAATCTGTATTTACCATTGAATATACAGGACTTAATTACACAAGGCCAGAAAAAAATAATTACGCTTATTATTTAGAAGGATATGAAACAGCGTGGAACTATGTTGGCCGTAAAAGAAGTGCTACCTACACAAATTTAGATCAAGGAAATTATATTTTTAAACTAAAAGCAGCAAACAATGATGGCGTTTGGAATGAAGTTCCTCTAGAATTAAAAATAACAATTCTGCCACCTTGGTGGAAAACAAATTGGGCTATATTAGCTTATATATTGGCTTTTCTTTTTTGTCTTTACTTACTAAACAGCTTAACGCAAAAAAGGATAAAAGAAAAAGAAATACTTAAAAATGAACGTTTAATACAAACACAAAACGACGATTTAAATAAAAAGAAACTTCAATTTTTTACAAACATTTCTCATGAATTTAGAACGCCTTTAACGCTAATTATCAACCCTATAAAAGATATTATTAGTAATAAAGAACTCGATTTACCACAAAGTGTTAAAAATAAACACGCTATTATTTATAAAAACACCAACAGACTCTATAGACTAATTAATGAGTTAATGGATATTAGAAAATTAGAGCATAACAAAATGAAAATTAGGGCTAGTAAAATTAATTTAATTGAGTTTACTAAAAATATAGCCAACTATTTTCAGGAAGAAAGCATCAAAAAAAACATTTTATTAAGCGTAGATTCTGATGTACCTGATTTAACCGTTTGGGCGGATGAAAAAATGTTGGAAAAAATAATATTCAACCTATTATCTAACGCCATTAAAGCCACTCCAAAAGGAGGAGCTATTAATATTGATTTGTTTTCTAATCATAAATTATACAATTTACAATTAGTTGATAAAGAAAAACCTGTAGAGGCAATAGAAATTTTAATTTCTGATACCGGAGCAGGCTTAGATGAGGTAGAAGTAGAAAAAATATTTGAACGCTTTTATCAAGTAGAAGATCAAAACAAAACATACATAGGTGGTACTGGTATTGGTTTAGAAGTTGTAAAGAGTTTTGTATATCTTCATAAAGGAAAAATTGAAGTAGAAAGTAAAGTAGGTTCTGGTACCACATTTAAAATTTTATTACCCACTGGTAATGCGCATTACTCAGAAGATCAAATTCTATATAAAAACGAAAACACAGCTACTAACAAAGAAGGTTTCTTAGTAGTTAATACAGACCATATAGAAGATCAGTTAACAGAAGACACCCTTTTAAACAAAACAAAAACAGTGCTCATTGTAGAAGATAATGTAGAGTTATTAGATTATTTAAAACTAGAATTAAATAAAGAATATAAGGTATTTGTTGCAAATAACGGTAAAGAAGGTATTAAAATAGCAAAAGAAACCTTGCCAGATGCAATTATTACAGATGTTGTAATGCCAGAAATGGATGGCTTTGTTTTTTGTAAATCCATAAAAACAGACGCATCTACAAGCCACATACCTGTTTTAATGCTTACAGCAAGAACTACTATAGAAAATAGAATTGAAGGAATAGAAAATGGTGCTGATGCATATATGGTAAAACCTTTCGATTTAAAACTCTTAAAACTACGTCTGTCTCAATTAATAACAAGTAGACAATTAATTTTCGATAAATTTTTTGGAGCTATTAGTGGTGCAGAAGAAAAAATAAACTCAAATTCTATAGACAAAGAATTTATACAGAAATTACTAGAATATATAAATGAGAATATTTCTGACTCTAATTTAAGTGTAGAAGAATTAGCTTCACAATTAAAGTTAAGTAGAAGTCAGTTATATAGAAAAATAAAAGCCATAACAGGTCAGACTGTTAATGAATTTATTAGAAAAATAAGATTAGAAAGAGCCAAACAAATTTTAGATTCTGGCAGAGGTAATATTAGCGAAGCTTGTTTTAGTGTAGGCTTTTCTTCTCCGTCTTATTTTTCTAAATGCTTTAAGGCACATTTTGGCATCTTACCTTCTGAAATAGAGATAAAAAAAGATACTAAAATTTAGAGAGTAATTTACACTTTTAAAACACTTTATATATTAAAAAAGCATTTTTAAGTGTCCTCCTTATTTTTACCCTAAAACAATGTAATAAAACAATTGTTGCGCCAAATGAATTAAATGTAGCATTACTGTTAAATAAAGGTTAAAGAGCAACAATTGTTTTAAAAGCTGTTTTTTTTGTGTTAAAAAAGATGCTATTGTTCTTCTATATTTGAAGAGTACAGCAATGTTTATGAAGCAAAAATACTCTAAGAAAAAATTATTTTACGAGGTATTATTAGTAATTATTATGTTATTACTACTGGTACTTATCCTTAATAATATATAACGGAATAATTTGGTTTATACATTGTCAATCAAAAAAAATTTAATTAACCAATTAATATGAATGATGATAAAATTTAAAGTCACGATTATTGCATGCCTACTTTTATGTGTGCAGAATGTTTTTTCGCAAAACAAGACAATTACTGGTCAGGTAACAGACTCCCAAGGAAATACTTTACCAGGAGTATCTGTTGTTATTAAAGGAACAACTAAAGGTGCCAATGCAGATTTTGAAGGAAATTACTCATTACCTGATGTATCACCAAACGATGAATTAGTTTTTTCTTACTTAGGTATGAATTCTCAAACAATACTCGTAGGAAACCGAACTAAAATTAATGTAGTTTTACAAGATAATCTAGAGTCTTTAGATGAAATTGTAGTTGTTGGGTATGGTAGTAAGAAAAAAAGCTTGGTTACCGGAGCTATTTCTAGTATAGATTCTAAACAAATTAAAAGCTCTTCTAACCAAAGAGTAGAATCTGTGTTACAAGGTAGAACATCTGGTGTTACCGTATCTTCTTCTTCTGGTTCTCCTGGATCTGGTGCTAAAATAAGAATTCGTGGTGCAGGTTCTAGTGGAAATTCAGAACCTTTATTTATTGTTGATGGTATGAAAGCATCATCTATTGCAGATATTGCTCCTTCTGATATTGCAAATATTGAAATATTAAAAGATGCTGCTTCTGCTGCTATTTATGGTACAGAAGGTGCAAACGGGGTTGTAATTATTACAACAAAAAGAGGAAGAAAAGGAGGCTTACAAGTTGCTTTTAATTCTCAATTTGGTATTCAATCTTTAAAAACAGATATGGAGTTAATGAATGCTTCACAATTTGTAACATATATGAATGAAGCTGGTTTAACAAGTGTGGTTGATAATGGTTATGATACAGATTGGATCGAAGAGACATTTTCTACAGCAGTAATGCACAGAAATGATATTAATTTATCTGGAGCTACAGATCATTTTTCTTATTACACATCTGCCTCTCACTTAGATCAAGATGGTATTGTAGGAGATGGAAGCACCTCTTTTAAAAGATCTACTTTTAGAGTAAACCTAAAAGGTGATGTTGCAAAATGGTTAGAAGTAGGTATTAATTCTACTTATTCTACTTCAGATAAAAGCGGAATTCAAGAAAACAGTGATACTAGAGGTGTAATTCAAAATATGTTAATTATAGATCCTTTAACTCCTGTTACCTATGCAAATGGAAGTGTACCGCAATCGGTTATAGAACGTTCTAACACAAATGGTGTGCCTGTGTTAAAAGATAGAAACGGTAATGTATACGGATACCCAAGTTTTTCTACAGGAGAAGTAATAAACCCTGTTGCGTATGCCAATAACATTAATAGAACAACTGTAGATTCGTATCAATTTTTAACCTCTGCCTATTTAAAGTTTAAACCTTTTGAAGGTTTTTCTTTTACAACAAGATTAGGGTATGATAAAAATCAATTTGATACAAGAAATACTATCAATCCATATTATGTTTCATCAGAAGCAGCAAATACAACATATACAGGTTCTCAAACCATTGTAAAATCTAAAAGATGGTTGTGGGAAAACTTTGCATCTTATGAAAAAGAAATTGGTAACCATAATTTTAAATTATTAGCAGGTTATTCTGCAGAAGAAACAAGAGTTACAACACCAACTTCTAGAAGTGGTTCTGCTTCTATTGCAGACTTTACAGGCTTTGATTTTGATTTACCAGACTTTAACACTCAAATTAACTTAATAGATCCATCACCAGATAATATGGTTTCTATGTTTGGTAGACTTTCTTATGATTATTCTGGAAAATATTTATTTGAAGCTTCTATTAGAAGAGATAAATCAGATAAATTTCCAGCAGCAAATAAGGCGGGTACATTTCCAGCATTTTCTGCAGGTTGGGTAGTTTCTAAAGAAAATTTTTGGAAAGAAAATTCTAAATTAGATTACTTAAAACTAAGAGCAAGTTGGGGACAAAACGGTAGTAGAAATAACTTAAACGGTAACTCAGACAAAACCTATATTACCTCAACAATAAACGGACAAAGTATCGACTATTTAGGAAATACTGGTGCACAAATTACGGGATATTCTAACCTTAACTTAGTTTGGGAAACATCAGAACAATTAGATTTAGGTGTAGATTTAAGAGCATTGGATAACAGATTAACTTTCTCTGCTGATTATTATAAAAAAACAACAAGAGATGCTATTATTAACGACGGTTCTTTAATTACTCCAGGTTCTGCAGGTTTTGTTTCTAATGAGTTTAATGCTGGTACTATAGAAAATAAAGGTTTCGAATTTGAATTAGGTTATGGAGATACAACAGAAAGTGGTCTTAGATATAACATTAATGCAAATCTATCTACGTTACAAAACAAAGTAACAGAAATTTTACTTTTACCAGAAGGCACTTCTCTTACAGGAGCTGGTGCGCCTCAAAATGCAGACGGTATTACAAGGTTTACAGAAGGCCAAGCATCTTGGTATTTTTACGGATATAAAACAGACGGAATTGATACTGCTACTGGAGAAGTTATCATAAAAGATACAGATGGTCTTGCAGGAATTACTTCTGCAGATAAAACAAATATAGGTTCGCCACACCCAGATGTATTATTTGGTGGAAATATAAGTTTAGGTTACAAAGCTTTTGATTTTAACTTACAATTTCAAGGAACTATAGGTAATGACATCATTGCAACGTATCATCAACCATCTAGACCTATTACCAACAAACCAGTTCATTTCTTTAATGAAAGATGGCAAAAAGCAGGAGATGTTGCTACTTTTCCAGGCGCTGCAAGTGTAACAGGTTCTTATGAAACAGATTTAATGGTAGAAGATGGTTCTTTTATGAGAATCAAACAGATTCAGTTTGGGTATACTTTACCAGAAAACTTTACCAGTAAAATACATATCAAAAATTTAAGAATGTATGTTTCTTTAGATGACTTTTTCACCTTTACAGGTTACAAAGGTTTAGATCCAGAAATAGGAAATTTTAACTATAATTCTATAGGTGTAGATAGAGGTTTTTACCCAACAGCTGCTAAAGCAGTATTTGGACTCTCTTTAGATTTTTAATACAAAATATAACATATTATGAAAAAAACATTTTTAACAATTATAGGAATTCTTTTTCTAGGAGTCTTTTCTTGTACCGATGAGTTTACAGAAAACCCTAGAATAAATGTAGAAGAATTAGAAACATACTTTCTTAAAGAAGAAAACGTAGAAACGGCAATTATAGGTATCTATGATTTAATGCAACATAACTATAGTAAAGATTGGAGCAGCGCTTTTTTAGTAAAATTACTTCCGGGAGATGATGCAAATGCTGCTGGTGGAAATGAAAATGACCAAAATCAACTTCAAAACATTGATGATTATGCCAAAGTATCGTCATCTAATGTATCTATAGCAAGTGTTTGGGACTTATATTACAGAACTATTGCACTCTCTAACCTAGTAATTAATAACATTGCTGATAGCAATTTAGGAAACAAAGACAGAGCTTTAGCAGAAGCAAAGTTTATGAGAGCTTGGTGTTATTTTGAGTTAACTACCATGTTTGGTGATGTGCCTTTAAGATTAACAGTACCAGAAAAAGCAGAAGATTTTGGAATAGAAAAATCTTCTAGAGCAGCTATTTATACGCAAATAGAATTAGATTTAACTGCTGCAATTGCTGGTTTACCTGCAAAGGGACAATCTGATAACTTTAGAGCAACATCAGAAACAGCAGAAGCTTTAATGGGTAAAGTGTTGGTTTTTCAAGAAAAATATAGCGACGCTATCCCTTTCTTTAAATCTGTAATAGACAATCCTGCTATAGACTTAGAAGAGAATCCGGAGGATGTTTGGAGTATCAATAAAGAATTCGGAAAAGAATCATTATTCGAAATGGGATACATTTCTACATCTGCCAGAGACTGGGGTAACCTTGCGTGGGGAGGTAGAAACGAAAGTAACTTACACATACAATTAATGGGGCCTAGAGGTGATGGTATTTTTGATGTTACCGGAACAGGACTTATTAACGGATGGGGATTTAACTTACCTACTAGTAAATTAGTAAAAGCTTTTGAAGCTGCAGGAGATTCTAAAAGAAAAGCAGCTACACTAATGACAGAAGCAGAATTAATTGCTGCAGGTGGTTCTGTAGATCCTACAGCAGCAACAGGTGGTGTAATTTGGGATTATGAAGGTGCTATTAGAATTAAATATGGTACTAAATTAGAAGACACAAGTAGTGATGGTGTAAAAGAATTAAATTACGGTACAAACTACAGACTATTTCGTTATGCAGAAGTTTTGCTTTTAGCGGCAGAAGCTTATAATAAAGACGGACAAGATGGTTTGGCTAGAACAGAATTAGATAAAGTTAGAAAAAGAGCTGGTTTAGGTAATATTGATGTTAATTTAACTGGTGATGCTTTATTTGAAGCTATTGTAAATGAAAAATTCTTAGAATTAGCGCATGAAGGACAACGTTTCTGGGATTTAGTTCGTTGGGGTAAAGCTGCAACAGAATTAGCAGGTACAGGGTATAGTGCTACAAACAATCTATTCCCTATTCCAATTACTGAAATAGATAAAAACCCTAAATTATCGCTTACGGACCAAAACCCTGGATATTAAATTTATAGTGTCCCCCATAATGTCCCCCATTTTTTTTAAAGCAGTATGTATACTTATTCCATACTGCTTTATTTATTTTTAAACACTACAACTCTCCATCTAATGTATAAAATTTTCACTTCCATTTTACTTTTTACCATTATTGTGAGTTGCTCCTTAAAAGAAGACAGTAACACCTCTGTTAAATTATTTTCTAAACTTTCTGCAAAGGAAACCCATATTAACTTTAGTAATAATATAGAAGAAACAGATTCTTTAAATTATTTTAACTACTCGTCTATTTACTTAGGTGCTGGTGTTTCTATTGGTGATATAAATAATGATGGTTTGGTAGATTTGTTCTTTACAGGCAACCAAGTAAGCAACAAATTATACTTAAATAAAGGAAACCTTCAGTTTGAAGATATTACAGAAAAAGCAGCTATTTCTGGTGATAAAAGATGGTATACCGGCACCACAATGGCAGACGTAAATAACGATGGATATTTAGATATTTATTGTGCTGTTGCAGGTAAAAACGGCATTAAAAACAATCAACTTTTTATCAACAATAAAAATAATACATTTACAGAAAAAGCAAAAGAATATAACATAGATGACGCTGTAAACTCCATGCAGTCTACCTTTTTTGATTATGATAATGATGGCGACTTAGACCTTTATGTTGCAAATTATCCTATTACACATCAGTCTACCTCTAATATGGTTTATAAAAACAAAATGGACAATGCTACCCTAGCAGAATCAAATAAATTATTTAGAAATGATGGTAATACTTTTACTGATGTTACAGAGCAATCGGGTGTAAAAAATTATAGTTTGTCTTTAGGTATTTCTGCAGCAGATATTAATAATGATGGTTGGCAAGACATCTATGTGTCTAATGATTATAGTACTCCAGATTTTTTTTACATCAATAATAAGGATGGAACTTTTAAAGAAATTGTAAAAGAAGCTACTTCTCAAACTTCTTTTTACGGAATGGGAATTGATGTTTCTGATATTAATAATGATGGTTTTTTAGACCTTTTTCAGGTTGATATGGAGTCTAATAATAACCGTCGTCAGAAAGCAAATATGGCAAGCATGAATCCTAAATTGTTTTTCGAAACCCTTTTATATGGTTTTCATTATCAATATATGCACAATTGTTTGCAATTAAATTCGGGTTTAATAAGAGATGGAATTCCTGAGTTTTCAAATATTTCTAGATTGGCAGGCGTTTCTTCTACAGATTGGAGTTGGGGTCCTTTATTTGCTGATTTTGATAATGACGGATTTAAAGATTTATATATCACCAACGGAACGAGGCGAGAAGTTAACAACAAAGATTTTTTTAAGAAAATAGGGCATAAAGAATATGATAAATATTCTTTATTAGAAAAAAACAAAATGATTCCGAGTGAGAAAATTAACAACTTTGCTCTTAAAAACTCAGGAAATCTAAATTTTGAAAACGTTGCCAAAAAATGGGGATTAGAGAACAAAGGTTTTTCTAATGGAGCCGCTTATGCGGATTTAGATAATGATGGCGATTTAGAAATAATTGTAAATAATATAGATGAAGAAGCTACTATTTTTAAGAACAATAGTTCGGATAATACTAACTATTTAAAAATAAAACTGAATGGTGCTTCTAAAAATAAATTCGGATTAGGAACCAGAGTTTATGCTTTTACTGCGGATAAAAAACAAATGCAAGAATTAACGCTAACAAGAGGATATCAATCTTCTGTAGCACCAGAAATTCATTTCGGATTGCATAAAACAGCAATAGTAGACAGTTTAAAAATCATCTGGCAAGATGGAAATCATCAAACTTTAAAAGATGTAAAAGCAAATCAATTATTAACAATTAAATATACTGATGCAAAGCCAAACCTCAACAAGAAGGTTATCAACAAAAAACAAAGGTTGTTTACAGCAGTAGATAATTTACTACAACCAAGACACCTAGAAAACGAGCTTAACGATTTTGACAAACAAGTTTTACTGCCTCACAAAATGTCTACTTTAGGCCCTGCTTTAGCAGTTGCAGATGTTAATAATGATGGTTTAGATGATTATTTTATTGGCGGTTCTTTTGGCAATGCTTCACAATTATATATTCAAAATAAAGGTGATTTTATAAAGGCCGAAATTCCATCCATAGAAAAAGACAAACTTTCTGAAGATTTAGGCGCTCTATTTTTTGATGCAGATTCTGACGGAGATAAAGATTTGTATGTAGTTAGTGGTGGTTATGAGTATGCTCAAAACTCATCAATGTTACAAGATAGGTTGTATGTAAATGATGGTAAAGGCAATTTCGTAAAGGCTCTAAATAGTTTACCAAAGTTGAATAATAGCGGATCTAAAGCCTATCAATTAGATTATAATAAAGATGGAAAACAAGATATTTTAGTTCTTGGTAGACAAATACCTGGTAAGTATCCTTTACCCACAACAAGTTATTTACTTAAAAATAATTCTACTGATTCAGACATAAAGTTTAAAAACACCTCTACTACTCTTTTTACCAATTTAGGAATGGCTACAAGTGCTGTTATTACTGATTTTAATAATGATTCTTGGCAAGACATTATTATTGTTGGCGAATGGATGAACATAAGAGTTTTCAAAAATAACAAAGGAACTTTTACAGAAGTTTCTGAAGAAATGGGACTAACAAAAGATACTACTGGTTGGTGGTGGAGTATTAATCAAGGTGATTTTGATAATGATGGAGATACCGATTATATTCTTGGAAACAATGGTCTAAACTACAAATACAAAGCCACCCAAAATGAGACTTTTGATATTTTTGTAAATGACTTTGATAAAAATAATACAGATGATATTGTTTTAAGTTATTATAATGAGGGGAAACAATATCCACTTCGTGGAAGGCAATGCTCGTCACAACAAATACCAGGAATAAAAAATAAGTTCAAAAATTATGATGAATTTTCTCAAGCTACTTTGGTAGATGTTTATGGAAAAAAGAATTTAGAAAATGCATTACATTATCAAGTAAAATCTTTTGCGAGTATCTATTTAGAAAACAAAGGTGATACTTTTGTTGTGCACAAATTACCTGTAGAAGCTCAGTTTTCTAGCATTCAAAAAATACTGATTAATGATTACGATCATGATGGAAATTTAGACGCACTTATTGCTGGAAACCTACACAATTCGGAAGTAGAAACACCAAGAAACGATGCTAGTTATGGTTTGTTTTTAAAAGGAAAAGGTAATGGAACTTTTGTACCAGTTTCCGTCTTAGAAAGTGGTTTTTATACTTCTGGTGATGTTAAAGAAATGTCTGAAATAACAATAAATAATGAACGTTACATTATAATTGGTAAAAATAATGATGTGATACAGTATCTAAAACTTAATAAATAGTAACCATAATTTCTACTCTAATTGGAATGAAGTAAAAAGAAATTGGATACTAATTTCATATAAATTAAAACAGGGTTTAGAGGTCAGTATTTAAATTCATATCTTTAAAAACAACAAATACAGTAATATTATGAATATATTTAAAGGACAAAACCTTCTAGAGTTTGCTGATCGGTTTAAAACGGATGAAGATTGCAAGAAATACTTGGCAGATATTAAGTGGAAAGATGGATTTCAATGTGTTAAATGTGGTCATAAAAAGGCTCAAATAAGAAAAGATTTTTCACGGACATGTAATATTTGCTCTCATCAAGAATCATCTACATCAAACACACTTTTTCATAAAGTAAAGTTTGGTGTTAGAAAAGCTTTCTTTATTGTTTTTGAAATGAGTACGAGTACTAAAAGCCTTTCTGCTAGTTATGTTGCAGTTCGTTTTAGTGTAACAGAAAAGACTGCACGTTTATTTATGCTCAAAATTAGAGAAGCTATGGAAAGTAGTGGAAATAGTCCTATGACCGGTATTGTTCATGTGGATGAATTTGTTTTGGGTGGACGAGAAAAAGATAAAGTAGGAAGAAGTTATAATGCTAAGAAAAGAAAGCTATAACTGCTGTTGAACTAACTGAAGATGGAAAAGTTAAAAGAATGTATGCCATGAGAATCGAAGATTTTTCAGCTAGTTCTTTGCAATATATTTTTGTGAATCATATCAGTCGAGAAGCTAAAGTGATAACCGACAAATGGAGAGGTTACAGACCTATTGCGAAAGCTTATAATATTACTCAAATAGAAAGTAATGGAGGTATGAATTTTAAAGCACTTCATACAATGATTCATCAAGTGAAATCTTGGATAAGAACAACGTATTCTTGGGTAAGTGACTTTAATCTAAATAGATATTTTAATGAATTTTGTTTTAGAATTAATCGATCACAAAGTAAAGCAACAATATTCAATAACTTAATAACAAAAATGGTTCAAAAGGATAAAGTAGAGCAGCACAAAATTATATGTAACTAACTACTGACCTCTAACAGGGTTAAATCATAATAGATTTAACCCTGTTTTGTTTATTTATAAATTGAAGTAAATTACTTTTTCAATTCAAAAGAGGTTTTTAAACCTTGTGCAGCATTAGGTCCAATCCAAAGATTAAACTTCCCTTCTTCTGCAGCATTTACCAGTTTATGATTTACAAACTCTAAATCTTTAGAAGAAATTTTAAAAGAAATCTCTTTGGTTTCTCCACTTTTTAAGAATACGTGTTTAAACCTTTTTAATTCTTTTACAGGCCTTGTAATACTACCCACAATATCTTGTACATATAATTGCGCAATTTCTTTACCATCCTTTTTACCTGTGTTGGTAATAGATACTTTAACTTCTAAATCTTCATTAAAATTAATAACATCTTTAGAAATAGAAATATTTTTATATTTAAAGGTAGTGTAAGACAAACCATATCCAAAAGGAAAATGAGGCGTAAAACCAACATCCAAATAATGAGATTTATTTCCTAAAGAACTTTGCCACGCAGCAACAGGAATTTTATCTATAGGTATATAATTAGTACTATCTGCAGGTCTACCTGTATTTTTATGATTGTAGAAATAGGGTAACTGTCCTGCTGTTTTTGGCCAAGAAACAGGTAATCTTCCTTCTGGAGATTTTATACCATTTATAATTTCATACAAAGCCTCACCTCCCATTGTTCCGGGATGCCATGCCATTAAAACCGCGTCCATTTTATCAATAAGGTTTGTAATTGTTATTGGTCTACCTGCCATAATAATTAACACAATTGGCTTTCCTGTTTTTGCCAATTCGTTAATTAATTCTTCTTGTGCTCCGGGTAAATTAATATTTGCTCTACTATGCGCTTCTCCAGATAAGATAGCTTCTTCACCACCAAAGAATAAAATAACATCAGATTTTTTTGCAATATCAATTGCTTCTTTAAATCCTTTTTTAGTTTTATCTCTACTATAATCCAATCCTTTTGCAAACAGAAAATTTGTGTTTGTTTTTTTATACGCATCTAAAGGCGTATTGGTATGTTCTTTTTCTCCATCAAAAGACCAAGTACCCAATTGTTCGTGTGGCGCATTTGCCAAAGGACCAATAATAGCTACGTTTGTTTTTTCTGATATTGGTAAAATAGAATTCTTATTTTTTAATAATACCGTACTTTCAATTGCTGCTTTTTTTGCTTCTGCTAGATGACTTTCGGCATAAAAGTTACCTGTATGTTCTTTATTTCTATATGGAGTATCAAAAAGACCTAATCTAAATTTAACACGTAAAATATTACGAACAAACTCATTTAATTCTTCTATGCTTACCTTATTTTCTTTGATTAATTCTTTTAAATGATGCTCATAAGCCTCACTACTCATTTCCATATCTAATCCCGCTTTTGCGGCTAATTCTGCAGCGTGTTTATCATCTCTTGCAAAACCATGATACACCATTTCTATTACAGAATCCCAATCACTTACCACAAAACCATCAAACTGTAATTCTCCTCTTAAAACATCCTTTAATAGAAATTTATTACCAGTTGCTGGTATTCCATTTATCTCATTAAAAGCACTCATAACTGTTGCAGCACCAGCATCTACAGCTGCTTTAAATGGTGGTAAATAAACATTTCTTAAAAGCGGTTCATTTAAATTTACGGTATTGTAATCTCTACCGCCAATTGCTGCACCATAACCAATATAATGTTTTGCAGATGCTGCTATTCTATATGGATTACTTAAATCATCACCCTGAAAACCTTTTACGTAAGCGGCTCCTAAAACAGCTGATAAATAAGGATCTTCTCCTGGAGACTCTGCTATTCTTCCCCAACGGCTATCTCTAGCAATATCTAACATGGGTGCAAACGTCCATCTTATTCCTGCACCCGAAGCTTCAAAAGCAGCAATTTCAGAAGATTTTTCTACCATTTCTGCATCCCAAGTTGCTGCTAAACCTAAAGGAATAGGAAACAACGTTTTAAAACCATGAATTACATCTCTACCAAAAATTAACGGAATTCCATTTGGGCTTTCCTCTACCGCAATTCTTTGTAATTCATCTACATATTCTAAATTCATGATATTTAAGAAAGCACCAACATTTCCTCTTCTCACAGACTCTTTTAAATCTGTAGGTAAAGATTTTGCACTACTAGAAACGCCTCTTAAATTGGTTTGTCCAATTTTTTCTTCGAGAGTCATTTTAGAAATGATTGCAGCTATTTTTGCTTCATGAGTGGTGTCTTTTACAAAAGAAACTTTGTTTTCTTTACAACCTATAATTATTGATAGCAATAGTAATGAAAGGACTAATTTTCTCATAATATTTTTTATTTGGTTGGTTTTTTTTCGATATAAAAATTACTTTTTACTCCTTTAACACCTGGTTTTACTTTAAAAACAGATCCCGCCAAAGGGTATTTCTCTATTTCTTTTGCAGTCATATCTACGCTTGCAGAAGTAATATAAAGGATGTCTAAATTTTCTCCTCCAAATGCACAGGAAGTAATATTGTGTGCCGGAACTTCTATTTTAGAAACTACTTTACCTGTTTTAGGATTGAATCTAATTACTGCATTACCATTCCACATACCTACCCAAAGCATATTTTCTTCATCAATTGTCATTCCATCAGGAAAACCTAAAGAAGTCGGAATTTCAACTGCTATTTTTCCGTTTGATATTTCTCCAGTTTCATTATTATAATCAAAAGATTTTATGGTTGATGTTGGCGTATCAATATAATACATTGTCTTTTTATCTGAAGTCCAAACAATTCCGTTAGAAATGGTTACACTATCAATTTTCCTTTGTAAAATATTTTCTGATGTAATGGTGTATAAATTGGCTTTTGCTGTTTCTTGTTCTAAATGCATAGAACCTACCCAGAACCTCCCTGCTGGGTCACATTTTCCGTCATTTAATCTACTGCCTGGTAATTCACTTTTCATGTCTGTAAACAAAGCACTTTCTCCGGTTTGTAAATTCATTTTATGAACCCCATCTTCTAAAGCCACCATTGCTTCTTTTTCTGTAAAAGGCACTACGGTACCAATTCTAGATGTTGTATTTAACACTTTATTTGTCTTAGAAACCGGATTGTAAATGTTTAATTTTTTTCCTTCTATATCTACCCAATATAATTCTTGCGTTTTATAATTCCAGATAGCACCTTCACCCAAAGTTGCTTTTACTTGATACTCTAAGATAGCTATTTTTTGAGGTTCTTTTACCTTTCCTTCTTTCTTTTTAATTTTAGAATTACAAGAAAACATTGCTAATAAAATGGCGAAAAGCGATACTTTTTTAAACATACTTTATTTTTTATTTTTAAGTTTACAAAATAGCCAAGGTACTCATTCTAGTTCTTTAAAAGCTTTCTTTAAAATAATCTCATGGCCTAAATTGTATGCTATTTATTTTAAATAATTTAGAGATTTTTACCTGTTTTTATCTCTAAATAAAATCTAAATCAAGACTCTTTTTTAACTTAAAAAAGCAGTATAAAATAATTTTATACTGCTTTTCACACTTACCTAACTCAAATTAAAACAAACTAAATTTTATCTTTTTTACAATATTGTTAGATGCATTTCCTACATACAAATAATACGTACCGTCTTCTAAAGACCAATTTGAAATTTCCGTATTATAATAAGCTAATGTTGCTGCATCAATAAAAATTGTAACTGTTTTTTCCGCTCCTTTTTCTAAATTTACTTTTGTAAATCCTTTTAATTCTTTTAAAGCTCTTTTTACTTTAGATTTATGCTTACCTACATATGCTTGTACCACTTCTGATCCTTCTCTATCGCCTGTATTAGCAACATTAAAAGTTACTTTTATTTGATCATTTTTAGTATATTTTTCTTGATCTAACTTTATATCAGAAATTTTAAAATCGGTATAAGACATTCCATAACCAAAAGCATATTGAGGTTTAATTTTTCGAGTATCAAACCATCTATATCCAACTAAAATATCTTCTGTATATTCTTGATTAACTCCATCTCCTGGGTACGAAATTTCTCCAAATGCATGTGCTGCATTGTCATTTAATTCTTTAGGAAAAGAAAAAGGAAGTTTCCCCGAAGGGTTTACATCTCCACTAACAATATCTGCAATGGCATAACCTGCCATACTACCTAAATACCAAGTTTGTATTATTCCTTTGGTTTTAGCTATCCAGGGCATTTTTACGGCATTTCCTGTAACTAATAAAAATCCTATGTTTTTATTGACTTCACTAATTCCATTAATTAATTTTTCTTGTCCGTAAGGTAAATCATAAACCTCTCTATCATCTCCTTCGCTATCTTGGTGGTGACTTTTATTTAATCCTCCTATAAAAAGAACAATGTCTGCTTTTTTAGCAACTTCAATTGCTTTTACAAACAAAGAATCTTGATTTAAAGTTGCAGGCAAAATTTCATCATACACAGAAGCCCCTGTTTCATATCCCATTGTATGAATAATGGTTGCATTTTTATATCTTTCTTTAATCCCTTGTAAAGGAGAAATTTCGAAAAGAGGTTTTAGTTGAGATGATCCTCCACCTTGCGTCATATCTCTTGTTGCATTTTCACCAATTACTGCAATGGTTAATCCTTTTTTATCCTGAATAGGGAAAAAATTATCTTCATTTTTTAATAACACAATTCCTTCTGTGGCCACTTTTCTAGCAACATTATGATGTTCTTTATTATTCATTTTTCCTAAACCTCTATTTGGGTTTAAGTTTGTATGATAGATTAATCTTAAAATTCTACGTACTTTATCATCTACCAAATCTTCACTTAATTCACCATTTTTAATTGCTTTTAAAAACGGATTTGCTAAATAATAATGTTGATAATGGTTATTTGTAGTTGTACCTAAACCATCTGTTCCTGTACCCATTTCCATATCTACACCATACAAAGCAGCTTCTTCTGTAGTGTGTACAGAACTCCAATCGCTAATTACAACGCCATCAAAACCCCAATCTGTTTTTAAAATTTTATGTAGAATTTTATTATGTGTTGCATACTGACCTCTAAATTTATTATAAGCGCCCATTAATGCCCAAACATTTGCTTTTTGTACAGCTGCTTTAAATGCTGGTAAATAAATTTCATGCAATGCCCTGTCACTTACTTCTACATTAATTTTATCTCGCCAATGTTCTTGATTATTTAAGGCAAAATGTTTTACACAAGCAGCCACTCCATTTTCTTGAACACCTTTTATATAAGGTACAACCATAGTAGAGGCTAAAAAAGGATCTTCGCCTAAATACTCAAAATTTCTACCGTTCATGGGGCTTCTATAGATGTTTACACCGGGTCCAAGAAGTACATCCTTTTTTCTATACCTAGCTTCTTCTCCTAAACTAAAACCATATTCCCCTGCCAATTCTGGATTAAAACTTGCCGCTAAACAAGTTAATGCCGGAAAAGCGGTGATAGCATCGTTTGTCCAACCTGCATTTCCCCAAGCATCCCAACTAATTTCTTCTCTAACTCCATGCGGGCCATCAGACATCCAAACTTCTGGAATCCCTAATCTAGCAACACCTTTTGTGCTAAATTTAGATTGTGCATGCGTCATTGCTACCTTTTCTTCTAAAGTTAAAACAGCAATTATGCTATCTATTTTAGCTTCTATAAATGTTGCAGATACTTGGTTTTTCTCTAATTGAATTTGAGGAATCTTATTTTGTGCTTTCGTATATGAAATCTGTAAGCACAAAACAAAAACGAGTAAGGGGATATTTTTTTTCAACGCTAATCTCATAATTAAAGTTTATTATTTATTGTTTACTATTTTTTATAAAACTACTATTTAACTAAATATATGAATAAAACTATTTGAACTAAGATTAAAACATTTGTTGCAATTCTGCTCTTAATACCCCATTTTACTAGACAATAACACATTTGAGTTATTTGATGCTTTAGATTTTGCATTAAAATAATTTTGTGCTCTAGAGTTTTATAATACTTTAGTGCTATTGAAATTTTATTTTAATTTTTAATAAATAATAAAAGCTTGAGACCTATCATTAAAACCATATTTTTTTTATGCATAACGCTATGTTTAAGTTGTAATAAAAAAGGAGAAAAAGCACCCCAAAACGAATTGGCTAACGAAACGAGTCCTTATTTATTACAACATGCAAATAACCCTGTTAATTGGAAAGCGTGGAACGATAAAACATTACAACTTGCTAAAAAAGAGCATAAGTTAATTGTTATTTCTATTGGTTATTCTGCTTGCCACTGGTGTCATGTTATGGAAGAAGAAAGTTTCGAAAACGATTCTATTGCCAAAATAATGAACGATAATTTTATTAGTATTAAGGTTGATAGAGAAGAAAGACCAGATATTGATAACGTATATATGAATGCGGTACAATTAATGACTGGTAGCGGTGGTTGGCCACTTAACTGTATTGCGTTACCCGATGGAAGGCCCATTTTTGGAGGCACCTATTTTACAAAAGAACAATGGAAAAAAGTGTTGTTAGACATCTCTAAACTTTATAAAGAAAATCCAGAAAAAGCAATAGATTTTGCAACAAAACTAACAGAAGGTATTCAGAAATCTGAATTAATTACCATTAGAAAAGACAAGGCAGATTTTAAGGATACAGATATAAAAAATGCCGTTACAAATTGGCAACAAAACTTAGACACTATTTATGGTGGGTCTAAAAGAGATCTAAAATTTCCGATGCCAAATTCTTTGGAGTTTTTAATGAGATATGGTCATCAATTTAATAATCTTAAAATAAATAACCATATAAAAACTACCTTAACAAAAATGGCTTTTGGTGGAATTTACGATCAAATAAATGGAGGTTTTTCTAGATATGCTACTGATAAAAAATGGCACATTCCTCATTTTGAAAAAATGCTTTATGACAATGCACAACTTGTTAGTTTGTATGCAAAAGCGTATCAAAAAGATAAAAAGGATTTGTATAAAAAAATAATAGAAGAAACCTTAAATTTTGTAGCACAAGAAGTAACAGACAAAAATGGCACTTTCTTTTCTTCTTTAGATGCGGATAGTAAAAACACACAAAACCAATTAGAAGAAGGCGCTTATTATTATTTTACAAAACAAGAATTGCAAGGTTTAATTACTGATGATTACGCTTTGTTTGAAGAGTATTATAATATAAATGATTTTGGCCTATGGGAAAAAGACCGATATGTTTTAATAAGAAATTCTACGGACGCTGCTTTTGCCAATAAACATAAAATAAATACTGATGCCCTTTCATCAACTATAAAAAACTGGAAAGAGATTCTTAAAAAAGCGAGAAAAGAAAAAGCGAAGCCGAATTTAGATGATAAGGTTTTAACTTCTTGGAACGCCTTAATGATAAAGGGATATACCGATGCTTATACGGCTTTAAAAAATGAAGCATATTTAAAAACAGCTCTTAAAAACGCCAATTTTATTTTAAATAACCAATTACAAAAAGACGGAACTCTTTATAGAAATTACAAAAACGGTAAAAGTACTATTAATGCCTATTCCGAAGATTACGCTACTTTAATAGATGCTTTTATTAATTTGTATGAAGTTACTCTTGATGAAAAATGGTTGCAAGAGTCTAGAAAATTAATAGATTTTACTTTAGATAATTATTTTAATAAAGAAAACAATACGTTTTACTTTACGTCTAATAAAGATGAAAAATTGATATCACGAAAAGTAATCGTTGATGATAATGTAATTGCGTCTCCTAATTCTATTTTAGCAAATTGTTTGTTTAAATTAAGCCTTTATTATTCGGATACTAATTATAACAAAATAGCAAATAAAATGCTTCATAATATGCAAGAAGACGTTTTAATGAATCCTTCTAGTTATAGCAATTGGTTAAATTTAATGACCAATTATACAAAACCTTTTTATGAAGTAGCCATTGTTGGGCAAAAAGCAACGCTTCTTAAAAATGAATTACAAGAGCATTACATTCCTAATATCATTGTTGCAGGTGCTATTAAAGAGAACAACGCTATTCCTTTATTAAAGGATAAGTTTGTTACAGATGAAACCTTTATTTACGTCTGTAATTTTGGAACTTGTAAATTACCGCAAAAAGAAATGATAAAAGCAATTGCATTAATAGAAAAATAAAGCACAAAAAAAACATCTCTTTCGAGATGTTTTTTTAATCAACCAATTCAAACAATTAACACAATGAGCACAGTTTACTACGTTGCCTTTATATTTACAAAAGCAACTTCTGTAACAGAATCAATTTGAATTATATATTTATAAGTTAAATAAATTGGCAATTTAACTTCTTTTCTTTTTTACATTATACTCATAAGGAATACGCTTTTTTAAGGCTTCTACAATATTATAAGCAGCAGGACAAACAGCTGTATTAGCTACTGTTAAATCTGTAATCCCTATAAATTTCTTACGATTTGTATGTGGATATTCTGCACAAGCTTTTGGGCGAACATCATAAATAAAACAAGTATTATCCGTTTCATCAAAAAAGGTACAAGGAGCTGATTTTAAGACCATAAAATCATCTTCATCTCTTTCTAAATATTGTTTTTGAAAATCTGCAACTTTCATTTTTAAAGATTTAGCAATGCGCTCTGTATCTTTATCCGTAAAAATAGGGCTTGTAGTTTTACAACAATTTCCACAAGTTAAACAATCTGTTTTTTTAAACTCAGCATCATGTAACTCTTGTACAACATAATCTAAATTTTTAGGCACTCTTTTTTTAAGGTTCGTAAAATATTTTAGATTTTCTTTCCTAGCATCTTCTGCTAATTTTGGTAGTTGTTTTAAGCGTTTTTCCATTGTGCAAAAATACAATTATTCTTGACCAAAAATCATTCTAAAAAAACAAATAAAAATATGTAATTTTGCAATTCAATTTTCGATACTAAATGAGCATTCAAAACATTATAGAAACCAAAGTAAAAGAGGGTTTTTTAGCTTTATACAATATAGAAATTCCAACAGTAGAATTTCAGGCAACCAGAAAAGAATTTGAAGGAGATATTACAGTTGTTGTATTCCCTTTATTGCGTTACAAAAAAGGAAATCCTGTACAAATTGGTGAGAACTTAGGAAAGTACGTAGTAGAAAACGTAACAGAAATTACAAATTACAACGTAGTTAAAGGATTCTTAAACTTAGTAATAGACGATAGTTTTTACACCAACTTCTTTAATACCATTTACGCAGATATTACTTACGGGTCTGTTTCGCCAAAGGCGGATGAAAAAGCAATGATGGTAGAATATTCTTCTCCAAACACCAACAAACCTTTACACTTAGGGCACGTTCGTAACAATTTATTAGGCTATTCTGTTGCAGAAATTATAAAAGCTGCTGGTAAAAAAGTCTATAAAACGCAGATTATTAACGACAGAGGTATTCATATCTGTAAATCGATGTTAGCTTGGGAAAAGTTCGCTCCCAATGGGAGTGATGGACAAAAAGAAACTCCTGAAAACACAGGTTTAAAAGGTGATAAATTGGTTGGTAATTACTACGTAAAATTCGACCAAGAGTATAAAAAAGAAATTGCGGAATTAATTGCGGAAGGTAAAACAGAAGACGAAGCTAAAAAAGAGGCTCCGTTATTTTTAGAAGCACAACAAATGTTGTTGAAATGGGAAGCTGGAGATGAAGAAGTTGTTGCTCTTTGGAAAGAGATGAACTCTTGGGTTTATAAAGGTTTTGAGGTTACTTATAAAAGTATGGGTGTAGATTTTGACACTTTATATTATGAAAGTAACACCTATTTATTAGGTAAAGATGTAGTTGCACAAGGTTTAGAAAAAGGTGTTTTCTATAAAAAAGAAGACGGTTCTGTTTGGTGTGATTTAACGGATGATGGCTTAGATGAAAAAATTGTGTTGCGTTCTGACGGAACTGCAGTGTATATGACGCAAGATATTGGTACGGCTATACAACGTGTAAAAGATTATGCAGATGTTGGTGGTATGGTTTACACGGTTGGTAACGAGCAAGATTATCATTTTCAGGTATTGTTTTTAATCTTAAAAAAATTAGGTTTTGATTGGGCTAAACAATTACATCATTTAAGTTACGGAATGGTAGATTTACCTTCTGGAAAAATGAAGTCTAGAGAAGGAACTGTTGTAGATGCTGATGATTTAATGGTAGAAATGACAGAAACTGCTAAAACTATTTCGGAAGAATTAGGAAAGTTAGATGGGTATTCTGATCAAGAAAAAAATGATTTGTATGAAGTTATTGGTTTAGGTGCCTTAAAATATTTTATTTTAAAAGTAGATCCTAAAAAGAGAATTTTGTTCGATCCAAAATCTTCTGTAGATTTTCAAGGAAACACAGGTCCTTTTATTCAGTATACCTATGCTAGAATTCAGTCTATCATTAGAAAAGCAGATTTTGATTATTCTAAACCTGTAAAGATTGATTTACATGAAAAGGAAAAAGAATTATTAAAACAGTTAGAGTTATACCCTGAAACGGTACAACAAGCTGCTGCTAATTATTCGCCAGCAATTATTGCAAATTATACGTATGATTTGGTTAAAGAATTTAATTCTTTTTATCAGAATGTACATATTTTAGGAGAAGAAGATTTAGATAAAAAAATATTTAGAGTTCAGCTATCTAAAAAGGTTGCGGAAACTATAAAAGCTGCTTTTTTACTATTAGGCATTCAGGTTCCGGAGAGAATGTAAATTAGTTAGTGCTAGCATTGGCTATAAGACCAAAAGTTAGTAAATTAGCCAGCGTTAGGGATTGCAGTGGCATCCTTTTTTTATTGATTTTTTTTCAATAAAAAAAGATACAACGAAAAGCCCGTTAAAACGCCCAAATTTAAGAAATAAAAAGTAAAATATACAATTATGAAATACGACATCATTATTATTGGAAGTGGACCTGGAGGTTATGTAGCGGGAATTAGAGCTTCTCAATTAGGCTTTAAAGTTGCCATTGTAGAAAAAAGTGAAATAGGTGGAATTTGTTTAAATTGGGGATGTATACCAACAAAAGCATTGTTAAAATCTGCTCAAGTTTACGA
The DNA here is from genome assembly GCF_009796785.1 of Polaribacter sp. L3A8. Lineage (NCBI taxonomy): Bacteria > Pseudomonadati > Bacteroidota > Flavobacteriia > Flavobacteriales > Flavobacteriaceae > Polaribacter > Polaribacter sp. L3A8. Next base: position 1,636,192 of record NZ_CP047026.1, read on the forward strand.
TTATTTAAAGCACGTAGACCAATATGGTTTAAAAGCTGAAGCAATTGATAAAGATTTTGAGGCTATTGTAAAAAGAAGTCGTGGTGTTGCTGATGGGATGAGCAAAGGTGTTCAGTTCTTAATGAAAAAAAATAAAATTGATGTTATTAACGGTTTTGGTAAAATAAAAACTGGTAAAAAGGTTGATGTTACTGCTGAAGATGGAACCGTAACTGAATATAGTGCAGACAATATTATTATTGCAACTGGTGCACGTTCTAGAGAGTTACCAAACTTACCACAAGATGGTAAAAAGGTAATTGGTTATAGACAAGCAATGAGTTTACCTGAACAACCTAAATCTATGATTGTTGTTGGTTCTGGTGCAATTGGTGTTGAGTTTGCGCATTTCTATAATTCTATGGGAACTGAGGTTACTATTGTAGAATTTATGCCAAATGTTGTACCGGTAGAAGACCTTGATGTTTCTAAACAATTTGAGCGTTCTCTTAAAAAATCTGGAATTAAAGTAATGACAAATTCTTCTGTAGAATCTGTTGATACTTCTGGTGAAGGTGTTGTTGCAACCGTAAAAACTAAAAAAGGTGAAGAGACTTTAACTGCTGACATTTTATTATCTGCAGTTGGAATTAAATCTAACTTAGAAAATATTGGATTAGAAGATGTTGGTATTATTGTTGACAGAGATAAAATCTTAGTAAACGATTTTTACCAAACAAATATACCTGGTTATTATGCTATTGGCGATGTGGTTCCTGGACAAGCATTGGCACACGTTGCTTCTGCAGAAGGAATTACTTGTGTAGAGAAATTAGCTGGTTTACATACAGAACCAATAGATTACGGAAACGTACCAGGTTGTACGTATGCGTCTCCAGAAATTGCATCTGTTGGTATGACAGAAGCAAAAGCAAAAGAGGCTGGTTACGAATTAAAAATAGGTAAATTCCCTTTTTCTGCATCTGGTAAAGCAAGTGCAGCTGGTAACAAAGATGGTTTTGTAAAAGTAATTTTTGATGCTAAATATGGCGAATGGTTAGGTTGCCATATGATTGGTGCTGGTGTTACAGATATGATTGCTGAAGCAGTTTTAGGTAGAAAATTAGAAACTACTGGACATGAAGTTTTAAAAACAATTCACCCTCATCCAACAATGAGTGAAGCTGTTATGGAAGCAGTTGCAGATGCTTATGATGAAGTAATTCACTTATAAGAAAATACATAATATGTTATTCTTTGTTTAAGCAAGGGATTTCAACTACATAAATTGTACTTTAATCGAAAAACCAAAGCAACTTGCTTTGGTTTTTTTGTATATTTATACTATTAATAACCATAAAGAAAGAATTAAAATGAAAGCAAAATATCAAAGTGTACTTAACCTAGGTGAAGAATTAGCAATTAAAAATGGAGATGTAAAAGAAGAAAATGGTGTTTTACATGTTACAGGAACTGCAAAGACTCAATATGAAAAAAATCTTCTTTGGGATGAAATTAAAAAAGCTGGTGGAGATAATCCTTCTGATATTATTGCAGATATTTCTGTAGAAGACACTTCTGTATTTGCAAACCATACTGTAAAAAGCGGAGAAACTTTAGGTAAAATAGCAAAACAGTATTACGGTAAATCATCTAAATACAATGCTATTTTTGAAGCAAATACAAATATCTTAACAAACCCAGATGTGATTAAAGTAGGACAAGAATTAGTGATTCCTAATTTATAAGAAATTACAAAATATAGTTTAAAAAAACCGAAGCAAATTGCTTCGGTTTTTTTGTATCATAAATTACTAAATTAAAGAATTTTGTAACCCTTTTTCTACATTTAGCCAGAAAAAATTCCAAAAAGACTTTGTTTTATCTCTTTCAACATTTTCAGTTTTCACCTTTACAATTCCGTTTTTAGAAGAATCTTTTATAAATAAATTTGCCAACCAACTTAACACCGTTTTCTTACTTTTCTTTTTATCTAAAATTTTAATATTAAAGTTTTTAAAATCTAAATTTAACTTACCGTTAGATGTAAAATCATTTCCTTCAAAATCAAAATACATCCTATCTATATAACCATCCATTTTGGCATTCATAGTAGGTAATAGAAAGGAACTCATATTTTGAGAAGTAACATTAAACAAGCTTCCGCTTATTCTAAAATTATCATTTTTATTATTAATATCAAATGTCCATTCAATATCTAACGGAGAAGATTTCATAAAGTTAGATTGAATCTTTGCTGTTGTTACGTTGTTTTCTCTAACATTATTATTATTTATATTACTTATTTGAGCATTTAGATTGTCGAAATTTAAAATACCTGGCTTGTTCTCTTTTATGGTGTATTCTTCATAAACAATTTTTGCTTTTTTAATCTCTACCTTCTTTATATCAATATTAAAAGGTAGCTCTCTAAGACTTTTACTATACAAGTCTTTTCTCTTATCTGGGTGTTCTAATACAGTTCCGTCTAAGTATAGATTAAAAAAAACTTCTTCAAATAAAATATGGTTTGCCGTAAAACTGAATTTTTCTTTTTCGGATATTTTTATATCAGAAATAACAACCTTTTCACTTAATAAAGTCATCAGTTCTTTTTCTTCAGAAACATGATAGATATATTTTTCTCTTGACTTTAAGGGTACAATCTCTAAACTGTCTAAAGATAAATTGTCTTTTTCAAAAATCAGTTTAGAAAACTTCACTTTTTGAACTTTAGAGTATTGTGTTTCAAAATCTATTATAGATGTTTCTATGTTAGAATATAAAAACGGAATTGATTTATTATTATCTGTATCTAATTCAAAATTATTAATTTTAATGTAAATACTTTTAGCTGTTAAGGGAAAATTATCATTCTTTTTTATATCAACTTTAAGGTTTTTAAACTCAATGTGCTTTATTTTTAACGCTAATGACTCCCCTTTTAAGGTGTCTTTTTGTTTCTTTCCGCTATTGTCTTTTTTTGATATTTTACCTGTAATTTTTGAATTGATCGTTTTTAAATCTAATATATAAATTGATTTATTTTTGATGTATTGATAATAAGATACTCCTTCTATTTTTAACTTTTCGGTTTTAAAATGAAGACTATCTTTTACTATGGAAACATTCTTTAAAGTGATATTTCCGAATAATAAATTTATCGAGATCGCATCATAATTTAATTGTTCTGCTTTTAAATAAGAATCTATTTTATGAGTAACATAATAATCTGCAATTTTATAAATTGATAAAATAGATACCACTAGTACAAGTATTTTAAACGCTTTTTTGTGATTCATGTCAATTAATTTTAAAACAAATTTAATGAGGAAAAATATTCTTTATTACTCCGATACAAAAAATAATGGACTGATATCCTTCAATTTTAAATAAAAACAAGAGTTGACTCAATTTAGAATCTTATTTTTGCAAAAAAGAAATAATACCTTGATTACTAACAAAAAACTATTCTTAAAAGAAACACTTAAAGCACTTCTTAAATTAATAATTGCAGGAATTCTAATTGGTGTTTTAAAACAATATGATGCTATAATTGCAGGGATTTTAATTCTTAAAATTATACATAATATTTATAAAGAAATCATTAAACCAAAGACCAATAAAAATTGGTTATTATTAATTGGTATGTTATTAACTGGTTTTGGAGGAATTGTTGGTGAAACTTGGGGTGTTGCAAATGGCTATTGGGAATATCATGAAGTTACAAGAGAACTCCCACTTTGGTTGCCTTTTGCATGGATGCTTGCTTTCCATTATTTATATAAACTAGAACGAAATTTAATTCCTTTACTAAAGGCCCAAACTCAAAAAAACAAAATTTTATTAGCCATATTATTGGCTTTAATACTTCCTGCTTTTGGAGAAGTAATTACTATTTACTTAGGAGTTTGGACGTATTATTGGCCATATCAAATACTAGGCGTTCCTTTATATGCTTTTATTTGTTTGGTTTTTGTACACATGTTGGTATATACTATTTTACACTTTATTTGTAAAAAGTATAAAATTGATGATGTGGTTTTTAATTAAGCCTTCTTTTGCCATTTCGAAATGAGCTTTTTTGCGATTGAGAAATCTATTATTTCAAACAAAAAAAGGTTCAATCAAAATGAAATTTGATTGAACCTTTTTTTATAAATATGTTTTTCTTTTTAAGAAATTAAAGAAGCTTAATCAACAACCTTGCCCCAAGAGTACGAATTATGCTTCCGAAACATGTTTTTTCATTTCGAGGCAAGCCTCTGTGAATTAAAACTTTGGCTATCGCCCTGCGATTAAAACCTCCAAGCAACAACTCTTGTTACTTTATTTCCTTGATGCATCGGAATAATTTTAAACTCTTTAGCTCCTAATTTAGCTGAAGATTTCTCTAAACTTTTTACGTTTTCTTTCTTAGAAACTAAACTTGTATACCATTTACTACTTTTAGGAAACAAAGAACTTTCATATAAATAATTATGTAAAAAAGCTTTTTCTCCACCAATGTACCAAAGTTCATTGTTATTTCCTGCAAAGTTTCTAACAGCGTTATTACCTAAATTTCTAGATTTTCTACCGTTTGCTCCTTGTGCTTCTTCTGCCGATTTGTAAAAAGGCGGATTACACATTACTGCAGAAAAAGAATCATCATCTTTTAAAATTCCTTTTAAAATTTGCGCTTCATTTTCTTGGTGACGTAACTCAATTTTAGCACTAAGTTTATTATCATCCATAATATCTTGCACAGTATCTAAAGAATCTAAATCGATGTCTGTAGCAACAAAATTCCAATCGTATTCTGCAATACCTAATAAAGGATAAATACCTGTTGCTCCTGTACCGATATCTAAAATTTTAATATTTTTTTCATCAGAAAGTAAATCTGCTAAATGATGAATATAATCTAAACGTCCTGGTATTGGTGGACATAAGTTTTTATCTCCAAAATGCCACGTAGAAATTTTATCAAAAGAAAATAATAAGGCTTTATTCAGTTCTTTTACTGCTTCCGGATTCGAAAAATCAATAGTAACAGTACCAAATTCGTTTTTAGCAACAAATTCTTTTAATGCTGGGTTTATTACATTTAATTCTTCAAAATTATACCCTTTGTTAAATTTGTTCTTTGGATGTAGACCTTTTTCTTTCATTCTAATTCTAATACTGTAAACTCTAATTGTAAAGGTTTTAAAGCACCTTTTAACGCTTTTATAAATGAAAAACCATACGCTAAATAATATTCAGAAAAGTTACGTTGCCTTTCTTCTAAACTTTGGTTTGGTAAAATTTCATTTTGAAGTTGAGTAATTCTATCAACTAAATCATTTTGTCTTCTTTTCTCTGCTTTTAACAAACGCTTTTGCAAATTTTCTAATCCTTTAATTTGCTTTCTTTCTTGTGCATTTACTGCATTTACAAAAGAAACATCTGTTTTTTTAGCAACTGCTTTTAGTTCTAAAAACTGCTTTTCTAAGAACTGAATCTTTTCATCAAAGTTAACCTTAATATCAGAGTTTTCGGTTACTTTTTTAGACAATAAATCATATTGGTCTAAAAACAACTCTTCTAAAGAGATATTTAGTTTTTCTAGCTTGTTTACTTGCTTTTTAGAGACTACTTGTACAGAATTACGCAACAATAAAATAGGAAACGGAATTGCTACTTTTTCAAAATAATCTTTTAATTCTAACCAATACGCCATTTCTCCTCCTCCGCCTAAATAGCAAAGATTTGGTAAAATAACCTCTTGGTATAAAGGTCTCATAATTACGTTTGGCGAAAATGATTTTGGGTTGTTATCAACTTCCTTTAAAATTTCTGCCTTGGTAAAAGTAATATTGGTGTTGTTTACTTTATAAACTCCGTCTTCAAAAAGAATACGTTCTCTAAAATCATCGCCCAAATAAAATAAATTAATTTCTCTTGGGTTTACTTGAATTTTATAAGCCGTTTCTAGATATGTAATTGTTTTAGAAACTGCTTTAAAAGAAGTTTCATTTTCTAATTCGTCTTTTACTATTGGGTTAAATAGTTGTTTTAAACTAGCATCATCACCATCTAAAATAACCAAACCATAATCAGTAAACAATTCATTTGCAATATATCTTGTTGCATCTGCTAAATTATTATGTTTTAAATAACCATCAGAAAATAGTTGTTTTAGAAATGTTGCATTTTTAGAATTGCCTAAATGGTTAGAAAAAACATCAAAAACATCTTCTAATCCATCTGTAGAAAATCGTCCAACAGCGCCACCATCTTCTCTATTCCACATTACTTTTTTACCATCAAAATTAAAGTAATTAATTTCTTCAAAATCATGATCTTCTGTTGCCATCCAATAAATTGGAACAAAATTTTGTTCGGGAAATTTAGCGGTTAACTCTTCGCACAAATTTATGGTAGAAAGTATCTTATACAAGAAATACAACGGCCCTGTAAACAAATTTAATTGATGCCCCGTAGTTACCGTAAACGTATTTTTATGTTTTAAACTCTCTATATATTCATTCGTTTTCTCAGAAACTTTAAAATCTATATACTGATTTTTTAAAGCATCTACCAATACCAATCTAGATTGTAATCGAAAAGACTTTTGCTTTTCTTCTATCTGGTTATGAAAACCTGTAATATCTGGAAAATTATTATAAAATGGCTGTATCGCTTCTTTTTTCTCTAAATAATCTAACATTGTAGCAGAGAAAAAGCCGGTTTTTTTAAAGGGTATCTGTGTTACTTTCATCTTAAAGAACACGGTTTTGGCAACAATCAGATTCTGAGGTAGAATTCATTTAGTTTAATTAATTTTTGATAAAAATACGAATAATTTATCCTTTGTCGTAAGGCTAAATTCAATCTAACAAAGTTTTAACATCAAAAGATTCAATCTACTGAAAAACAAAAAAATATATTCTTACTTTTGGTTTCCAAATGCTTATTTATGAAATTTAAAGTCCTTTTTATTACCACCTTCTTAACTATGGGAAGCCTTTTCTCGCAAACAGTACAATCTCCTTCCGATTTTTTAGGCTATGAAATTGGCGCTCGCTTTACAAGACATCATAAAGTTGTAGACTATTTTAAATATGTAAGCAATACATTAAGCAACGTAAAGTTAGAAAAATACGGAGAAACCAATGAGCACCGATCTTTGTATTTAAGTTATATTTCGTCACAAGAAAACATCAATAATTTAGAAACTATTAGAAAAAACAACCTTACACAAACAGGTATTATTTCTGGAAATTCTAAAAACAACAAAGCCATTGTTTGGTTAAGCTATAACGTGCATGGAAACGAAGCTTCGAGTACAGAAGCTGCTATGTTAACACTTTATGAGTTGGTTACTACCAAAAAATCTTGGTTAGAAAATACCGTTGTTATTATAGATCCTGCTGTAAATCCTGATGGACGAGACAGATATGTAAATTGGTACAACCAAGTAAAAAGTACGCCTTTTAATACAAATCAAAACGGAAAAGAACATGCAGAACCTTGGCCTTCTGGAAGACCAAACCATTATTTATTCGATTTAAATAGGGATTGGGCTTGGGCAACGCAAGTAGAATCTGCACAACGTATAAAAATGTATAATAAATGGATGCCACATGTACATGTAGATTTTCATGAACAATACATTAATAACCCTTATTATTTTGCACCTGCAGCAGAACCTTTTCATGAAATTATTTCTGATTGGCAACGAGAATTTCAGACAGAAGTAGGGAAAAATCATGCTAAATATTTCGACCAAGAAGGTTGGTTATATTTTACAAAAGAAAGTTTCGATTTATTGTACCCAAGTTATGGAGACACCTACCCTACTTATATGGGAGCAATTGGTATGACCTACGAACAAGCAGGGCATGGAATGGCAGGATTAGGAATTAAAACAGATGAAGGCGAAGTTTTAACTTTAAAAGACAGAGCCATTCATCATTTAACAACTGGTTTATCTACCGTAGAAATTTCATCAAATAATGCAGAAAAATTAAATACTGAGTTTAGAAAATTCTTTAACAACGCTACTTTAGGTTATAAAAGTTATGTTTTAAAAAATGAAAATGAAGACAAAACCAATCGTTTAAAAGCCTTATTAGATACGCATGAAATTAAATACGAAAACACACAAATTGGATTTGTAAAAGGATATAATTATGCGACTCAGAAAGAAGAAAAAATGGATGTTTCTTCTACAGATTTAGTTATACACACCAATCAACCGAAAGGAAAAATGGTAAAAGTTTTGTTTGAACCTAAAACAAAACTAGTAGATTCTTTAACGTACGATATTACTGCTTGGTCTTTACCGTATGCACACGGTTTTAAAGCGATTGCTTCGCATACAAAAGTAAATTCTACTACCACTAAAAGTTTAAATACTATTGCAAATTCTATTGATACAACTGCCTATGCCTACCTTTCTAAATGGAATAGTTTAGAGGATGCTACTTTTTTAGGTGCTTTATTACAAGCCGATATTACACCTCGTTTTTCCGAAAAACCTTTTTCTATTGCAGAAAAATCATACAAAAGAGGAACCTTAATTATTTTAAGAAATGATAATAGAAATCAATCTTTTGATACTAAATTAATAGAAATAGCAAACAAACACCAAAGAGAATTGACTGCTGTAAAAACAGGTTTTGTTTCTTCTGGTGTAGATTTTGGTTCGTATTCTGTAAAACCAATCAACCAACAAAAAATTGCAGTTTTGTCTGGTAAAGGTACTTCTTCTTTAAGTTTTGGTGAGGTTTGGCATTACTTTGAAACGCAATTACTATACCCAATAACCAACATAAATTCTGATGTTTTTGGTGCTTTAGACTATTCTAAATACGATGTTATTATTATTCCTGATGGTTCTTATAGCAAAGTTTTAACAAAAACTACTTTAGAAAAATTAAAAAAATGGACACGTTCTGGCGGAACTTTAATTGCTATTGGAGATGCGTTAAATAGTTTTGCTGATAAAAAAGACTTCTCCTTAAAAAAGAAAACATCTACAGAAAAAATTAAGGATGCAGACTTAACTCCTTATGCAGATAAAGAACGTAAAAGTGTTGCCAATTTAATTACAGGTAGTATTTTTAAAAGTACCTTAGACAATACACATCCATTAGCTTTTGGTTATGGGAAAAATTATTTTTCATTAAAATTAAGCGGAACTTCTTATGCTTATTTAAAAGACGGAAACAATGTTGCTTATTTTGATACAAACGCCATAAATGTATCGGGTTATGCCGGTAGCAAAGCTATAAAAAACATCCCTAAATCTATTTTATTCGCCGAAGAACAAATGGATAATGGTAGCATTATTTATATGGTAGACAATCCTTTATTTAGATCTTTCTGGCAAAACGGAAAGTTATTTGTTGCCAATGCCGTTTTCTTTTTAAATTCTGATAAATTGAAATAGATTTTTAATTTGGGCGTTTAAACGGGCTTTCCATTATATCTTTTTACAAAAAAGTAAAAAGGATGCCATTTCAATCCCTAACGCAAATTGTTAGATGATAATCAAATTACGTTAAAAGTAAAAAACCCGATCATTAAATCGGGTTTTTATATTTTATAAAATAGAAACTATAATTAACTTAAATCACAATACCAAAAACTAGTATCGTGGTTAGCTTCTTCTTTTTTAGCAGCATAACAATTATCATCGTCATTATCATGTAACGTATAAGAACGTAATACTTTTTCTCCTATAGAAAAATCAATTGGTTTTTTAAAAATAGGTCCATCAAAAACAAAAGTATGAAACTCACCATTTTCTCCACAAACATCAACATTTTCTGGTAAGTCTTTTATAAATTGTTCATCGATAACTCTACCTACAAACTCCTCGCCTAGTAACTTTGCATTTACACAAACTGTAATTGCCTTAAAACCTAAATCTAAAAATTCTTGCAAGACTACTTTGGTGTCTTTTTTCCAAAGCGGATACACTCCTTTAATATTTACCTCAGCTAATTTGGTATCTCTGTATGCTTTTAAATCTTCCAGAAAAATATCCCCAAAAATAGTATGAGAATATTTTTGTGCCACTAAAGAATCCATTGCTTCTTTCATTATTTCAGCATACAAATCCATGGTAACATCCGCAGGAAATTCTATGGTTTTTAAAGGAATTCCAATAGAATCAGCTTGTTTTAATAACAATTCGTTTCTAAGACCATGCATAGAAACTCTATTAAAATCTTTATTTATTGTGGTAACTAATAAATCTAAATTATACGTTGGGTCTTGTAAAATTTTATAAAGTGCCAACGCAGAATCTTTACCAGAACTCCAATTAAAATACGTTTTTTGCATAAGAACAATTTTGCATAAAAAAATCCTACATAAAGTAGGATTTTGATTAATTATTTTCTTTTTTGATTTAAAGAAACTGGTTTTTCTTGCTTAACAGTTGGTGTACCATATAAATCGTAATCTCCAGCTTCATGAATTTTAATATCTATAAATTCACCTATTTTAATATAATGTTCTTTTGCATCTACAATAACATCATTATCTACGTCTGGCGAATCAGATTCTGTTCTTCCATAGAAAAACTCTCCATCTTTTCTATCAAACAAACATCTAAACGTTTTCCCTATTTTTTCTTGATTCAATTCCCAAGAAATTTGAGATTGAATTTCCATAATTTCATTTACTCTTTGAAACTTTACTTCTGCAGGTACATCATCTTCTAAAACATACGCTCCAGTGTTTTCTTCATGAGAATATTCGAAAGCACCCATACGTTCAAAACGCATTTCTTCAATCCAATCTTTTAACTCCTGAAACATTTCTTCTGTTTCTCCAGGATATCCAACAATCAGCGTTGTTCTAATTGCCATTTCTGGCACAGCTTCTCTAAACTTATGAATTAATGCAGTTGTTTTTTCATGCGTCGTACCACGTTTCATCGATTTTAACAACTCTGTATTAATGTGTTGTAAAGGAATATCTAAGTAGTTACATACTTTAGGCTCGCGTTTCATCACATCTAAAACATCCATTGGAAAACCTGTAGGAAAAGCATAATGCATTCTAATCCATTCAATGCCCTCTACTTTAGCCAAAGCTTCTAATAACTGCGCTAAAGATCTTTTCTTATAAATATCTAATCCGTAATACGTTAAATCTTGTGCAATTAACATTACTTCTTTAATTCCTTTTGCTGCTAATTTTGTTGCTTCTGTAACAATATCTTCTATAGGTGTAGAAACGTGTTTCCCTCTCATTAAAGGAATTGCACAGAAAGAACAAGGTCTATCGCAACCTTCTGCAATTTTTAAATACGCATAATGTTTAGGAGTTGTTGTTAAACGTTCTCCAATTAATTCGTGCTTATAATCTGCTTCTAAAGCTTGTAAAAGATTTGGTAAATCGTGCGTACCAAAGTATTGATCTACATTTGTAATTTCTGCTTCTAAATCTGGCTTATAGCGTTCACTTAAACAACCAGAAACAAAAACCTTATCAATTTCACCAGCTTCTTTTCTTTTTGCATAATGCAAAATTGTATCAATAGATTCCTCTTTTGCTTTACCAATAAATCCACAAGTATTAATTACAACGATATTTCCATCATCCTCAGGATCTTCATGAACAACATCTTTTCCGTTAGCTTTTAACTGTCCCATTAATACTTCAGAATCGTAAACATTCTTAGAACACCCTAAAGTAACAACGTTAATCTTATTTTTTTTGATGGTTTTTGTACGCATATCATTTTTTTCTGACTGCAAATATACATCTTAATTAGGGTATATCTATATAGTTTTTAATATGGTTATTATAAACAAATTTAGATTCTAAAAAAGTTTGTTGCTTAACTATTTATCAAGTTCTTAAATCTAATTTTATTGCATAAAAAAGCCTCGAAATTTCGAGGCTTTATAAGTATTATTTTTTGAATTGAATTATTAGCTCCAAAAGGCTCTTTTCTTATTCAACTCTTCTTCTTCTTTTGTTAGTTCTTCTAATTGTTTTACAGTTAAAACTTTTAAAAACGAAGGGTGTTGTTCAATAGCATACTCTATCTTAGTTACAATATCTGCAATTGTTTCATTCTCATAATCTATTTCTAACGGTTCTTTAATTACCATAGATTGTAAAACATTACGTTTCTTAATATTCAATCCTTTTTTATCAAAAGAACGTCTAAAACCATCAATTACAATTGGTACTACAACAGGCTTATACGTTTTAATAATATGAGCAGTACCTCTTCTAATGGGTCTAAAAGGAGTTGTTGTACCTTGCGGAAAAGTAATTACCCAACCATCTTTTATTGCTTTTCCTATATTAGAAATATCAGAATTTTTAACTTGTCTTTTTACATCTTTACCACCACTTCTCCAGGTTCTTTCTATAGAAACAGAGCCCATGTAAGCAAATATTTTAGGCAATAACCCAGACCTCATTGTTTCTCCTGCCGCAACAAAATAAACATTTAATTTAGGTTTCCAGATATATCCAATATTTTTTATAGAATCGTCTCTACCACTTAAAGAAGCATTAAAAACGTGGTACATTGCTGCTACATCTGCAAAATAGGTTTGATGATTGGCAATAAATAAGACTCCTGAATCTGGTAAGTTTTTAAGGTTTTCTGAACCTTCAATCTGTAGGTTATTGAATTTACGATATCTACCGTGAGAGACAATTCCAAAAATTCTTATAAGCCATTTTTTTAAGAATAAAATATGACCAAATGGGTTCCTTTTAAATAAAGGCATTCTAAATTAGTTTTAGTTATTTTAACAAACTTACAAAACAATTAAGAAAGATGCTATTTTAAGAGTTCTTTAATTTCTGAAAGCATCATCGCTGTTGCCCCCCAAACCACATAATTCTCTAATTTAAAGCAAGGTACTTCTATATTATCCATATAAGAAGTATTCATTTTAACAGTAGTAAAACTTGTTTCATTTAACAAATCGCTTACTAAAACCTCTATAGTCTTATCAACTTCATAATTTAAATTAAAATTAGGTTGTTTATTTACAAAGCCTAAAAAAGGCGTTGCTAAAAAATTACTTGGTGGTATATAAACATCTGTTAACTCTCGTATTATTTCTATAGATGTTTCTGCTACTCCTACTTCTTCAAAGGTTTCTCGTAATGCAGTTTTCTGTAAGTTTAGATCTCCTTTGTCTCTCTTTCCGCCTGGGAAACTTATTTGTGCAGAATGTGTACCTTTATAACTTGCTCTTAATGTCAATAAAAAACAAGTCTCATTTTTCTTATTCGGATAAAATAATGCTAAAACTGCTGCTTTTCTGGGGTTATTTGCTATAATTTTATCTGCATCGTATTTTAAACGTATTTTAGGTGCTAACTTAAACTGCGCATTTAAACCACCTAATTCTGTAGTTTTAAGTTGTGCTATTTTATTTTTAAAATCATTAAAATTCACCGAGAAAAATTTAGTTTTAACAAACTTATCAATTTCACTTTTAAATAAATCGTTTTTGGCAAGAATTTTGATTTATCTTACTAAAAAACAACTATGAATAAAAAATACAAAAAATTAGTTTTAAGTATTGTATTAGATATAATAGGTATTATTCCGATACCTTTTATGGATGTTATTTGGGCACCACTATCTGGATATTTAATGACCAAAATGTATAAAGGAAAACAAGGTAAAGTAGCTGCTATAATTAGTTTTATAGAAGAAGCGGTTCCTTTTTTAGATGTTATACCAACATTTACAATAATGTGGATATACTCTTACGTGTTTAACAAAGAAAAAGTAGAAAAAATTATAGAACTTTAATTTTCTTTTTTGAATAAAAAACCCAAACCTAATCTACCTAAAAACTTTTTCTCAAAAGCCCAAAAGAATTTAAACTGCCCAAAAAACCAACCAACAATAGGTAGTGTTGCTTGATAAATAGGAAAAATCAACATAATTCTTAAAGGCCAAAATAACCAAGGGTTTGTTGTGTCTTGAGACAGTCCTATAAAACTAGTAATAGGTTTAGCTACCCAAGTAGCAAAAGAACCATTTATAGAAAATACCAAAAGAATTGCTACAATAGACCAATTATTTTTTACTCCCCAACGTTGTTTTAATTTTTCCATATTTCGACAAAACTACAATTAGGAAACCAATTAAGGAAATTTAGTTGATACTAATTTTTTTAGTAAAACTCCCGTTCGAATTTCTTATTCTAACAATATAAATTCCCTTTTTTAAATTAGCTGTATTTATTTTTACTTCTGCCTGTTTTAAAGCGTTCTTTTTACTTGCTACATTTTGTCCTAATAAATTATATATCTGTACCTCATCTAGCACTTCGTTTGATGAAATAAGTAGTTCTGATTCTAAATTCTTAACAGTAAATTTATTTACAATACTAGATTCTAAACCTAATACGGTTTGATTAAAAGTAATAAAAAAACGATTATTATAAACACCAGAATCTAGATTTACTATTGCATTACCTGAAGTAATATCAACATAGTTCTTAGTTACACTATCATATAAATAAACCTCAGAATCTATATATGTCATTTCATCTACCTTAAAAGTAACATCTCTATTTAAATTGGTTTGAACTTTTAAAGGTATCCTTAAAGATTTATTAAAATCTTCTATACCTGTAATAACATAAGGGTAATTATTCCCTTCAATATTTAAAGCTAAATCGGTAGATTTATAATCCCACATTTCTGCTTCATATCCATCTTCATACTCATTTGTTAATCCTCTAAAACCTACAGACACTTGTCTATGATACGTTTGGTTTGTTAACAAAAACTCAAAGCCTATTCTTAAAATAGGAAAAGATGTTTTTTTAGTAACAGAACTATTTTTATGAAAAACTTCTGTTACTGTACCCGAAACATCAAAAACTCTTTGTGCATTATTAAAACTTACAGTACCTCCAGAAGCCGATGCTTCTACAAAAAAACCTTGACCAATATCTATATTCTGACCAGGAGTTTTCGTTCCTGCTCCACCAACACTAGATGCCGGAGTTCCTATACCCGAAGCTCTAGTTGCATAACCTCCTAAATATTCTCCTTTTACATGAGATGTATCATCACCAGACTCATAAAAATAAAGAGTTCCAACAATAACTCCAGAATTATCAGCAATAAAAGTATCTGCATTTATTGGAGACGGATAAGGGTTTCCTAAAACACTCCATGTACCAGAACCATAAGCAGCTATTTCACTTTTGTAATCTCCATCGTTAGGTCTACCTAAAAATGTATAATTTTGCCCCGTTGCATTTCCTGTACTTTTTTTAGTAAAACCTTCTACAGGATTTAATAACGTTGTAGATTCATTTATTTGCCTTGTCCAATCATTACTATTTACAAGTTTAGCCAACCATCTTCTACTTAATATTATAGGAGAAGTACTATTATCTCCATTATAATTATCTGTAAAAGTAATATCTAAAGGTGTACCCGTTGCTGCTAACGGAATTGTACCATCTTTTAAAACACCCTTTATATTGTATGTTTCTCCATTTGTTGTTACTGGAGAAGACCAATAACTTGTTTGATAAACGTTAGATAAATTTCCTTTTACATCTTTATAAAGGTTTCCAGAACCTGATGCATTTTTAACACCTGTATGTGTTTGCTTTAATTGAGCACTGCCTAATAAACGAATATCTCCATTTAATTCTAACGCATTTGCTATTGTAAGCTCCACTCCATCTGCAACAGTTAATGTTTGTCCGCTTTCTACATGTAAACAATCGCAATTTGTATTTGCCGTAATTGTAACATCTCCCTGTGTTCTAATTGCTTTGGTTAAATCTGTACCGCTATTATCTGGTGTTCCAGAATTATTTCCACCTGTCCAAGTTCCATTATACACAATTTCATTATCATCACATTCTATAAAATCGAATCCTAAAATGTTTGTTTGTGCAACTGCAAAACTTACAGCTGCTGCATTAGAACTTGTAAAAGCTGCGTCTGTAAATGTAAAAATTAAATTAGCTGCAGCTTCATCACTATTTATGTGACTAATGGCTTTTCCTGTAAAACTTAATTGTGCTTCTGTTGATGAGTTAAGCGTTAATACTGCGGTTAACCCAGGAGGAACATCCCCTATTGTAACTTCTGAAGCTGTAAAAGTCCCTGAACTCGCAAAAAAAGTATCCCCTGTTAGGGTAATAATAAAAGGCGTTGTTGTGTCGTCTATAGTTCCATCATTTGGTGTTTCTGGTAAAAATCCTTTGGTGTAATACTGGTTCATTTCATCATCACCAGTACCCGTAATATAAAATCGAGAACCATCTCCATTAAAAACAATATCTGTCACAGTTCCTTCTTCAGTGGCAATAGAAAAGGTATTTGTATTTGTTATTGTACCCGATGTAACATCAAAATTGTTAGTTAGCATAAATTCATAAATATTATCTCCTGTATCACCTGCTACAAAAAATTTGCTACCATCATTATTAAATGTAAATCCTTCGGTTTTTGTATCAACAGAATTTACAGAATAAAATCCATCAATATTACTAGCAAGCGTTGTTAAGTCATAATTGCTAGAAAGTGTAAATTGATAAATTCGATCTGTACTACCCGCTAAAACAAATAATTTAGATCCATTAGCATTAAAAAATAAATCTCTTGGACTATCTTCATTATCCGTTGCAGCTATATGTAGCGAAAAAGTACTTGAATAAGTTGCTGATGACAAATCGAATGGAGAGGATAACGCATATTGGTTAATTTCACTATCTTCACTACCAATCACAAATAGAATTGTTCCTGTATTATCAAAAGCCAATCCTTCTAGCACTGTTTCTTCAGATTCAATAAATAAAGTATTCACTAAAGTTCCTGAACTAATATCATAAGGAATTGAAAGATTCATTTCTAAAACTCTATCTGATGTAGAACCTACTACAAACAATTTTGTTCCATCCGTATTAAAAACCATCCCTAGTGGATTTAATTCTAATGTTACAAATATAGTTGATGCCGAAGGAGTTACTGAAATAGTGCTAAAATCGTACGTTGGTGACAAAGCATACTCTTTTATGTCTTGATCTACAAAACCAGCCACATATACTTTGGTTCCATCATTATTTATTAAAAGTGCTTCAGGTTTATCCTCTGCTAATAACTTAATAGAATTTGTTTTAGTGCTAAAAGTTGATAGATCATAACCTGTTCCTAAATTGTAGGTATTTATATCATCGCCCGAATAACCTATTACATATAATTCTTTACCATTATTATTAAATTCGATTGCTCTTGCTTGCGTTTCTTCTCCACTAATATCCAAATCATCAGTAACTGTAGCTGTAGAAATAACATAATCAGTACCTAAACCAAACTCAAAAACCTTATCTGAACTATGATCTACAATAAACAACTTTGAGCCATCTGCATTAAATCTAAAACCAGAAAGTTCATCTCCATGATCATCTGGTACTAAGTACGCATCAATAGCTGCTTCTGCGTTAAAAGAAACCGGAATATTTATTCCCGTATCAATACTAGAAACATTCCATGGAGTAGGTACTACGTATTCTATTACATCATCTCCTGCTCCACTAAGAATATACATCTTTGTTCCGGTAGCATTAAAAATAACATCTTGCGGATTAGATTCTTCACCGGAAACATCAAAATAACCAACTATTGGACCTCTAGTTGAAATATCAAATGCCGTACTTAGTGAACACTGAACAACATAATCTCCATCCGAACCTATCATATAGAGCTTAGTTCCACTATCACCAAAAATCATACCCGTAGGTTTTATTTCTTGCGTAGGTACTACATATGCACCAACATGAGTAGGAGAAGTTATATTATAGCTACCACTACCTGAGTATGATAAACTTTGGGCTTTTAAAGATATCTGCATAAATGCAAATATTACAAATAAGTATATTGTAAATTTCATAGTTGAGTTAATTCTATTACGTTTTTGAATAACTGAACAGTAAAACTACAAAATGTCTTTAATTATTAAATAGTAAAACTATTTTTTCTTTTTCAACATTAACCACACACCTAATAAAACTAGTGGTATACTTAATATTTGACCTGTATTTAAAGCGTTTAAAACCCAATCTTCTCGTCCATCTACTTGAGCTTCTTTTAAAAACTCTATAAAGAATCTTAAAGACCAAAGTACTACCATAAAAAGACCAAAAAGGTAACCTGTTTGTTTTTTCTTATCTGTTTTCCAATACAAATGCCACATCACAAAAAACAAAGCTAAATAACTAAACGCTTCATATAATTGTGTAGGGTGTCTTGGTATGGTTTCTCCTGCTGCTTTAAATATTACTCCAAAACTAGAACCTGTTGCTTTTCCATAAATTTCTGAATTGAAAAAGTTACCAAAACGGATAAAGAAACCTGCCAAAGCAACCACAATTGCCAATCTATCTAAAATAAATAACCAAGGTTTTTGTAAATGCTTTTTTGCATAAAAATATAAAGCGATAGGGATTCCTATTGCTGCTCCATGACTAGCAAAACCTGTAAAACCTGTAAATTTCCATCCTTTTATAAAGCCAAATAAAGAATCCGTTGCACTTTCTTTAATTGGTAAAAATATTTCTAATAAATGATTTTGATAATAAGACCAACTATAGAAAAACACATCGCCCAAACGCATACCAACAAGCATAGAAACAAAGACATACATAAATAATACGTCTAGTTTTTCTTGTGGAATTTTATCTTCTATATAGATTTTTTTCATCAGTCTTAAACCTAATAAAAATGCTGCTACAAACATTAAACTATACCAACGAACGGTAAAAAAACCTAAATCTATTCCTATTGAAGGATTCCATGTAATTGCTAAAAAGCTCATATTTTTCTTATTCTATGTCTGGTCGAGTGCAGTCGATACCTTATTAATAAACTGTAATTTATAAAAACCTCTCGACTGCACTCGAGGTGACAACTATTATTTTTTCTTTTCCGGAACAGGATCATAACCACTTCCTCCCCAAGGATGACAACTAAATATTCTTTTTAATGCTAACCATCCGCCAGTAAACAAACCATGTTTTTGTAAAGCCTCTATTGTGTAGTGTGAACACGTTGGACTGTATCTACAAGTTGCTGGTGTAAATGGTGAAATTGCGGTTTGATAAAAACGAACCAACAAAATAAATGGAAAAGACAATATTTTTTTCAATGATTAAACTTTAAGAATTAAAAAAAAGTTCTCGATACAATTCCGATGAAAAATCGGAATTGTATCGAGAACTGACATATTTGTAATTCATTATTTTCAATTCGTAATTATTTTTTTAGTTAATTAAAAAAGTGGTGCCTTCTTTACCGTCTTTTAATTGAATTCCTAAGGTTATTAGTTCATCTCTAATTTGATCTGACAAGGCCCAATCTTTATTTTCTCTCGCTTCTTTTCTTAATTTAATCAACAATTCTACAACACCATTTATTTTTTCTGAATTGTCTTGAGAATTTTCATTCATCAACCCTAAAACATCAAAAACAAATGCATTAATTGTAGTTTTAAATTCGGCTAAATCATCTGCCGTTAAACTTGCTTTATGTTCTTTAATTTGATTAACAACCTTTACAGCCTCAAATAATTGCGGAATTAACATTGGTGTATTAAAATCGTCATTCATTGCAGCATAACAATCCTTCTTCCATTTTTGCACATCAAACGTAGATGTTTTACCTGCTTCTATCTTATCTAAAAAACTTACAGCTTCCATCAATTTAGAATGTCCTTTTTCTGATGCTTCTAATGCGTCTCCAGAAAAATCTAAAATACTTCTATAATTGGCTTGCATATTAAAGAAACGAACTACACTTGCAGAAAATGGTTTTGGTAAAATGTTATTTTCTCCAGATAAAATTTCATTTGGTAAAATAAAATTCCCTGTAGATTTTGCCATTCTCTGTCCATTTAAAGAAAGCATATTTGTGTGCATCCAATAATTTACTGGCGTAACTCCACTACATGTTTTAGATTGTGCAATTTCACATTCGTGATGTGGAAATTTTAAATCCATTCCACCTCCATGAATATCAAAACTTTCGCCTAAATATTTTGTACTCATTACAGAACATTCTAAATGCCAACCCGGAAAACCATCACTCCAAGGAGAAGGCCAACGCATAATATGGCGTTCGTCTGCTTTTTTCCAAAGTGCAAAATCTTGTGGATTTTTCTTATCAGATTGCCCGTCTAAAGTTCTTGTATTATGTAGTAAATCTTCTACTTTTCTACCAGAAAGAATTCCGTAATTTTCTTTTTTATTGTATTCTAAAACATCAAAATATACAGAACCATTTACCTCATACCCAAAACCTTTTTCTATGATTTCTTTAATCATTTCTATCTGCTCTACAATATGTCCTGTAGCAGTTGGCTCTATACTTGGTGGTAAAAAGTTGTAATTTTTTAAAACATCATGAAAATCTACAGTATAACGCTGTACAACTTCCATCGGTTCTATTTGTTCTAAACGTGCTTTTCTTGCTATTTTGTCTTCGCCTTCATCTGCATCATTTTCTAAATGACCTGCATCTGTAATATTACGGACATAACGCACTTTATAGCCTAGATGTAGTAGATATCTATACACAACATCAAAAAACATAAAGGTTCTAACATTACCTAAATGTGCGTTGCTATAAACGGTTGGACCACAAACATACATACCTACATATCCGTCTGTTATGGTTTTAAAATCCTCTTTATTTTTAGTTAAAGAGTTGTATACTTTTAGTTGATTTTCTTTGTACAGTTCCATTAAATAAGTGACTTATTACAACCGATAAAGATAGACACTTTAAAAAGAATACCGAAATGGAATTTGTTAGAACTTTGCTAACTTTTTTAAAAATTAAAAAAATTTTTAAATAAAATTGAATCGTATTTACCACTAACTATTACTCTTGCCTTTTAAAATTAATAAAAGGTTAATTGCATTATAATAAATAAAAGGTGTTTTATTTTAAATTATTCTTTTAAATACCTGTAATTACATTCGTAGAAAAGTAAAAAAGACAACATCTTTTATTGATATAAAAAGACTTTTAAAATTAAAGAAATTCCTTCTCTAACATCTCTTTTAAAAACAGAACAAGTAGTATTTTTGTCGATTCTAAAAATCTCTTCAAAACAATTAAATGGTTAAGAAAAGTTTATTATCATTAGCATTAGGAACTTTTGCAATAGGAATGACAGAGTTTACAATGATGGGTATTTTACCAGATATTGCAAAAGACTTAAACATTGATATTCCGTCTGCAGGACATTTAATTTCTTTATACGCTTTAGGGGTTGTTATTGGCTCGCCTATTCTTGTCTTATTTACGGCAAAATATTCACCTAGAAAAGTATTAATTTTTCTGATGTTACTCTTTGCCGTTTTTAACGGATTATTTGCCGTCTCTCCTATATATTCTCTATTATTGGTTTCTAGATTTTTGTCTGGCTTACCACATGGCGCTTTTTTTGGAGTAGGGTCTGTAGTGGCTGCAAAATTTGCTGATAACGGCAAAAAAGCACAAGCAATTGCCATAATGATTACTGGCATGACAGTTGCCAACTTAATTGGAGTTCCTTTAGGCACCTATATTGGTCATCATTTTTCTTGGAGATATACCTATTTAATAATCAGTTTGTTTGGTTTATTAACAATGCTTTCTATTTATTTTTGGATTCCTAAAATGCAACCTCTTACTCAAGATAGCAAGAAAAATCAATTAGCTTATTTTAAAACAAAAAAAGCTTGGATAATTATTGCAATTATTTCTATTGGAACAGGTGGTTTATTTGCTTGGTTAAGCTACATAGCTCCTTTAATGACAGAGGTTACAAAGATTAATGAAGACGGAATTCCGTTTGTAATGATTTTAGTTGGTTTAGGTATGATTATCGGGAATTTATTAGGCGGAAAATTAGCAGATATAATTACACCTCAAAAAACCGTATTTGTATCCTTTATTTTTATGATACTTTGCTTAGTTACCATCTATTTTACTGCACACATTCCTTTTATGAGTTATTTAATGGCTTTTATAACAGGTATTGCTGGTTTTAGTTGCTCATCACCATTACAAATGTTACTCATAAATTCTGCAAAAGGATCCGAAAGTATTGCAGCAGCTGGTGGACAATCTAGTTTTAATTTAGGAAATACTATGGGTGCTTTTTTTGGCGGATTGCCAATTACCTATGGGTACGCTTATAACTCGCCATTACTTATTGGTATTGCTATGACGTTTATTGGTATCTGTTTTTCTTATTACTACTTGGTTATGCTTAAAAAAGATTAACTTATTTCACTCCAAATTTTAGAAGTTTTAGACAATTCTGAATACGCATTTCTAATACTTTTATTTTCTGGTTTAGATAAATTAGAGTCTTCTTGCAATAATGAAATAGCTGTATTTCTTGCAGCTACTAAAATTTTAGAATCTTTTACAACATCAGCAATTTTAAGGTTTAAAACACCACTTTGCTGTGTACCCATTAAATTACCTGGTCCTCGTAGCTTTAAATCTACCTCAGCTATCTTAAAACCATCGGTAGTATCTACCATGGTTTTTAATCGTGTTTTTCCTTCTTCAGAAAGTTTGTAACTAGAAAGTAAAATACAGTAACTTTGGTCTCCTCCTCGTCCTACTCTTCCTCTTAATTGATGTAGTTGCGACAATCCAAAACGTTCTGAACTTTCAATAATCATAACACTTGCATTGGGTACATTTACCCCAACTTCAATTACTGTTGTAGCCACCATAATTTGTGTTTCTCCTTTTACAAAACGCTGCATTTCGTGTTCTTTGTCTGCAGGTTTCATTTTTCCATGAACAATACTTATTTGATATTTTGGTGTTGGAAAATCGCGAGAAATACTTTCATAACCATCCATTAAGTCTTTATAATCCATGGCTTCAGATTCTTGAATTAAAGGATACACAACATATACTTGTCTTCCTTTTTCAATTTCATCTCTCATAAATTTAAAAACAGACAAACGGTTGCTATCATATCTATGTACCGTTTTTACTTCTTTTCTCCCTGGAGGTAATTCATCAATTACAGAAATATCTAAATCGCCATACACAGACATAGCCAACGTTCTTGGTATTGGTGTTGCCGTCATTACTAAAATATGCGGAGGTAAAATATTTTTAGTCCACAGTTTTGCTCTTTGCGCAACTCCAAATCTGTGTTGTTCATCAATAATTGCTATTCCAAGGTTTTTAAATTTTACTTTATCCTCTAAAAGAGCATGTGTTCCTATTAAAATATGTAGCGTTCCGTCTTCTAAATTAGCGTGAATTTCTCTTCGCTTTTTTATTCGAACAGAACCCGTTAATAAATCTACATTTACATCCATGTCTTTTAACATTTCTGAAATTGCATGATAATGTTGTGTTGCTAAAATTTCTGTTGGCGCCATAATAGTAGCCTGATAACCATTATCTATTGCCATAAGCATTGTTAATAAGGCTACAATGGTTTTACCAGAACCAACATCTCCTTGTAAAAGACGATTCATGTGTGCACCAGAAGCAACATCTTTTCTAATTTCTTTTAGCACTCTTTTTTGAGCATTTGTTAAAGAAAAAGGGAGATGATCTTTATAAAAAGTATTAAAATAGTCACTGACGTTTTCGAAAACAAATCCTTTTATTTTAGTTTTGCTGATGAGTTTCTTTCTTAATAATTGTAATTGAATAAAAAATAATTCTTCGAACTTTAAACGACTTTGTGCTTTTGCTAAATTTTCTTGACTTTTAGGAAAGTGAGCATTTAACAAAGCGTCACGCTTACCCATCAACTTAAAACTGTCTATTATTTCTTGTGATAAGGTTTCTGTTATCGTATCAAAATACTGTTGTAATAAATGCTGAACATAGGTTCTCATCAATTTATTAGAAACACCAGAGTTTGTTAATTTTTCTGTAGATGGATATACTGGCTGCATTTTAGTTTGCAACTTTTTCTTGTATTCTGTAACCAATTCTAGCTCTGGATGCGGAATGCTAAAATTACCGTTATAATGATTTGTTTTACCGTAAACCACATAGGGTTCGTTAATTTTAAGTGCATCTTTAATCCATTTTTGTCCTTTAAACCAAACCAACTCCATGGTTCCTGTAGCATCTTGAAAAGTGGCAACCAACCTACTTCCTCTTTTTTGAGCAACTGATTTTACATGAGTAATTCTACCTACAATTTGCACTTCAGAAGAATTTGGCTGCAAGTCTTTTATTGCATAAAAAGCCGTTTTATCTATATATCTAAAAGGAAAAAAGTTGAGTAAATCATTACATGTTTTTATACCCAATTCGGTGTACATAAGCGCTGCTCTTTGTACACTAATTCCTTTAATATATGTTATTGGATAGCTTAAATTCAATTGATAAGGATATAAAAAACGAAAATACAGAAATCTACAAGAATATAAGGAAAAATAATACTTTTTGAAGACTCTAATAGTATACACCCCAAAATAACAGTCTTTTTTCTTCAAAAAAAATAGCCCTATTGATTTTTGTAATAAAAATCAATAGAACTATTTTAAACAAATAATTAATCCCAACGTTTGTTATTTACAAAACGTCATTTCGCCCCACGCGCTACTCTAATATAACTTTTTTAGAAATTTTTCCTTTTTCTGTTTCTATATTAATAATATAAATAGCATTAGATAGTTTGTTTGTTTTTAATCTCTGTTGTGTAGCTATTTGATCTAGGTTATTCCATTTACCAATTTCTTGCCCTAAAAGATTGTATAATTTCACATTTTTAAGTTGTAAATTATTTTCATTATTAATTACAATTTCTTGTGTATTGCTATCTAAGTAAACTGTAATATTTTTATTTAACACAGTAGTATTATCTGATACACTTAAAGTATTACTTTCTTTAAAGGCTAAGAAAAATCTATCTGTATAACTACCACTTGCTAATTTTAAAGAAAAACTACCGTTGTTAATTAAGTATGCTTGTTTTGTTAATTTATCTTTTATATACACATTTCTATCAATAGCATCCCACTCATCAACACCTATAACTACAGTACCTTTATGAGCTAATGAAATAAACAAAGGAACTTCTAAATCATCAGAAATACTCTGCACTCCAGCAATTGCATACTTATCATCACTATTAGGCAGTTTCCAATAAAAATCAGTTTCACCTACATCAAGCATTCCTGAATCATAACCATTATCATACCCAAAAGAATTCTCTTTTTTAAATGAAATACCAATCTGTCTATGCAACCCTAAACCTTCTTCATTTGTATAATTCATTCCTAATTTAATAATAGGAAGCTTACCTACACTCGTTCTTGTTTTTTCTGTTGATTTGTTATCACTTTTAAATAAAATAGATTCTGGCCCTTCTTTCTTATACTCTCTTTGACTATTATTAAACATTATTGGACCACCATCTGCATCTCCTAGAATAAAAAACCCTTGTCCCATAGCAATATATGCTTTAGGTACTTTATACTCTCCAGTACCCACAGCTGGCGCCCCATCAGTTACCGCACGTCCTTTTAAAATAAATGAATCTAAATATAAATTATACGCCCCTGAATTATTTGTATATATAACCTCTATTACATCATTAACTTTTATATCTTTTGATAAGCAAACATCTGTATACTGACCACTCGAAATACTTAATGGAACCGAGTGTAAAGTTCCATTAACCTTAACTCCTATAGATCCAGTACTAATAGTTTTATAGTTGATAAATAATGAATCTGCTGCTATTGTACTTGTAAATGAAACACTTTCATTTAAAGAACCAAGAACTACACCAGAAATTCCATCTAAAGAATAATCGCTTGCGCCATTGTTTTTTGTTTCTGTTTCTGCTTCTACTAAGCTTGTTACAACGTCAGCACCATTATTAGACATTACTTGATTTGCAGATAAACCCATAGAAATATTTCTAATAGCATACCCTCCTACATATCCGCCATAGTAATGTCCTTTTGTTCCTTCAGCATTCTTTTCACCAGCATGTTCCCAAAAATATAAACTACCCGTTATAGCGTTTGTATTGTCTTGTATAAACTTTTTTGCGCTCATTGCACCAGCAAAAGGATTACCAACTAAATAAGATTGATCTGCCCCAACAGCTGTTGCTAAATCTCCATCTTTTGGGGTACCTGCAAATGTATAATTCTGTTCTGGGTCTGAAGGGCCTTTAAAAATAAAACCATCAGTTTGCGCAATTGTTGCTCTTCTATATTTGTGTTCCCAATTAGATCTACCTCCTGCAGCACTACCGTAAGTATATATCCAATAATCGGCTATTGATATTGGTGCGGTGTTACTACCATTATATCCTTGTACAAAAGTTATATCTTTAGCAATATCAGATGCCCCTTGACCAATAGTACCATTTGCAGTTAATGGATTTGTACCATCTTTTAAAACACTTAAAACGGAATAAGTACTTTCTCCAATAGTATTTACAGGTGACCCCATATAATTATATCTATACATATTTGGCGCTTTAGATTTTTGATCTACCAGTAATTTACCTGTTCCTGTAACTTGCTTTACACCTTTATGGGTTTGTACCATTTGTGCTTTATTAGTGTCATCTGTACTTACCAATCTAATTTCTCCATTTAAAATAACATCATTTGTTACTACTAATAAATGGTCTGTAATACTAAAGATAGCGCCACTTTTAACGTCTAATTTACGTGCACTTAATTTTTCTAAATGATTGTAACTTTCAGACACTTTTACCTCTCTAGATCTATCAGGATAACCATTAGACCAATCACCACTTACTCTATCAGTAAAACCAAAGTTGTGTAATCCTGGTTTTATATTAGCATTAACATTTGCTGAAACAATTTCTGATAATAATGGGTCATGAGGATGACGCTCATCAGCTTCATCTAACTCATCAAACTCTAAATCATTATAAGTTATAATATTATCATTTATAAATGCCACCCATTCGGTTGAATCGAAAGTTGTATTTGGTTCTAAAATCATATCACTACGAACATAACTTGTGCTATCAGCAATACTACTAATAACATCTACTCGATTAACCCAAGCTCTACTATCAATATTTTTTGTTAATACAATAATATCATTTGCTGTACTAAAATCTGTAACAGCTGCTGCATTAGCATTATCTGTGCCTGTAATTTCTGTTACTCCTGCTAACTTATTATTTACTGTTTTAGATGAAATTAATATAGATGTATGTGGAGCTATAGCGCTTAAATTATTTATAAAAGCAGAAGGTGCTAAACTAGTTGAAGCTCCATCTTTAAACAAGGCTAGATTTGTGGTGTTTTCACCTACAATATAATCTGTAGCATTTGTTATTTCTATCCAACGTTCTGTAGGTGTTTGGTATACCTGAGTTATCATTGCTGTACCACAAGCATTTATATTTTTATCCAATGAATATGTTATATAATTAGATGGATAGGTTGTTATAGCTCTTGCAGTATCATCTGTTTCTATACTTGCTACCAATCCATTTAACCCAACTGATTGACCAGAAGAATCAATATCTAAAATAGCATCATCTGTAGCTACTGTTGTATTAGCTGTAGCATCTGTACCGTTTCCGTTGGTTACATTTGTTGTTTTTAAAATACCTGGTACACCTGCCTCTCTAACATCTGGACATCCATCTCCATCTGAGTCTAAGTCTATACTATTTTCAAGTCCGTCATTATCTGGATCATTAAAACTTGCAGGACATTGTAAAACGCTAAAAACAATATTATCAACCCCAACATCATTACCAGCACCACCGTTTGGTTGGTCATTAAAAATTACAATATCAACTTTATCTGTAGTTCCTGTAAAATTTAAGTTTACTCTTACCCAAGTATCATTATTAGTTACCCCCAATGAACTTGAAGAAACCGTTTGTAAAGTGGCTCCACTACTGTTTTGCACTTCTAGTCTAAAGATTGGCGCATCTGCACAACCATTACATAAACCAGCCATATCTAATCGAAATCTATAATCTGCTCCAATAATTAAATTATTAAGTCTATGACGATAAAACTCTATGTTACCAGTATTTACCATATTAATAGATAAGTATCTACCATTTGTAGAACCACTTGCTGGCCCTGTAAATTCATCTATATTTGCATCTACATTTCCATTTTGATCTGTACGGTTATAAGCAGGTAAACCAGGAGAGTTAGAAGAAACAATAGCATAAGAACCATCTGGTATGGCACCATTAGTATCATAAAGATGATTTTCTACATACGGATTACTTGATCTTCCTGTACCTGAACCAAAGTCTTCGCTATATAATTCTACAATTTCTACTTTATCTTCAATTGCACAATTTCCATTTTCTATAATATCAATAATACCATCGTTATCATCATCAATATCTAAACTATCATCAATTCCATCATTATCGGAATCTACTAAACAAGAACCAAAACTACCTCCTGTGGCTCCTCTTGTATCTACAAAAGCTCCGTAAACATCAATTTCATTATCAATAGCAACACTTACTAACGAAGAAGCAGAAATTTTTATTCCTGAATAAGCTTGAGTAGTCTTAAACCCTAGATTAACATCACCTGTAGCAGATGTGCCAATAATATTTGTTAATAATTCTAACCCTATTAAATTACTTGCTGATTTAGACTCTAAAACATCTCCGTTAGCATCTAAAGTAGTAATTGTGATACTATTTCTTAATACCTCTAAACTTACTAAAGCATCATCAAAACTTAACGCAAAACCAGCATAAGAACCTGCAGGATACGTATTTGTTGCGTCTCTAACAGCTAAACTAACCTTTGCAGCTACTCCCGCTGTTACATTAATTGTTGCATAATCTGTATCATCACTAGATAAAACATTACCCGTATTGGATACTGTACAACCAACACATGCTAAACCAGAAACACCTGTTTGCTGAAAATCTACATAAGTAGAAAACGTAGGTGTTGTTAAGGCATAAGTGGTATTACACTCTAATGTTGTGCTACACATTTTTTTAATGATACTATTATAAATTTTCAGCGTACCTAAATTAACACCAACGGTTGTGTTGAATTTAATTCTAACTTCATCAAATTCTGATGTTGCAAGAAAACCAATAGTTTGTCTATCTTCAAAAGCAAGTATAGGTGCACCAACTACAACATTTGCACCTGTTTTAGATTGCACTTCACTACCATTTAAATAAGTAGAAATTGTAAGGCTGTTTAACAAATCTACCTCTAAAAGTGAAGTATTTTCTATTTCGAAACCTACATTATAAGGTGCTTCAACAGTACTTACGTAACTACCTATTACATCATAAACACCTATTTCTAAAGAAGAAGCGGCACTTACATTTAAAGCTAACTCTGCATAATCTGTGGTATCTGCATTTATAATATTATTTAAATTAGTTACACTACCACCTGCACTGATTAAACCTGTACTTGCAGGCGTATACACCTCTACTGGATAAGTAGCATTTGTCCATATTACTTCTTCGTTACAAGTTAAAGCAGCTGCCGAACAATATTCTTTTATAATAGGATAATTTACTTGAACCTCTCCTAAAGTAACACCAGCAGGCTTAGAAACAGTAATTCTAATTTCATCATAACTTAAAGTAGTTATAAACCCTCTATTTTGTGACGCAGCACCTAAAAGTGGTGCATTTATAAGATTGGTGTTTCCAACACTTGTTTCTCGTATTCCATCATTTAAATAAGTGGTAATTATAATATTATCTAAAACACCTACATCTAATAAATTAGCTAAAGTCACATTAAAACCAGCATAGGTACCTGC
This sequence comes from Polaribacter sp. L3A8, assembly GCF_009796785.1. NCBI lineage: Bacteria > Pseudomonadati > Bacteroidota > Flavobacteriia > Flavobacteriales > Flavobacteriaceae > Polaribacter > Polaribacter sp. L3A8. Next base: position 1,665,943 of record NZ_CP047026.1, read on the forward strand.
TGCAAAAGGAGTTACTACACCTGTACCAAAATCTGGCTGTTTTTTTACTGATAAAAAAGAAGTAGCAGCAACGCTAATACCTATTGCACCCGCATTTAAAGTAGCATGATTGCTTTGGTCTAAATCAATTGTATAATCCGCATTTGCTACAACATCTCCTAAACTAAGATTAAGTCCTGTAACACCTATTTCATCTATCTCCATAGGATAATCAGGCCCTGCAATTACTTTCTCTTCATTACAAGTAAGTGTTGTAGTTTCTTCTTTATAAATTTTTACAAATGGATAATTTACAATTAAACTAGCCGCCACTCCACTAAGTCTTATTCTTATTTTATTAAATTTAGCTGGCGCTATAAAACCAATATTTTTACCTCCACTTCCCAAACCTATAATTGAAGTTAATAAGTCTGATGATGGAGTAAAACTATCAACTTGAGTAGCTCCATCGTATAAGGTAACTGTTATTGTACTTAATAAAGATATTCCTGAATCTATATTAAAACCTGCATAAGAACCACTCGGAATATCTACAAGAGAAGTAATGGTTAAATTACTATTACCTCCTAATACTACCGATCCTACAGAAGAATTACCTAAATCACTATCAATAGCATTACCTATATTGCTAAAATTAGAACTAAGAGTACTAGAACTAGTACTCGCAGTAACTCCACTAAAATTGACACCATCATTTACTAATGGTACAATTTGATTTTTAGGAAGCGTGCTAATATCATTAGGCGCGAAAATTGTTGTTGTTGTTGTTGTTGTTGTTGTTGTCTTAGCTGGATTTGTAAGACCTTTTACCTCTTTTTTATCTATAGCATAAATATTTATCATATTTAAAACTAATAAAAGGGTTAACCATTTTAAAGTAGTCGTTCTTTTCATTTTTACGGGGGATTAAAAATTGTTTAAACTGTTTGTTTTATAAAATACACTTTTAGTCTAAAATTTATATAATAAATTATATCCTAAAAGATAATGAACTTCACTATGTTGTTTGTATAAATTTTATTAAAATGACATAGCAATCATTTTAATAAAATTAGTGTTTACTTAAAAAAATACTTTAAATAAGTTTCTAATATCTTAAACTTGAAGTAAATATAATAAATTTTATTTAACAGTAAAACTATTTTATTATTAAATTCATAATAATTCACAAAAAAACAATAAACATAACACTTCGTTAACGTAAAAAACATAAACAACTACCTATGAACTCATTAAGTATATATTCTTTTCTTTTCACTTTGTTAAGGTTTTTCTTTCTAAAAATAAGAATAAAAGATAGTCACTTCATTTATATACTTTGTCTATTTTAACTTTTGTAAAGTTACCTTGCTTCTAAAAAAATAGTATTTAACAAATAAACCTATTATATAGGTTGTATATTTTCATCAATCTCTTTTATATTCAACTTACTTTTTAATAAGATCATTAGATTTTATCCTTCTTTATAAATTAAAGCTATTTTAATTATAAGCTAGTTATTTTAAATAGGTAAATGTATAATGAGTAAAAAAAGATAATTAAATAATAGAGTACAACTTATTAAAAAGAAGCCTTTTTCTAAATTTGCTATCAACCAGAAAGGATTCTTTAAAGTTTAAACAAAACGATAATCCTCTAATATAAATTCTAATTGAGAACCCCTAAAACAATATAAACCGAATTCTATTATAGAAACACCACTTCACCTTTATAGAATTTTACCTTGATTTAAAAACAACTTAAAATTAAGGATTCATAAAGCATAATTCGTACATTTGTGCCCCATATTCAAAAGAAATAATGAGATTACACAGAAACTTAACTTTTGCTGTTATAGATAGTATTAGAGATATATTTAATGAAGGCGTATATGCAGACAAAGCTGTAGAAAAGGCTCTAAAACGTGATAAACGTTGGGGAGCAAGAGATAGAAAATTTGTTGCAGAAACCATATATGACATTGTACGTTGGAACCGTTTATATGCAGAAATTGCTGAGGTAAAAGTACCTTATGATAGAGATAACATTTGGAGATTATTCTCTGTATGGTGTATTCTAAGAGGAATTGCATTACCAGATTGGAACCAAATTGGAGATGTACCAGAAAGAAAAATTAAAGGTCGTTTTGCAGAACTTTCTAGAACCCGAAAATATAGAGAATCTATACCAGATTGGATGGATGAAATGTGTGCTACTGAATTAGGTGAAGAATTATGGACCAAAGAAATTGCCGCTTTAAACATACAAGCAAATGTAATTTTAAGAACCAATACTTTAAATATTACTAAAGAAGTACTACAAAAAAAATTAAAAGCAGAAGGCGTAATTACAGAATTTGTACCAAACCATCCAGATGCCTTAATATTACCAGAAAGAGCAAATGTTTTTAAAACAGATGCTTTTCATGCTGGTTATTTTGAAGTTCAAGATGCTTCATCGCAACTTGTTGCTGCTTATTTAGACGTTAAACCTGGCATGAAGGTAATTGATACCTGTGCAGGTGCAGGAGGTAAAACATTGCATTTATCTGCTTTAATGGAAAATAAAGGGCAAATTATTGCTATGGATATTTACGAAAGTAAATTACGTAAATTAAAAGTTAGAGCAAAGAGAAACAAAGCACATAATATAGATATGCGCGTAATTGATTCTACTAAACCAATTAAAAAATTACACGGTAAGGCAGACAGAGTTTTAATTGATGCTCCTTGTTCTGGTTTAGGTGTTATTCGTAGAAACCCAGATTCTAAATGGAAGCTACAACCAGAATTTATAGAAAACATAAAAAAAATACAACAAGACGTATTACAACAATATTCTAAAATGGTAAAACCAGGAGGAAAAATGGTGTATGCTACGTGTTCTGTATTACCATCAGAAAATCAAGAACAAGTTAATCATTTCTTAACATCAGAAGCCGGAAAAGATTTTACTTTTGTCTCAGATAAAAAAGTGTTAGCACATATTTCTGGTTTCGACGGATTTTACATGGCACTTTTAGAAAAAAAATAAAATGCTATATATATTGCTGATGTAGTGTTTTAATTGCTGAAAAAGAAAGTATCTATTTTTTTTTAATTTAATTTCAACATTTATGGTAAAAAAATTACTTCTTTTTATTTTAACCACTACATCAGTAATTTCTTATTCTCAAGAAACTTATTATGATGATGTTAATTTACAATTAACAGGAATCCAGCTAAAAACTGCTTTAGCTAACAAGATTAAGAATACACATTCTAATAAGTTAATTTATACTCCTGGTGTTTGGGAGGCTTCTAAAATTACAGATTTAGACACCGCAGAACCAGACAATGTTGTTTTAATATATGGTTGGGAAAACGGAACTGATAGTGACATTACCAATGATAGATCTAGAAATAACGCTCTGCAAGACGCAGCAACGGGAGCTACTTTTGTTTGGAATAGAGAGCACGTCTTTTCTAAATCGCTTGCAAACCCAAGTTTAGAAACTAATGAAGCTGGTTCTGGAACAGATGCTCATAATTTAAGACCTGCTGATAAAAGTAGAAATTCAGAAAGAAATAATTACAAATTTGCTACAGGTAGTGGAAACTCTAGCCGTTCTTCTATAACCTACAATGGACCTGATGGTGCAGAAACAAGAGGTTGGTATCCTGGAGACGAATGGAAAGGAGATGTTTCTAGAATTATAATGTACATGTATCTTCGTTACGGAAACCAATGCTTACCTACTAAGGTTGGGGTTGGAGATTCTCAATTTACACCAGACGATATGATCGATTTATTCTTACAATGGAATAGAGAAGACCCTGTTTCAGACATTGAAAAAGCAAGAAATACGTATCATGAAAACACTTCAAACACCTATGCACAAGGAAATAGAAATCCGTTTATAGACAACCCGTTTTTGGCTACCAGAATTTGGGGAGGAGAAAATGCAGAAGATACTTGGGGAATTTATAAAAATAGTGATACTGAAGCACCAAGCAAGCCTACAAATGTTACTTTAACCAACCAAACGTTAACTTCTATAGACATTTCTTGGTCCGCTTCTACAGATAACATTGGTGTAACACAATATCAAGTATATGTTAATGATGTTTTAACTAAACAAACAGCAACCACTACCTCTGCCTCTATTACAGGTTTAGAAACAAATACAACTTACAATTTTAAGGTAATTGCCAAAGATTTAATTAACAAGTCTGAAGCAAGTAATGTGGTTACAGCAAAAACGTTAGTAGACACTACAGCGCCATCAATTCCTACAAATGTTACCATTACAGACATCACAGATAGTTCTTTTAATATAAACTGGTCTGTATCTTCAGATAACAACGAAGTAGCCGGTTATGATATCTTTGTTGATGGTACTTTTAAAGCAACTACTACTGCAACTAGTTATGCACTTATTGGTTTAGCAACATCTACTACTTATAGCGTAACCGTTTTAGCAAAAGACAAAGACAATAATAAATCTGCACAAAGTACTGCAGTAAATGCAACTACAACAGACGGTGCTTCTGGTGGTGCTGCTTCAGAATTATTTTTCTCAGAATATTTTGAAGGTAACGGAGGTACAAATAAGGCTTTAGAAATTGTAAATTTAACAGGTAGTACAGTAGATCTTGCAAACTATGTATTAAAAATGCAAAGAAACGGTACTGATGGTTGGGTAACTCCATTAGCATTAAACAGTGGAACGGTTAAAAACATTGTTCCTGGAGATGTTTTTGTTATAGGTAATGGTAAAAATGATATACCACAATTACAACCTTATTCTACTTCTAACCCTAATGGTCAAGTAGACTTAGTACAACCTGTAATAGAAGAAAATGGTTGGGGACAACCTGTAAATTTTAATGGAAATGATGCCATTGGCTTATTTAAAGAGGATGTGTTAATAGATATTATAGGAGAATTTGGCAACGGTTCTAATTTTGCTAAAGATGTTACTTTAAGAAGAAAAGCAGATATCAGCGCGCCAAATATCACTTTTGATTTACAAGGCGAATGGACTTCTTTTCCACAAAACACTTTTGATGGAATTGGTAGTTTTACGTCTACTTTAAATACAAGTAAAAATATTTTTCAAGTTTTTAAAATGTTTCCAAACCCTACAAATGGAGGATATATTTACTTTAGTGTAACAGAAAATGCAAAAATTAACATTTATAACCTTTTAGGCAAATTGGTCTCAACATCAGAAGTTACAAAAAATAAAAACAATATTGATATATCAAACTTCTCTAAAGGAATCTATTTAGTTAAAATCAATTCTGGTAAACAATATATCACAAAGAAATTAATTAAAAACTAACTTCTTAAAATTAAACTTCAACAAAAAACGATTCTTAGATGAATCGTTTTTTTAATTCAAAAAAAATGAAAAAAATAGTACTCCTAGCGTCTCTATTCGTAACATTAATAGTTTCTGCACAACAACCTTATTATACTGGCGTTAATTTAACAAAATCTGGTTTAGACTTAAAAGACGAATTAGCTGTTAAAACGATTTCGGCACATACAAATCCATTAAGCTATACTCCTGGTATTTGGGAAGCAAGTAAAATTACAGATGTAGATCCTACAAATGCAGATAATGTTTTACTTATTTACGGATATAATGACTCTGACGGAAATTATATAACAGATAGAACTAGAAGTAAATCTTTAAATGGTGGTACTGATGGTTCTGACTGGAACAGAGAACATACTTACGCCAATTCTTTAGCAAACCCAAAACTTGAGAGCACAGGAAAATCTGGACCTCCGTATGCAGAAGCTTTTAATTTACGCCCTTCAGATGTAAAAATGAATTCTAATAGAGGTAATCTAAAATTTGCAGAAGGTTCTGGTAATGCAGGTACGGTTTCTGGTGGTTGGTATCCTGGAGATGAGTGGAAAGGTGATGTTGCCAGAATGATGATGTACATGTACATTCGTTATGGAGACCAATGTAAACCAACTGGTGTTGGTGTTGGTAACTTAGTGGGACCAGATGATGAAATGATCGATTTATTCTTAGAGTGGAACGTAGAAGATCCTGTTTCTGATTTTGAAAGACAAAGAAACACATACCACGATTCTAATGAAACTTATGCACAAGGAAACAGAAACCCTTTTATAGACAATGCTTATTTTGCTACTAGAATTTGGGGTGGAGACGCTGCTATAGATTCTTGGGGAATGTACACTTCTAATGATAGTGAAGCACCAACAGTACCTACAAGTGTTGTTTTAAATAACGCTACAACTTCTACAATAGAGGTTTCTTGGTCTGCTTCTACAGATAATGAGGCCGTAACTGCGTATGAAATTTATGTAAACGGAACATTAAACGGAAAAACTGCAACTACAACCTACAAAATAACTGGGTTAAACTCAAACACAGCATATTCTATTACCGTTTTAGCAAAAGACATTGCTAGTAATAAGTCTGCACAATCTACTGCCGCAAACGGAACAACTTTAACAGATACTTCTGCTCCTACTATACCTACAAATGTTACTATTACGAGTCAGTCAGGAACAAGTTTTAAAGTAAATTGGACAGCCGCTACAGATGATACAGCTGTAACTAGTTACGATGTTTTTGTTGATGGAGTCTTAAACGGATCTACAACTACCCTAAGTTATGATGTTACTAGTTTATCTGTATCTACAACATACGCTGTTAGTGTATTAGCAAAAGATGCAGCTAATAATAAATCTGCACAAACTAATACAATTAATGCAACAACAACCGATGGTTCTGCCGCTACAAATCAAATATTTTTCTCAGAATACATCGAAGGATCTGGTAATAATAAAGCTATCGAAATTGCTAATTTTACTGGACAAACAGTTTCTTTAGCAAATTACGCTGTTAAACTAGCTGCTAACGGACAAAATTTTGGAACAAATACTTTAACATTTACTAATGAAACTATTGCTAATGGAGATGTTTTTGTTATTGGAAATGCTCAAATAACAATTTGTACATCAGAAGTAGATATTAGTAGTAATGTAACTTATTTTAATGGTGATGATGTTTTAGGACTATTTAAAAATGATGTTTTAATAGATATTATAGGTAAAGAAGGAGTAAGAGTTAATTTCGGAAAAAATGTAACCTTAAAAAGAAAGCCAACAATCATATCTACAAATACAGTTTATAATGCAGATGAATGGATAGAAACTTCAACTGATGATTGTTCTGATTTAGGAAAGCATACAATAAGTACTGCTAGTGTAAACACATCAGACTTTACATCTTTTAAAATGTATCCTAACCCAGTAACAGGTAACACAGTTCACTTTAAAACTGTAAAAGATGTAGAGGTAACTATTTACACTGTTTTAGGGAAACTAGTAAAAACTACTAAAATTACAGCAACTAAGAATAACATTGATATTTCTACCTTGTCTAAAGGCATTTATCTATTAAAATTAAATACTGAAAATCAATTTATTACTAAAAAATTGGTTAAAAATAATTAATTATTTCTCATTTTTATTCAAAAAAAGGCGACTAATTCATTAGTCGTCTTTTTTTTTGTTAAAAAATAAGTAGTAACTATATAATTTCAAGTAAATTAATCTTATGTTTTAAGTTGAAAAAAAGTAAATTTGCATTTTACAACAACACCCAAATAAAACACAATAATGATTCATTTCTTTGGAAATATAGACAGTAAAGTATTTGCTGTTCAAACAACAAAAAAATTAAGTACAGAAACAATTGCTAAATTAACTTGGTTATTTGCAGATCAACCAAAAATAGAAGAAACTTCAATTGATGCTTTTTTTGTAGGACCAAGAGCAGCAATGATTACGCCTTGGAGTACTAATGCTGTAGAAATTACTCAGAATATGGGTATTTCAGACATCATCAGAATAGAAGAATTTACTGCTTCTACAGAAGAGTTTTCTGACTTTGACCCAATGATTTCTGAGAAATTTAAAAATTTAAATCAAGATTCATTTACCATAGAAATTAAACCAGAAGCAATTTTAGATATCGAAAACATTGCTGCTTATAACGAGCAAGAAGGTTTATCTTTAAGTGATGAAGAAGTGGCATACTTAGAAAGTACTGCTACAAAAATCGGAAGAAAATTAACAGATTCTGAAGTCTTTGGTTTTAGCCAAGTAAATTCTGAACACTGTAGACATAAAATATTTAACGGAACTTTTGTTATTGATGGCGAAGAAATGCCAACATCATTATTTAAATTGATAAAAGAAACGTCTAAACAATTCCCTAACGATATTGTTTCTGCATACAAAGACAACGTTGCTTTTGTAAAAGGACCAAAAGTGGAACAATTTGCGCCTAAAACGGCGGATAAACCAGACTTTTATCAAACAGAAGACTTTGATTCTGTAATCTCATTAAAAGCAGAAACACACAACTTTCCAACAACTGTAGAGCCTTTTAACGGAGCAGCAACCGGTTCTGGAGGAGAAATTAGAGATAGACTTGCTGGTGGAAAAGGTTCTTTACCTTTAGCAGGAACAGCAGTGTATATGACTTCTTATTCTCGTTTAGAAGAAAACAGGTATTGGGAACATAAATTTGAAGCTAGAGATTGGTTATACCAAACTCCAATGGATATTTTAATAAAAGCTTCTAATGGAGCATCCGATTTTGGAAACAAATTCGGTCAACCCTTAATTACCGGTTCTGTACTAACTTTTGAACATGAAGAAAATTCTTCTTCTAGTGAATCTAAACCAAGAAAATTAGGGTTTGATAAAGTGATTATGCAAGCTGGTGGAATTGGTTATGGAAAAGCAGACCAAGCATTAAAAGATACTCCAAAAGAAGGTGATAAAATTGTAATTCTTGGTGGAGAAAACTACAGAATAGGAATGGGTGGCGCTGCAGTTTCTTCTGCAGATACAGGTGCTTTAGATTCTGGAATTGAATTAAACGCAGTACAACGTTCTAACCCAGAAATGCAAAAACGTGCTGCAAATGCAGTTCGTGGAATGGTAGAAAGTGAAGAAAACTTTATTGTTTCTATTCATGATCATGGTGCTGGTGGGCATTTAAATTGTTTATCAGAATTAGTAGAAGATACCGGAGGTAAAATTGATTTAGATAAATTACCTGTTGGAGACCCTACCCTATCTGCAAAAGAAATTATTGGTAACGAATCTCAAGAAAGAATGGGATTGGTTATTGCAGAAAAACATGTAGATACTTTACAGAAAATTGCAGAACGTGAACGTTCGCCAATGTATACTGTTGGTGAAGTTACTGGAGATAATCGTTTTACTTTTGAATCTAAAACAAAAGGAGACAAACCAATGGATTTAGCGTTAGAAGACATGTTTGGTTCTTCTCCTAAAACTGTTTTAACAGATATTACAGTAACTAGAAATTATAAAAATTCTAGATATAAAGTTAAAAACTTAAAAAACTATTTAACCCAAGTTTTACAATTAGAAGCAGTAGCTTGTAAAGATTGGTTAACAAATAAAGTAGACCGTTGTGTTGGTGGTAAAGTTGCCAAACAACAATGTGTTGGTCCTTTACAAATTCCGTTAAATAACGTTGGTGTTATGGCGTTGGATTATAAAGGAAAAGAAGGAGTTGCAACTTCAATTGGACACGCTCCTATCTCTGGATTAATTGATCCTGCTGCAGGAAGTAGAAATGCAATTACAGAATCTCTTACTAACTTAATCTGGGCACCACTAAAAGAAAACCTAAAGAGCGTGTCGCTCTCTGCAAACTGGATGTGGCCTTGTAAAAACGAAGGTGAAGATGCTCGTTTATACAAAGCTGTAAAAGCTGTATCAGAATTTTCTATAGATTTAGGAATCAATGTTCCAACAGGAAAAGATTCTTTATCAATGAAACAAAAATATGCTGATGATGAAGTAATTGCTCCAGGAACAGTTATTATTTCTGCTGCAGGAAACTGTAATGCAATTAGTAAGGTTGTAGAACCTCTTTTAAAAGTTGATGGAGGAAACATCTACTATATTAATATTTCTCAAGATGAATTTAAATTAGGAGGAAGTTCTTTTCACCAAGTTTTAAATACGATTGGAAATGAAGCTCCTGATGTAAAAGATTCATCATTTGTAAAAAATACTTTTAATACAATTCAAGAATTAATTAAAGCTGATAAAATTACCGCAGGGCACGATGTTGCTTCTGGTGGATTTATTACAACTTTATTAGAAATGTGTTTTGCTGATGTAAATTTAGGTGCAGATTTTAATATTTCTGCTTTAAATGAAGAAGATTCTATAAAAGTATTGTTCTCAGAAAATTCAGGAATTGTTTTTCAAGCAGATGCTTCTGTAGAAACAATTTTATCAGAAAATAACATTGAATTTTTCAATATTGGAACTGCTAATAATTCGGGAACTGTAAATATTCAAAACAGTGAAGAAAACTTTACGTTTGATGTTGCTGAAATGAGAGATGTTTGGTATAAAACTTCTTTCTTATTAGATCAAAAACAAACCGCTAATAATTTAGCTCAAGATCGTTTTGACAATTATAAAAAGCAGCCTTTAACCTATAAATTTCCAGAGAACTTTACAGGAAAATTACCTGTAATAGGAAAAGACAAACCTAAAGCTGCTATTATTCGTGAAAAAGGTTCTAATTCTGAACGTGAAATGGCAAATGCAATGTATTTAGCTGGTTTTGATGTAAAGGATGTACACATGACAGATTTAATTTCTGGTCGTGAAACTTTAGAAGACATTCAATTTATTGGTGCTGTAGGTGGTTTCTCTAATTCTGATGTTTTAGGTTCTGCTAAAGGTTGGGCAGGAGCATTTAAATACAACGAAAAAGCAAACACTGCTTTAAAGAATTTCTTTAAAAGAGAAGATACTTTATCTGTTGGTATTTGTAACGGTGCACAATTATGGATGGAATTAGATTTAATTAATCCAGATCATAAAGTACACGGAAAATTAGTTCATAATAATTCTCAGAAACATGAGAGTTCTTTTACTTCTGTAAAAATTCAAAAAAATGATTCTGTAATGTTATCTAGTTTAGCAGGAACAGAATTAGGTGTTTGGATTTCTCATGGAGAAGGAAAATTTAACTTACCAGAAGCTGAAGAAAACTATAATATTGTTGCTAAATACGGTTATGAAGGGTATCCGAATAACCCAAATGGTTCTCACTTTAACACTGCAATGCTATGTGATAAGTCTGGAAGACATTTAGTAACAATGCCTCATATTGAGCGTTCTACTTTTCAATGGAATTGGGCAAATTACCCAACAGACAGAAAAGATGAAGTTTCTCCTTGGTTAGAAGCATTTGTAAATGCTAAAAATTGGTTAACAAAATAATTAAGTAAAAAAGTATATCTAAAAAGGGCTTTTTTAAGCCCTTTTTTTTGGCTTTAAAAACAAGCCTAATTAATTCAGTACAATGAGAGTTCCCAAAAAATATCAATTTATAGTTGAACTAGGAAAAGCCCTACATACGTATGGTATTCCTTCCTATAAAATACAGTCTTACCTAACAGAAGTTGCACAAAACAAAGGTATTACTGCTAGTTTTATGGATTTACCTACGTGGATAAACTACGTTTTCTATGATGATAAAAATTCTTATAATTATATTGAATGTATTCCTCCTGGATCTTTAAATTTAGGAGCATTTTCTAGAATTGATGAACTTACCAATAAAGTAATTGATTCCAAAATTGATGAAAGCGACATTAATGAAGCTTTAAATATTATTCACGCAAAAACCAAAGTAATAAATCATTATTACTTAGCACTAGCTTACACATTTGCTGCAGGTTCTTTTAGTTTAATGATTGGTACCAATTGGGTCTCTTTTATTTTTTCTTTACTATTAGGCTCTATCACCTACCTTCTTGTCTATTTAGCTACTAAATCTAAATATGTAGAAAATGTATTCGAATCTTTATCCGCTTTAGTGGTAACAATTATCTGTTGCCTTTTAACATTAGTTTTTCCTGATTTTAATCTAGGCTTAACCATATTGGCCTCTATTATTATATTTATCCCTGGATTAGCAATTACAACTGCGCTAGAAGAAATAACTTCTAAAAGCTTGGTTTCTGGAAGTGCAAAACTTTTTGATGCCATGATTGTATTATTTAAACAGTTTTTTGGAGTAATTCTGGGCTTAGGCTTAATGACTTCTTTAATTGATCTTGATGTAACACATTATGTATCGGATATGCCAAGATGGACTTTATTTTGCGCTATTCCTATATTTTCAATAACCGTTTTACCAATATTTCAAGTACGTAAAAAGGATGTGTTTTTTGGAGTTTTAACAGGTGTTCTTGCTTTTTTTATAACCGTTTTTTTATCATCCGTTTTAGGAATATTAGTAAGTACTTTTATAGGAACTTTAGCAGTGGTTGGTATTAGTCGTCTATTTGGACGAATTTCTAAAACACCAAAATCTGTTTATTTAACACAAGGCATTATTATGCTTGTACCAGGAAGTAAGTCTTTTATGGGATTGAGTAATTCTTTTTTTAATCCTTCTATTACCGCTTCTGCAAACCTATTTGAAGAAGTTGCTTTTATATTAATGGCTATCATTGGAGGACTTCTTTTTGCAGGTACATTTAGAGAAAGAAAGCCCAGAAAAAAACTAGTAGAAAACTAATCGTTATTTTTTTAATGTTACATGATACAATTTTTCAAAATCTTTTAGAATAATCGTGTCCTTGCTTTCATATAAAATATTTACACCATTTCCATTGTTTGAGTTTTTTGCTTTAAACTTTGTTTTTTCGTTATGTAATGAAAGTTCTACATAATTGTAACCATAAGAAGTATAACCACCAACGTAATGATTTCCTGAAAATGAATTCCCTAAAACAACCTTATCAAATGATTTTGGACTTTTTTCTAAATTCCATATAGGTTCTAATCCATTAAGACGTGTTTTTTCTAATACATCTCTAAACTCACTCATATGATCAAACCTTGTATATAACACGAATTCTTTGTCCTTGAATCTTAAAACACTTACTGAATTTGATAATGAATAAATTGAAATTAGATTTGGTTTTAATTTTTTTATTTTATCAGAAGTTAAATTATTTTCTTTTTGATAAACAACATGAACTAAACTATCTATATGACTCTTAATTTCAATAGTGTCTTTATCATTTATTTTACGCTTATAAACTACATTTAAAGAATCTCTTATTGTAAATGGTTCTCTAGAATTGATGATAAAATTCTTTAATTTTTCTTTTTTGAAATTATTTTCAATAGAAATTTTATAAACCTCAATTAATTCAGGTTTTTCATTAGGTTGCATATAATAAATAGTTCCATCCTTACTAATGTAATTATTAGGAACCTTTAATTCTTTAATTTTATTAAATTTTCTATCTAAAATTATCAAATCACCATTTTCATTATTGGCAAATAAGTTTTTCTCATTGTACTTAATGTCTATTAAATTAGTGGTGAATTGTTTTATAGATATCTTATTATTGGTATGCTCTGGAAAAATTGGAATTTCGGGATGTTTATCTTCCTCCGTTTTTTGATATCCACAAGAAATAAATATCAAAATAAATAATAGAGATGTTATTTTTAGGGCGTGATTCATTTGGTAATTATTGTTAACGTATTTAAGCTTCTAAAAATTGCGTCTTTTGTAGTCCGGGTTAGATCTAATTATTTTACGTTTTGTTTAAACTGAAATGACTCTTTTCCATTTGTTACTACAATTTCATAAGTTCCTTTTTTTAAACCGAGATTACAGTTTTGCTTTTTTTCTTGCATTTCGGTTATATCCACCGGAACAGCTACATCTATATTTTCTCCTTTCTTAAAAGCTAAAACCATCACAGGGAATTCAATTTTTATATCTGTTAAATCAATTGAAACATTTTCATTACCATTTTTAAATAACCAACCAGGTCTATTATTAACGTATTCTGTATTCGGATGAAAAACAGCTATATCAGTCCACGTTTCTCCTCGCTCATATCTAAACGGATTATTATCTTTATCAATTAAAACGGACGATTCTTTAATCTTTAAAGCTTTTAACAAAGGATTATTAAATTCAGATTTACTTTTCTCACTATAAACGACCTGATTAATAGTTAAAGGATTTATGTTTGTATATTCTGTAAATCTTCCCGCCATCGCTTTTTCCCAATAGCTATGCATTCCTTCTGAAGCATGATCAAAGCCACAATGAATTAAAAATTTCTCATTCGGCTTCGCATTTATTACTTTTTCAATATTTTTTGCTTGCTCAATTTCTCTAAGTTTTCCATTTACATCCTCTACACTTTCATATGCGAATAAATTATATCCAATCTCTAAAGCATCTCTAAGCAAATTACCAAATTGTGGGTCTTTTATATAATGACCTGTTTTAAGGATAGGATATTTTCTATTATTAAGTAATGTATCTAAATACTTTCCATTTCCTAATGCCTCTAAACCTAAATTTTTATATCCATTATCAAATAGTCCCTGAAGAAGTGATTTTGTAAATACGCGATGATAAGAATTATGATGCGCTTCATTTATAATTATCACTTGATTTTTCTTTGCAAGTTCAAAAATATAATCTGTTGCTTTAACTTTGGAATATTTTTGATTTATAGAATCTACTTGATTTTCTGTAAATTTTCGATCCTTTGTTCCCATAGCTAAATCCCATTGGATTAAAGCATTTTTATAATCCCCTTTTGTTGCATAATCTGAAGCCGAAATTTGATATTTCCAAGCTATAGTGTCTTTTGCTACTTTAGCCTCTATTTCATTAGAGAATTTATATTCTGTTGTAAAATCAATTTGCTCAATCGTTCTTTTTTCTTTTTTACAAGAACTGACTAAAAGAATGAGTGTTATTATGTATAATGCTTTATTCATAACTATTTCTAACGTTTTTATGTTCTAAGAGAATATTGTTTATAAGAACAGCTGTTTTGAAGTAAATTCAAGTGAGAAAAAAATGCAACTACTTTTGGTAAATAGGGTTGTATAATCTAATTTTAGTTCGCATATAATTTTCTTCTCCCTAACTTTATTAAAGCTTCAAAGTCTTTAACAATCTCTGGAGTGATATTTTCAAAATCAGAAATAGCTTTCTCTAATCTTTCAGGATACATATGCCCCCACTCACTTGGAATACTTTGTCTATTTACATTTTCTGTACTTGCATCGAATGTATGTTTACTTATTAATTCACTTAATTTAATGAAATTATTTTCCAATTTAACTTTTAAACCTTCTAAATCAGAATCAATAAATTCAAATTCGGGTAATTGACATTCTTTAAGAAAATAATAAATATATTCACAAATTTTATAAGGAAAAGCCCCCATTATAAAACCATGATTCTTTATGAAAAGTATAAGTTCCTCACTCTTTAATAGATTTTTTAATCTTTCAAAAGTAACTTTGTCAAGTTCTAAATAACTACCAGTAGGTAATACATTTCCTTGACTTTCACTTACTTTTTTATACCAATTATTTCTATGTCTTTTTAACTCAGTTACAGTATATTTTTTTCCTTTAGGATGATCAGGATTATATTGCATCACGTCTGCATGACAATCAAAACAAAGAGGTAAACAGTTTTCAAAAGAATCTTCTCCTCCATCTTTTTTTTGCTTGATATGATGTAATTCTATTTTTGTTCCACAAAATTTATGACACAAAGTACAATGTCTTCCACTAGCTATAAGAGAATCTTCAACTACTTTCCCTCTAAATCCCATTTTCTATTTTTTTGTTCTTCAACTTTTATTATCTAAATAAAACCTGACTGATTTTTCTATAAATATTTTTACACTAATTCTAAAATACTATCTTTTAATCTTTGCGTAACAATCTGTAAAACCCTTCTATTAATTTCTGATGCATTATCAGCATAAAAAGTAAATTCATCCGAAGAAAAATGACCAATAACTATCCCTAAAGTAAAGTTCTTATAATTATTATCCGTTTTAAAAACAGCAGTAATTTTACTTCTTCTTTTCTTATCCGTTAAATCAGTAAAATCTACTTTTCTTTTTATAAGATGGTGCTTAAATGAACTAATCAACAAACTGTGCTGCATTTTTATTACAGGTCTTAATACTTCATTTTGAAATTTTTCCATTTCAGAAGTTCCTTCATTCACTAAATCCGATAAAACTGGTCTTTCTTTTTTATTCATCTAATAATTCGTCTAATTCTAGTTGATAATCGTATTGTAAATCTTCGTGCAACGTTGCAATTGCTTTCTTTATTAAAACCACTTGCCTATCAAAAGTTGCTACTAATCTTACACTCCCTTTCATAGACGGTTTAAACTCTTTTAAACAACGACAAAAATGGAGCAATAATGCTACTTCTGTTTCTTTCTTTTTAGAATACCGAATAAATTTTTTATTGAGTGTTAAAATCTTTCGAACGCTTTTTCTAATGTAGAAATAACTCTTTGTGTTAATCTCAGAAAACAATACTTCGTTTTGATCTTTTACACTCTGTATGTATTGTTCTTCGTCATGAGACTCGAACAACAAATACGTTAGTAATTCTTTATTCTCTTTTTTAAATTTTGATAAATGCAAACACAACTCTTTTAACTCATTGGCAGATTTATGAGAGAGTTCGTCTTTTAATTGTTTTACAGTTACTGCTTTCATCAACTCTAATTTTTTACAAGATAAAAAAAACCTCACAATAGTTGCCGAAATAAATGCAGCATTAACTGTGAGGTTTGTATTTTAGTTTCCGCTATCGCGGGATAAAATTCTTACTGAATACTTGGTACGTTTACTACTTCATTTACATCAGCATCATAATCTACATCAGCAACTTTAAAACCGAAAAGGTTGTAAAAACCGTTGCTATATCCTTCTAAATCTCCAATTTCTGATAAGTTTTCTGTAGTTGCAGTTTCCCAAAGCTTGTTAACTTCCGCTTGTACATCTTCTCTCATTTCCCAATCGTCAACTCTAATTCTTCCTTTTTCATCCAAAGCTAAATCACCGCCAAATAAACGTTCGCTATACAAACGCTGAATTTGCTCGATACATCCTTCATGAATTCCTTTTGCTTTCATCACTTTATATAATAATGAAATATATAAAGGAATTACAGGAATTGCAGAACTCGCTTGTGTAACTAATGCTTTATTTACAGAAACAAATGCTTTACCTCCTATCGATTTTAAATCGTCTGCAATAGTAAAAGCTGTAGCTTCTAAATGATCTTTTGCAGCTCCAATGGTTCCGTTTCTATACACTGGCTTTGTTACTTCTGGGCCAATATAAGAATAAGCAACTGTGGTAGCTCCTTCTGCTAATAAGTTTTCAGATTGTAACGCGTCCATCCACATTTTCCAATCTTCACCACCCATTACGTTTATTGTGTTTTCTACATCTTCTCCTTCTGCCGGATTGATAGAAATTTCTGATACTTTACCTGTATGGAAATCTACTGTTTTGTTAGAAAAAACATCGCCAATTGGCTTTAAAACAGATTTATATCTTACTCCTGTTGTAGGGTGTGTTCTTACTGGTGATGCTAAACTGTAAATTACCAAATCAATCTGACCTAAGTCTTCTTTAATTAAGTTTACAACTTGGTCTTTTATTTCGTTAGAAAAGGCATCTCCGTTGATACTTTTTGCATATAAACCTACTGCAATTGCTTGTTTTTCAAAAGCAGCTGTATTGTAAAAACCTGGTGAACCTGGTCTACCTTCTGTTGCTGGTTTGTCAAAGAAAACTCCAATTGTTGCAGCATCAGAACCAAAAGCACTCGATATTCTTGAAGCCAATCCGAATCCTGTAGAAGCACCAATTACTAGTACTTTTTTTGCGCCTTCAATTTTTCCTTTCGATTTTACATATTCTATTTGATTGATCACGTTTTGCTCACAACCCGTTGGGTGCGATGTTAAACAGATAAATCCTCTTGTTCTTGGTTCTATAATCATGGTTGTTAGTTTTAAAAAATTCGTCATTACGAGGAAGCATGACGAAGTAATCTTTTATTTATAATTAAAATAATCAGATTGCCACGTCGTTCCTCCTCGCAATGACGTAAATTTATGTGTTATTTTAAAAATTGAAGTACATTCTCTTCAATTCTTTGTAGTACATTTTCTGTAGAAGCCTTTACAAAAGTTTCTCCAGTAATTTGTTCGTATAATTCTATATATCTATTAGAAATTTCGATAACTTTTTCATCATTCATCTCAGGAACTTGTTGTCCGTCTTTTCCTTGAAAACCATTTTCAATTAACCACTGGCGTACAAATTCTTTAGAAAGTTGTTTTTGACCTTCGCCTTTATCTTGTCTTTCTTGATAGCCTTCTGCATAAAAATAACGAGAAGAATCTGGAGTATGAATTTCATCAATCAACACTATTTTTCCTTCTTTGGTTTTACCAAATTCATATTTAGTATCAACTAAAATCAATCCTCTTTTTGCAGCAATTTCTGTTCCTCTAGCAAATAATTTACGTGTAAAGTCTTCTAAAACTAAATAATCTGCTTCAGAAACAATTCCTTTTGATAAAATATCTTCACGAGAAATATCTTCATCATGGTCTCCATTATCTGCTTTTGTAGAAGGCGTAATTAAAGCTTCCGGAAATTTATCATTTTCCTTTAAACCTTCTGGCATTGCTACTCCGCAAAGAACTCTTTTACCTAATTTATATTCACGTGCTGCATGACCAGACATATAACCACGAATTACCATTTCTACTTTAAATGGATCGCATAAATGACCTACTGCTACATTTTCATCTGGATTTGCAATTAACCAATTAGGAACAATATCTGCTGTATCATTCATCATTTTTCTTGCAATCTGATTTAAAATCTGACCTTTAAACGGAATTTGACGTGGTAAAACAACGTCGAATGCAGACAATCTATCTGTTGCAATCATTACCAAAAGGTCGTCATTAATATTATAAACTTCTCTTACTTTCCCTATATAAACAGACTTCTGCTTAGGAAATTGAAAATTAGTATCGTTAATTGTATTCATTATATGTTATGTTGTTGTGGGCGCAAAAATAAGCTTTCAATTTCTTTTTTTTTCAGATTTGAAGTAGTTTTTTATCTGCTGTCTTTCAAAAGAAAAAACAAGTGATTTATTTTCAACTTCATCTATTATAATTAAAGAAACTCTTTTTAACTTATCAGATTCTAAAGCAACCATCTCTTTTTTATCAATATTATAAAATACTTTTAATAATTCCTCTAAAATTAAGAGATCAACTCCGTTTATTTTCTCCCTTAAATCTTCATCATTTAACTCAAGTATTTCATAAAAACCGAAATCTAATTTCCCTTTTAATTCTTTATCAAATGACTCTAAAGAAATACTAGTATCACCATTCCCTATTATTTTGGTTATAAAATTTCTTAAAAACAGCGTTATTTTCTGTATTTCTCTTTCAATAAAATCATTTTTATACTCCATAAATCACAAAAACCTATTCTGTTTCTATACTTTTATAAGCACTAATAATTTTTCTTACCAAACGGTGTCTTACTACATCTTTATCATCTAAATAAACTTGGGCAATTCCATCAATATCTTTTAAGGCTAATAAAGATTCTTTTAAACCAGAAACTTGCTTTCTTGGTAAATCTATCTGACCAGGATCTCCCGTAATAATAAACTTAGCACTTTTACCCATTCTTGTTAAAAACATCTTCATTTGGTTATGGGTTGTGTTCTGTGCTTCGTCTAAAATTACAAAGGCATTATCTAACGTTCTACCACGCATAAATGCCAAAGGTGCAATTTGTATAACTCCTTTTTCTATGTGAGATTCTAATTTTTCATGCGGAATCATATCTCTTAAAGCGTCATATAAAGGTTGCATATAAGGATCTAGCTTTTCTTTTAGATCCCCAGGAAGAAACCCTAAATTTTCTCCAGATTCAACCGCAGGTCTCGTTAAGATGATTCTTCTAACTTCTCTTTCTTTTAATGCTTGTACCGCTAATGCAACAGCTGTATAGGTTTTTCCTGTTCCTGCAGGCCCAACGGCAAACAACATATCGTTTTTCCCCATAAGAGTAACCATTTTGCGTTGGTTATCTGTTTGTGGTTTTATCAATTTGCCTCCAACTCCATGCACTAAAATTTCTCTAGCACTTTTTGCCGAAGCTGTTTTTTCTTCATTTCCATTAGATGTTAAAATACGTTCTATACTATTTTCATCTAATTTATTGTATTTGTTAAAATACTTTATCAAACGTTCTAATCGCGTTTCAAACTCATCTAAAATTTCTGGATCTCCATAAACCTTAAGCTGAGATCCGCGAGCAACGATTTTAATTTTAGGAAAATACTTTTTTAATTGTTCAATAGTACTGTTATGTGCTCCAAAAAAATCTTTCGGATTGATTTCTGTAAGCTCTATAATGCGTTCGTTCAAATGATTAATTTTTATTAATAGATTACATTTATATTTCAACTAAAAATAACCAATATTTTTTTTAAAATGATTAGATTTGCGTTAAATAGTTAACAACTTTTACACAATTAATTAACAGCCCATTTTTTAATGCCGATAATCACTTTAACAACAGATTTTGGAACAAAAGACCACTTTGTGGGAGCTGTAAAAGGAGCTATTTACTCAGAACTTCCCGATGCTAAAATTGTAGATATTACACACGAAATTTCTCCTTTTAACATTACAGAAACTGCTTATATTTTAAAAAACTCTTACAAAAGCTTTCCGGAGGGAACCATACATATTGTTGGTGTAGACTCAGAATTAAGTAACGACAATAAACATATTACCATAGAATTAGACAACCATTTTTTTGTTTGTCCGGATAATGGCTTAATCTCTATGATTGCTTCTGAAATTAATCCTACAAAAATTGTAGAAATTAATATTCATGACAGAATAGAAAGTAGTTTTCCTGTTTTAGATGTTTTTGTACAAGTTGCTTGTTTTATCGCCAGAGGCGGAAATTTAACAGTGATTGGTAAAGAAATTCAGGACTATAAAAAATTAATTGAAATTCAACCAAAGGTAAATCAAGAAAAAAATAAAATTATTGGAGGCGTTGTTTATATTGATAATTATGGAAACGTAATTAGTAATATAAGTAAAAAAATGTTTAACTCCATTGGTAGAGGACGTCGTTTTAAAGTAAGTGCTAGTCGTTATTTTTTTACAAAAATATTTGCAAAATACAATGAAATAACCGGAGAAAATGCTCACGATAGCATACAATATGACGGCAGTAGATTGGCTATTTTTAATTCTGCCGGATATTTAGAAATTGCTATTTATAGAAGTAATTTAGAAACTGTTGGTGGAGCATCTACTCTATTAGGTTTAAACTACAGAGACTCTATAACCATCGATTTTATTAATGATTCTCAGCAAGATTTTTCACCTTTAACTTAAATATATGTTTGTACGAATTGTAAAAATGAGCTTTCACAAAGAACACATTGAAACATTTTTATCAATATTTGAAGAAAAAAAAACATTAATTAGAGCTTCTGAAGGCTGTAACTTATTAGAATTATATCAAGACAAAACAAACGCTGAAATCTTTTTTACATATTCCTACTGGGAAAAAGAAGAGGATTTAGAAACCTATAGAAACTCGCTACTTTTTAAAGATGTCTGGGCAAAAACAAAGATATTTTTTAACGATAAACCTGTGGCTTGGAGCGTTGATAAAAAAGTGAGCTTACAATAAAAATTAAGACAAATAATAAAAATAAAAATGGATTTCGACTTTACTACTTTCCCTGTTTTAGAAACAGAAAGATTAACATTAAGAGCACTAAACTTAGAGGATGCAAAAGCAATTTTTGGTTTAAGAGCAAACAAAGAGGTGAATGAATATATTAAAAGAGAACCACCAAAAAATCTATCGGAATCTAGAGCTTTTATAGATGAAATCTCTAATTTAATCGCAGAAAATAAAGGGATTTTTTGGGTATTACAATCTAACAATAGTTTAGAATTACTAGGAACAATTGGTTTACGTAATTTTGATGTTGCAGATAATTATGCAGAAATTGGGTACGAAATTCATCCTGATTACCAAGAAAGAGGATACATGACCGAGGCTTTTGAAGAAGTGTTAGAATATGGTTTTGATAAATTGGGCTTAAAAACAATAGAAGCTTTTACACACAAAAATAATTTGGCTTCTATTACGTTATTACACAAACTAGATTTTGATTTACAAACGGAAAGAGTGGACGAAAACGTTGAAGACAATAGAATTTACAAATTAGAAAAATAGAAATTCTAAAAATAATTTAAACCATCAATTGTCATTCCGAATAAGAAACGAAGAGGAATCTATATTCTATACGTTTTTTAGTAAAATTCGAAATGACAGTTGTTTGTAAACTTTTAGAAAAAAAATTAACATTTGATAGCAATCCTAAAAAAAGAATTCAACTCATTTTTTTCGAGCCCAATTGCCTATTTGGTCATTGGCGTTTTCTTGTTGATGAACGGTTTATTTTTATGGGTTTTTAAAGGCGACTTTAATATTTTAAATGCAGGTTTTGCAGATTTAAATTCATTTTTCTTTTTTGCGCCTTGGGTCTTTTTATTTCTGATTCCGGCTATTACCATGAAAAGTTTTGCAGACGAATTTAACAGCGGAACCATAGAACTCTTAAAAACAAAACCAATTTCTGATTGGCAAATTGTTTTAGGAAAATTTTCAGCTTCACTCCTACTAGTTATTGTTGCACTAATACCAACGTTAACCTATGTTTATACGGTATATCAATTAGGAAATCCTACTGGTAATATAGATTTTGGTAGTACTATTGGGTCTTATATTGGTTTACTTTTTTTAGCTTCTACTTATACAGCAATTGGTTTATTTACCTCAACATTATCTAAAAACCAAATTGTAGCTTTTATATTAGGCGTTTTTATCACCTTATTTTTATACTACGGTTTTGATGCCATTTCAGACTCACTTGGTAATGATTTAACCGTTAAACAAATGGGATTTAATGAACATTTTAAAAGTATTTCTAGAGGTGTAATTGACACACGAGATATTATTTACTTTTTAAGCATAACAGTATTCTTTTTATTCATCACTAAAACACGCTTAGATAATGAATAAGAAAATAAAAAACATTGCAATTCTAATTGTTGGACTACTCTTTTTAAACATCCTTAGCCAATCATTTTATAAACGATTAGATTTAACAGCAGACAAACGTTACACACTTTCTAAAACTACAGAAAACATTGTTGCTAAAGTTGACAAACTGCTATTTATCACCGTTTATTTAGAAGGAGATTTTCCTTCAGAATTTAAAAGATTACAAGTAGAAACGCGTCAGTATTTAGAAGAATTAGCAGCAACAAATGCTCATATAAAAATCAATTTTGAAGCACCAGATAATCAACGAGAAGCCTTAATTAAACGAGGTATGTTGCCAAGTCAATTAACGGTAGAAGAAGAAGGCAAATTGTCTGAAGCTATTATTTTTCCTTGGGCAGAAGTATCTTATGAAAAAAAAGCAACCATCGTTTCTTTGTTACCCAATGCCATTGTAGCATCACAAGATGAGCAATTACAAAAAGCCATCGAAAATTTAGAATATAGTTTTTCTAATGCTATTAATTCTGTTATTCAAAAGAAACAAAAAAGAGTTGCCGTAATTACAGGAAACGGAGAATTACAAGACATTTATCAATATAGTTTTTTAAGTGAAGTTGCTAAAAAATACAGATTAGCCAAATTCACGTTAGATTCTGTGGCAACAAAACCACAACAAACATTAAAAGATTTAACGTCTTTAGATTTGGCAATTATTGCAAAACCTACACAAAAATTCACCGAGAAAGAAAAGCTTACTTTAGATCAGTTTATCGCCAATGGCGGAAAAACATTGTGGATGATAGACAATGTACAAGCAGATCAAGACAGTTTATTTACAAACGGTAAAATGTTAGCCTATCCAAGAGATTTAAATTTAACCGATTTATTATTCTCTTACGGAGTAAGAATAAACACCACATTGATTAAAGATTTATATGCAGCTCAAATTCCGTTAGCAACCGGAAAAGTAGGCAATCAAACGCAGTTTAAAAATTTAGATTGGTATTTTCATCCTTTAGTTGGTGGCAATCCAAATCATCCTATTACAAAAAATGTTTCTCCGGTAAGGTTACAGTTTTCAAACCAGATTGATACGTTAAAAAATAACATCAAAAAAACACCTTTATTGATGAGTTCTTTATTAACAAAAAAAGTTGGAACACCTAGTTTTATAGAATTGCAGTCTATTGCTGATGAAGTTGTTGAAGAAGATTATAATAAAGGGAATCAACTATTTGCAGTTTTATTAGAAGGTAATTTTAAATCGGCATATAAAAACCGAGTAAAACCTTTTGAAACACTTCTTTTTAAAGAGCATGCAACCAATAATAAAATGGTAATTATTTCTGATGGTGATATTGGAAAAAATCAAATTTTAAAAGAGCAACCTTTCGATCTAAACAGAGATAAATGGACCAACCAGCAGTTTGGAAATAAAGATTTTCTTTTAAATACGGTTGATTATTTATTAGATGATGAAGGCTTGATTCAACTAAGAAACAAAACATTACAGATAAGAACATTAGATAAGCAAAAAGCCTTTAAAGAGCGCACATTCTGGCAGTTTTTAAATATTGTTTTACCGTTAATTCTATTATTTTCTTTTGGTTTTGTTTTCAATTACTTAAGAAAGAGAAAATATAGTTAGTGGTTAGTGGTTAGTGGTTAGTGGTTAGTGGTTAGTGGTTAGTGGTTAGTGAAAATTAAAATTTCTTAATATATTTTTCTTAATCCTTCGGAAAAATAACTAAAACACACATTTTGTCATTTCGAAATGAGCTTTTTTAAGCGATTGAGAAATCTCATACAACCAACAAAATCATATTTAAGATAACACCTTAATGAAATTTTAAAGTTTCTTGATATAATTCTCTTAATCCATCAGTAAAAAAATTAAAACACACTTTCTGTCATTACGAAATGACATTAAACACTTAAATCTCTAACAAGTTATCATGAATAAAAGTATAGCCTAACACTTCTTGTACTTTTTTAGAACTGATAATTTTCCATTCATATACTTCATTATCTTCAAATTCTGGAAGCTCAAAATCGTTACTTAATTTTGCTATTGTATAAAACTCTCTTCTTGTTGGGTGATGATTAGAACAGGCATTAAAAGTTTCATTCCAACAATTTTGATCAATAACTTCATGAATAATTTCGATACAATCTTCTTTATGAATCATGTTTACAAATCCTTTTGGCTGCGGAATTTTACGTCCGTTTTTAAACCAATTATAAGGTTGCCTTACATCTCCAAACAAACCAGCAAAACGAATAATAGTCGTTTCGAAAGTAGTATTTTCTTTAAATAAGTTTTCAATTTCTGTTAACGGAGTTTTTAAAACAGCATCCTCTTCCGTCATTACTTTATTTAATCTTCCGTAAACAGATGTAGAACTGATAAAGATTACTTTTTGAATCTCAGAATTTTCTATTTGCGAAATTAAGTTTTCGAAACCATCCACATCTTTAGAGGTAATAGCAATAATTAAAATATCAGTATATAAGAAATCATCAAACTCTTCAAACTCAGAAATATTAACAATATAAGGGGCAATATTATTCATTTCTAACAACTCTAATTTCTCTTCACTAGTTGTAGAACCTTTTACAGAATACCCTTCATCTAATAATGATATTGCTAATGATTTGCCTAACCAACCACAACCTAAAACACTTACTCTCTTCATAAAAAATGTATCAATAAAAACAAAGATACATCAGTTTATTTTAAGGTTTTGTTAACGTTATACGTTTTTTGAAATCGTAATTTTGAAAATAACTAAAACTAAAAACCAATTAGAATGAAAAAAATTATATTATCCTTATTTGTAGCGGCATGTACACTTACTTCAAATGCACAAATTAAAACACCGGCACCAAGTCCTTCTCAAAAAATAGAACAAGAAGTAGGTTTAACAGATGTTACTTTAGAGTACTCTAGACCAGGAATGAGAGGAAGAACCATTTTTGGTGATTTAGTACCTTTTAATGAAGTTTGGAGAACCGGAGCAAATGCTAACACAAAAATCACTTTTTCTACAGACGTTACCATTGATGGCCAAGAGTTAAAAAAAGGAACCTACGCTTTATACACAAAACCAGGAAAAGAGTCTTGGGATGTAATTTTTTATGCTGATGCAACAAACTGGGGAAATCCAGAAAAATGGGATGAGACAAAAGTTGCTGCACAAACAAAAGCAACTGTGCAAACAATGCCTGTGAAAATTGAAACTTTTACCATGATGTTTGATGATATAACAAACAGTTCTGCTGTTTTAGGTGTTTTATGGGAAAACACGTATGTTGGTTTAAAGTTTGAAACACCAACAGAAGCAATGGTTGCCAAACAAATTAATGCAACTATGAGTGGCCCTTCTGCAAATGATTATTTTGCATCTGCATCTTATTACTTAGAAGCTGGAAAAGATATTAAAAAAGCGCAAACTTGGATTGATAAAGCTGTAGAAATGACTTCTGATGCACCTAAATTCTATATTTTACGCAAACAATCTTTGATTCATGCAAAAGCAGGAGATAAAAAAGGAGCAATTAAAGCTGCTAAAGAATCTTTAAAGTATTCTGAAAAAGCAGGAAATGCAGGTTATGTAAAAATGAACAAAGCATCTTTAAAAGAATGGGGAGCAATGTAAATTGCTATCCTTTTAAAAATAGTAAAAATCTCAAGTCTAAAGCTTGAGATTTTTTTGTTTCTGTACTATTTTCATTTAATTTTGCCACTTATACCAAACAAACATCAAAAGTGAAACTTAAAAGGAGAAGAAAATTAGTCTCATATTCTAGTATATTAGACCAACCTATAAAATTTAATCCATTTGTTTTTAATCGTACTTTTTTACTTTGGGCACTTTTAGGTCTAATTGGCGGAGTCATAGCAGGTGTGTATTGGATTGTATTAGAATTTCTAATTCATAAAATTGCTTTTTTTGATGGATGGCTTGTTATACCAATCATGGCTATTTGCGGTTTACTAGCAGGTTTAATCATTCATTTTATTGGAGATCCAGGAGAGATTCACTTAATTGTTGACAATATTCGTTTTAACAAAGGAAAGCTAGACCCAAAGAACAATCCATCAATGATACTCTCTTCATTACTTTGTGTTGCATCTGGAGGAAGTCTTGGTCCGGAAGCTCCTTTAGTACAAATAACAGGATCTACAGGTACTTGGTTAGGTAAAATATTTCGATTAAAAGGAGAAGAATTACGCTCTTTAAGCATTGCCGGTATGGCATCTGGTTTTACAGCTTTGTTTGGCGCTCCGTTAGGTGGAAGTTTATTTTCTTTAGAAATTTTACACCATAAACATGCGGTAGAATACTATAAAGCCATTATACCTGCATTGGTAGCTAGTTGTTTTAGTTATATCTTTTTTGCGCTAATTATTCACTTAGGATTAGGAGCAACTTGGAGTTTGCCCACTTATGAGTATTCCGGTACTTTTGATTTTGGGATTGCTGTTTTATTAGCAATCGCAGCAACAATGGTAGGTTGGCTATTTATTTATTGTACAAAATTTTTAAAATCTCTTTTTAAAAAGATCAATACTCCTATTTACATTAAAACCTTACTAGGCGGAATAATACTTGGTGTAATTTCTTATTACTTTCCTTTAACAAGGTATTTTGGGCACGAAGAAATTAACTCTTTATTAGATAATGAGTTTTCTATTAACGCTTTATTTTTAATACTAATTTTTAAGCTTCTAGCTATTTCTGTTACTGTAACTTCTGGTTGGCGAGGTGGTTTTATTATTCCTCTATTTTTTATAGGAACCACACTTGGTTTAATTATACATCATTTTTTTCCAGCTATAAATGTTTCTTTAGCAATCATTAGCTGCATGGCAGCTATAAATGCCTGTGTAACAAGAACACCAATGAGCACCACCATTTTACTAGCAACACTAACAGGTTTTTCTTATTTTATCCCTATTTTATTTGCGAGTTTAACAGGTTATTTTTTAGCACCTAAAACAGCCTTTATTGGTTCTCAAATGGATAAATAAAAAATAGTTATAAATATTTATTTTCCTAAATGTTCTTCAATATCAGCAATATGATGCTGTAAAGCTTGCGTAGAAATCTGTATTTCTTTTATCAACAGAGAAAGAGAAATAATTAGTAAAATTAAAGCTAAACCAAACACCCAAACTGCCATTGTGTTTAAATGTACATAGATTAAAAACATAGTTACCACACAAAACAACAAACTAGAAATACCGAAAATCTGCATCCACCTTGTTAGGTTTAGACGTAGTTTTAAGTTCTTAATTTGCCTTAGTAAAGAATGGTCTTGTTTTTCTAAATAAATATCGTGTAAACTTCTAATTACAGATGCATAGGCTAAAAATCGGTTTGTATATGCTAACATAATTAAAGAGATTGCAGAAAATAAAACGGCGGGTGTTGTTAATGTTAATTCTTCCATATAAGTATCAAATTTAAGAAATAATCAGCATCAAATAAAGGAATTAAATTTTAATTTTAATCGCTTAGATATCTAAAATCAGGTATTTCGAATACTCAACAAAAACATTACATTTGCCACATGCGAATAGATATTATTTCAGTTGCCCCAGGTTTATTAGAAAGTCCGTTTAATCACTCAATTATTAAACGCGCAAAAGAAAAAGGTTTGGCAGAGATTAAAATTCACGATTTACGTGAATATGGTTTAGGAAATTATAAACAAATTGACGACACACAATTTGGTGGTGGTGCTGGTATGGTTATGATGATTGAGCCTATTGCAAATTGCATTAAAAAATTACAATCAGAGAGAACGTATGATGAAGTTATTTATATGACTCCAGATGCAAAAACATTAAACCAATCTACCGCAAACACACTTTCTTTAAAAGAAAACATCGTTATTTTAACTGGTCATTATAAAGGTGTAGACCAAAGAATTCGCGATAAATATATTACCAAAGAAATATCTATTGGAGATTATGTTTTAACGGGAGGCGAATTAGCTGCTGCCGTTTTAGTAGATGCAGTTGTTCGTTTAATACCTGGTGTTATTGGCGATGAACAATCTGCCCTTACAGATTCTTTTCAAGACAATTTATTATCACCACCTGTATATACAAGACCATCAGAATTTGAAGGAATGAAAGTACCAGACGTATTATTATCTGGTAATTTTCCTAAAATTGATGATTGGAGAAGCGACCAAGCCTACAAAAGAACAGAAGAAATTAGACCCGATTTATTAGAAGATAAAACCTCTTAGCCTTTTTTAAGTATAAATTTCAGAACGCAAAACTTTGAATACAATAAAAACATTTATAAAAAACAACAAAGCCATTTCTTGGGTTTTAGGATTTCAATTATTTAGATTGCTATTACTCCCATTTATGGGGTTAATGCCTCAAGATGCGTATTA
The DNA here is from genome assembly GCF_009796785.1 of Polaribacter sp. L3A8. NCBI lineage: Bacteria > Pseudomonadati > Bacteroidota > Flavobacteriia > Flavobacteriales > Flavobacteriaceae > Polaribacter > Polaribacter sp. L3A8. The sequence goes on from NZ_CP047026.1 coordinate 1,695,423, forward strand.
TTATTTATACGGACAAAATTTATCGCTTTCTTATTTTGATCATCCAGGAATGATTGGATACATTTTAAGAATCTTTACAGAAATTTTTGGACACTCTATTTTTACCATAAAATTTGCCGATTTTGTAATAACCTCGTTAACCATATTCAGTTTTTATAAACTAGCTTCTTATTTTTTATCAAAACAAAAACTACAAAGAGCCATTGTTTTATTAGCTTCAACCATTTTTGTTTCCATTTTATCCTTTAATTCTACTCCAGATGTTCCGTTATTATTATTCTGGACACTGAGTTTAATTTGTTTGTACAAAGCAATTTTTGAAGAAAAAAAGTGGTTTTGGATTTTAGGCGGAATTGCAATGGGACTGGCGTTTGACAGTAAATACACAGCATTATTACTACAAATAGGACTAATTGCATTTCTAGTATTTTCTAACAAATACAGAAAACTATTACTATCTCCTTGGGTTTGGATTTCTTTAATTATTTCTGCTGCAGTTACATTTCCGGTTTGGTATTGGAACTACCAAAATGACTTTGCATCATTTATGTTTCAATCATCAGACAGAACAAATTCTATTTCAGAATTTAAAATATCTCCTAAAAACTTCTTTGGCGCTATTGGTCATCAAATGTTTTTATTAGTACCTGTTTTATTTTTAGTCTTTATCACGTTTACCTATAAATATATAAAAAGAGCCTTATTAAAATTTAAACTCCCAACAGCAAAAACATTATTTTTATTAGCCTTTTTTATCCCAACTTTCGTTGGATTTTTTAGCCTTACTCCTATTTATTGGGTAAAATTAAATTGGATGATGCCTTCTTACATTACCGGAATCATTTTAGCGGGTATGTTTATCAATAAGAAATTATTGAAGATTCAAGTTATTATTTCAATCGTTTTTCATGTACTTTTTAGTTTACAAATTTTATTTTATTTAGTACCTATTAAGAGTGACGACACTTGGGTTGGTTGGAAAGAATTGGCTTTAGAAACAAAAAAACTACAAGAGACACACCCAAATACTTTTGTTTTTTCTGATGACAATTATAAAACATCTGCTTGTTTAAACTTTTTTATGGATGAAAAAGTGTATGCACAAAACATTATCGGTTTACCTGCATTACATTTTGATTATCTAGGTGATGATTTATCAACTTTAAACACTAAAAACGCTTTATTTATAGACTCGGATAAGCGTTTTAAAAACAACGATAAAAACGGAAATCACAATCCATTATTAGATACTTATTTTAAAGAAGTTACCGAATTAGCACCTATCATTATAAAAATTAACGGTAAAGAGTCTCGTAAATTTTGGGTCTATTATTGCACTAACTATCAGGCAAAAAAATAATGATTATTAATTTTATCAATAAAAAATAATGATTACTTTTGCAAACGCTAAATTAACCTCTGACGAAGAAATCGTGAACGTTGCTTTACAAAACCAATTAAATTAAAAGATATGGAATCTTTAGTAAAATTTGTACAAGACGAATTTGTAGCAAGAAAAGAATTTGCAGAATTTGCAGCAGGTGATACCATCACTGTTTATTACGAAATTAAAGAGGGAGAAAAAGTACGTACTCAGTTTTTTAGAGGTGTAGTTATTCAAAGAAGAGGAATTGCAGCATCTGAAACATTTACAATCAGAAAAATGTCTGGTACTGTAGGTGTAGAAAGAATTTTTCCTGTAAACTTACCTTCTATTCAAAAAATTGAAGTTAACAAAAGAGGTAAAGTACGTAGAGCTCGTATTTTCTACTTTAGAGGTCTTACTGGTAAAAAAGCTAGAATTACTGAAAAAAGAAGATAATTTCTTTTATATAAAAGTATTAAAAAAGCGTTGTGAGAAATCACAACGCTTTTTTTTAGTTAACAAATGTTTAGAACTACAGTTAATAGCATGTTAACAACATATTTTGTTAAAAAACAACTTTATCCATATAATATATGTATATTTAAGTAATAATTTACAAGTTAACTATCAAATTACATGTAAATACATAAAGTAACGTTCTTTATATATTATTGTTGATCAAAAAAAAATGAACTTGAAATTTTCCATTTTATTTTAATTAATAAAATAGAATCTCAAAGTAAATTATGAAAATAATACAAATATTGAAAAGTTTTATTTTTAATGACAACAACTGAAACATTAATAAAAATTTTGAAAAAGTAGAATGCTTGATTAAAATTAAGGATGTTTCAAAAACTGAAATAGTATTCCGTTTCTATTATTATTAAGGCAACTAAAAGGATAACTTTTATTTAATCTTGTAATAACACAAATAATATAAAAATACTATTTCGAAGAAGCCATATCACTACAAGAAATTGTATGATATGGCTTTTATTTTGTATAAAACTAACATTCATACCAATTCACTTCTTTTATTATTAATAACTCATTAAAATAACCTAATTAATAATAATTAATCAACAAAAGTATCGCTTTTAATTCATAAATTTGTTCTACTTTTTTACGAAAAGCATTTCGTTTAAAAAAAAATAATTTCTAAAATAATATCTCAAAATGAGTAAAATAGCTAAAATTGTATATACAAAAACTGATGAAGCACCTGCTTTAGCAACACGCTCTTTCTTACCAATCGTAAAAGCTTTTACAAAATCTTCTAACATAGAAATTGAAGTAAAAGACATCTCATTATCTTCGAGGATACTTGCTAATTTTTCAGCTTATTTAACCCCAGAGCAAAAAGTAGAAGATGCTTTAGCTTTTTTGGGTGATTTTGCAAAAAATCCAGAAGCAAACATTATTAAATTACCAAACATAAGTGCTTCTGTACCTCAACTAAAAGAAGCTATATCAGAATTACAAGAAAAAGGATTTGCACTACCAAATTATCCTGAAGAAATTAAAACTGATGAAGACAAAGCTGTATTAGCTTTATATAACAAAGTAAAAGGTTCTGCTGTAAACCCAGTGTTACGTGAAGGTAATTCTGACAGAAGAGCACCTAAAGCTATAAAGAATTATGCTCGTAAAAACCCACATTCTATGGGAGCATGGGCTGCAGATTCTAAAACGCATGTTGCAACAATGACAGAAGGAGATTTTGCTAATAACGAAAAATCTGTAACTGTAAAAAATGCAACTTCAGTAAATATTATTCATACTTCAGAAAAAGGAACTAAAACTGTTTTAAAAGAAAATTTAGCTCTTTTAGATGGTGAAATTATTGATGCTACTGTAATGAGTAAAAAGGCATTAATAGAATTCTTAGAAGAACAATATGAAGATTCTTTAGATAAAAATGTATTGTTTTCTTTACATATGAAAGCAACGATGATGAAGGTAAGTGATCCTATCATTTTTGGTCATGCTGTTCGTGTATATTTTGCTGATTTATTTAAAAAGCATGGAAAAACTTTTAAGAAAATTGGTGCAGACGTAAACAATGGTTTAGGAAACCTACTTTCTAAATTAAATGAGTTACCTAAAGAAAAGCGTGACGAAATTAGACAAGAAATAAGATACGCTATAGATCACGGACCAGAATTAGCAATGGTAAATTCTGATAAAGGAATTACTAATTTACATGTACCATCAGATATAATTATAGATGCTTCTATGCCTGCTATGATTAGAACTTCTGGTCAAATGTATAATTCTGATGGAAAATTACAAGACACCAAAGCAATTATTCCAGATAGTGCTTATGCAGGTATTTACTCTGCAACTATAAATTTCTGTAAAAAACATGGTGCTTTCGATCCTACAACTATGGGAACTGTTCCTAATGTTGGTTTAATGGCTCAAAAAGCAGAAGAATATGGTTCTCATGATAAAACTTTTGAAATAGCTTCTGCAGGGAAAGTAACTGTTGTAGATGCTACTGGAAAAACTCTTTTAGAACACACTGTAGAAGAAGGAGATATCTGGAGAATGTGTCAAGCAAAAGATTTACCAATTCAAGATTGGATTAAATTAGCAGTTACAAGAGCAAGAGCTTCTGAAACTCCTGCTGTTTTCTGGTTAGACAAAAACAGAGCTCATGATGCTGAAATTATTAAAAAAGTAAAAAAATATTTACCAGAGCATAATACTGATGGTTTAGATATTAGAATTTTATCACCAATAAAAGCTACTGAATTTACTTTAGAGAGAATCGTTAAAGGAGAAGATACTATTTCTGTTTCTGGTAACGTATTACGTGATTATTTAACAGATTTATTTCCTATTTTAGAAGTTGGTACTTCTGCAAAAATGTTATCAATAGTTCCATTAATGAATGGTGGAGGATTGTTTGAAACAGGTGCAGGTGGTTCTGCTCCAAAACATGTACAACAATTCTTAGAAGAAAATCATTTACGTTGGGATTCTTTAGGAGAATTTTTAGCATTAGCTGTTTCTTTAGAACATTTAGGTACTGCTAACAACAACGCTAAAGCTTTGGTACTAGCAGAAACTTTAGACGATGCTACAGACAAATTCTTAGTTAATGATAAATCTCCTTCTAGAAAAGTGGGGGAATTAGATAACAGAGGAAGCCATTTTTACTTAGCAATGTATTGGGCAGAAGGTTTAGCAAATCAAGACAAAGATGCTGAACTAAAAGCTATTTTTACTAAAGTTGCTACAGAATTAAAAAACAATGAAAAAAGCATTGTTGCAGAATTAAATGAAAATCAAGGAAACTCAGTAGACGTAGATGGTTATTATTTACCTAACGAAAACTTAGCAGATGCAGCAATGAGACCTAACGCTACTTTAAATATTATTTTAAATTCTATATAGTTTTTACTCTAAATAATTAATAATTTTTAAAAAAGTCGATGTTAAAAACATCGACTTTTTTTTTATTTATAATAGTAATATAAAAAACTCATTTACGTTACATTATATTAAACATTAGTATTGTATTTTTGTTTAAATTATAAACTAAATCATTAAACAGAATGTTTCGTTTTAAAAAATTACTCTTTTTAGTCTTCTTACTAAGCTTTACAGCCTTTAGTCAAGAAAAATACACAGTAAGTGGTACTATTTATGATGATAGTAATAATGAAACTTTAATTGGAGTTTCTATATACTTTCCTGAATTAAACACAGGTACTACAACCAATGAGTACGGATTCTATTCTGTAACTTTCCCAGAAGGCACCTATAAAGTACAAGTAAGTTACTTAGGCTACACTACCATTATTGAAACTCTTAACTTTAAAGAAAAAGGAACTAAAAACTTCAAATTAAAAGAGGAAGCTGAAAGTTTAAATGAAATTGTGATAGAAGGGAATGTAGAAAACCTAAATGTTAGAACGCCACAAATGAGCGTAAACAGACTTACATCTGCAACCATAAAACAAATACCTGTTGTTTTAGGAGAAGCAGATATTATTAAATCTTTAATTCTATTACCAGGTGTTACAAGTGCTGGTGAAGGAGCTTCTGGCTTTAATGTTAGAGGTGGCGCTGCAGACCAAAATTTAATTTTATTAGATGAAGCAATTGTTTTTAATTCTTCTCATTTATTTGGATTTTTCTCTATTTTTAACCCTGATGTTATCAAAGATGTAAAATTATACAAAGGAGGAATTCCTGCAAAATACGGAGGAAGATTATCATCCGTTTTAGACATTTATCAAAAAGAAGGAAACAGTAAAGAATTTAATGTTACCGGTGGTATTGGTCTAGTATCCTCTAGGTTATTAATTGAAGGTCCTATAAAAAAAGAAAAAGTTTCTTTTTTAATTGGTGGTAGATCTTCTTATGCACATTTATTTTTACCGTTATTTGATAATGACAACACCGCTTATTTTTACGATTTAAACACAAAAGTAAACTACCGTATTAACGATAGAAATAGCATTTTCTTTTCTGGATATTTTGGTAAAGACGTTTTTGGTATTAGTGATAACTTTGTAAATACCTACGGAAACAAAGTAGGTAACTTACGTTGGAATCATCTTTTTTCTGATAAATTATTCTCTAATTTGTCTTTAATTTATTCTGATTATTTCTACGGATTAACCTTAGATTTTGTTGGTTTCGAATGGAACTCTGGTATCACCAATTACAATCTTAAATACGATTTTAAGCACTACCTTAACAATAAAATAAAACTGAGTTATGGGATTAACAATATCTACAACAAATTTAATCCTGGAGAAATTATTCCTAACAGAGATGATTCTGGAATTGTACCTGAAAAATTAATTGATAAATATGCCAACGAATTTGCCGCTTATATAGATGCAGAACACAAAATAAACGACAAACTGAGATTGCAATACGGAATTCGGTACAGCAACTTTACAAGATTGGGGCAAGATGAATTAAATATCTACAACAATGATGAAGCTGTAATTTATAATAGCGAATTTAAAAAATATGAATCTGCAGAAGCTATTGGTACAGAATCGTTTAAAAGAAGTGATGCAATAAGTAGTTTTAACAACTTAGAACCAAGAGTTTCTATGTCTTACACTTTAGATGATAATACCTCTGTAAAAGCCAGTTATAATAGAATGGCACAGTACTTACACCTGTTATCTAACACGTCATCTCCTACTCCATTAGATGTTTGGACACCAAGTGGAAAATATATTAAACCTCAATTGTTAGATCAATATGCTATTGGTTATTTTAAATCTTTAAAAGGAGGAGATTATTCAATAGAAACCGAAGTTTTTTATAAAGACATTCAAAATAGAATCGATTATATAAATGGCGCTAATTTAATTGCCAATAATGAAATTGAAACTGTAATTTTAAATGGAAAATCTAGAGCTTACGGTTTAGAACTTCTATTAAAAAAGAATTCTGGAAAACTAAATGGTTGGCTTGCTTACACATTATCTAGGTCAGAACAATTAACACAAGGTAGAACGGCTGATGAGCCAGGAATTAACAGTGGTCAATGGTATAATACTCCGTATGATAAAACACACGATTTTTCTATAAATGCTAGTTATGAGTTAAATGAGAAATGGAAATTCAATACAAATTTTGTTTTTCAAACTGGGCAACCTACAAATTACCCCGTTGGTCAATATAAAGTGCAAGGTTTAAATGTACCTATTTATGATGATAATAGAAGAAATGCAGATAGACTACCTACGTATCATAGATTAGATGTTTCTGCAACTTTAACACCAGAAAAAAATAAAAATAGAAAATGGCAAGGAGAATGGGTGTTTGGAATTTATAATTTATATGGTCGTCAAAATGCAGCTTCTATCAACTTTACACAAAATAGAGAAACCTACAAAAACGAAGCCATACAAACTTCTATTTTCGGTCTAGTGCCTTCTGTTACTTATAATTTTAAATTTTAGATTGATGAAAAAGATATATATACTTTCTGTTTTAATGGTATTACTTTTTGCTAATTGTGAAAAAGTGGTAGATATTAACGTTCCTTCAATTGAACCAAAATTAATTATAGACGCTTCTTTTGATGTTTTATTTGATAAAAGCCCAGTTACTGCAAGTACTATTGTAAGGTTAAGTTTGTCTACAGATTATTTTGATGAAGAAATCCCTAAAGTTACCAATGCAATTGTCTTTGTAACAAACCTATCTAACAATACAGTAATTAATTTTTATGACAACAACTTAGATGGAAATTACAAACCATTATTTTCGTTTATTCCTGCGGATGACATTCAGTATGAATTAACGGTAATTTATAATAATGAAACTTATAAAGGCAAAGCAACCAAGGTAAAATCAACACCACTTACAAGTGTTGTTCAGGGAGATGAAACCTTATTCTCTGGTGAAGAAACTGAATTAAAAGTAACTTTTAAAGATGAACCTATCGTAGAAAATTACTATTTATTTAATTTTGATAGAAGTTTATTTTTATCAATTGATGATCGTTTTTTTAATGGATCTGATTATAATTTTTCTTTTTTCTATCAAGAAGATGATATTGAATTACCAACCACCACAACCATTAAAATGTCTGGTATTACAAAAGAGTATTATACGTATTTCGAAGTTTTAAGCAGTCAAAGTGGTCAAGGAGGCGGTGGCCCTTTTCAATCTATTCCCTCATCTCTTTTAGGAAATATGATTAATACAACGAATGAAATTAATTTCCCTTTAGGCTATTTTCATATTTCAGAAACAGACACTTATACCATAGACTTGGTTGAAAAAAACTAAAATTTAATTTTTAACGAATCTATGCGTTAGGGATTGAAACGGCATCCTTTTTCTGTCAGTTCGAGTGAATTTTGAAGAATGAAAAATTTGTATCGAGAACAGAAGAAAAAGATACAGTGTAAAGCCCGTTAAAACGCCCAAAAATAATTGAGTATAAACTAGAATTCTGTATTTTTGGACAATGACTTTTATAAGAACAACAGAGCAAGATTCTAACTACAATCATTTAGAAAAAATGACTGTAAAAGAATTATTAAGCAACATTAATAACGAAGATAAAACAGTGCCTTTTGCAGTAGAAAAGGCTTTACCACAAATTGAGGCTTTAACAAAACAGCTTGTAATAAAATTACAAAATGGCGGAAGATTGTTTTATTTAGGAGCTGGTACTTCTGGTAGATTAGGTGTTGTAGATGCCTCTGAATGTCCGCCAACTTTTGGCGTACCGCATGAACTTGTTGTGGCTATTATTGCAGGTGGAGATATTGCTATTAGAAAAGCCGTTGAATTTGCAGAAGATTCTACCAACCAAGGTTGGCTAGATTTGCAAAAACATAATATTACTAATAAAGATGTTGTTGTGGGTATTGCTGCATCGGGCACAACGCCGTATGTTATTGCAGCTTTAGAAGAATGTAATAAAAACAACATTATTACAGGTTGTATTGCTTGCAATAAAAACAGTCCTTTAGGGCAGGTTTCTCAATTTCCAATAGAAGTTGTTGTGGGACCAGAATTTGTTACAGGAAGCTCTAGAATGAAAGCAGGAACAGCACAAAAGCTAGTTTTAAACATGCTTTCTACCGCTACAATGATTCAATTAGGAAAAATTAAAGGCAATAAAATGGTAGACATGCAGCTTTCTAATAAGAAATTAGTAGAAAGAGGACAAAAAATGTTAGCTAAAGAATTAAATATCGACGTATCTGAAGCAAGTGAGTTGTTAGTTAAATTCGGTAATGTTAGAAACGCAATTACAAACTATAAAAAATGAGTACTAATTTAGATTTATTAGGAAAAGGTTTAAAGTATTTAGGTCTTTTAATTTTTCTTTTTATTGCTTCGCCTATAACACTTACAATGGGGTTTAAGGCTTTAAAAAAGTTTAAAGATACACCACAAGAGTATATATCATATCTACTTTTAGTGTTTGCAGCTATTTTAATTATTTTTACTATTTACTTCGCTTTTAAAACCTTTAACATTTTACTAAAAGCTATCTTTAATAATTAATGAGCATACAAACTACCGACGGAATTATAGTAATTCTATCCTACCCAGACACTATTGTAAGACCCGCTTATTGGGAAACCTTAAGTAACTTTTGGCCTATGATTGGTATTGGCGGAAAACATGCGGTACAAGCTGGTCATGCTGCTTTATTATTGATTAAAAAAGAGAGTTCTGAAATTAATTATTTTGATTTTGGACGCTATATTACAAGCTACGGAAATGGTAGGGTTCGGTCTAAAGAAATAGATCCAGATGTTGCTATTTCTATAAAAGCAAAATTTGAGAAAGGAAATTTAATCAACCTTAAAGAAATTTTACTTTGGATAGAAAACCATCCAGAAAAAACGCATGGAGATGGTAGATTGGTTGCTAGTATTCACACTGAAATTGACTTTAACAAGGCTTATAACTATATTCATAAATTAATTGATGAAAAGGAAATTCCTTATGGCGCTTTTATTAAAAATGGCACCAATTGTGCGAGATTTGTAACGGATACTATTATTGAATCATCCACAAATAGAAAAATTAATAAGCTGTTAAAAAAGTCTAACTTATTAACGCCAAGTCCAATAGGAAACGTAATTAAAGGCAATACAAACAATATTATTTATAACATCTACAAACAAGAAATTACAACCTATAAGAACAGATCTATTATTAAAGAATATAGAACTTCCTTTTTAAATAAATTTGAAGGAGAGCCTAATTTAATTGGTACAGAACTGCCAAATAAAAAGGTTTTTGAACTTAAAAACGGAACTTGGTTAGGCGGAATTGGAAGTGGTGCTTGGTTTAAAGTAGAAGAACAAATAAATACTACAAAATATAGAATTACGAGATATACTGCGGATGGCAAAAAAGATTTTGAAGATATATTCTCTATTAATAAAACATGTTTTAATCCGTTAACAGCACATCAATTTATGCATCCTACAAACTGTAAAGAAGTTTTTATTCAACAAAAAGATAAAACATACCATTTAAAAAGGCTTTATTAATTCTTTAAACACATCCCTTTTTTAGGCGTAGTTGGGTTGTAACCAAAATCTGCATTTGGTAACTCGATATCTAATTGATAAATAAGATACCCAATACTTGCATAATGATGCGTTGCATGGCTTTGTGCTTGCATTAACACTGCAGCCAGCGTATAATTAGCTGTTACTTTACCCAAGCCCATATCGTCAGAAACTTTAATAACGGTATTAAAATCTTCTTCCTTAATTTTTTTAAGTTGATGAATTACAGATTCAAAGTATTGGATTCCTACACGTGTTTCTTTTTCTGCACATTCATTTCGTTCTCTTATAGAAAAATCGACACATTTAGAATCAAGTCCTTTTAAAAGACAAGAAAAAACATCTAAAACATGACGCATGTGGCAACCAATACTCGAATTGTAAGGTGCTACTGTTTTGTTTGAATATTGTTCGTCAGAAATATTTTTTAATAGTTGAATTCCTCTTTGTAAATTTTGCTCAATAGCTTCAATCATAAATTATCTGTTTGGTACTTTAGGTCGTTAAAACAGCATCAAATTTACGAGTTCTTAACTATTAATGCTAAAATATTTTTAACTAACTAATAATCAGGTAAATAAAACTAATTATTTTATTTATCACAAACTAATATAGCATTCTTTTAATTTTATGGCACGTTGTTTGAATATATCTTAATCAAATACGATAGCCGAAAAGTATATTAGAGTAGGCAAAACCCTAAAACCATATATTATGAAAAAAGGTTTACTTATAGTATTAGGATTGTTCCTAATAACGTCAACAGTCGAAGCAACAAACAGCAAAAAATTACCAAACAGCATTGGATATAATTACGCATACGAAAACTCAGTAAATTTTGAAGAACGTGGTGTTGAGTTTTATATTTTTACCAATGGTGAATTTGATTTTAATACACATTATAATGATTCTTATTATGATTACAACGGAAATCGTGTAAGAAGAGAAACTAACATACGCATTTTTAGAGATTACAGAGGTAGAATTGAAAGAATTGGAAACTCTTCTGTAAACTATGATAACTACGGAAATGTAACCAGAATTGGAAACGTTTATATGAGATACCATAGAGGTAAATTAACGGATGTTGGTCGTTTAAAAGTGAGATATGATGCTTGGGGAAATCCTAATTTTTACGGAAATGTAAAAGACAATTATTACAGCTATAACGGTCTTAGAATTAATCTTAATATTGGTGATGTTTTTGACTATAATAATTCTTATTTTTCTCACAGAGATTTTTCTAGAAATTATTCTAAAATTAGAGAAGACAAAAACTATTATTACTATAGAGCAAATCCGCATGCTAAAATTGGCAACAGAAGTAAAATAGTAAGAAGAAAAAAGGCAGTTGCTACTATTTTACATAAAAAACCAACTGCAAGAAGAAGTATTACAACGTATAGAAGACCTAGTACAACAAACACAAAGAGAAAAACATTAACAGGAAAAAGAACAGATAATACCACTTATAGAAGGCCTACTACTGTAAATAAAAAAAACAAGACAATAGATAGAAGAAGTAACAACACCTCAACTAAAAGACCTACTAAGGTGATTAAAGGTAAAAGAACTTCAGAAAAAAGAAACTCGAACAGTAGTTCTAGTAGAAAACCTACAACTAAAAGTACTGTTGATAAAACAAAAAAAGTAAAAAGACCTACAAGTAATAGAAGAAATTAAAAAACAGGTATTTATACGCGTACACTACCAGAAGTTTTTTTTTAACTTGCACTATATTTATTTAAATGTAAATAACAGTTAACAAATTCATTGTGATAGAAAAAGGAGAAGTTAAAAGCCTCATTTCTTTATAGAAATGAGGCTTTTTTATGTTTAAAATATTTTAACGAGATTTTTTTGTTTCTAATTTACACAAAACCCTTCCAATATTTTCAGCCTTTTCTTTGCTGATTTTTTTAATCTTAGATTTACATTTTTTTACACCACTGCAGTCTTTTTTTAAATGAAAGGTTTTACTTGATTTTGTAGTACAAATAAAAACTTCTATTTCTTTAGTTTGAAAAGCAGTTAAGAAAGTAAAAAGGCTAAGGCTTAAAAATAGTTTTTTCATAATTATTTTATATCAATCAAAAATACATTATTTAAATTTTCTGAGCTTTTAAAGCTAAGCTCACAAGAATTAATATTAAAGTAAAAAAAGCTTTATTATTTATTCTAAAAAAAAACCTTACGGAAATTCGTAAGGTTTAAATATTCACTTTTCTTTTTCCATAGTTTCTTCCCGAAATTATTACTTCAAAACTAAACCTAAAAAACCACAAAATATTACGGGTTTCCGTAACCTAAATAATTTATGCTAAAAAAGTTTTAGATAAGTCCGAAATCTTTAGCAATAGCAACCAAATGCGCTGGATTATTCGCATTAAAATGTTCTTTTAAAAACTTTAATCTTTTTTCAATTGCACTTATACTAGAAGGAGACATTCCTTTTTCTTTTAATTTTTTACTAATAGCTTCCTGTACGAGTCCTTTAGACAAACAGTCTATTAGATAAATATCGAAATCTGTAATTTCAATTGCTTTTTTAGGGTGAATTTCAATATTTAAATCAGGTGAAATATAAAATTGAACTGAGTTAGACACTGAATCAATAGCATTTTTTAATTCTTTTAATCCGTTTCTACTCTTCCAAACATATCCTTGAATTTTTAAATTCTTATATAAATTCTGAATTCTATATGATTTATCTTCAACAGAAAAAACAATAATTTTTAAATCAAGAAATTCTTTTCTTATTTTTTCGATGAGCTCATCTCCCGATTTTAATTCTTGTGGTGTGCCATCATTCTTAAAAGATAAATCAGAAATAATTAAATCATAAGGTACACCATTTAGATTGGCGTTTTTAATTTTTAAGAAAGCTTCGTCACAATAAGAAATAAAATCTACCTCCTTTATCTTCAGTTCATCTAAAGCTATTTTAATTCCGCTATTAATAACATCAAAATCTTCTACAACTAAAATTTTTTCTATCATTTTTAATTTTTAAAATGGATATTAACTTTTAAACCTTTGTTGGGCTTATTTTCAAAATTAATGCTTCCATTAATAGTTTTTATACGGGTTTCCATATTTTTAAGTCCATTTTTAAAAATAATAGTATTCTCTTTAAAGCCTACTCCATTATCAGTATAGTTCATTTCTATATTGTGGTTTGTTTTCTTGCAAGCTAAAACAACTATACTCGCTTTACTATGCTTTTTCATGTTAACAAACAACTCATTAAAAACTCTATATATTACAATCTGTTTCTCTTTCTTTAAATTATTAAGATCTAAAGTAGATAAATCTTTTAAGATAATTTTAGAGGTATTAGAATTATACCCAGCTACTAATTCTCTAAAATAATTTTCAAAATCGGCACCCGTTTCAATTGAATCATTCTCGTGAGAAATTGCCCGAGTTTGAAGGTATATTTTATCTAAATCGTTTATAATTTCGACTGTTTCTATCTTAGGGTTTTGCACCTTAACAAGCGTATTAAAAATATCATTCCCCAATTCGTCATGTAACTTCTTAGCAATTCTTGTTTCCGTATTATAACTCTCTTGTAAAATTCTTTTTTTGTATTGATATTTTCTTCTATAAATTAAAATTAACAACCCGGATGTTAATAGAATACCAAGAATAAAAATATTTTTCTTATCACTATATTCTTGTTCTGCAACTAACTTATTTTCGGTAGCTAGTGTTTTAAATTTTTGTTTTTGTTTTTCTTCTTCTTCATAATTGTATTTAATCTTAGCAAATTTATATTGACGCTTTGTTTCTGCTTCTTGCAAACTATCTCTTAATCTAATACTTTCTTTATAATACTTAATAGATTTTTGAGGTGATTGAAAGTTGACAATTTTATCTATAGCTTCTAATAAGTCTTGTAAACTTTTTTCTTGCTTAGCTATTTTATACATTTCATTCGCATAAAACAATGATTTAGTATTGTCTTTTTTATTGAAGAACTCTGATAAATGGCTATAACTAGCAATTAAGCCATAATTATCTTTTTCTGTAATTCTGATTGATTTTGCTAATAACAACTCTTTTAATATAGCACTACTTACATCATTTAACCACTTAGTATGTGCTAAATTATCAATAATTCTGGCTTTTGTTTTCTGATGTGTAATGGTATCTTTTAATAAGTCTTCTAGAATTAAAATTGACTTAGAATATTTCTTTTGCTCCTTAAAAACATTAGCAACGTTGTTTTTATAAATAATTTTAGAACTTTTACTCTTCGAAATAAGAATACTTTTATTGTAATAAGAAATTGCTTCTTTATATAAAGACTGTTTCTTAGAATTTATAGCCATGCAATTAAATACTTTTGCTTTAAGGCTTGCGTTATTACTTTTTAAAAATTTTAAAGCTTGCACAGCAGTAGAATCACTACTAGAATAACTACCAAAATCTGACTCTAAAATGGCTAAATTGATTAAAGCATTACTTATATAAACACTATCTTTAGTTTTTAAGAAATATTTTTTAGAATTAGAATAATAAAAATAAGCACTATCCTTTAAATTAATTCTATTAAAATAATTACCAAGTTTAAAAAAAACTTTTCCCTGTAATTCATCGCTTTCTAAAACATTAGGTAGGTTTAACATTTTTTTTGAGAAAACAATTGCACTATCAATTTTAGGTAACTTACCATATAAATAGCTAATATTGTTATAGATTAAATACGTATCTGAAACCTCTAATTTCATTTCTTTAGCTATCTTTTTTGAAAACTTAAGCTTCTCTACATTATCTAATTTTTTATAGTTAGGGGTTTTTAATAATACCTTTATTTTAGATTCCTTACTTAAACTCTTTTCTTTTTCAACTTCTTTTTCACAAGATAAAAAAGCTAATAAAAGAAAAAAGAGGAATGCAACTTTTACTTGTTTCATTCCTCTAAAATACTATAAATATTTAGAAATATTAATCATCCTTTAAAGGATCTTCTTCCTCTACAGGATCTTGTCCATCTTCTCCTCCTGTTGCAGAAACCTCTAATTTTATAGATTCCTTTTCTAAGTTTTCATCTAAATCTGTACAAGATGTAAAAACACTGTTTACTAGCAATATAGCAAATACTAAACATACCTTTTTCATGTTACTTTCCTTTAAAAATTAAACAATAGTGTTGCCTCCGAATTTTAGAATTCAGCTTTTTATGATTAGCAACACATTAAAATTTAAAAGAGTCGCGCGCCTCTTTTGCGGGAAGTTGTAGATTGAAATAGCGTTATTCTTTTGTTTTCCCAATAAAAAAACACCGCTAGTTCATTCTGTTTTTTTAGTAATAACTCTCTTTCTTTTTTTAGAAAATTATTTCTTCTGCAAATATCTAAAGAGAAGAAAAACTATCGGTAACCAAGGTTTAGACAGTTTAAAACCAACAATAAATTGTCTATTTTTAGACAACCAAACAACCAACAATGATTAAAGCCCTTTTGACTGATTTTTTCAATGAGATTGAAAAAAAAGAAATAAAGAAAAACAAAAATGCCCAAGCTACTTTCTGGGTAGAAGAATTACAAGAAGTAACACCTGCAGATAAAAACTACATCAGTATAAGAAAGGCAACTCGCCTGTATAATAAATATATTGAAGACAGAGAACAGGTAATTGTTAAGGAGCCCAATAAATATCTTTTAGATTTTATGGCTCAATATTTAGGCTACAGTAGCTTTGAAGAATATCTAACTAAAAAAGAATTAACAACAGAAAATAATGAAAAGAAAACAACTATTATTCCTAAAAAAATTGAAAAACAATCATTTCTAAAAAAACATAAAAATACGGTTGTTATTGGCGTAAGTTTACTCTCTACTTTATTACTATTTTCCTTAGTTAAAAGCAATACAAATAATTCTGAAACGTGTATTATCTGGAAAGAAACTCATTTTGAAAAAAGTACTTGTTCTCTAAAAAAGTCAGTAGATAATTCTTTATATAAAATTGATATTGAAAATTTTAAAAAAATTGAAGTTACTAAAGAAACACCTTTTTTTAAAAATGGAAAGCCTCAAATTTGGTATGGAAAATCATCTAAAAGAAAAATGGAATACTTTACACAAAGGGGAGTTCATCCAGAAACATTAAAAGAATTAGATCCTATTACAGAATATATCATCAATAAATATGTATTCACAGAAAAAGCAGATAAAACTATTTTAAACTAAAAAAGCAGCTAATAAAATTAGCTGCTTTTTGTAAAATATAATTTAGAGAAAATTATCTAATTAACTTTCTATATTTAATACGTTTTGGCATTAAATCTCCACCTAAACGTTTCTTTTTATTTTCTTCATACTCAGAAAAACCCCCTTCAAAGAAATAGACTTCACTATTCCCTTCAAAAGCTAAAATGTGTGTACAAACTCTATCTAAAAACCATCTATCGTGACTAATAACTACTGCACAACCAGCAAAGTTATCTAAACCTTCTTCTAATGCTCTTAATGTATTTACATCCAAGTCATTTGTTGGCTCATCTAATAACAACACGTTTCCTTCTTCCTTTAAAGTCATTGCTAAATGCAAACGGTTACGCTCTCCACCAGAAAGTGTATTTACTTTTTTGTTTTGCTCACTTCCAGAGAAATTAAAACGACTTAAATACGCACGAGAATTTACTTGCTTACCTCCCATCATTACTAAATCTTGTCCGTCAGAAAAGTTTTCCCAAATTGTTTTCTCTGGGTCAATATCTGAATGTGCTTGATCTACATAAGCAATTTTAGCAGTTTCACCTACATTAAAGCTTCCACCATCAGGAATTTCTTCTCCCATAATCATTTTAAAAATAGTGGTTTTACCAGCTCCATTGGGACCAATAATACCAACAATTCCCGCTTGCGGAAGATTAAATTCTAAATTATCATATAATAATTTTTCTCCAAAAGCTTTAGAAACACCAGTAGCTTCAATAACATTTGTTCCTAAACGTGGACCATTAGGAATGTATATTTCTAATTTTTCGTCTGTTTGCTTCTGATCTTGACTCATCAATTTGTCATAATTCTTCAAACGCGCTTTTTGCTTTGTTTGACGACCTTTTGCTCCTTGACGAACCCAATCTAATTCTCTTTCTAACGTTTTCTGGTGTTTAGAAGCTGTTTTGCTTTCTTGTGCCATTCTCTTAGATTTTTGATCTAACCAAGCAGCATAATTACCTTTCCAAGGAATTCCTTCTCCTCTATCTAATTCAAGAATCCAACCAGCAACATTATCTAAGAAATATCTATCATGCGTTACAGCAATTACGGTTCCTTTATATTGTGCTAAATGGTGCTCTAACCAGTGTACAGATTCTGCATCCAAGTGATTGGTAGGCTCATCTAATAATAAAATTTCTGGTTCTTGTAATAATAATCTACATAAAGCAACACGTCTTTTTTCTCCACCAGAAAGTACACCAATTTTCTTGTCAGAATCTGGAGTTCTTAAAGCATCCATTGCTATTTCTAATTTGGTATCTAATTCCCACGCATTAGCAGCATCAATTTTATCTTGCAATACTGCTTGTTGCGCCATTAGTTTATCCATCTTATCTGCATCAGAATAAACTTCTTCTAAACCAAACATATCGTTTATTTTATTGTACTCATCTAAAATTGCAACTGTTTCTGCAACTCCTTCTTTTACAACTTCTAAAACTGTCTTTTCTGGATCTAATTGTGGCTCTTGTTCTAAGTACCCTACTTTATATCCTGGCGCAAAAGTTACATCACCTTGAAAATTCTTCTCTACACCTGCTATAATTTTTAATAAAGTTGATTTTCCTGATCCATTTAAACCAAGAATACCAATTTTTGCTCCATAAAAGAAGCTTAAGTAAATATCTTTTAAAACTTGCTTTCCTGTAGATTTATAAGTTTTAGACAACTTATTCATCGAAAAGATTACTTTCTTATCGTCGCTCATTGTATTATATATTAAAAAATTTGAAAAATTAAAAGTTTTTAAACAATTGCTTAAAAACTAAAACTACTACTGTAAACTGAGACTGTTTACTATTTTATACTCTTCCTTTTAAGGCATTAAAAACCCATGCAATACAAAAGAAACCAATACCTACAGTTGCAAAACCCCAACCAGCAACATCTTCGTATCTATAAGCTCCCATTAAAATTAGAATAATCCCCATTAAAAGCATTAACATGGTTGCCCATCCTAATACCGTATTTTTATTCATTCCCATAATTCGTAATTCGTTAGTTTGATTGGCAAATATCGGTAATTATTTGGTATTGCCCAATTATAGGCTTTAGTAAAAATCCTTTAAAATGGGTATATTATAAAGTAAGTAGCATTAAATGCTTAGTTTCTTGCTAGTTTACGCAAAGCCACCCACTGTTTCATTTTTTCTCTAGAATTACAAGCCGGATAACCAACTACTGATTCTCCTGCCGCTACATCACTAATAACCCCAGAACCTGCACCAACTTTAGCACCAGAATGTATTGTTACATGATCTTTTATAGAAGCGCTTCCGCCAATAATTACACCATCTCCTAAAGTTACAGAACCCGCTAAACCACTGTGTCCTGCCATGATACAACATCTTCCTAATACAGAATTATGACCTATTTGCACTAAATTATCTATCTTGCAACCATCTCCTAAAATAGTAGAACTAAATTTACCACGATCTACACAAGAATTTGCGCCAATTTCTACAGCATTTCCTATAACTACATTTCCAATATGTATTATTTTTACTAAACCTCTACCATCTGAACTTGGTCTATAACCAAAACCATCTGCTCCAATACTAACATTGATATGAAAAATACAATGACTCCCTATTTTACTGCGTTCTCTAATAACAGTACCAGACCAAATAACGGTTTCGTTTCCAATTGTAGTATCATCAAAAATAGAAACATTAGGATAAACTGTTACATTATCACCTAAAACTACATTTTTTCCGATATAAGAATTGGCACCAATTTTACATCCATTTCCTAACTTTACCGTTTTATCTATCACTGCTGTAGAATGAATATCTGTTTCAAAATAAGGTGGCTCTGGTTCAAAAGCCTCCAACAAAACAGCCATTGCCAAATCTGCATTTTTTACTTTAATAAATGCTTTTCCTTCTCCGGGTAAAATTTTTATTCCATCATAAACAATTGCTAAACTAGCGTTTGATTTTTCCCATAAACGTGCATATTTAGAACTCCCTATAAAGGTTACATTTCCTTTAATTGCACTTTCTATTTGCGCCGGAGCATTAATAATATCTTTACAATTACCAACTAATTCACCTTTTACAAGTGATGCTATTTCTTCTACAGAAAATGATTTCATAGATTATTTTTATTTTTTCTAAATGTACTATAATAATTATTAAAATAAGAAATTCCTATGATAACATAGGAATTAATTCATTTACTGTCTTCTACCTCCACCTCTATTAGGCCTTTCTGAATTATTATTTTGAGGTCTTTTAGGTTGTAAACTTTCTATTATATTTTTTTGATATTTTAACCACTTCTTATCTTGTTTTTCTGATAAGATACCTTTTAAAATTTCATTGAGTTCTTTTTCATTTTTATGAACGCTATCTTTTATTGGACGAATAACCTTTCTAACCTTTTCTCTAATATTTCTACTATTCTCATTATCTTTACCTTTAGAGATTGAGTTCATTAAAAGGTCTAAGTCCGAAAATTTTGTAGCATTTAAGAATAAAATTTCTTTTATTTTAAAATTATAATTTCTTAAAGCTTTGGTTACTGTATATTGTTTGTCATCATCTTTAAGCTTAACTTTCTTTATCACCTTATCAACATCATAATAAAAAATACCAGCAATATCTTTTGCCGTCAGTTTTTTTACCTCTTTTGTTTGATTTAATTCGGGGTTTTGTGATTGTTGTCTTCCTCCACCTCTAGAACGCTGTGCTGCTATATTAAACGTTAAAAAAAGGATTACAATTAAAAGTATTTTCTTCATTATGAATATTGTTTTTAAATATGTACTTCTTATTTAGATGCTAACTACCTAAAAAACTTGCACTTTTATTTTTTGAGAACAATAACCTTAACTTACATATTCTTTTCTATTAAAGACTAGCGGCTAATCTTGCCCCCTGATTTATAGCTCTTTTTGCATCTAATTCGCTTGCAAAATCTGCGCCTCCAATAACATGTACGTTTTTGCCCGCATCTAATAATGGTTGATACAATTCTTTAAAAGGAACTTGACCAGCACAGATAACAATGTTATCTACTTCTAAAATTTTTGCTTCTTCATTTTGAGTATAATGCAAACCTTTGTCATCAATTTTTGTGTAAGAAACTTCACCAATAAATTGGACTTTCTTTTTCTTTAAAGTAGATCTATGAATCCAACCAGTTGTTTTACCTAGATTACCACCAAATTTCCCTTTACTTCTTTTAAACATAAAAACTTCTCTTGGCGACGGATGAAATTCTGGTTTTACAGCTTCAATTCCTGCTCTTGCTTCTAAAGATTTATCAATACCCCATTCTTTTAACCAAGCGTCAATATTTAATGATGTAGATTCGCCTTCATGCGTTAAATACTCAGAAACATCAAAACCAATTCCTCCTGCTCCAATTACAGCAACACGTTTTCCTACTGGTTTTTTTAATTTTAACACATCAATATAACTCAATACTTTTGGGTGCTCAATGCCTTCTATTTTTAATGATCTTGGTTTAATTCCGGTTGCAATTACAATTTCGTTAAAATCAGATTTTAATAAATTGTCTGTAGCAACTCTTGTATTTAATTTTACCGTTACATTATGTAATTCTATTTGTTTTTTAAAATAACGCAGCGTTTCATAAAACTCTTCTTTACCAGGAATCTGTTTTGCGATGTTAAACTGACCACCTATTTCTTTATCAGCATCAAACAACGTAACAACATGACCTCTTTGTGCTGCAATTGTTGCCGCTGCTAACCCTGCTGGTCCTGCTCCAATTACCGCTATTTTTTTGGGGTTTGTTGTTTTAGAATACACCAATTCTGTTTCATGACAAGCTCTAGGGTTAACCAAACAGCTGGCTACTTTCTGTTGAAAAACATGATCTAAACACGCCTGATTGCAACCAATACACGTATTTATTTCATCACTTTTATTAGCTTTAGCTTTATTTACCCATTCTGGATCTGCTAAAAAAGGACGCGCCATAGAAACCATATCTGCATCTCCTTCTGCTAATATTTTTTCTGCCGTTTCTGGCATATTTATTCTGTTAGAAGTAATCAATGGAATTGACAATTCTTCTTTCATTTTTTTGGTTACCCACGTAAATGCAGCTCTAGGAACTGATGTAGAAATAGTTGGTATTCTAGCTTCGTGCCAACCAATACCTGTATTAATAATTGTTGCGCCAGCTTTTTCTATTTCTTTTCCCAATTGAACAACTTCTTGCCAAGAACTTCCATTTTCTACCAAATCTAACATTGATAGTCTGTAGATAATAATAAATTCTTCACCAACAGATTCCCTAATTTGTCTCACAATTTCTATAGGCAAACGCATTCTGTTTTCATAATCTCCTCCCCAATCATCTGTTCTTTTATTGGTTCTTTTGGCTATAAACTGATTGATTAAATACCCTTCTGAACCCATAATTTCTATACCATCATAACCAGCTAAATGAGATAGTTCTGCTGAGTTTACAAAATCTCTAATGGTTCTCTTAATTCCAGATTTTGTTAATTTAAATGGTTTAAAAGGTGTTATTGGCGATTTTATTTTTGATGGAGCAACACTAAACGGATGATAGCCATAACGACCTGAGTGTAATATTTGCATACAAATTTTACCACCTTCTTTATGCACTGCTGCTGTTATTTTTTGATGTTGTTTTGCATGTTTTTCTGTAGACATTCTAGACGAGAAAGGCCCTGTCCAGCCTTGTACGTTTGGAGATATTCCTCCAGTAACAATTAACCCTACTCCACCTTTTGCTCTTTCGGCATAATATGCTGCAATTCTATCTAATCCGTTTTTTTCTTCTTCTAAACCAGTGTGCATAGAACCCATTAGAATTCTGTTTTTTAAAGTTGTGAATCCTAAATCTAATGGTTCAAAAATGTGTTTATATTTACTCATCTTATTATTTTATTCTGATTAAAAAAAAATCTAGTTAGATTCCCGTTTTCACGGGAATGCAAATTTTAACTGAAATTTGTAGCAGCCCTACAAAAAAACTTTTTCAATTTACTATGCATGCATAATACTTTGCAAGATATGTTTATTTTTTGAAAAGAAAAAGCCAAAGAATTTGATTCTTTGGCTTTTCTTGCAAGGTCTTTTTTTTAACCCTGTAGGTATTTAACGTGAGTTCGATGTAAGAAATTTTAATTAAACCTATAAAAAAAGCAGAATATTTAGTATATTAAAGTACTGAATTCTAATATATTAATAAATATCCTGCTTATGATTTCTGATAGTAAAATTATAGAAATTTTCTGTTCTTTAGATGATTTTATGAAAGAATTTAACTTAATTCTTAATAAAAACAGCATTTCTGATGGTTCAACAACTAAAAAACGTAATAGAAAGTTCAAAATGTCTGATAGTGAAGTGATGACCATACTTGTTATATTTCACCTAAAGTCTTACCGAAACCTTAAACACTTTTACTTAAACCATATTTGTAAATACAGACAAGATCTGTTTCCAGATTGTGTTTCTTATAATAGATTTGTAGAACTTCAAAAAAAGGTTACACAACCTTTAGCCGTTTTTATGAAAATGTATTGTTTAGGCGATTGCACAGGTATCTCTTTTATTGATTCTACTCCTTTAAAAGTATGTCACTATAAAAGAGAAAAACAACATAAAGTATTTAAAGATATTGCCAAAAAAAGCTATGGAACTATGGGGTGGTATTTTGGATTTAAACTACATATTGTCTGCAATGACAAAGGAGAAATTATTGATTTTATGTTCACTCCAGCCAATGTAGATGACAGATTCCCTCTCAAACAAAAGAAGTTTCACGACAAATTATTTGGAAAAATTTTTGGAGACAAAGGATATATTGGGAAAGATTTATTTGAAAGACTTTTTGTAGACGGAATTCATTTAATAACTAAAGTTCGAAAAAACATGAAAAAGAAAGCAATGGACTATATGGATAAAGTTATCCTAAGAAAAAGAGCAATCATCGAAACAGTAAATGATGTACTAAAAAACACTTGCCAAATTGAACATTCTAGACATAGATCTTTTGATAATTTCATAACAAATATGATCTCTGGATTAATTGCATATTCTTTTTTACCTAAAAAACCTTCTATAAAAATCCCGAATATGTTACCGAATATTGCGATTGATTAGCTCGAACTCACGTTATTTAGAACATTTAATAATTATACCTAAAAGGTTTTTGAAACCTTGCAGGTAGATTATATCATAGGAACGTCAACAATCAATAATTTACTTTGTTTGTTTGCCTTAATAGAAACGTTGTTTGCTTCTGTTATTCCTACTGCATCTTTTTTTTCTAAAAGCTCATCTGCTACAATAACTTCTCCTTCAATTAAGAAAAAATAGGCTCCATTTTTTGGTTGATATTCTATTTCTGTATCTTTATCTAAATCTACCATAGAGATATAACACTGCTGGTTTATAGGTAAAGAATCTTCTACTAGCTTGTTTTTTGGAGAAACTAATACTTGAAATTTATTTTTTCGTCCGGCTTCATCAAACATTTTTTGATTGTAATACGGGGTTACACTTTCTGCTTCAGGAATAATCCAAAGTTGTAAAAAATTAACTTCATCTGTTTTACTATCATTAAATTCTGAATGAGTTATACCGGTTCCGGCACTCATTACTTGTACTTCTCCAACTTCTATTGATCGTTTATTTTCCATACTATCTTTGTGAGATAAGCTTCCTGAAATGGGTATAGAAATAATTTCCATATTTTTATGAGGATGTGTGCCAAACCCCATTTTTGGTTGTACAACATCATCGTTTAAAACACGTAACATACCAAAATTCATTCTTTCTGGATTTTGATAATTTGCAAAGCTAAATGTGTGATGAGATTTTAACCAACCATGGTTTGCATATCCTCTTGTTGCTGATTTGTGAAGTATTTTTTTCATGATTTTATTTTTAAAAAACCTTAAAGTATCTTGTTATTATCTGTTGTTTTTTTTTGCGTTAGGGATTGAAACGGCATCCTTTTTGTTTTTCACAAAAAGATATAGTGTAAAGCCCGACCTTTTTAGGGAACGCCCTAATAAATACCTCATATTTTCCCTTGATTAAAATAGCAGATTACTACTAAAATATCTCCCACTAATACATACATTAAAGGTTAATGGTTTTCTGGAATATTAATTTTTAGCTATTTTAAATATTTTCCATGGAAAATATAAGTGTAATTTTTTTTTAGCGTAATTTATCTAACAAATTACTTAATGTTAAAGCTTCTTCATCGGTAAGATTATCTAAAAAAGACAACGTTTTATTTTCATCGATATTTGTTAATAATTCTAAACCCAACTTTGTTATTCTAACATATACTACTCTTCTATCTTCTTCGCAACGCTCTCTTTCAATTAAGTTTTTATCGTAGAGCTTATCCATTAAACGAGTTGCATTTGGCGCTCTTTCTATCATTCTATCTTTTACAATCTGTACTTTAATTCTGTCTTTTGCACCACGTAAAATTCTAAGAATATTATACTGTTGTGGCGAAATAGCATACGGTTTAAAGAACTCATTTTCTCTACTGCTAATCCAATTTGCAGTGTATTTTATATTGATAAAAGCTTTTAATTTATTACTTTTAAAATTAGATTTTATGTCTTTAGAAATATCTCCCATCTTTCAGTATTCAGTAATCAGTAATCAGTAATCAGTAATCAGTAATCAGTAATCAGTAATCAGTAATCAGTAATCAGTAATCAGTAATCAGTAATCAGTAATCAGTAATCAGTAATCAGTAATCAGTAATCAGTAATCAGTAATCAGTAATCAGTAATCAGTAATCAGTAATCAGTAATCAGTAATCAGTAATCAGTAATCAGTAATCAGTAATCAGTAATCAGTAATCAGTAATCAGTAATCAGTAATCAGTAATCAGTAATCAGTAATCAGTAATCAGTAATCAGTAATCAGTAATCGAAAATTAAAAAAAAATAATTAAAATAATTGATTTTATAATAAACTTATTAACTCAAAAAAATATTTTTTTTCACTCTTCACTCTTCACTCTTCACTCTTCACTCTTAATTCTCTTTTCTTAATCCCAAAATAAAAACTTAAGCTCTTAAATTTAAATCTTGCATAATTTTATTAAACTCTTCTGTTGTTGGTGTTAAATAGACTTTATCATCTACAAACAACGTTGGAAACTTAGCAACACCATTATACAATTCTTTACTGTGTTCTCTTGCTTCTGCATCTTTAGAAATGTCTTTATAAACATAAGGCTCATCTGTTGAGTTTAAAAAATTTTTAAAAGTAACGGTGTACGCATGTCCTTGTTTACCGTATAATACAATCTTCATATTTATTAATTTACTGATTCTTCAAACTTGTTTACTTCTTCTTTTAAAGCAGTTAAAAGTGCTTCATTAACAATTTTACCTTCTTTAAAATTATCGTAAAAACTTGGTAACGAAAAAGAAATTAATTCTTTTGCGCCTTGTCTAGAAAATCTAGAAATTGCGGATTCTAATACAGATTGTCCACCTCTTGCTCCTGGAGAAGTTGCCATTAATAATAAAGGTTTGTCTCTAAAAACATTTGCTTCTATTCTAGAGCTCCAATCAAAAATATTTTTAAAAGCTGCTGCATAAGAACCATTGTGTTCTGCTAAAGAAAGTATAAAACCATCATAATTATCTAACAAAGCACTAAACTTTGTTGCATCTTCTGGAAAACCATTTTTCTCTTCGTCTTCACTATAAATAGGCAACGTAAAATCTCTTAAATCGATGACATCAAATTCTGTCTCTTTTAAATTTTCTGCTGCAAATGTTGCTAATTTTTTATTGATAGAAGTTGAACTTGTACTTCCTGCAAATGCTAATATTTTTTTCATAATTTAAAAATGTTTATTTGTGTAATTGTTTAACTGTGTAATGGTCTCAGTAAACTATTAAATTACAATCTTAACTATTGGATACTCGTAACTATTTTTGTTTCGCCTTTTATCATTTTAGCAACAGGACATTTACCTGCAAATACTAACAATTTCTTTCTTTGCTCTTCCGTTATCTCTTTTTCAAAGGATATTTTTTCGGTTAAGTAATTGCCACTTTCATCTTGTTGTTGCGTAACAGTTACTGTTATTTCTCCAATATCCCAACCTCTTCTTTCTGCATAGGTTCTTAATGTCATAGCAACACAACCGCCAATTGCTGTTAATAAATATTCTACCGGAGTTGCGCCACTATCATCACCACCAGAAGCAACAGGTTGATCCATTGTTAAAAAATGATTTCTTGTTTTTGCTTCTGCTAAATAGTTTCTGTTTGTTAAAACTACTTCAGATTTCTTAAGCTTTGCCATTTGCTATTTTCTTATGAGTAATATAAGAGGTAATTAAAAAGACCATTGCGGCTATGGCTGCGGCTTGTTCCCCATCATTTATCATAATATGTGCAAAAAAGGCAAAAATAAATGCAAAGAAAAAACCTGCATATGCCCACTCTTTTATTGTTTTGTTAGCTACAAACCACAACGCCACTAGCCCTAATAATTTTGCTACCGCATACGGATAAATAATATATGTTGGATACCCAAAATTGGTAAACATACTAGCCACTGCTTCATGATTAAAAATATACATGCCTGCAGAAAAAAGCATGATTAATGTTAGTAAACCAGTAGAAACGTAATATATAATTTTTGTTGTTTTCATATTTAATAGTTTTAAATTCTATACAAATATAGTAAAAATATTTTATATATTCCATGGAATATACTTTCTAGGCAAATTAATTAAATGCAACTAAAATTTTTATAGTTTAAAAATAAGACCTACATTTATATAAGTACTTATATAAATATTTATTTAATGGATGCATTAATTGGGTTTGGTAATTTAGCACTTGGATCGAGACTAAAAAGAGTTAGTGAATATATAATGCGTGAAACGCAACGGGTTTACGATGCTTATAATATTGACTTTGATCCTTATCTTTTTGCTGTATTTAAAATTATAAAAAATAACAAAGGCGTAAATAATAGTGAAATAAAAAATAGCTTAAAAACAACGCAACCCGCCATAACACAATCAATAAACAAGTTATTAAAAAAAGGATTGATAAAAATATCCGAAGACAAATTAGATAAGAGAAAGAAGAAGATTCAATTATCTAAAAAAGGCATAAAACTAGCTGAAGATGTAACTCCTATATGGAATAGCATTGAGTATACTATGAAACAATACACTAAAATAACTTCTGATTCTTTAAATGAGCATTTAAACATCTTAGAAAAAAAGTTTGATGATAACAGATTTAGTAAAGCTATAATTCAACATATAAAAATGAATACAAAAGTAGCATCAGTAGAAATTACTTCTTATCAAAAAGAATATGCAACCTATTTTTATGAGTTTAATATAGAGTGGTTAAAAACCTATTTTTATGTAGAACCTTATGACGAAGAAGTTTTAAGTAAACCAGAAAAATATATTATTGATAAAGGTGGTTTTATCTTTTTTGCAAAAGTAGAAGACACTATTGTTGGCACCGTAGCTTTAATGTCCATAGAAGACGGAACTTTTGAATTAACAAAAATGGCTGTTTCACCAAACTATAGAGGTTATAAAATTGGGCAACAATTAATACAACATTGTATCACTTTTTCTAAAGAGAAAGGTTTAGATTTCTTAAAGCTTTATTCTAATAAATTATTAGAAAATGCAATTTACATCTATAGAAAACATGGTTTTATAGAAGTACCTATAGAAAAAGATTCTCCATACAAGAGAAGCGATATTAAAATGATTTTAAAAATTAATCAGTAATTAATTACTGATTAATTTTTATAGAATCTATTTGCTCTTGAAGACGTTGAATTTCTAAAACACTTTTTTCTTGTTTAGAAATTAGTTTAATAGAATCTAAAATTTCTTTATTTTTTTCTAAAACTGTTTTCTCTTTTTCAAAATAAACATTAGCGCCTTCACTCGTTCTCCAAGCTTCATTTAATTGGTTATAAATTTCTTCGTTCCAAGTACTAGGTTTTTTAGCGTTAATCCAAACTACATCTCGGTATTCACTATCTACCAAAGCTAAATCTGGTGTTGCAGAACCATCAAATTGTTCTGGGTTATCATCACTAATTGTAGAAACGGTTCCTAGAAAAAACATACGTTTTCTACCAGCTATGTTCTTAATATAAGGTCTAAATTCTACTGGAGTATTAGAACTCCAATCGTATTCTTTTTTAGATTCTTTTACTTTTAAAGGCATTGCAGAAACACCTGCATATCCTTGTTTTTTTGATGCATGATCATAATAATATAGCTTATCGGTTCCGTCGGCAGGAATAAACACGCTAAAACTTAAACTGGTTCTTTCCTTACCTACTGGCTCTAAACCAAACCAATGATACAAACCACTAAAAGCATCTGTTTTAGAGTCTGAAAAATCGAAATCGGTTACATAAGGTTGTGCATTTTGATCTTTTGGAGCTGTTGGAATTTTTACCGCGCTTTCCATATTCCAAGGTAAAGGATCAGAAAAACCTGCCAAAAACTTTAAACTTTCTGCTTGCAAACGAGATATTTTCTCTGCTAACGTATTTTGTTTTGTTAGATATGCATAATTTTTCATTTCATCGGGAGAAATATAAGTTCCTTTTCCGATGGTAATTCTTTCTAAATAATCTTTTATATCATGTTCTCCATTGTCAATGACCATTACACCTCCAAAACTTGGATACGGAAAAAAGAATCCTTTCCATTTTATCAAACTCACCACTTCTACCCAAGCTCCTTTATCATTTTTCATATAATAGGTATCACTTGGCTCGTAATTAAACAACATCCATGGGTTTAAACGTTGTACAACTGCATTGTACGTATTTCTACTAAACTTTAAAGATTCTCCAATAGAAAACGTAACCGGAATTCTATTTTCTGATGAAAAACGAGGAAAAGGAGTTGTGCTCGACACAGAAAACACTTCTTCTGTATTGTCTTTTAATCCTTGCCAATAATATTTTTCGGTAGGCTGAATCGCCATTGTCCATTGATTATGTCCATCAACTCTTACCAAATGTGGCAACGAAACATCTTTGGTTTCTCCTACAGATTCATTTGCCATAGAAAAAATATTTCTTAATGGCTGAATTCTCTCGTTTTGTGTTAAGGGTAATTCGTTAATTTCTATCTTATTTAAATCGTTAAATACGTTATACGTTTTCATATAATCGTAGAATTTTAAATTCCAACCTACATAATATAAGATTCCGAAAAAAACAGATAAGAAAAATAAAATTCCGATTCTTTTCCCTACACTTGCAGATTTTCTAAAACTTCGCACGCCTAAATACAAGAAAGTAAAACATAATAAAATTATGAAAATAAATTTTCTAACAAATATTAATGCTGGTTGATAATCGTCTCTAAAAAAGAATAATAAAGCCAATAATATTATAAAAAATAGAATGACTCTTTTCTTTTGCTTTGCTCCTTTATTCCAATAATTCTTAATCATAACTACAAGTTTAAAGCATGAAGTTTGAAGCTAAAAGTTTCTTACTCATACTTACTATTTTATTCTAATTAATTTTTTACTATTTTTTTGATTAATGCCACTGAAAACTGAATACTTATAAAAGTCCTTTATCTTTTAAACGTTCTCTAGCACTTTTCTCTGCTACTTTAGGCACTTCTTTTGTTTCTTCAACTTCCTTATTATCTTTTGTATGAAAATCTTCTACAAAATCTTTTCCTTTTTCTATAACTTGATCTAATTTCTCTTCAAAAAATTCTGTTTGTTCCTCAATAATTTCTGATGATTTAAAAATTACACCTGCAATATAAGTTCCTATCAAAGTTCCGAAAATCATGGACGCAAACAATGAAATTGTTGCATAATTTATCGGAATTAAAAATTGCACAATTAAAATACCCACTAGAAAAAAAACAGCGATATAAACAAATCTTAATATAAAACCCTGTTGATACACAAATCCTTTTGTGTCTGTATCTTTCATTTGTAATTCTTTCGAATTCATTATTTTATTAAAAAATAGATAGATTTTATTCCCTCTAGATTCTCTCCAAAAAATGACAACTCCAAATAAAATTGCTGCGATAAATATGATAATTTCTATGGTCATAATTTTTGATTTGAAGTTCTATATAAAATTAGTCTATTTTTTCTAAAAATTGTTACAAACTGTCTCTATTATCCAATCTTGTAAAGATGCATCTAACGTTTTAAAAAGCGTATAAAACTGCTCTTTATCGTACCAATACAAAAATAACACATCTTTCGGAGCAATATTAACTAATAAATGCCAAATTAAATCTTGATGATTAGGTTTTAATGAAGAATGTGGTTTGTGCAAGGCAATATACATTTCTTCATCAATAAGGTCTTTTGGATTTGTATTTTTTGAAATTTGTTGTTTTTCTAAAAAACGTTCTAAACCCATCACTTTTTTTCTTGATGAAATATCTATTTTATTCAAATAGCTTTTAAATAAAATTCCGTCTTGTAAAATTTCTTTTACAGGGTGCGCTGTTTCCTTTAAAAAGGATGAAAACATAAATTTCTGAATTCTCTTATATCTTTTTTTAGTAGTTTCCTCTTCTAAATCTAATTCGAGAACATTATAACTTATTAGTTTTTCAATCATTTCTGAGTGAGAAATATGATACATTAAAACATCGTATGTTGTATCTTTTATGGCTTCTTTATAAGTTGCTTCATTTTCGAAAATAAGCACAGGTGTTACTAAATCTCTTAATAAATAAATACCACCAAAAGCTTTTGTATAAAAAGAATCTGTGGTAAAAGTAATTTCTTCTATCGTAAGGTTTCTTTCTCTTAAATCTCCATATTTTTTAGCCGAACGTATTAGTTTTTTATGAATCTCTTCATCAATAAAATTATACTCTTTATTAAATAATGCTACCAATTTTAGTTGTTCTTCTTTGGCTTTTTCTAGATTATCAATTAAATAAAATCTAATGATAATCTCTTTATACCTTAAAATATCTAAAGGCTCGTAAAAAACAGCTATTTTTTGATCAAATTCTACACAAATTGCAGAATCTCTTGTAATATCATTAATTGTTTTTTCGTGATGTTTAAACACTAATTTCATCAATTCTCTATCAAAAGAATTAAACGGATTGTAAACTGGTAATCCTTTTTGCTTTGGTGTAATAATTATTGCATGCGTATTTGCTTCACCATTATTTAGGTAAAAAGGTTCTCCTTTTTCTTCTGCTATTTCCGGACTCCAACCTACTCCGTCTATAGAAAAAGAAGTTAATTTAGTTTTTGTAAATCCGAGTTTTACGAGACATTTATTATATCGTTCTACCAATTTTCCACTAACGGAAATGGATTCACTTCTGTATAAATTGGCTTTTATTAATTTTTGCATTTTTCCTTTTTGTCATTCCTGTAAAAACAGGAATCTATTTTATTTATTATGGATTCCTGCCTACACAGGAATGACAGATTTACTCTAATAATTTATGAATAATAGCATATTGCAATAATACAATAGTTCTTGTATCTACAATTTCTCCTTCATTTAACATTCTTACTGCTTCTGTAAACGGAATTTCTAAAATCTCGATATCTTCTGTTTCACTTTCTAATCCTCCTCCTTCACTCACTTTCATTTCGTCTGTATATTCGCCAATAAAAAAGTGCATTTTTTCTGTTAAAACTCCTGGTGATGAATATCCTTCGTAAATCTTATTTACGGATTTTAAACGAATTCCGACTTCTTCTTCAGTTTCTCTAATGATACATTGCTCCGGATTATCGGCATCTAATAAACCTGCAGGAATTTCAACTATAAAACCGTCTTTGTTATCATGTAAAAAAGTAGGCATTCTAAATTGTTTAATTAAAACCACCGTTTTTTTAGTGGTGTTGTACAATAAAATTCCTGCTCCATGACCACGCTCATACACTTCTCGCATTTGGGTTACCCAACGTCCGTCAGACATTAGATACTTAAAATTGAATTTATTTAACGTGTAATAATTGTCGGACAGTAATGTCTTTTCTATATCTTTTATTCGCTTGTTACTCATTATCAAATGTTTTTCTAGCTTCTAAATCAATATTCATTTGGTTTACTCTTGCATCTACTTTTCTCTTAAAATCTGTGTCTGCAATGGTAGCAACATTATCTAAGTAACGCACCACTTCTTGCCTTCTAATTTCAGAGAAATTTAAACCTTTCATATTACTTTTCATCAACTCTTGCAACATGTTAAACTTTGTTTGATAGTCTTTTTTGAAATACGTTTCTGGATTTTCGAACCAATCTTGTTCTAAATCGAAATCTGTTAATCGTAATGATATTGCAGATTGAATATTACGTACATCTCTTGATGAAAAGAATGGAAATATTTTCTGAATTTCTTTATATAAAATCGCAAAGAATAAATGCTCATTTGATCTATGATTTTTCTCTGCTCTATCATACGCTTCTAAAACTCTTTCTTCGGATGGTTTTTCTACAGAACTCAAAATTTCTCCCATACTTTTAGCCAATCCTTGATCTTTTAAAAACTCGTAATTAGACGGGGCTTGCATATTCACAAAATCGGGCATTGTTTTTTCAAACTTTTTCCACCAAATATAATCCTGATCTAAAAAATCGTGTTCTGTTCTTGCTCCATCAATTTTAAATCTTCCTTGTACACGAGAAATTACCGCTTTATCTAACATTTCTGGCAAATTGGTAAATAAACCGATAGAAGAATTGCCATAGTTTACAGCGTAAGCACCTTCTGTATATCGTAAGAAAACTCCAATAACTTCTTTTACACCCGCCGAAACGCCTTGTGTAGTTCTTTCTTGTAAATTGTTCTCTGCATCATCAATAGGTGCAAAAATCAATTTGGTTGGATCTTGCATTGGTTTCATCCATTCTACCATTTTTTCTGCAGATCCTCCTTGAAAAGTAGAGATTAACGTGTCTGGCATTGGATGAAATAAAAACGGAATGTCTAAATGATCTGCGTGTTCTTTCAGTCGTGTTGCAATCGCTGCAATTAACATCGATTTTCCTGTTCCCGGGATTCCATATCCCATAAAAACTGGCATAAAACCACCCAATTCTTGAAACGGATTTTTCTTCGCGTCAAAATCGTAACTCAACATTCTTTCTGTTAATCTACGTGCAAAATGTTTGGCATCTTTATTACCAACAATTTGCTCGAACTGAATTTTATTAAACTCAATACTTTTTGCGGTTCCTGAAAATGCATTTTCCCAACCTGATACTGCAAAATCAGAATTTTCTAATTTATAGGTTCTATCAACTATGGTTTCTGTATATTCTAAACTGCTTTTACGTAGTTGAATTTCATCAATTAAAGCTTCAAAATAAACCACTGTAAAATCAATCACATCTTTGTCTGACTTTACGATATCTGGATGTCCTAAATATTTATCAAAATAAAATAAAGTACAAGCAATTCCCTTTAAAGGTGATAATAATGATACTTCTGGAATCCCTGCAAACTTCTGCTTCATTACAGATAAATCATCTGAAGCATGTGGTTTTAAATCGTGTAAAATTTTATACGAAATTGCAAATAATTGAAAAGCGGTTGCGGTTTGCATTTTGCTTTCAAACTCTCGTTTTCCTTGAGAATCTAATGCCGATTTTCGCTCATGCAAACTAGACAATCCTGAGGCATCGTAATAGTTATCTTTAATCCAAATTCCTAAAGTCAATCCTTCTTGAACTGCATATAAGGTCTGATTCAAATAGACAGGAATTGCAATAGAATCTGGCAATAATCTCTTTTTTAAAGCTAAAATAGTTTTAGAAACTGATGTAATTTCTACATTACTGCCATTATTTGCTCTTGACAAATACAATAAAATTGATGCGTCTTTTGCATCTTTATCTTTATTCTTTGCTCTATTACTTTGTTCCCACTGAATACTTTTTAAATAACCAGAAGCTTCATCTCTGAGCATATCTAGTTCATTCTGTTTTATTGGGAAGGTTGAGTTGTGGTTCATAGTTTTTCAGTATGCAGTTGGCAGTTTTACACTGCTGTTCCTATTCTGCTTATTATTTTTTTTTTCTTCTTTCTCTTTTTTTTATTTCACAAACTTGCTGACTGTAAACAGCCTACTGAAGACTGCTTACTTTAGAGCGCTTACTTCAATAGGAGGTTTTGCCAATTTATCTAACGTTCTTGGCGTTTGATTATGTAATAATTGAATAATTCTGTGAGGTGCAAAAACATATTTTTGTTGAATTACTTCACTCCATTTTTGCATGGTTTGTTTAGAGAAAAAACTTCCTTCTGTAAAAGTATCTCCAGAAAAAACTTCGTCAATT
This sequence comes from Polaribacter sp. L3A8, assembly GCF_009796785.1. NCBI lineage: Bacteria > Pseudomonadati > Bacteroidota > Flavobacteriia > Flavobacteriales > Flavobacteriaceae > Polaribacter > Polaribacter sp. L3A8. The sequence goes on from NZ_CP047026.1 coordinate 1,730,377, forward strand.
TTTAATGATAAAGCATACGATTCTAAAGCTATTTCTTTTTTAGCAATTCCACTTAAAATAGCATGTGTAATTTCATTTTCGTCTTTTGCAAATACATTATGAAACGGGCCGAAATCTATTCTTTTAAGATGTTTTGGCTGGATATCTGGTAATTTTCGATCGATATTGTATGCCATTGTATCTAAAGACATTTCTCTATCAGCAGTTTCTTTTAAGACTTCATAGATTTTTTCTTTGTCTATTTTTCCATCATAATTAAAATACATATAACAAATAAAAGGTCGGTTATGACTAACGTCGTAAAAACTCCAACTTGTCATATATTGATAATTCTGACCTTGTTTAGCTGTTAGAATTTTACCTTGTACAAATCTGTTAAAAATGTATTTTTTTTCTACAGAAGTATAATAAACAAAAGAAGAAGCTTTAAATAAATCTAACCTTTTAATGGGTTGTTTTTTTACTAAAAGTGTGTTTAGAAATTCAGCTTTTAGAGTATCTACATCTTTTAATTTATCTAAATACTGATTTCTTAACTCTAAATCGTTGTACAAAAATCGAAATTCTAAATAATTAGGAAACCCAGAATCTGTTAAATCGACTTTCATATTATCTTCTTCATCGTACATGTATTTTATACGCATGGCTTCAATAGAATATAAAAGTAAATCTGAATATTGTTTAAAAAGTAACAATTCTTGATGTGTACATAATTTTTCTTGTTGCACACTTACAATGAGTTCTTTTAATACAAAATCTACCATTTTATGATAAAAAACATATTGTTCTTTTGAATCTAAAAGTGCAGAATCTAAAGGTGTTGTAATCATTTTTAAAATTTAAGAATATCGTTTAAAGTTTTCTTAATTACTTCAATATCTTTTAAAGGAATTTTACCTATTTTTTTATCCAACCTTGTTTTAGAAACAGAACGAACATGAAAAATCAACACTTCTGAAGTCTTTTCTAATCCGTTTATTTCATTTGGGTTGATAATTAAATTTCCTTTATAATTTTTAATACTTGTGGTTAATGGACAAACAATTACAACTTGTAAATGTTTATTTAACATATTGCCACTTATAATAACTGCTGGTCTTCTACCGCTTTGTTCACTACCTTTTGTAGGATTTAAATACAGTTCCCAAATTTCTCCTTGTTTCATTTAGTTAGAATCTGCATCGTTAAGTTCTGTAAAATATTCTTGCATGCCTTCTTCTGCAATCAATAAAATATCTTGGTCCGTAGCAGCTTGCTTATAAGACTTTATATAACTCGCTTTTTCTATTTGTTCTAAATACAATTCTAAAGCATTTTCTATCAACCTATTTTTAGGAAGTTTTAACTCTTTTGCCAATACAGATAATTTTTCTAAAAGACTATCTGGTAAAGAAGATGTGAATGTTGCCATTTTATATTTATTTTTTACAAATATAATACATATTTACTGTTTACAATTATGAATTAAGAAATAAATATCTTTAACTTAAGCAATTAGCTAACAAATAAGCCTGCGTTAAGGATTGAAATGACATCCTTTTTTCTTTTTCAGAAAAAAGATATAATGAAAAGCCTGACCTTCTTTTTGTTTTTCAAAAAAGAAGGTAACGCCCAAAATATTTTTCTTAACAACAATTTTCAGGCAAAAGCTAACTGCTTACTAAAACTGAAAACTGAATACTTTTTACCCTAACAAATCGTCGTTAGAAGAATCTGTTTTTGGTTTTGCTACAGGAGCATCCGTTCCTTTTGGAGCAGTTGCATCTGCTTTGTAATAGTCTTCAAAAATCTCTTTCATGTCTATTCCGTAACGGTCTGCAAAGTTCTTTTGAATGTCGATATCTTTCTCTCTAATTTCATGTAAAGCCTCTGCGTAAGAGCTATAAACACCGGTCATCACTTTTTCGTGAACCGGAATATTATCCATCATTTCTTGACGCGCTCTAGCACTTGCAGAATGCATAGACGCTAAAGTTTCTCCGATATGCTCATCTGTTTTTACGCCTAAATGCTCTAAAATTGCCGCAAATTCTTGGTCTGTTCTTGCTTTTAATGCAACCACATAACCATCATAATACTTTAACCTTTCTTCAGTATCCGACTTTAATTTTGCTCTATGTGTTTGTAAATTAGAACGCAAAGAAGTTAATACTTTAATGGTTAAATTGTGTTTGTGCACAAAACTATCTTTACTGGCTGCCAAGGTTGTGTAGGCATTTTTAAGACCTTCTAACTCTTCTACTTTTTGCTCAATAGCAGTCATTTTACCAATAGCTTCTGAATAAGCGGTAGATTGTTTGTCTACAATTTCTTCTAATTCTTGTCGAGATTGTTTTAATAAAGCATACTGCTCTTCTAATTGCGCTTCTACTTCTTTCTTTTTAGCTAACGCTTTTGTATGATTTTTAGAAGCCTCTACAATAGCATCTTTTAACTTTTCTTCTACTTCTTTTATTTCTACTTCTCTATTTTTTAAACGTGTAACTGCTGCTTGAGATTTGTAGGAAAGCTCACTTAATAATGTTTGAATATCGGCACTTTCTATACGTTGCTGAAATAATGCTTTTGCTTTATTATCTGCACCTGCACGTAGTTTTTCTGCTGCTGCAAATTCTATTTCTTCTTTTTTAATCTTCGATTTTCTACCCCATAAATTGTTCCACCAAGTATCGGCTTTATTTTGGGCATCTTCTAACTCTACTCTTGCTCGTTCTAATCCTTTTTGAGCATCGTCTATTACTTTTTGTTCTGATGGGTTTAAGGCTGAAAATTTCTCGAACATAATACCAACTTCATCTTGGTAATCTGTTAAGTCTTTTATAGCATCTAAAAGCGTACTTCTGTCTTTTTCTGCCATGTGCACAACATCATCTAAGGTTGCGTTTAGAATTTTTTGGCGAGACTCTGGATCATCTTCTTGTGCCAATTTAGATTTCATGGTGTCAATCGCTTTCCCCCAATTTACATCTACTTTTTCAGTTTTTTTGTTTGCACTAGTTTCTAGTAAATCAAAATCATCAGACATAGTTATTTTTTGTTTTTTAAAGTTGAACAATTTTTAGAGAAGCAATTTCGTTAAAAATTTTTGAAATAAAAACAATATCACCTCTAAATATATGTAGCTCAGATTCCTTATTTGTTACAATGCAAAGAATATTTATTATTTATTGATGGATGAACCCTCTGTTTTTCTAATTAAATTTATAGATATTATTGGACATGATTCATAAAAAAACCGAAACTATTTAGTTTCGGTTTTTATTTTTATAAGTTTTTAAGTTTGTCTCCAAAAAGTAACAACAGTATAATTGGTATTCCTAAAGATATTACCAAAAGTTTATTTGTAATAAATAAAGAGGGATCTAATAAAAGTGTTACCACAAATCCGCCAATTGCGCCACCTAAATGTGCTGAATGACCAACATTACCAACTTGCTTTTTCATGCCGTAAATAGAGTATAAAAGATAGCCTACACCAAAAATATAACCAGGAATTGGAATCGGAATAAAAAATAAATACAACTCCATTGCTGGATACAAAAGTATGGATGCATACACAATACCAGAAACGGCTCCAGAAGCACCAACGGCACTATAATAAGGCTCATTTTTATGATAATGTAATGAATATAAACTCCCGGCTAATAAACTACCAAAATAGATAATTAAAAAATAAGGCATACCTAAAAAACCCGCTACAATATTCCCAAAAAGATATAATGCATACATGTTAAATCCTAGGTGTATCCAATCTACATGTAAAAAACCAGATGTTAACGTTCTTATTTTTTCACCAGATAAAACCTTACCTACTTGAAACTTATATTTATCCAAAAAAGAATAGTCATTAAACCCTTTCATTGACACCAAAACATTGGCTATTATAAGAATTAAAACTGCTTGATTCATGTTGTTCATCATAAAACAAACTTACTAAAATCTGATTTACTAATACTACTTCATTTTAAATTTATATCCGATATTTGCAATCTAAAATAATACTCCATGCATTTAATTGTCTTTAGCCTTATATACCCACTTATTTGGTTAATATCTAAACTTCCTATGAGAATATTATACATAATCTCTGATGGACTTTACTTCTTAAATTATTACATTATTGGTTATAGAAAAAAGGTGGTTTTAGAGAATTTAAAACTGGCTTTTCCAGAAAAAAATGAGCAAGATCTTAAAAAGATTAGTAAAGGTTTTTTTAAACATTTAACCGATTTTATTGTAGAAAGTATAAAGACCTTTACCATTTCTGAAAAAGAAATTTCTAAAAGGATAAAATATAAAAACATCGAAATACTTAAAAAGGTTGCTAAAAACGGAAAAAGTATTTCTTTAGTGGGAATTCATCAAGCAAATTGGGAATGGCTTACAGGTTTACCTTTACAAATTAAAACTCCAGATTTTTATGCAGCTTATACCAAAGTACAAAATAAGCACTTTGAAAAAGTAATTAAAATGTCTCGTTCTAAATTTGGTGGAACTTTATACAGAACTTCAGACACCATTAGAAATCTTCACAGAAATTTTGTAGATAAAAAACAAGGTATTTATATTTTGTTAAGCGATCAATCTCCACAAATAAAGAATACTCATTATTGGGCGGAATTTATGGGGATAAAAGTTCCAATTCATACTGGTGCAGAAACTTTATCTAAAAGATATGATATGTCTTTTGTATATTGGACATCAAGAAAAATTAAAAGAGGTTATTATGAAGTTGAATTTGAGTTGATTACAGAAAACCCAAAAGAATATAAAGATTACCAACTTACTGATAAATTTCTCGAAATAACAGAAAGAAATATTAGAAACCAACCTGAAGTTTATTTATGGTCTCACAAACGTTTTAAACATAGGGATAAAGTTCCAAAATCTACATCATAAACAACAACAATATGCAGTTTTTAAGTTTTGCGCTTACTTACCCTTTAATAAAACTACTCTCTATTTTACCTCTGAGAGTCTTATATATAATTTCAGATTTTTTTTTCTTTCTAGTTTATTATGTTTTTCGCTATAGAAAAAAAGTTGTTCTAGAAAACCTACATCTTGCCTTCCCTGAAAAACAAGAAGATGAAAGAGCATTAATTTCTAAAAAATTCTTCAAACATTTTACAGACTTAGTTGTAGAAAGCATCAAATATTTTTCTATGGGTGAAAAGGAGATAAAAAAACGTTACAAATTTTTAAATCCTGAATTGGTAGATAACTATAACGAAAAGAAAAAAGGTATTATAATAGTTGGAGCACACCAAGCTAACTGGGAATGGTCTACAAGTATGCCACTTGCTTTAAAAACAACAATTTTAGGTGCATACACTAAAATACAAAACAAGTATTACGAAAAAGCAATTAAAAAAAGTAGAAAGAGATTTGGTATTGATGGCTACAAAACCTCTGAAACAATTATTAATATTCAAAAAAATATTGATAACAACATACTAGCTGCATATATTTTACTAAGTGATCAATCTCCACAGCCTCATAAAACGTATTATTGGAGCGAGTTTTTTGGTGTAAAAGTACCTATACATACAGGTGCAGAAATGCTAGCAAAAAAATTTGACTTTGTTGTTATTAATTATGTAGCAAGAAAAATAAAAAGAGGCTATTATGAGGTAGAATTTGAATTGGTTACAGAAGCACCAAAAGATTACAAAGACTACGAGCTTACTGATAAATTTTTAGAAATAACAGAAAGAAATATTAGAAACCAACCTGATCTATATTTATGGTCTCACAAACGTTTTAAACATAGAAATAAAGTACCAAAAGAGTTTTTATAAACCTTTTGACACTTTATTTTGTTTTAATTTTTAAAGGTTAAACCTTCCTCCAATAAGTATATTTCTCTGGAAAAAAGTAAAACTTTGAGTAGCTCCATCACTTGGATCTATAGTGGTTCTAATATCTGGTAAATTGATATACCCAAATTTTAAATCTGATTGAATATAAAAGTATTTAAAAAACGTTAAATCTATACCAACTACAGCTGATGCTCCCCAACCTGCAATATGAAACTCATCGTGTCTTTCTTTATTTAATAAAGTTACGTCTGTTCTTGGATATAAAATTCCTGCTCCAAAACCTTCTGTAAGGTTTATTTGAAAGTTCTTATGATTGATACCAAAGTAATGACCAATTTCATCAAATCTTCTAAACTCTACATTTACATAGTTTAAACCATCTGTATGTTCTAATTTTAAAAAATCTTCAGCCAACACAATGTCGTCATTATTATAAACGCGGTCATAACTTGTACCCTCATTAATTTCTCCGTCAATTTTTACGGTTTGATCTTTAACCATTACATATTTCATGTGGTCTACACCAATAGAAATTGTATAATTTTCCTTTAAAAAATAACCAATTCTATAATTATTTTGAGGAATGGTAATGTTTACGGGATTAAAATAATCATTAAAACTAAACGGAGTTTGTCTGTCTTTGGCTTTTACATCATGTAAGGTAAAATCGTAATTTTTCCCAGTAAAATGTATATCAGAATTAGAGTAATTAGCTCTATTCCATCCCCAATAAAGAAAGAATTTTCCTTTATTGGTTATTTTGTTTGTTTGTTTTAAATCTTTTGTATCATTTTCTTGAGAAAAAGTACAAATTGTCATCAATAAGGATAAACCTACTATTACCTTTTTTTTCAAAACGTTACGCTATTATTTCTTTAATTTCGTTGATAAATCTTACTGCTAAATCATCTGCTGCTTGTTGCGATTTAGCTTCTGTATAAATTCTAATAATTGGCTCTGTATTCGATTTTCTTAAATGAATCCATTCTTCTGCAAAGTCAATTTTTACACCATCTATTGTATTTACATCTTCGTTTGCATATTTAGAAGCCATTGTTTCTAAAATCTTGTCAACATCTATTTCTGGTGTTAACTGAATTTTATTTTTACTCATAAAATAACTTGGGTACGAATCTCTTAATTCTTTACAAGACATTTTTTTATTAGCTAAATGCGATAAAAATAAGGCAACCCCCACCAAAGAATCACGTCCATAATGAGAAGCAGGATAAATAATTCCTCCATTTCCTTCTCCACCAATTACCGTATTGGTTTCTTTCATTTTAATCACCACATTTACTTCACCTACTGCAGATGCTGTATATGTTCCGCCATGTTTTTCTGTAACATCTCTTAAGGCTCTAGAAGATGATAAATTAGAAACAGTATTTCCACCACCTAGTTTTCCTAATACGTAATCTGCACAAGCAACTAATGTATATTCTTCGCCAAACATAGAACCATCTTCAGAAATTAAAGCCAAACGATCTACATCTGGATCTACTACAATTCCAAAATCTGCTTTTTTCTTAACTACTAATTCAGAGATATCTGTTAAGTGCTCTGCTAAAGGTTCTGGGTTGTGAGGAAATTGTCCGTTTGGAGTACAATATAATTCGATACATTTTACACCTAATTCTTTTAATAAAGCAGGAATAAAAATTCCACCTGTAGAATTTACGCCATCTACAACTACTTTAAATTTTGCTTTTTTAATTGCTTTTACATCAACTAAATCTAGCTTTAAAACTTCTTTAATATGTTTTTTTAAGTATTTTTTATTCTTTTTGTAAGAACCTAATTCATCTACTTCTGCAAAAGAAAAATCTTCACTTTCTGCTAAAGCTAAAATTTCTACTCCTTCTGCTCCGTTTAAAAACTCACCTTTTTCGTTTAATAATTTTAATGCATTCCATTGTTTAGGATTGTGAGATGCTGTTAAAATAATTCCTCCGTCTGCTTTTTCTAAAGGTACTGCCACTTCTACAGTTGGTGTTGTAGATAAACCTAAATCGATTACATCGATACCTAAACCTACCAAAGTATTTGCTACTAAACTAGATATCATTTTACCAGAAATACGAGCATCTCTACCAACTACTACTTTTATACTTTTTTTGTTAGCGTTTCTTGCTTTAATAAATGCTCCGTAAGCAGATGCAAATTTTACAGCGTCTATTGGCGTTAAGTTATCGGCAGTTTTACCTCCAATTGTTCCTCTAATTCCTGAAATTGATTTTATTAATGTCATAATTTATATTGTCTTTTTTAGCAGGACAAATATAATTCTATTAAGTGATAAAATAGATTAGTAAGCTGTTATTTTTGATTTTGTAATATATCTACAAGTAGGCTGCGTTAGGGATTGCAACGGCATCCTTTTTATAGCGCTTTTTAACAAGCGTTATTGCGAGGAACGAAGCAATCTGTTTATTAATTAGGAGGTTGCCACAGTTTACAAAAAAGGAAACTTCGAAATGACAGCTATAAAAAGATATAGTGGAAAGCCCGACCTTTTTAGGGAACGCCCAAAAAGAGTATTCAGTATTCAGTATTCAGTATTCAGTATTCAGTATTCAGTATTCAGTATTCAGTATTCAGTATTCAGTATTCAGTATTCAGTATTCAGTATTCAGTATTCAGTATTCAGTATTCAGTATTCAAAAATTTTAATTTTTGAATACTGAATACTACAAAGTTTGTAGAAACTTTAAAGCATAAAAAAGCCGATACAAATTGTATCGGCTTTTTAATATGTAAGAAATAAAGATTATTTACCTTCTTCCATTTTTTTCTTTAATGCTGCAAGACCACCAATATCTCCTAAGGTAGTTTTTTCTGCTTCTGCTGCTTTCTTAACGGCAACTTTCACATTTCTTTTCTCTTGCTCTTTAAATAAAGATGTATGAGAAACAACAACTCTTCTGTATTCTTTAGAGAATTCTAAAACTACAAATTCTATTGTGTCTCCTTTGTCTAATTTAGAACCATCTTCTTTTTCTAAGAATCTTGTTGGTGCAAAACCTTCTACTCCATCAGCAAAAGTTACAACTGCTCCTTTATCATTCTTTTCTTTGATTGTTCCTTCATGTTTAGAACCGATTGCATACGTAGCTTCATGTGCATCCCAAGGGTTATCTTGAGTTTGCTTATGACCTAAGTTTAACTTTCTGTTCTCTACATCTAATTCTAATACTTGTACTTCTAGTTTATCACCAACAGTTACAAAATCTGAAGGATGTTTCACTTTCTTAGTCCAAGATAAGTCAGAAATATAAACTAAACCGTCAATACCTTCTTCTAATTCTACGAAAACACCAAAGTTAGTGTAATTTCTTACAGTACCAGTGTGAGTAGAACCTACAGGATATTTAGCAACGATGTCAGTCCAAGGATCTGGGTGTAATTGTTTAATACCTAAAGACATTTTACGGTCTTCACGGTCTAAAGTTAAAATTTGAGCTTCAACTTTATCTCCAACTTTTACGAAATCTTGTGCAGAACGTAAGTGAGTTGACCAAGACATTTCAGAAACGTGAATTAACCCTTCTACTCCTTGTTCTACTTCTACAAACGCACCATAATCAGCTAAAACAACAACTTCTCCATTTACTTTATCACCAACTTTTAAGTCAGTATTTAAAGCTTCCCAAGGATGAGCAGATAATTGTTTTAAACCTAATTGTATTCTAGATTTGTTATCATCAAAGTCTAAAATTACAACGTTTAATTTTTGATCTAACTCAACAACCTCATTTGGATGATTGATTCTTGACCAAGATAAATCTGTAATATGAACTAATCCATCTACACCACCTAAATCAACAAAGACACCATAAGAAGTAATATTTTTAACAATACCTTCTAATACTTGTCCTTTTTCTAATTGACCAATAATTTCTTTTTTCTGTAATTCAATATCAGCTTCAATAAGAGCTTTATGAGATACAACAACGTTTTTAAATTCGTGGTTGATTTTAACAACTTTAAATTCCATTGTTTTCTCAACATACTGATCGTAATCTCTAATTGGCTTAACATCAATTTGAGATCCTGGTAAAAATGCTTCAATTCCAAAAACATCTACAATCATACCACCTCTAGTTCTACATTTAACGAAACCGTTAACTACTTCACCAGTTTCATGAGCATTGTTAACACGTTCCCATGCTTTAATAACTCTTGCTTTTTTGTGAGATAATACTAATTGACCAGAAGAATCTTCTCTTTTGTCAACTAATACTTCTACAGTATCTCCTTCTTTTAAACCTTGGTTGTAACGAAATTCGTTTAAAGAAATAACTCCTTCAGATTTAGAGTTGATATCGATGATTGCATCTCTATCAGTAATTCTAATTACAGTTCCTTCAATTACGTCACGCTCGTTTACAAAACCTACAGTTCCTTCTAACGCTTTTTCAAATGCTTGTAATTTTTCTTCATCAACAGCTTCAATACCTTGTTCGTATTTGTGCCAGTTAAAATCAGCTAAAAATTGTGTTGGATCTACAGCAGGAGTCGCTGTTTCTTGTACTTCAGCAACAACAACTTGCTCTTCAGTGTTTTTTGTTTCTTCAGACATTTCTGAATAATAATTTGTATCTTATTGTTTACCAGATTTTTAACGATAAAAACGCAAAGAGTTGTTTTTATAAATTGTTTTATCTTTTCCTTTTCTAAATCTGTTATCGTAAAAAGGAGTGCAAATTTACAAAAATGTTTTGATTATTAAGCAATTAGAATTAATTTATTATTCCTTTTATTCTTGATATACAAAAACTACCTTTGCACTCTCAAAACCGTTATGGGTAGATTTTAATGAAGATGGATAAAAACACAAAAGATTTAGTAGATAAAGGAATAATGCTTCCCTTAATGGAAGAGTTCTATACAATACAAGGAGAAGGTGCTCATACAGGTACAGCTGCTTATTTTATTAGAGTTGGTGGTTGCGATGTTGGTTGCCACTGGTGCGATGTTAAAGAAAGTTGGGATGCAGATTTACACCCACCAACCCTAGCAGACACCATTGTACGTAATGTAAAAATGCACGCAAAAACAGTTGTTATCACTGGTGGAGAGCCTTTAATGTGGTCTATGGATTATATTACAGAATCACTACAAAAAAATAACATTAGAACGCATATAGAAACTTCTGGAGCGTATTCTTTTTCAGGAAAATGGAATTGGTTTTGCCTTTCACCTAAGAAAACAAAATTGCCTTTAGCAGAATGTTATCCTGAGGCTGATGAGCTTAAAATGATTATTCAAAACAAATCAGATTTCGATTTTGCAGAACGAGAAGCTGCTAAAGTTTCAGATAAATGCCAATTATTTTTACAACCAGAATGGAGTAAAAAAGAAAAAATGACCGAACTGATTGTAGATTATGTGATGAAAAATCCAAAGTGGAAAATTTCTTTACAAACACATAAATATCTGAATATTCCATAATATTCAGATATTTTATATTTTTTAGAAGTTATTTCCTGCTTTCCACTATATCTTTTTATAGAGGTCACTACAAAATTCACTTTTTTGTAAACCGTGTCAACCTCATTATTAAAAGTTACTTAAGTTTTTACAGAACTATAAAAAGGATGCCGTTTCAATCAGGGCTAAGTGTATCTGTAAACTTATTAGCTAAACAGAAAGTTTGGCATCTACTAAAGCACAAATTCTTTCAAATTGTTCTGTTATTCCCATATCAGAATTATCAAATTCAATAGCATCATTCGCTTTCAATAATGGAGAATCTTCTCTTGTAGAATCTATTCTATCACGTTCCTCCACATTAAAAAGAATATCTTTAAAATCTACTTTATCCCCTCTATCAATCAATTCTTTATAACGTCTAGTAGCTCTTTTATCAGCAGAAGCCGTCATAAATAATTTCAATTCAGCACCCGGAAAAACAACAGTTCCAATATCTCTACCGTCCATAACGATACCATTATTTTGCCCCATTAATTGTTGTTCTGCAACTAATTTTGTTCTTACCTCAGAAATAGCCGCTACTTTACTAACTAATTGAGAAACTTCTAGCGTTCTAATCTCTTTTTCTACATTTAAACCATTTAAAAACATTTCTGCAAAACCTAACTTTTCATTAAACTTAAAAGTAAGTGAAATATCTTTTAAACTCGAAACCAGATTTTCTTTATCTAAAAAATCTTTACCAACAAAACTATTTTGTTTTGCAAATAAAGTAACAGCTCTGTACATTGCTCCGGTATCAACATAAATATAATTGTACTTTTTAGCCAATAATTTAGCTATTGTACTTTTCCCTGTTGATGAAAATCCATCTATTGCAATTATAATTTTTTTACTCATATTTATCTTCTCCTATCTAAATCTATTAATAAACTAAAAGTACTTGCATTTGTTGCCGAATGAATTTTAGAATAGGCATAATTAAATTTTAATTTATTCATTTTAATTCCAAAACCAAAAGAAAAACCACTAAACGTTCTTGCATTCTGTAGTTTTAATTCAGCTACCCTTCTAAAATTATATCCTAATCTTAAATTGATTGCACTTTCAGGAAACAACTCTCCACCAATCACAAAATGTCTAAAAGTATTGGCAATAAAACCCACTTTTTTTTCAGTAACATTGCCTTCTAAATCTGTTGTTTGTTCAGAAGGGTTAGGTACAGATACATCCCATTGTTGTAAATTATCAATAGTTGCATACCATTTTAACGGAACATGTTCTAATTTATAAGAACCACCTAAAGCAATTTTAAATGGTAATTTTTCTTTTACTCCATTGTAGGTTTGTATTTGAGTACCAATATTTCTAGCCACCAAAGTAATTGCAAAAGGTTTGTAAGGACTATTATATAAAATGGCTAAATCTGTAGCAGCACCAGTAGATGTATAATTTTCAATATTAGAATTAATCACTCTAACATTAGCACCAATAAAAAAATTTGAATAAGGAATATTTATAGCATACCCAACAGAAACAGCAATATCATTGGCACCAAAATTCCCCGTTTCATTACCTTGTTCATCAGCACCAATTAAGGAACCATAATCAATATATTTAATACTACCGTGTATGGTACCAAACCTCCTAGAAATTGTTTTAGCATAAGCCAAAGATCCAATATTTATTCCAGCTAAATAACTTGTGTAATTTACAGAAACTTTATTATCTATTTCCTCACTAATCACAGAAGGGTTCCATATCGGTTGATTAACATCATCCATTATTACCAAAACTTCACCACCTAAAGCCACTTGTCTAGCAGAGGTAGATACATTTAAAAATTGATACACTTTCTCTCCTCCAACTTGTCCTCTAATAGCACAAAAAGAAAATAAAAAAGTAAAAAATAAGATGTTTTTATAATTCATTAAGAAATAAATAACGGCTGCTAAATTAATAACGAAAATAAACTATATTATTACAATTACGATACACAAATGTGATAAAAAAACTCAAAAACACTTAAGTTTACTCCATAAAAAAACCTCAATTCGTTAAGAATTGAGGTTTACAGATACGGATATTAGTCCGTATTAAAGAAAGGCGGCGACCTACTCTCCCACATAAATGCAGTACCATCGGCGCGATTGGGCTTAACTTCTCTGTTCGAGATGGGAAGAGGTGAGCCCCAATGCTATAACCACCCTAAGATTTTGGTTATTAATTGTTGTTGGTTTATAGTTTTTGGTAAAACTGTATACAATACAGCCCCATCAACTAATAACGATCAACTAAAAACCGCAAGCATCGCTTGCTTATAAGTTAACATATGGTAAAATAATATCTAAATCGTCTAATAAATAAAGAGTCTGTGCTCCCGCCTTTCGGCGGGAAGCGTACATAAGTCTATGGGTTATTAGTATCACTTGGCTATGACATTACTGCCTTTACACCTATGACCTATCAACGTTGTAATCTCCAACGACCCTTTAAAGAAATCTCATCTTGTGGTGGGTTTCGCGCTTATATGCTTTCAGCGCTTATCCCTTCCCGACGTAGCTACCCTGCTATGCTTCTGGCGAAACAACAGGTACACTAGAGGTCAGTCCAACTCGGTCCTCTCGTACTAGAGTCAGATCCACGCAAATTTCTAACGCCCACAGCAGATAGAGACCGAACTGTCTCACGACGTTCTGAACCCAGCTCGCGTGCCACTTTAATGGGCGAACAGCCCAACCCTTGGGACCTTCTCCAGCCCCAGGATGTGACGAGCCGACATCGAGGTGCCAAACCCCCCCGTCGATATGAGCTCTTGGGGGAGATCAGCCTGTTATCCCCGGAGTACCTTTTATCCTTTGAGCGATGGCCCTTCCATGCGGAACCACCGGATCACTATGCTCTTGTTTCCAACCTGATCGACCTGTATGTCTCTCAGTCAAGCACCCTTATGCCATTGCACTCTACGTACGGTTACCAAGCGTACTGAGGGTACCTTTAGAAGCCTCCGTTACTCTTTTGGAGGCGACCACCCCAGTCAAACTACCCACCAAGCACTGTCCTCATCTCTGAGTTAGACTCTAGATAAGCAAAGGGTGGTATTTCAAGGACGACTCCACAACGCCTAGCGACGCCGCTTCAATGTCTCCCACCTATCCTACACATTACTTATCCAAAGCCAATACTAAGCTATAGTAAAGGTTCACGGGGTCTTTTCGTCCCGCTGCGGGTAATCGGCATCTTCACCGATACTACAATTTCACCGAGCTCATGGCTGAGACAGTGTCCAGATCGTTGCACCATTCGTGCAGGTCGGAACTTACCCGACAAGGAATTTCGCTACCTTAGGACCGTTATAGTTACGGCCGCCGTTTACTGGGGCTTCATTTCAGATCTTCGCCGAAGCTAAACCCTCCACTTAACCTTCCAGCACCGGGCAGGTGTCAGGCCTTATACATCATCTTTCAATTTAGCAAAGCCTGTGTTTTTGATAAACAGTCGCCTGGACCTTTTCACTGCGGGCCCTGCTGTAAAGCAGGGCGACCCTTCTCCCGAAGTTACGGGTCTATTTTGCCTAGTTCCTTAGCCATGAATCTCTCGAGCACCTTAGAATTCTCATCCCAACTACCTGTGTCGGTTTACGGTACGGGTTCTTATAATCTGAAGCTTAGAGGTTTTTCTTGGAAGCCCTTAGGCACACTATCCAATTGTCCGAAGACGCTTGGTACTATCACACTTCACCTAGTTCTGCGGATTTGCCTACAAAACTAATAGCTACATGTTTCAACGAACTATTCCGTCAGTTCGCGGTGCTTTCATTACTCCGTCACCCCATCGCAATTATAAGAAGTACAGGAATATTAACCTGTTATCCATCGACTACTCCCTTCGGATTCGCCTTAGGACCCGACTAACCCTCAGCTGATTAGCATCGCTGAGGAAACCTTAGTCTTTCGGTGTGGGGGTTTCTCGCCCCCATTATCGTTACTTATGCCTACATTTTCTTTTGTAACCAGTCCAGCATGCCTCACAGCACACCTTCTACCCAGGTTACAATGCTCCCCTACCACTAACGTGTCTTTCAACGTTAATCCATAGCTTCGGTAATATGTTTATGCCCGATTATTATCCATGCAAAATCGCTCGACTAGTGAGCTGTTACGCACTCTTTAAATGAATGGCTGCTTCCAAGCCAACATCCTAGCTGTCTAAGCAATTTCACCTCGTTTTTTCAACTTAACATATATTTGGGGACCTTAGCTGATGGTCTGGGTTCTTTCCCTCTCGGACATGGACCTTAGCACCCATGCCCTCACTGCTGAGAAACATTTTATAGCATTCGGAGTTTGTCAGGAATTGGTAGGCGGTGAAGCCCCCGCATCCAATCAGTAGCTCTACCTCTATAAAACTTTTACTCAACGCTGCACCTAAATGCATTTCGGGGAGTACGAGCTATTTCCGAGTTTGATTGGCCTTTCACCCCTACCCACAGGTCATCCAAAGACTTTTCAACGTCAACTGGTTCGGTCCTCCACTGTATGTTACTACAGCTTCAACCTGCCCATGGGTAGATCACTCGGTTTCGCGTCTACTACTACTAACTAAAACGCCCTATTCAGACTCGCTTTCGCTACGGCTCCTTGACTTAATCAATTAACCTTGCTAGAAACAGTAACTCGTAGGCTCATTATGCAAAAGGCACGCCGTCACAACTCGAAGTTGCTCCGACCGCTTGTAGGCGTACGGTTTCAGGTTCTATTTCACTCCCTTACTTAGGGTTCTTTTCACCTTTCCCTCACGGTACTAGTTCACTATCGGTCTCTCAGGAGTATTTAGCCTTACCGGATGGTCCCGGTGGATTCATACAGGATTACTCGTGTCCCGCACTACTCAGGGTACCACTATCTTAAATTCGCTTACTTTTACGGGACTATCACCCTCTATGGTCTGTCTTTCCAAACAGTTCTAATTCACTTATCTTCGAATATCGTGGCCCTACAACCCCAAATTTGCCGTAACAAATTTGGTTTGGGCTAATCCGCGTTCGCTCGCCACTACTAACGGAATCACTATTGTTTTCTCTTCCTCCGGTTACTTAGATGTTTCAGTTCACCGGGTTTACCCCACTTACGTGGTGACATGTCTTCAACATGCCGGGTTGCCCCATTCGGATATCTACGGATCAAAAGGTATGTGCCCCTCCCCGTAGCTTTTCGCAGCTTATCACGTCCTTCGTCGTCTCTGAGAGCCTAGGCATCCGCCATACGCCCTTACTTAACTTATTGTACTTTTTGCTACAGTGTGTTGCCACACTATAATGAACTCTTTTATATTTTTATAAAAAAATTATTTAATTAGATTGCTCTAATTGTTCTCTATCTATTTGATTCTTACGATATCATTTTACCAATATGTCAATGAACGTTGCGAATCGCCACCGATAAGTTATTATCAGTTTTGATTCTTCAATACACTAGAGACAATATAAATCATCTCAAGGCATTGCCTGGTGGAGAATATCGGAGTCGAACCGATGACCTCTTGCGTGCAAGGCAAGCGCTCTAGCCAGCTGAGCTAATCCCCCATTATGAAATTCAGAATAAATCCTAAATTATGAATGTAGAATCCTCTTACTTCCAGAATTTCCTTAAGTATCTTGCTTTTTGTAGTCCCGGGCAGACTCGAACTGCCGACCTCTACATTATCAGTGTAGCGCTCTAACCAGCTGAGCTACGAGACTAGAATAGCTTAATACTTTTTTATTTTAAAATTAACAGCAAAGAGTAAAAAAAACCTTTTTTTGTAACTCACCATCTTTCTCTAGAAAGGAGGTGTTCCAGCCGCACCTTCCGGTACGGCTACCTTGTTACGACTTAGCCCTAGTTACCAGTTTTACCCTAGGCGGCTCCTTGCGGTGACCGACTTCAGGCACTCCCAGCTTCCATGGCTTGACGGGCGGTGTGTACAAGGCCCGGGAACGTATTCACCGGATCATGGCTGATATCCGATTACTAGCGATTCCAGCTTCACGGAGTCGATTTGCAGACTCCGATCCGAACTGTGATATGGTTTATAGATTCGCTCTCTGTTGCCAGATGGCTGCTCATTGTCCATACCATTGTAGCACGTGTGTGGCCCAGGACGTAAGGGCCGTGATGATTTGACGTCATCCCCACCTTCCTCACTACTTGCGTAGGCAGTCTCGTTAGAGTCCCCATCATAACATGCTGGCAACTAACGACAGGGGTTGCGCTCGTTATAGGACTTAACCTGACACCTCACGGCACGAGCTGACGACAACCATGCAGCACCTTGTAATATGTCCGAAGAAAAAACTATCTCTAGTCCTGTCATACTACATTTAAGCCCTGGTAAGGTTCCTCGCGTATCATCGAATTAAACCACATGCTCCACCGCTTGTGCGGGCCCCCGTCAATTCCTTTGAGTTTCAGTCTTGCGACCGTACTCCCCAGGTGGGATACTTATCACTTTCGCTTAGTCACTGAGCTAATGCCCAACAACTAGTATCCATCGTTTACGGCGTGGACTACCAGGGTATCTAATCCTGTTCGCTCCCCACGCTTTCGTCCCTCAGCGTCAGTACATACGTAGTAGACTGCCTTCGCAATCGGTATTCTGTGTAATATCTATGCATTTCACCGCTACACTACACATTCTATCTACTTCCATATGACTCAAGTCAACCAGTATCAAAGGCAGTTCCATAGTTGAGCTATGGGATTTCACCTCTGACTTAATTGACCGCCTGCGGACCCTTTAAACCCAATGATTCCGGATAACGCTCGGACCCTCCGTATTACCGCGGCTGCTGGCACGGAGTTAGCCGGTCCTTATTCTTACAGTACCGTCAAGCTGGTATACATACCAGTGTTTCTTCCTGTATAAAAGCAGTTTACAACCCATAGGGCAGTCTTCCTGCACGCGGCATGGCTGGGTCAGAGTTGCCTCCATTGCCCAATATTCCTCACTGCTGCCTCCCGTAGGAGTCTGGTCCGTGTCTCAGTACCAGTGTGGGGGATCTCCCTCTCAGGACCCCTACCTATCGATGTCATGGTAAGCCGTTACCTTACCATCTAACTAATAGGACGCATAGCCATCTTTTACCAATAAATCTTTAATTACATCTCGATGCCGAGTCGCAATACTATGGAGCATTAATCTTCATTTCTAAAGGCTATTCTCCAGTAAAAGGTAGGTTCTATACGCGTTACGCACCCGTGCGCCGGTCGTCATCTGTGCAAGCACAATGTTACCCCTCGACTTGCATGTGTTAAGCCTGCCGCTAGCGTTCATCCTGAGCCAGGATCAAACTCTTCATTGTATATTTTAAATATTTTAATGAATAAGTTTCAAAAGAATTTACATTAAACTAATAATGTGGTTATTCTACTCTTTAATTACGCTGTCAATTTCAATATTTTCAATGAACTGTGCCGAGTCGGCACCGACAAGTCATAAAACTCAATCTTTACCTTTAACTCAACTTTGTAGAAACGTTAGAATCGAACTAACTGACTTTTTTAAATCATTCCAAATTTTCTCTGATCTTTTTGCTGTATTTCTTAGCGGCTGCAAACATACAAACTATTTCTAATCTGACAATAAAAAATTAAACTTTTTTTTATTTTATTTTAACTGTAAAAAACACTGAACTTTTTGCCGAAATTTTCGGACTGCAAACATACAACGTTTTTTACAAACCAACCTAATAAAAATTAAAGTTTTTTTTTGATAAAATTTTACAACTTTACCTGTTTAACTCCTTAATTTTTAATCGATTTACAAACTCTCAATGAACGTAACTAACAAAACAATATTGCTGTTAGCGGCTGCAAACTTACAACACATTTTTAATCTAACAACTATTTTTTAACCCTTTTTTTTTGTTTATTTTACATACTTCTCCTAATTATTTTGTTTCTAGTAAGTTACATCAAATATTTTTTTAGTTATTTTTTGAAGGTTCTTGGGTTTTATCTGGGGTTTAGGGATGACAACTACTTTTTCAACATAATAACATTGAAAAAAGCAAAGAGTGTGCGCTGAAAATTTAGCCTTAATAGGTTTGAAATAGCTTTACCTAGTTACTTGGATTTGTTTTTTAGCTTTTAAATAAAGCCGGTAAATGATTGTTTTTTAATTTTAATACAAAGAAAATTGTGAAAAAGGTCTCTTATAGATGAAGTAGAAACTTTGTAAATAGAAGTAAAGCTAAAAAAAACGAATTATTAGAAGACAAGTATCGTGTAAGTTTCTGTTGAATACATAGGCTTCGATTTACTCAGAACCTTAATTTATTGAAATAAAGGGATTGCTTCGTGCCTCGCAATGACGGGTGTTTTTTTTTAAAAGAGAAAATAGAGATGAAAAACAAATTGGCTATCTATTTGTTAAAATTGCTCTTTGTAGACTTGTTTCCTTCTTGCTCATTACAATTACAGGCTTTGTGTTAGGGATTGAAACGGCATCCTTTTTGCTTTTCGCAAAAAGATATAGTGGAAAGCCCGACCTTTTTTATTCTATAAGTTTATTAGAATTACAAAAGTGTCATTATATATAAACCCAACTTTTTTTATATCTCAACAAAAAAAGGGAACACCCAAAGAACATGTTTAGTTCTTAGATTGTCTAACTTTTCCTTTTTTACGCATTTTTGCAAAAAACAATTTGTATTCTTCTACATTGATTTCTGCCTTTCTTTCTATTATAATTTGAGGAAAATCGAAATTTAACTTAGTTTTTTGAGGTTGGAGTTTTCCGTCTTGAAAAGCGCGTTGCAAAACATCTTCTATTAAAAAATCTTCGTTCTCTGTTTCTGGATGGTATTCGGTTTTAAGAGATAAACTAAAAACATTTGCCGTTGTGTTGTACCAGAAAGCTTTCCATCCGCTTCTTAAGACCTTGATGTTTTGAAATGCCGTTTTACCGGTTTGACGATGAATTAACTTTATAAGAATTCTACCTTCTGTGGTGGTCATCTTTTTAATTTGATCTGTGAACTCGCCTTCTATATATTTTTGAACTAAACGTGTGTATTTTCTTTGCGCCCTTTTTGACTTGATTTTTTCTAGCCTTTGGTTTAAAGAATCTAACCTTTGTGAGGCCAATTGTGCATAAGGGTATGCTTTAAATACTTTTTTACGGAACCATAAATAATACCGAACGTCTTTTTTTGAGTTAAATTTAGGTTTTGGCAACAACGAGAACTCGTTAAGGCTTACTACTAAGGTGTCTCCTGGTTTTACAAAAACATAATCGTCTACGTTGATAGGGAGCGAATCTGTTTCTTGTATTTGAGAAAAAGATGCTACCGAAATTAGTAGTATATATATGTATAGGAGTTTTTTCAAAATTTTATTTTTTATTGTATCGTTATTATGATTGTTGGTTATGCAACGGTTGCTTCTAATTATTATTTAACTTATTTTGTCTATAAAATCTTGTTCTGAGATAATTTCTATTCCTAAACTTTCTGCTTTTGCTAGTTTTGATGGCCCCATATTATCGCCGGCAACAATAAAATTTGTTTTTTTAGAGATTGATGAACTTACTTTTCCGCCATTATCTTCAATTGCTTTTTTAAGTTCGTTTCTGCTCATTTGATGAAAAACGCCTGAAACTACAAATATTTGCCCTTGTAATAGTTCTGTTTGATTTTCTAAACTTTCTGCAGAAACTTCTAGTTGTACTCCTGATGCTTTTAACCTGTTTATTAAATTAATATTGCCTTCGTTTTTAGAAAACTCGATAATGCTTTGTGCAATTCTCTCTCCTATTTCATCTACCGAAATTAATGTTTCTAAATCTGCAGACATTAAATTATCTATGGATTTAAAATGTTTTGCTAACTTTTTAGCTACTGTTTCTCCTACAAAACGTATACCAAGTGCAAATAATACTTTTTCGAACGGAATTTCTTTTGATTTTATAATTCCGTCTATCATATTCTGAGCAGATTTTTCTGCCATTCTTTCTAACGGAATTACTTGTGCTACTGTTAAATCGTATAAATCTGCATAGTTTTGAATTAAGCCTTCTTTACGCAATAAATCTACCGTTTCACCTCCTAAACCATCAATATCCATGGCTTTTCTAGAAATAAAATGCTGAACTCGTCCTGTAATTTGTGGTGCACAACCAAACTCATTAGGACAATAATGCTTTGCATCTCCTTCTGTTCTTAGCAACTCGGTATTACACTCCGGACAATGAGTTGCATATATGGTTGGCACTGAATCTGCTGGACGTTTTGTTAAGTCTACTGCAATAATTTTAGGAATAATTTCTCCTCCTTTTTCTACAAAAACCGTGTCTCCTACTCTAATATCTAATTTTGCTATTTGATCTGCATTGTGTAACGAAGCTCTTTTTACCGTTGTACCTGCTAATTGCACAGGTTCTAAATTTGCAACCGGAGTTATTGCGCCTGTTCTACCAACTTGATAACTTATAGAATTTAAAATTGTAGAAACCTGTTCTGCTTTAAATTTATATGCAATTGCCCATCTTGGTGCTTTTGCGGTGTAGCCTAACTCGTCTTGTTGATGTAAATTATTTACTTTTATTACAACTCCATCTGTTTCATACGGTAAATCGTGACGTTTAGCGTCCCAATTAGTGATGAAATCGAAAACTTCATCTATCGATTTTACCAACGTGATGGTTTCTGGTACTTTAAAACCAACTTTTCTTGCATTTTCTAAACTCTCAAAATGCGTTTTATATTTGCGTTCTTCTGTTACAACTTGATATAATAAACAATCTAATGGCCTTTTTGCAACTTCTGTACTGGCTTGTAATTTTAAACTTCCGCTTGCAGTATTTCTAGGATTTCTATATTCTTCTTCCCCATTTTCTACACGCTCTTCATTCATTTTATTAAAACCATCTATTGGTAAAATGATTTCTCCTCGCATTTGAAAATCACTTAAAAAATCTCCATTTGGAATTAAAGGAATTGAACGAATTGTTTTAATATTAGGTGTTACCTCATCTCCTTGAAAACCATCGCCACGCGTTACAGCTTTTACAAATTGTCCGTTTTCGTACGTTAAGTTGATGGAAGCTCCATCGAATTTTAACTCGCACGTATATTCTACATCTGTTGTACCTAGAACTTTTTGAATTCTTTCTTCCCAATCTAATAAATCTTCTTTAGAATACGAATTACTTAAAGAATACATTCTGTTTTTATGGGTAACCGTATTAAAATTTTTAGTAATAGTACCTCCTACTCTTTGCGTTGGCGAATTTGCATCGAAAAACTCAGGATTTTCACGTTCTAACTTTTCTAATTCTTTTAGTTTGATATCGAAATCGTAATCTGAAATAGTTGCATTATCTAACACATAATAATTATAATTATGAGTATTTAATTCATCACTAAGTACTTGTATTTTTTGTTGATTTGTCATTCTGAATAAAAAATTTAATCGTTCTTTTTACCTAATAATACATTAACACCTTCTGGAAAAGGATTGCCCGAACAACGCCTAAACGAAACTATTTGACCAACATGCCAAATTGCATCTGCAATTGGACCATTAATTACACACCAAAAAGAAAGCTCTTTATTAGGAAACAATATTTTAAATTGAGAAACGTCTTTACTTTCTCTAAGAATAGTACTTGCTTGTAAAAAATTTTCTAAGGTTTTTTTCCTTTTTTCGGCAAAAGTCATACTTGGTTCTGTAGCTCCATTTAACTTTATTAAAGTAGCGTTTAAAACTCGTATTGATAAATGATAAATATGGTCTACTGTTTCTTCTGTTGTTCTTGCTTCTGAATTTGGTTTAAACCCCAAATCTGCAGCAGATAAGTTTTCTGTTGCCCAATAATATCTAAAACCTAACCCATCTACCATTCTACTTACAGATGTACCTGCCGTATATTCTGTTGATGATTCTGGTATTTGATAATACGGTAATTTTTCTTTAGATATCATTTTATAAAAGGGCTTAATTAGACTGGTAAAAATAGTGAAAAGAGACATTGAAACAAAGGTTTGTTTTCTCAAATAAAAAACAAAGGTTAACTCTATAAATAGATTAGAAAACATAGGTTTCTATAAAAATTAATGACGCCTAATTGTTGTTCTTCTTACTATAAAAAATAACATAATTTTATATAAAAATGCTTGTGTTTAAATGGAAGAAGCTGTAATTTGTATTGGCATTCAAAAATGAATAAAAAATGAAATACGCTATAAAAATACACAAAATTTCTACGGTTGATGACTTAGAAAACTCTTGGAGTATTGAAGATTACAAAGAACTTTTAGTACGTTTTGATTTTGCAAATAATGACGTAAACGAAATTAAAGAGTTAAGAGAATTACTTTTTATGGCAATTGCTGATAAAGACCCCAGTGAAGCTGCCGCAATTGTTTTAGATTACAAACTAGGTGCTGTTTTAAATGAAGGTCAGATTGATTCTCTTTCTTATGAAATGTTGGTTGATAAAATTTCTGAAGAATATCCAAAAATAGAATTGCATAAAACTCTTTTTATAATTAATCAGCTCTTATACAAAGCTTTTAATGGAAAGTTTCCTAACACAAAAGCAACCATTGTAGATTTTGAAATAACTCCTTCTAGAAATGCAGAAACTACAATTACAAAAGAAATTGTATTGAAATGTTTTGCACAAAATTTAGATAGTCATAATGTAATTATTCGATTATTTGGACAACAACTAAATGCGGAAGAAGCTTTTGTTGAAGCCAATGATATTATTTGGTATTTAGAAAAAAAGGATACTACTTATAGATTTACTACTTCTGATTATTTTATGAGTAGAGAAGAGTTTATAAAAGAAGAATTTGACGCTAATATTAAATTTTTTGAAGAAGATTAAGTTGAATATCAATTTATGGTTTATTCTAAATAAATGATACTTAAAAAAATTTTTTAATAACAAGAAACCCAAAACATAATTTTATGCTTTGGGTTTCTTGTTATCATCTATTTATTCCTTTTTATTTCTTGCTCTCTTTTTTGATTTTCTTAAATATTTATTATGTGCTTTTGCTGTTTTTAAATCTAATGTGCCTGTAATATCTATATCGAAACCTTCTTCTTTTAATAGTTTTTGATACTCTAAAAAAGCACGGTCTTTTTCGGCATCAATTGTTAAGTTTCTTGCTTTGTAACAGTCCATTTCTGTCCATAACTTTTTCTTATTAACTGCTTTATCATAGTTAAAATCTTGCGAAGAATGCCTTACATAACACTTACCTGGTTTTGGGTTTTTTGGTGTATCTAAACTCTGTGCTAAAATAAGACTTGGCAAAAACAGAAATAAGAAAAGAATGTTTTTCATTATGATTTTTTTTCAAAAATAAGAAAAAGAAAACGGATACTCTTTAAAATATACCTCAGCTTATTTTTTTAAAAGCGTACAAGTAGAAGATATCATTTCTAATTGATATCTATAGCAAGCAAAAAATTATAGCCCTGATTGAATGGCATGTTTGAGCTCTTTTTTATTCCCTTTTTAGGGGATAAAAAAAGCGAGTAATGAAAGCAGGAAATAGCTACTAAAAAAACAAAACCCGAAACAACATTGTTTCGGGTTTTTACATTCAATTTTCATTGAACGAACTTGCACTAAGAGATTTTTAATAATAGGTAAACCGTCTTACTTTAGCAATGTGTTTTGCCAAACGCATTACTTGATGAGAATACCCATATTCATTGTCGTACCAAACATAAACAACAATGGTTTCTTTGTCTGTAATAGTAGATTTACTATCGAAAATTGCTGGTGCCGTAGTACCAATTATGTCTGATGACACCAACTCGTTATCTAAAGAATATTTAATTTGCTCTACCAAATCGCCCTCTAAAGCATACTTTTTTATAATGGCATTTACACGTTCTGTAGAAACCATGGTATTTAATTGTAAGTTTAAAATAGCCAAAGATCCGTTTGGAACCGGAACTCTAATTGCGTTAGAGGTTAGTTTACCTTTTAAAGCAGGTATTGCCTTTGCTACTGCTGCACCTGCACCCGTTTCTGTAATTACCATATTTAAGGCTGCTGCTCTACCTCTTCTATTTTTACTATGCATATTGTCTACCAAATTTTGGTCGTTTGTGTATGCATGAATGGTTTCTAAATGCCCTTTTAAGATTCCGAAATTGTCTTCTAAAACCTTTAAAATTGGCGTAATTGCATTGGTGGTACAAGATGCTGCAGAAAAAATATCTACCGTATCTGGGTTGTGTTGTTTGTGGTTTACTCCATGTACAATATTAGGAATTCCTTTTCCGGGTGCGGTTAACAAAACTTTGCTTGCTCCTTTTGCTTTTAAATGTCTCGCCAAAGCAACATCATCTCTAAAAGCACCTGTGTTGTCTATAATTAACGCGTCTTTAATTCCGTATTTTGTGTAATCTATTTCTTCTGGATTATTAGCAGAAATTAAGTGAACCGTTGTTCCGTTTATAATTAATGCATTGTGTTCTACATCTATTTCTACGGTTCCTAAAAAATCTCCGTGTACAGAATCTATCCTTAACAAAGAGGCTCTTTTTTCTAAGACATCTTTATTAATCTCGCCACGAGTAACAATGGCTCTTAAGCGTAATTGAGAACCTTTACCCATTTTAGACATAAGTTCTCTTGCCAATAAACGACCAATTCTACCAAAACCATATAAAACTACATCTTTGGGTTGAATGTCTTCTGACTCTGTAGCTCCTTTTAATTTGTTACTTACAAAGGCAACTTTGTCTTCACACTTTTTAGGACTTAAATGACATTCGTACGCTAGTTTACCTATATCTAGTTTAGAAGATGGTAGGTCTATTTGCTGAATTGCTTTTGCAATATCTAACGCGTCATAAATAGAAATGGGTTTGCTTACAAACTCTTTTGCATAGTTTATTAGGTTTAAAACTTCGCTTGCTCTTTTATCTACCAAAGGATTTCTAAAAAGAACTAACTCTATCGCTTTATCGTACCATAAATCGTTTACAATAGTTATAAACTCTACCGTAGCTCTTCTACTTTGAGCTTGCTCTATAACTTCTTCTTCGTAATTTAAAATTGTTGACATTGTATATCTAAATATAAATTTCGGGCAAAAGTATTTCTTTTTTTTAGAACACGAAATCGATTTCGTAAAGTTTTCGTAAATAAAAAAAAACATGAGGTTTTTACAGAATTGGTGCTTAATTATTAAAAACAAAAAAAACTCAAGGCTGATACCAACCTTGAGTTTTTTTTTAGTTTCTAAAAATGGAAACTATCTATTTAACGTGAGTTCGATGTAAGAAATTTTAATTAAACCTATAAAAAAAGCAGAATATTTAGTATATTAAAGTACTGAATTCTAATATATTAATAAATATCCTGCTTATGATTTCTGATAGTAAAATTATAGAAATTTTCTGTTCTTTAGATGATTTTATGAAAGAATTTAACTTAATTCTTAATAAAAACAGCATTTCTGATGGTTCAACAACTAAAAAACGTAATAGAAAGTTCAAAATGTCTGATAGTGAAGTGATGACCATACTTGTTATATTTCACCTAAAGTCTTACCGAAACCTTAAACACTTTTACTTAAACCATATTTGTAAATACAGACAAGATCTGTTTCCAGATTGTGTTTCTTATAATAGATTTGTAGAACTTCAAAAAAAGGTTACACAACCTTTAGCCGTTTTTATGAAAATGTATTGTTTAGGCGATTGCACAGGTATCTCTTTTATTGATTCTACTCCTTTAAAAGTATGTCACTATAAAAGAGAAAAACAACATCAAGTATTTAAAGATATTGCCAAAAAAAGCTATGGAACTATGGGGTGTATTTTGGATTTAAACTATATATTGTCTGCAATGACAAAGGAGAAATTATTGATTTTATGTTCACTCCAGCCAATGTAGACGACAGATTCCCTCTCAAAAAAAGAAGTTTCACGACAAATTATTTGGAAAAATTTTTGGAGACAAAGGATATATTGGGAAAGATTTATTTGAAAGACTTTTTGTAGACGGAATTCATTTAATAACTAAAGTTCGAAAAAACATGAAAAAGAAAGCAATGGACTATATGGATAAAGTTATCCTAAGAAAAAGAGCAATCATCGAAACAGTAAATGATGTACTAAAAAACACTTGCCAAATTGAACATTCTAGACATAGATCTTTTGATAATTTCATAACAAATATGATCTCTGGATTAATTGCATATTCTTTTTTACCTAAAAAACCTTCTATAAAAATCCCGAATATGTTACCGAATATTGCGATTGATTAGCTCGAACTCACGTTATTTACTAAAATAGCGACTAATTAAACCAAACGATAAATGATTTCATTTTTGCTAAATCTGGTATTTGTTCTTTTGTAACTTTTTGAGTATTAAATTCTTTTAAACCTAACTCTTCTTTATCTATTGCAATTGTAGCATTTAAATCATCTATAAATAAGGTTGCAGAAGAAAATGTAGACTCTATTCTATTGATATTATTGTTTGCATTTATTTCTGAAAAACTAGAGTTGATATTGATGCCCGAAGCTGTTTTAAAACGTGGATCATGAATTTCGATACTTTTTATAGTTGATGTTGAATCTAATTGTTCTTTAGGTAAAATAGTTAACAACAACTTACCCCCTTTTTCAAAAATAAAATACTCATCATCATCTTGAAAGTAATTGTCTCCTTGTGCTCCTTCACTTAAATTCTTTACAATAGAATCATTCTTAAAAATAGTACTTAAATCTTTCATTGTAGTAGTCGTTGTAATCTCGCCTACTTTTCCTTTTTCTATTTTAAACTTATTATTGTTACTACAACTAATTATAAATAATGAGAATGCGATTACTATAATTGGTAAGATATTTTTTTTAATCATTTTTTTATTTTTATGCTTTGTTTAAACGTTAATTCTACTGTTTTGTTATTTCATTACTTTTTTTAAGATTCCGAATGCAGCTCTAATAAAAGTAGCACTTGTTAATACTTTTATCAATGGGTTCTGTGCAGTGCTTCGTCTTCTAGAAGAGCTTCTACTGGCTCTTTCTTCTCTTTGTCTTTCCTTTTCTTTTTCTTTCGCTATTTTTTCTCTTTCTTTTTCATCTGCCTCTGCTTGTATAGCTTCTGCTTCTGCAAGATTTACCTTTTCTATCTTTTGGTTTAATAACTCATAGGCACTTTCTCTGTCTAAGTTTTCGTTATACTTATAAAAAAGACGCGAATTGTTAATTACATTTTTTAACTCTTTGTCTGTTAAAATATCCATTCTACTCATTGGTGCTCGCAACATGGTTCTTGCCAACGGAGTTGGAATACCTTTTTCGTTTAAAACGGATACAAATGCTTCTCCAATACCTAATTGCGTTAACACCTCTTTGGTATCATAATATTCTGAACTCGGATAATTCTCTGCCGCCAACTTAATTGCTTTTCTGTCTTTTGCAGTAAAAGCTCTTAATGCATGCTGAATTTTTAAACCTAATTGTGCTAAAATATCTTCTGGCACATCTTTAGGGTTTTGAGTTACAAAATAAAGCCCGATTCCTTTAGAGCGAATTAATTTTACAATACTTTCTATTTGGTTTAACAAAGCTTTAGAAGCTTCTTCGAACACCAAATGTGCTTCGTCTATAAAGATGACCAACTCTGGTCTTCCGCTATCTCCTTGTTCCGGAAAAGTTTCATACACCTCAGCTAATAATTGCAACATAAAGGTAGAAAACAACTTAGGTTTGTCTTGTATATCTGTTAAACGTAAAACAGAAATAATTCCTTTTCCGTCTTGGTCTACTCGTGTTAAATCTTCTACTTCAAAAGATTTTTCTCCGAAGAATAAATCGCCACCTTGCTGCTCTATTTCTACAATTTTACGCAATATTGCTCCTGTAGAAGAAGATGAAATTCGCCCATATTCTGCTTGAATTTCTTCTTTACCTTCATTGGTTACGTATTGTAATACTTTTTTAAAATCCTTAATATCTAAAAGTGCAAATTTATTATCATCACAATATTTAAAAATGATGGCAACAATTCCGCTTTGTGTTTCTGTTAAATCTAAAATTCTTGATAATAAAACCGGTCCAAATTCTGATACCGTGGCACGCATTCTCGTTCCGTCTTGTTCAGAAATTGTAAGCACTTCTATTGGAAATTTCTGTGCTGTAAACGGAAAACCAATTTTTGCATGACGTTCGTCTATTTTTGCATGTCCAGGACTTGCTTGTGCCAAACCAGAAAGGTCTCCTTTAATATCCATTAACAAAACAGGAATTCCTTTTTCTGATAAATTCTCAGCTAAAACTTGTAGTGTTTTCGTTTTCCCTGTTCCGGTTGCACCTGCAATTAGACCATGCCTATTTAAGGTTTTAAGTGGAATTTTTACAATGGCATCTGTTATGGTTTCCTCCCCTAACATTGCCGCACCTAATGCAATAAAATCGCCTTTGGTATTGTAACCATTGTTGATGTATTCAAAAAATTCTTCCTTCTGACTCATTTAAAACTAAATTTTGATAAAAATAATCAAAGTTTGATTGTTGTGAAATTATTTAAAGAGTTTGTTTTAAATAGTTTTTGATAAAAATAGAATAAAACTCCATAAAAAAAGGTTCTAACTTCTTTATAAAGCTAAAACCTTCTTCAATTTTTAAAAGACAATTGGTCTTATTTTGTAAAATATTCAGGAATCAATCCTTTTAATTTTTCTAAAGTTTCATCAACAGTTAAATCACTCATACCTCCAGAAGCATTTGCATGTCCGCCTCCATTAAAATGTTCTTTTGCTAAAACATTTACTGGATTTTCTGCTCCTTTAGATCTAAAAGAAATTTTCATTATTCCATCTCTTTCTGTAAATACAATAGCAGCTTTCATTCCTTTTATTGATAAAACCAAGTTTGCTAAACTATCTGTATCTCCTTTTTTATATTGATATTTTGCCAATTCTTCTTTAGATAAAGAAATAATGGCCACATTATAATCGTATAAAATCTCTAATTTCTCACTCATTGCATATCCTTGCAAACGCAAACGAGTTTCTGTATTATTATCACTTAATTTTTCATGAATTAAATGATGCGCTACTCCTGCTGCTAAAATCTTCCCCAAAACCTCGTGTGTTCTTGGCTTTACAGAATTGAATCTAAAACTACCTGTATCTGTTAAAATACCTAAATATAAAGGGGTTCCTATTTTTTCGTCTAACAACTCTAAATGACCCGATTGTTCTATTAAATCTACAATTAATTGTGATGTTGATGATGCTGTAGTTTCTGAAACCGTGATTGTAGGAAATTCTTCTGGATTCAAATGATGATCTATCATAATTTTCTTACAAGTTGCCGCTTCTAACAAAGCTTGCATATCTGGCCCTACTCTATTTGTAGCGTTGTAATCTAAACAGAAAATTAAATCTGCTTTTTGCATTTCTGCTGTTACTTCTTCTGGATTTTCTTCCATTAACAAAATAGACGAAGTATCTAACCAATCTAAAAAATCGGGTGCTTTATCTGGATGACAAACAACTGCTTTCTTCCCTAATTTTTCTATAAAATAAAGCAAACCTAAAGAAGAACCAATGGAATCTCCATCTGCAGATTTGTGTGCTGTAATAACGATATTTGAAGCAGCTTGAATCTCTGCTTCTATTTGTTGGTAAATATTCATGTAGTGTATTTTTCAATTGCAAATACTCAGCAATTGTAATTTTTTTATGAGGATGCGAAGTTAGGTTTATTATTGAAGTGAAGCAGTGAGTTCTTAAAGTTTAATAGTTGTTAATCGATAATTATAATATAGTAACATATTAAATAGATTCTAAAGTTTCAATCCATTTGTTAAATCTAGGTGATTTCTCTCTAATTTTAACAAGGCCTATACTTTCTGCCAATATAGAACCATAAACAATTTTATTGTATCCAATAATATGGTTTTGTAACCTTTTAGAAGGTGCAGTTTTCCTATTATTGTTAATCATCTCAGGATTGGGATATTGATTAATAATTGTCACTAAATCATTACGACTATTGAATTCATTTGAAGCTATATGTTGATCAAAAACATCAATATTATTAAAAAGTAAACCTTCAAATTCATGTAACTGAATATAAGGAATAAACCTAATGTTATTTTTCAAGTCTAATTTCATTTCATTCTCAAGAAAACTCATTCTATCATTCTTGTCAAAAATTTTATTCGATTGTAACCATTTTGGATAATTATAATTATCAGGAATTCCATAGTAATCAATAAAGGTAGTTACATATACTTCTGGTTCATTTAAATGATTCTCTATTTGTTTTTTAAGATTATTCCAAGGTACTATTCCTCCTCCAGATTTTTTAATTAATGGTGTTTGTATAAATATATTTTTATTCGAAAAATGTTGGGCAAGAACATCTTTACAAAATTCAATTTCAGTTTGTCCTTCACAAATTATAATGATTCTTTTCATAAAATATTATTTATTAGGTTGACCTCCATTAATAATATTTTTTTGCCATAAATCTCCAATGTTATAATCTTCTAACCAAGATTTTAAGTTTTCTTCATTTAATCTTCTAAAAAAACTTTCTCCATTAATTTGATCTACTGTAATGATGTCTTCGGCATTAAAATGATTAATAAGATCTGCTGATTGTGTTGCCAACACTATTTGAACTTTTTTTAATGTAGCACTTTTAATCATTCCTGCCAGTTTTGCAATTGCAAAAGGATGCAAACCTAATTCAGGTTCATCAATAATGATTGTATTTGGTAAATTAGGTTGTAAAAAAAGAGTGGTTAGTGCAATAAACCTCAAAGTACCATCAGACAAGTCATTTGCCCCATAAATAGTTGAACTAAATTTACTCTGCCATTGTAATCTTAAATATCCCTCTTCATTAGGTTGAAAGAAAAAATCAGAAAAATATGGAGCTACACTTTGAATTGTTTGAACTATTCTATTATATACAATTTTATTACTTTCTAATATGCAATTTAGAAA
Organism: Polaribacter sp. L3A8; assembly: GCF_009796785.1. Classification (NCBI taxonomy): domain Bacteria; kingdom Pseudomonadati; phylum Bacteroidota; class Flavobacteriia; order Flavobacteriales; family Flavobacteriaceae; genus Polaribacter; species Polaribacter sp. L3A8. The sequence continues at coordinate 1,762,628 of NZ_CP047026.1, forward strand.
AGCAGACAAATTAGAACCTTCTTCATACAGAAAATAGGAATCATTATCAACATGACTCGTTAGTGAAAATGGAGATTTTTTTCCTGTATCATGAAAATGGTATTTCCTAAAACTTTTTAAAAATTTATTTACATACTCTCCTCTTCCTTGCTTATTCTGTTTAACACCAGCTTTAGAAGTATAATTTGACATTGACCAAGGGTTATCATAATACCAAAGAACTTCATTTGTAAAAATCATATTATTTTCTCCAGATGAAAGGGTAAAAGAGTACCCATTAACTCCCGTATTAAATGATAAGTGAGCTTTTATATAAGGGCTTACTTTTAAGCCTTGATATAACATTTTTTCTTGCCCTCCCCTTAATGATATATATTCTTCTAATTTTTGTTCATATAATTGATTCAAAAACTCAAAAAAAGATATAAAATTACTCTTTCCGGAACCATTTGAACCAATTAATATATTAATTGGTTTTAAATCTAAATGAATCTTTTTTATTGATTTGTAATTTTCTATTTCTATATAATCTATTATCATAAAAATATTGTTATCGTCATAATGAATGACAAAAATCAAATTTAAGTTTATTATTTTTAGTAAGCAAAAATAGAAATAGTTTATATTACTAATATAATATATCTAAACTATTTGTTACAAGTAAAATATAAAAAAAACGTAATACCTTTTATAATAATAAATAGTTTTTTATTTTATAAAAAAATAAGCAGTAAAAGAGATACACAATTTGCAGCAACTCTTTAAAACTCTAAAATAGTTGTTACTCGTTTAAGAAGTGCTAAAGCTATTTCTTTGTTTAAATTATAATCACTTAAATTTAATACAGGGTTAGGAAAACTCACACTTACAATTCCGTTTTCTTTTTCTGTAATAACTAATTTAATAGGAATTTCATTTATTGCTAAAATATCCTGATTGGTGATTTTTTCAATATATTTTGGATGGAAAAATAATATTTGCTTAAGAGGTTTAATCTTTATGTCAAAATTAGCTACAATTTGCTGAGTGTCTATTTCATGAAGTACTAAAAATCCATTTAATACAATATTAGCTCTTATCGCATTATATAATTCATCAAACGGTATTTTAAACTCTTTTTCAATAATTGCAGACTTCATAGTTCTCTTAGATTGTTAATTTTAATAAAGCAATTTTTAGGCACATAGTTTGTCTCAGTTATTTTTTTTTATAAAATTGTCTAATCTGTTGTTGGTCGTTTGCTGAATTTTATTTCTCAAAAACGAGGTCCATCCCAATAAATAACCAGGAAGTCCCATTGCTTGCTTTGTCCAAGACCATAAATCAAAAGTGTCAAAATGTTGTATAATTTTACCATCCTTAAATTTAAAATCCGCAGAAACACTATTAACCACTTTTCTTTTCTTGTCTCCATAAAGATATTCTGCTACCCAATTTGCTTTTCCGCTTTCTGCAGTTGCTTCTATATTACTAAAGTTAATAATAGTATCTTGCTTTTTCTGAGACAGTAGCATTTCCCACATTTTAAAAGCTTTATCACCTTCTAATCTACCAAATACAGGATCTTTAAAGACAATATCCTTATGATAACAATCTAGCATTCCTGTTATATTTCCATTAGAAAATGACGTGTAAAACTTCTTTATTACTTCTTTATTATCCATTTAGTTGCTGTTTTTTAATTGAGTTTAATGTTAACGATGATATCACATCGTTTCAAAGTCCAATTACCAGAAGTTAGCGAAGTTATAAGAACATATGTATGCAAACAAATCTAACTACGAACCTATAGGTTCCTTTAGGAGTAAATTAACGGTATCAATCAATCCAATTTTTAAAATCTTTTACACGTTCTCTACTTACAATAATTTCGGTTTCGTTATACGAATGTAAAATTAATTTTAAACGTGAATTAAAATATGTAATTACAGCATCTTTTTAGAAAATATTGAAAAACCATTTACTTTTTCAATATTCAATTTTGTTCTTTTTTTCTTCTAACATCTCTAAATAAACGTCCTCAACATGTTCTCTAGCCCAAACTGTTCTTCTTAAAAACCCAAGACTAGATTTCATAGTTGGGTTGTTATTGAAACAGCGAATATTTACACGTTCTCCTAGGTACTCCCAACCATAATGTGCTACCAAACTCTCTAAAACCTGGACTAGTTTTACTCCATGAAACGGGTTTTTTAATTGTTCTTCAGTAGCTTGTTTCCTTTTTCGTTTAGTTGGTTTTTCTTCAGACAATTCTTCATTCTTTTGGGAATTAGACGTTGTATCCAAAAGTTGATTTGATTGATTATTCTTATCAGTCGACTCGTTCTGGTTAATGTTCTTTATATGCATTGTTGGCAAATTGTATTTTTTAATCCAAATAATTTTCTAAATGAGAATTTAAAATATTGAATATTTTATATTCTTAATTTAGCGAAGTACGAGTTTTATTCTTTTAGAAGCAAACTAAAATACTAAAACTGACAGCGTCAGTCAATCCAATTTTTAAAATCTTTTACACGTTCTCTACTTACAATAATTTCTGTTTCGGTATACGAATCTAAAATCAATTTTAAACGAGAATTAGAAAAGGCAATAATGTCTTTTATCGCATTTATGTGCACAATAAAAGTACGGTTTACTCTAAAAAAATGTTCAGGATTTAATTGTTCTTGCCAGTATTCTAAAGAATTATCTAACAGATGATTTCTATTTTCCTTGGTATGAATATAAGTCGATTTGTTTTCGCTGTAAAAACACGCTACCTCATCTATATTTATAATTTTTATATGTTGACCTACTTTAATTGTCAGTCTTTTCTTGAATTTTCTATCTACCGGGTTTACCAGTAATTTTCGAATATCATCTAAGTTTACTTGAACATCTGTTTGTTTTGGCTGATGTTCTTTAAACTTATCTACCGCAACTTTTAGTTCGTCTTCATCTAAAGGTTTTAATAAATAATCGATGCTATTTAGCTTAAAGGCTTTTAGCGCATATTCATCATAAGCAGTCGTAAAAATAATGGCAGATTTTACTTCAATTTCTTCAAAAATCTCAAAAGATAAACCATCAGAAAGTTGAATATCTAAAAATATTAAATCTGGATGTTCATTGTTTTGCAACCAATTTAAAGACTCTTCTACAGAATGTAACATCTGCTGAACTTCTAAATTTAACGCTGCTAACATTCGGTTTAACCTTCTTGCTGCCGGTTTTTCATCTTCAATTATTAATACATTCATTTTTTATTAAATTTTAGACTTCGTCAGATATTTGTATTTGTTATTATTCAACTATTTAGATTCCTCCATCGCTTAAAAAAGCTCATTTCGGAATGACATAAACGAACTTTGAGCCTTTTTTTACTCTTTCATAAATTCTTTCATTTTTCTTTCTTCCCAATCTCTACCAAATATATTAAGAAACCCAAACGTTTTTAAAGCATGAAGAGCAAGAAAAATTCCCCAAATAAACCAAATAGGAATATGTACAAAACCTTCTTCATCAATTTGATTACTGATTATAAAATTTCCAAATAATTTAAAAGAAAACTTCCACACAAAGGTTAAAAATAGATTGACTAAAATATATGTTACTAAATGCTTGTAGAATTTTTTAATTTCTTCAATTTTTAGTTTTGCTTTCAATAATTTTTTATCCGTTAAATTCTCCATCTTTTATCTTTTTTTACTGTGCTCATCTTCCTGATCCATCAATTCTTTAATCTTCTTTTCTTCCCAATCTTTACCAAAACCTAAAGATTTAAATCCGAAAACTCCCATCCAATGAAAAAACATTCCGATTCCCCAGAAAAGCCACGTAGAATACACCCCAAAATTAGAAAATGTATCTACAAGATTGTACCCACTTTGTGTTAAGCCAAAAATAATAACTCCGCTTATAAAAATGTTTACCAAAACGTACACAATTAAATGCACGTAAAACCCCTTAATAGCTTTTACTCTCTTTTTTGCTCTTATGTAACTCGCTTCTTGCGTAAAATCTTGTTGCATAACCTTAATTTTTATCGTTCATAAATTGTTGAATCTTCTTTTCTTCCCAGTCTTTACCTAAACCCAATAAGTTAAATCCAAAAACGGATAACCAGTGAAAGAAAAGTCCTGTTCCCCAACCACAAACAGAAAACCAAAACCAATGAAAATGCGGTTCGAATTTTAAGTTTGTAAAAATGATTACAGGAATTATAATACAATAAACACTTAAATGTGTATAAAATCCTTTTATCTTTTTCACTCTTTTTTGAGCTTTATAAAACCGTTGTTCTTTTGTGAAATTAGATTCCATTTCTACCTTCTTTTATGTTGTTCGTTCATATATTTCTCAATCTTCTTTTGTTCCCAATCTTTGTCTAGAAACAATGACAATCCAAAAGTATTTAAAGCCTGAAAAACAATGCCTATTCCCCAATAAAACCAGATTTTATAATTATGATAATTAAACAACGCCTCGTTAAAAGTGTCTCCGTCATTTACATCTCCAACTATAAAAATTGCACTTAAAAAAACATTTACAACCACATACGTTGCCACGTGTTTATAAAACTTAGCAATTTTTTCGACTCTGTTTTTAGCTAATATATATTTCTGTTCTTGTGTAAATTCTCGTTCCATTACCTTCTGTTTTTATGTTGGTTCTCTTTATCCATCATTTCTTTAATCTTTCTATCTTCCCAATTACTACCTAAGAAAATATTATAATTATTTACTTCTAAAAAGTGAAATGCCAATCCCATTCCCCATCCAAAAATTGGAAACCAAAACCAATGAAACCCCGAAGAGAATCTTAAATTGATAAAAATTAAAAAAGGAATTACAATACAGTAAGAAGCTAAATTCTGATAAAACTCCTTTAATTTTTCTACTCTTTCTACTGCTTTTACATATTTGCTATTTTCTAAATCGTCTGTGTACATAATATCGTTCATTTTATATAAGAGAGGTAAACTCACCTTAAAAGTTTTGTTGTTGTTTTCTATTTTCACTCCTTTTTGAGTGATTAATCCATATCGATCTGCAATATTCTGCAACCCAACTTTGGTGCTTTTTCCTATTGCTTCTTTAGGATTTACGTTGTTTTCTATAATTAAATAACCATCTTCTTCGTAAATTGATATTGTTAAAGGCTTAGAAGAAGAAACCACATTGTGTTTTACTGCATTTTCTAACAATAACTGTAAAGAGAGTGATACAATTTTTAACTCATTAGTACTTATACTATCTGGAATATTAAATTTTACAGCATCTTCAAAACGCATCTCTAACAATTGCATATAAGTTTTTGCAAATTTCAATTCTTCATCAATGGGTACTAAATCTTTATTTCTTTGTTCTAAAACATATCGATATACTTTAGATAATTTTGTGGTAAATTTTTCTGCTTGCGCAGGATTTTCGCCAATCAAACTGGTTAACACATTTAAACTATTAAATAAAAAATGTGGATCTAATTGATTTTTTAGAGACTCAAACTTTGCCGTTTCTGTTTTTGCTACAATTTGTTGCTGTGTGCTTTCTTGTGTCATGGCAGATTTCCAATTGACCATAAAGCCTTTGGCATGTAAAAAAGCAGCTACACCTAATGAAAATATAATAGCAAATAAATGTACCCAAACTAAATATCCTTTAAAAAAATTTTCAACCGAATTCCCAAAAAGAAGTATATATTGAATGTAGTGAATTATTAAAACAGCAATAACAGTATATATAACGGTAGCAATTATTCCGGACCAAACCCTTTTATTGGTTTCTTTAACCCAATCCCATTTTGTATTTAAATATTCATTAATAATTCCATTTCCCAATCCTAAGGTAAAAGAATACATACCCGAAATTAAAAAAGTAAAACCGATTCCTTTTAAACCAAATTGCTGATTAATAACTATAAAAATAACTCCAAAAACGATGGTAAGTTTTGTACAAACTATAAAGTCCGTTTTTATTTTTTTATAGATATTTGTGTTTGATGTTTTCATCTTCGGGAATTAATATGGTAAAAGAAAATTATTAAAATTTAATTTCTAAAGATACATTTTTATCAGTAACACTAAATTTTGCATCTTCAAATTTAGGCGGACCAAAAGACATATTATTATTAGAAGCTCCATAATCTTCTAAAGGCATTCCATTCGTTTTAAAGTCCATTTTATGATTCTCATTTTTATCATGAAAACAAATAATAGCATATTCTCCAACATCTATGTCTTTAAAAGTTACTGTACTTTTTCCGTCTACAATTTTTGTTTTTTCAGATTGTAAAGGCTTCATTCTAAAATTTGTTTTGTCATATAAAGCAAAAGCTACTTTACCCGTATCTGAAGTAATATTTACAACGGTTGCTGTAATTATGTTGTTTTGGGCTGTTACTGTATTAGTAATAAATAACATTACGGTTACTAAAATTGCAAAGATAAGTTTCATTATAGATTGTTTTTAAGTGATTAATGCTGCTACAAAGATGCCGCAGAAGTCTCGTTTTTTAAATTAAAGAATACCGAGTTGTAACTTTTTAAGGATGAATTGTAATTTTGAGACAAAACAGCAGTTATAAGTAACAAAAAATAGATATAGTATCAACTTAAAAATTATGAAAAAAAGATTATTTAAGGTATCTGTTGATTTATTTTTAACGCAAACTTCAAATTTGTTTAAATTTGATAAAACTTATAAAAAACAACTACACTTTTAACAATACCTTTAAAAAAATATATACTTTAGCAGTATGATTACTACAAGAGAAAATAAATTATGTACTACAATAAGTCCCAGCTTGCGCTTGCGCAACCGCCGTCGCTAATATTCTACACTAGCAACAAGTCAACTTATTACAGTATTTATCCATTTATTTTTTTATCGTGAATATTACCAACAAAACTTACTTACAGTCTCTCGTTATTTTAAACAATAACATTATTAATGTACGACGTAGTTTTTCTTTCCGCCCTTTGGGTGTTTAGATAATTATGGAATTTAGGTGAGTCCGGTTCTACATTCAAACAAAAACAAACAACAACTTTAATAAAATTAAAAACACAATGCAATGGAAATTGTAATTGCTAACAAATCACATACTGTTTACGCAGATATTATTTGCAAAACCATCGAAGATGCAGCGCAAGTTAGAGGAACAGGTATCGCAAAAAGAAAACCAGAATACGTTGCCACAAAAATGGAAAACGGTAATGCTGTAATAGCATTAGACAATGGTAAATTTGCAGGTTTCTGCTATATAGAGCAATGGGGACATGGAAAATTTGTTGCCAACTCTGGTTTAATTGTACATCCTGATTATAGAAATATTGGGCTTGCAAAATCTATTAAACAAGTAATCTTTAAGCATTCTAGAACGAAGTTTCCAGATGCAAAAGTTTTTAGTATTACTACTGGTTTAGCAGTAATGAAACTAAATAGCGATTTAGGCTACAAACCGGTTACTTTTTCTGAACTTACAGACGACCAAAGCTTTTGGGATGGTTGTCAAACGTGCAGAAACTATGATGTTTTAACAAGAACAGAAAGAAAAATGTGTTTGTGCACAGGAATGTTGTTTGACCCAAAAAACAATAATAAAGAGGCGTCTAAAGAGGTTAAAGAAAGCGTTTTTCAAAAATTAAAAAATATTAAACAGAACTTGTTTCTAAAAAAAGACAAAAAATGAAAAAATTAGTAATAGCTTATAGTGGTGGATTAGATACTTCTTATTGTGCCGTAAGTTTATCAAAAGAATATGATGTACATGCTGTAAGTGTTAACACTGGTGGTTTTACAACAGAAGAAATTAAACATATTGAGAGTAACGCCTACAAAATGGGCGTTTCTACTTACAAAAATATTGATGCTGTTGCTACATTCTACAATAAAGTAGTAAAGTATTTAATTTTTGGAAACGTATTAAAAAATAGTACATATCCGCTTTCTGTTAGTGCAGAAAGAATTATTCAGGCAATTGAAATTGTAGAATATGCTAAGAGTATTGGTGCAGAATATATTGCACACGGAAGTACAGGTGCAGGAAATGACCAAGTTCGTTTTGATATGATTTTTCAAACCTTAGCGCCTGGTATTAAAATTATTACGCCAATTAGAGACGAAAAATTAACAAGACAAGAAGAAATAGATTATTTAAAAGCGGAAGGAATTGATATGCCTTGGGAAAAATCTAAATATTCTGTAAACAAAGGTCTTTGGGGAACTAGTGTTGGTGGTGTAGAAACTTTAAAGTCAGAACTTCCTTTACCTAGTGAAGCATATCCTTCTCAATTAGAAAAAGAAGGTGAAGAAAAAGTTACCTTGACTTTTAAAAATGGTGAATTTGTTGCCTTAAACGGACAAGAAAACAAACCCGAAGTAAATATTGAAAACCTAAATAATATTGCATCAAAATTTGCAATTGGTAGAGATATTCATGTTGGAGATACTATTGTTGGTACAAAAGGAAGAGTTGGTTTTGAAGCTGCTGCTGCTTTAATCACCGTAAAAGCACACCACTTGTTAGAGAAACATACCTTAACAAAATGGCAATTACAACACAAAGAATATTTATCTAGTTTCTACGGAATGCATTTACATGAAGGTCAATATTTAGATCCTGTAATGAGAGATACGGAAGCTTTTTTACAAAGTTCTCAAAAAATGGTTTCTGGTAATGTAATGGTTTCTTTAAAACCGTATCATTTTTCTTTAGACGGAATAATTTCTGACCACGATTTAATGTCTAGTGCATTTAGTACGTATGGTGAAGAAAATAAAGCTTGGACGGCAGATGATGCAAAAGGATTTATTAAAATCTTAGGAAATCAGAATAAAATATATAGACAAGTAAATAGTTAGAAAAGACCTCACAGGTTTTTAAAACCTGTGAGGTCTAAAACATTCATAAAATGAAAAAATTAGAAGTAGGAATTATAGGTGGTGCAGGTTATACTGCTGGTGAATTAATCCGATTATTATTGAACCACCCAGAAACAAATATCAATTTTGTGTACAGTACTTCTAATGCTGGCAATAAATTGTACAAAGTACACCAAGATTTAATAGGTGATACAGAAATAGATTTTACAAGCGAGATAAATACAAATGTTGATGTTTTATTTTTATGTTTAGGACATGGAAATTCAACTGCTTTTTTAGAGAAAACTACTTTTTCTGACAACACAAAAATTATTGATTTAAGTAATGATTTTAGATTACTTGCTGATAAAAATTTTGAAGGTAAAGATTTTGTGTACGGTTTACCAGAATTAGATAAAGAAAATATAAAAACAGCTAAGTATATTGCAAATCCGGGGTGTTTTGCAACTGCTTTGCAATTGGCAATTTTGCCTTTAGCAGCAAATGGATTATTGCAAAATGACATTCATATTAATGCTGTAACTGGTGCAACTGGCGCAGGAACTTCATTATCTGCAACAACGCATTTTACATATAGAGATAATAATTTTTCTCACTATAAAGCTTTTAATCATCAGCATTTAGGAGAAATTAATCAGTCTGTAAATCGTTTACAAAGTGATTTTAATTCGGAAATTAACTTTATGCCAAATAGAGGTAATTTTTCTAGAGGGATTTTTGCAACGACCTACACTAAGTTTGAGGGTTCTATAGAAGAAGCTATAAAAATGTACAAGGAATATTATAAAGATGCTGCTTTTACGTTTGTTTCTGATACAGATGTTCACATGAAACAAGTAGTAAACACAAACAAATGTATTATTGGTTTAGAAAAACATGGTAACAAATTATTAATTACAAGTACTATCGATAACCTATTAAAAGGGGCTTCTGGAGCAGCAATTCAGAATCTTAATTTAATGTATGGTTTTGAAGAAACGTTAGGTTTAAATTTAAAAGCGAATTATTTTTAAAATATAGTTAATGGTTGTTGGTTGTTAGTTAATGGTTCTCATTACTAAAAACCATTAACCACCAACCAAAAACAAAAAATTTATGAAAGCAGCAATTATTGGAGCAGGAAGTTTAGGACAATCTATCGCCAAGGGTTTATTAAAAAACAAGGTGGTAAGTTCTTTGTATTTAACAAAACGTAATACAAACTCAATATCAGGTTTTAATGCTTATGATGAAGTGGTTTTAACTTCGGATAACGAAGAAGCTGTAAAAAATTCTGATATTTTAATATTTGCTGTTCAACCGAGACATTTAGAACAAATTTTAAAAGATTTAAAACCTCTTTTAAATGAAAACCATGTGATAATTACAGTTATTACTGGTTTTTCTATCGAAAAAATTGAAGCTATTATTGGTGTTGATCGCTTTATTATTCGTTCTATGCCAAATACAGCTGCTGCAGTTGGGCAATCTATGACCTGTCTTTCGCCGAATATAAAAGGGAAAGAAAAGGTAGCATTAGCCAAAACAATTTTTAATAGTTTAGGGCAATCATTAGAAATTCCGGAAGATCAATTACAAGCTGCAACGGTTATTTGTGCAAGTGGTATTGCTTTTTGGATGCGTTTAATTCGTGCAACCACACAAGGTGCCATTCAGTTAGGTTTTGAAGCCGATGAAGCACATAAATTGGCAATGCAAACTTGTTTTGGTGCTGCTAGTTTATTAAAAGAATCTGGCAATCACCCAGAAGCAGAAATAGACAGAGTAACCACTCCTGGAGGTTGTACCATAGAAGGTTTAAACGAAATGGAACACCAAGGTTTAAGCTCTTCTTTAATTAAAGGAATCAACAAATCATTTGATAAAATCAACCAAATAAAAAACTAATCAACGGGTTTAAACCCATTGCTACTAAAAACTAACATTATGCCATTATTTAACGTTTATCCACTGTACGATGTTACACCTGTAAAAGCTAAAGGAGTTTATGTTTATGATGAAAACAAAACGGAATATTTAGATTTATATGGTGGTCATGCTGTAATTTCTATTGGACACGCACATCCTAAATATGTAGAAGCTATTACCAAGCAAGTTTCAAAACTAGGTTTTTATTCGAATGCTATTCAGAATCCTTTACAAGTTCAATTAGCAGATAAATTAGAAGCACTTTCTGGTTGTAAAGACTACGAATTATTTTTATGTAATTCTGGTGCGGAAGCAAATGAAAATGCATTAAAATTAGCTTCTTTTAAAACCAATAAATCTAGAGTTATTGCTTTTAGAAATGGTTTTCATGGTAGAACTTCTGCTGCGGTTGCTGCAACCGATAATAAAAATATTATTGCACCAATTAACGCACAACAAAAAGTTACTATTTTAGATTTAAATGATATTGATAGCGTAAAAACAGAACTTGAAAAAGGAGATGTTTGTGCTGTTATTGTAGAATTTATACAAGGAGTTGGTGGTTTAGATGAAGCTACTGCAGAATTTTTTGAACAAGTAGATGTTCTTTGTAAAGCAAACAACACTTTTTTTATTGCGGATGAAGTACAGTCTGGTTACGGTAGATCTGGTAAGTTTTTTGCTTTTCAACATTATAATGTAACGCCAGATGTTATTTCTATTGCCAAAGGTATGGGAAATGGTTTTCCTATTGGAGGAATATTAATTCACCCAAGCATCGAATCTAAATTCGGAATGTTAGGTACTACTTTTGGAGGAAATCATTTGGCTTGTGCTGCAGGTTTGGCTGTTTTAAATGTTATTGAAGAACAAAACTTAATTGACAACGTAAATGAAATGTCTTGCTATTTTATGAAAATTGCAAAGACAATTCCGCAGATAAAAAATATTAAAGGAAGAGGATTAATGCTTGGTTTAGAATTCGACTTTGAAGTTGGAGATTTACGCAAGAAATTAATTTATGACTATCACATTTTTACCGGTGGCGCTATGAATAAAAATTTGTTAAGAATTTTACCTCCTTTAACTGTTCGAAAAGATCATATAGATCAGTTTTTTGAAGCATTAGTTGATGCTTTAGGAGAATAAATAATTATTAAAAGCAAAGAGTCGTAGAGAGTTTTTAACCATTTATACTGTAAAATTAAACAAAAAAACGCAACGTTTTTCGCAGAGTTTTTTTTTTTAGAATTGATACTGAGAACTGCAACTGTAAACTGAATACTAAAAGAATATGAACACTTTATTATCCATAGAAACTAGAAATGCCGTTCTACTTACAATGGCAGCACTTCTTGAAAAAGAAAGAAAAGCTATTATTAGCATCAACAAAAAAGATTTAGAGGCGTATAAAGGTGATGACATTTCTATGTTTGATCGTTTAAAGGCAGATGATAAAAAGGTTGATGAAATGATTGCCGCTGCTAAACATTTGGCTTCTCAAGAAGACCCTGTAGGTGTAGAGCGTTTTAGTTTTAAGCATGATAACGGAATGCAAGTGTATAACAAAACGGCTTCTTTTGGTACGATTCTTATTATTTATGAATCGAGACCAGATGTTACCGTAGAAGCAGCCGGAATTGCATTTAAATCTGGAAATAAAATATTATTAAAAGGTGGTAAAGAATCTTTACAATCTAATTTGAAGATTGTAGAATTATGGCACCAAGCGTTAAAAAAGCACAATGCTTCTACAGATTGGGTAGAATATTTACAATTTAACAGAACGGAAACACAAGCATTTTTAGAAAAACCAACTCAGAAAGTAGATTTAATTGTACCAAGAGGTGGAGAACGTTTAATTGCTTTTGTTAAAGAACACGCTACTTGCCCAGTTATTATTAGCGGACGAGGAAACAACTTTGTGTACGTAGAAAAAGAAGCAGATTTAGAAATTGCTGTTGATGTAATTATCAACGGGAAATCTAAAATATCTGCTTGTAACGCAGTTGATAAAGTTTTAATTGATGAAAACTTACCAAATAAAGAAGCGTTTATCAATACATTAATCTCAAAATTAAACGAAGCTAAAATTCAGGTTTTAGGCGATGCAACTGTTGCTAAGAACCATAAACTAGAACAAATTTCATCAAACGAAGTTTGGTACGAAGAGTTTTTAGATTATAAAATTGTAATTGGTGAAATAGCTTCAAACTCTGATGCTATTGCAATGATTAACAAATATGCTGGCGGACATTCATCAGCAATTATTACCAAAGAAATTGAAGTTGCTAAAGTATTTATGGAAAACGTAGATACTGCAGTGGTTTATCATAATGCTTCTACACGTTTTACAGATGGTGGTCAGTTAGGTTTGGGTGGCGAATTAGCGATTAGTACAGACAAATTACACCAACGTGGACCAATTGGCTTGCAACACTTGGTTACCAATAAATGGTACGTTCATGGAAACGGACAGGTGAGAAGTTAAAAAATTAGTTGGCAGTTTTTCAGTCGCAGTTGACAGTCAAAACTACAGTTACAGTAAGCAGTTGAAAAAACAAATACAATGCTAAAAAAGAAACGAATTTTACTAAAAATAGGTTCTAACACACTTACCAAAGAAACAGATAATATTTCTAGAGGTAAAATTGAAGATATTGCAAATCAAATTGCAAAACTACAAGATACTTGCGAGTTTATTATTGTGAGTTCTGGCGCAATTGCTGTTGCAAAACAGTTTGTAAAATTAGAAAGCAAACACGAAGAAGTTTTTGTAAAACAAGCTTTGGCTTCTATTGGTCAGCCACATTTAATTAGAATCTATCAAGAAATTTTTAGAGAGTATGGTTTATTGAGTTCTCAATGCCTTCTCTCCTATTCAGATTTTGAAAAACAACAAAGTAAAACCAATATTGTAAACACTATAAATGTGTTGGTAAACAATAATTACATTCCTATTATTAACGAAAATGATACGGTTGCAACCGATGAAATTCAGTTTGGTGATAATGATAAACTAGCAGCTTTAACGGCTACTTTATTACATGTAGATTTGCTAATTATTGCCACAAACACCAACGGAATTTACACCAAAGAGTCTTTTAAAAACAACGCGCCAGAAACTATTTTGGTGGTTGAAGATTTTGATCATTTAAAAGATGAAGTTGTAAATTCTAAATCATCCCACGGAAGTGGCGGAATGGCTTCTAAAATTGAAGCTGCAGAACTTGCAAAAAACGCAAACATAGAAACTTGGATTGTAAATGGTTTAGAAGACAATTTTATGACCAATGCTTTTGATAATAAGGTTGCGTTTACAAAAATAAAATAAGACTATCAATTGCAATGGACTTAAGACTATTGTTAAAATAAAAATATGAAGAATTACACCTCTATTAACGACATTGACAACATCAATTCTTGGATTGAAGAAGCCAAAGAAATTAAAGCAAACCCTTTAAAAAACATCCAATTAGGAAAAAACAAAACATTAGGATTGTTATTCTTTAATTCTAGTTTACGTACACGTTTAAGTACCCAGAAAGCAGCATTAAATTTAGGAATGGATCCTATTGTAATGAATGTTTCTGGTGATGCTTGGGGAATTGAATTTGGAGATGGAACTGTGATGAATGGAAACACAGCAGAACATATAAAAGAAGCAGCCGCTGTAGTATCTCAATATTGCGATATTATTGCTGTAAGGGCTTTTCCTACCTTAACAGACAAAGAACTAGACGAATCAGAACAGGTTTTAAAATCGTTTGTACAATTTGCTTCTGTGCCAATTGTAAGTATGGAAAGTGCAACCGGTCATCCGTTACAAGGATTAACAGATGCTATTACTATTTCTGAAAACGCCACCAAAAAGAAACCAAAAGTAGTTTTAAGTTGGGCGCCACATGTAAAGGCTTTGCCACATGCTGTTGGAAATAGTTTTGTACAGGCTATGCAAAAAATGGATGTTGAATTTGTAATTGCAAATCCAGAAGGATATAATTTGAATCCAGAAATTACAAAAGACACACCTATTTATCACAATCAAGCAGCAGCTTTAAAAGATGCAGATTTTGTATATACTAAAAACTGGAGTTCTTATGAGGATTACGGAAAAGTATTAAAAACAGATTTAGATTGGATGATTACCAAAGACAAACTTGGTGACGCTAAGTTTATGCACTGTTTGCCTGTAAGAAGAAATGTTGTGGTAGAAGATGCCGTTTTAGATTCTGATAGCTCTTTAGTTATTGAGCAAGCAAATAACAGAACTTATGCTGCTCAATTGGTATTGAAAAAGATATTAGAAAACAACTAACGTCATTGCGAGGTACTAAGTAATCTGCCTATTAATGAAGAGATTGCTTCTTACCTCGCAATGACAGAAACATGAAAAATGGAAAAACTATCAATCATAAAAATTGGAGGAAACATTATAGAAGATGAAACTTCTTTACATGCTTTTCTAAAATTATTTTCTAATTTAGAAGGGAATAAAATTTTAGTTCACGGAGGCGGAAAACGTGCTACTCATATTGCTTCTAAATTAGGCATCGAATCTAAAATGGTAAATGGTAGACGTATTACTGATGCAGAAACTTTAGAAGTAATTACCATGGTTTATGGTGGCTTGGTAAACAAGAATATAGTTGCTAAATTACAGGCTTTACAAATAGATGCCATTGGTTTAACAGGTGCAGATATTAACAGCATACAATCAGAAAAAAGACCTGTAAAAGAAGTTGATTTTGGTTTTGTGGGTGATGTAAAAAAAGTAGCTTCTAATGCTATTGATAAATTAATAAAAGCAAAATTTACACCAGTATTTTGCGCTATTACGCACGATGGTAACGGTCAGTTACTAAATACAAATGCAGATACCATTGCAAGTACAATTGCAGTTGGAATGAGTAAAATCTATGAAACATCCATTTATTATTGTTTTGAATTGAATGGTGTTTTAAAAGATTTTAATGATAAAAATTCAGTAGTAAAAGTGATCAATTCTAAAACATATAAAGAATTGTTAGCTGATAAAATTATTACTGACGGAATGATTCCTAAAATAGACAATTGCTTTGATGCTTTAAACAACGGAGTAGCAAGAGTAAACATCGGAAATACTTCTATGTTGACAAAAGAAAACGATAATTTTACAACCATTACATTATAAAATGAGGATCGAAAAATTAACAGAAAACGCAATTGATCTTTTAAAGAATTTGATTGAAACCCAATCTTTTTCTACAGAAGAGCACAATACAGCCAAACTTATAGAAGGATGGTTTATAGAAAATGAAATTCCGTTTAAAAGAACAAAAAATAATATTTGGGCAACCAACAAACATTTTGATGAAAGCAAACCAACCTTATTGCTAAACTCTCATCATGATACAGTTCATCCAAACTCTGCGTATACAAAAGATCCTTTAAAAGCGATTGTAGAAGACGGAAAATTATACGGTTTAGGTTCTAATGATGCCGGTGGATGTTTGGTTTCCTTAATAGCAACTTTCACTAATTTTTACGAACAAGAAAACTTAAAATACAATTTGGTTATTGTAGCTTCTGCAGAAGAAGAAAACAGTGGTCCAGACGGATTGAATAGTATGCTAAAAATAATTCCACATATTGATGTGGCAATTGTTGGCGAACCAACATTAATGAATTTAGCGGTTGCAGAAAAAGGTTTAGTTGTTTTTGATGCCGTTGTAGAAGGAACTCCAAGTCATGCTGCACACCCAAATAACAACAATGCTATTTATAATACCATAGAAGTTTTACAATGGTTTAAAGATTTTAAATTCGACAAACCTTCTGTTGCTTTAGGCGATGTAAAAATGACGGTTACACAAATTAATGCGGGTAAACAGCATAATGTTGTTCCTGCTCATGTAGATTTAGTTGTTGATGTTCGTGTAAACGATGCATATTCTAATAAAGAAATTGCCGATATTTTACAAGAAAAATCACCTTGTACAAAAATTACACCTAGAAGTTTACGCTTAAACTCCTCTTCTATTTCTACCAATCACGATCTAGTAAAAGCAGGTATTGCCATGGGACGAGAAACTTATGGTTCTCCTACTTTATCTGATCAATCTGTTTTAACTTGCCAATCTTTAAAATTAGGCCCTGGAGACAGTACACGTTCTCATTCTGCCGATGAATTTATATATTTGGCTGAAATTGAAGAAGGAATTAAAATATATGTAGAATTGTTGAATCGTGTAATTGTTTAAAAAGTAATATAACAAAACGTCAAAACGAGGAAGTATCACAAAGTTATCTCTCAATTAATAAAGAGATTGCTTCGTACCTCGCAATGACAAAAAAAATAGAAATTATGAAGTTGTGGGATAAAGGATTTTCAATAGATCAACAAATAGAAAAATTTACAGTAGGTAATGATAGAGAAATTGACATGCATATTGCAAAATATGATGTTCAGGCTTCTTTAGCTCATGCTATTATGCTAGAATCTATTGGTATTATTACTGCGGATGAACTAAAAGATTTAAAAAGAGGACTAAACGAATTAGCAACTGATATTGAAAACGGAACCTTCATAATAGAAGCTTCTTTTGAAGATGTACACTCTAAGATTGAATGGGAATTAACCAATAAATTAGGAGAGGTTGGTAAGAAAATTCATACTGCACGTTCTAGAAACGATCAAGTTTTAGTAGCACTTCAATTATATTACAAAGACAACCTAAGGTTGATTAATTCAAAAACTAAAGTTTTATTTGAAACTTTATTAAATCTTGCAGAAACGCACAAAGAAAGCCTTTTACCTGGTTATACGCATTTACAAGTGGCAATGCCATCATCATTTGGGTTATGGTTTTCTGCCTATGCAGAATTATTAATTGATGATGTATATATGTTAAATGCAGTTTCTAAAGTTGTAGACCAAAATCCTTTAGGTTCTGCTGCAGGTTACGGAAGCTCCTTCCCTATAGACAGAGAATTAACTACAAAAGAATTAGAGTTTGCTACCTTAAAATACAATGTTGTGGCAGCACAATTAAGTAGAGGAAAAAGCGAACGTTCTATAGCTTCTGCTTTAGGTGGTTTATGTAACACTATGTCTCGCTTTGCAATGGATGTTTGTTTGTATATGAGTCAGAATTTTAATTTTATTACTTTTCCAGATGAATTAACTACAGGAAGTAGCATTATGCCACACAAGAAAAATCCTGATGTGTTTGAATTGATTCGTGGAAAATGTAATAAAATACAGGCATTACAAACAGAAATGATCTTAATTACCAACAATTTACCAACGGGTTATCACAGAGATTATCAATTGTTAAAAGAAAACATTATTGCAGCTTTTGAAGATGTAAAAGATATTTTAGACATCTTTAATTACTCTATTCAGCAAGTAATTGTAAAAGATATCGATTTAGATGATGAAAAATATCAATATTTATTTACGGTTGATAGCATTAATAATTTAGTGGTTGAAGGGATGTCTTTTAGAGAAGCATATCAAAAAATTGGAGGACAAGTACAAGCAGGCACTTACAAACCAGATTTAGGGAAACAACACACTCATGTAGGAAGTATACATAATTTATCTTTGGATAAAATTGCAGCAAAATATCCTAAACAATAAAAATAATTACAAATCTAAAAAGCCCAAATTCATTATGAATTTGGGCTTTTTATTTTATGAACGATTTTTATTCTATCTCTTAAAAATAAAAATTGACTCCAATAGACGTACTAAAAACATCTACTAAATCTACTTCTTCTGTAGCTAGTGCATACCATAAATAAGTTTCTACCGTACCTAATTCTACGTAAAAATCTACTCCTTTAAATATTTTTGGTTTCTTAAAATCCTTATGAACCATAACTCCTCCAAAAAGCGTAAAATGAACCGCTGTGGGAACATAATAACCTTCTGGATATTTACTAGGAAGCGTTGTAAACGAAGTAGTACCTATATCTAAAGTTGTTGCAATACCAGCAATTGGAGTTATTGTTAAGTTTTCTCCAATCTTTTTTCTGTAAATAGGAAACGTATTCTTTATAGTAATTAAATGTATGTTCTCTGCTTTAGATGCAGATTTTGGCACAAAACCATATAATAATTCAGAAGATAAAACTTTATCAAACAATTGGTAACCAGCACCAACAGAAAAAAGGCCTATATTTCCGGCAAATTGTGCTTTTACATAGTCTGGTACATACCAAGATTTTTCTTTAACCGAGACTGTTTCTTGAGCAATAATATTGTTAAATAATAACAACATTATTGGTAGTATTAATATGTTTCTATTTTTCATCTTACTTATAATTCTATCAATTCTACACTAAAATCCTTTTCCTTTACTGTTACTATATTGTAAGCTTCATCTTTAACGGTAGGCGCAGTTAAATAACTTACTTCCCCTTCTTCATAAAAGTAAGTGTGCGTATGACCATGTATAGATAAAGGAACCTTATATTCTAACATTAAAGATCTGTATTTTTCTTCCAACTCATCATCAAACTGATCTCCATTAGGAGGAATATGAGTTATTACAAATACTTGATTAAAGGTTTCATTCGCTTTTAATTCTGATGTTAACCAATCAAAGTCTAACTCCTTTTCACTTTCCCAAACTACATCATCAAAAAGCACAAACTTGTTATTATTAAATTCAAAAGAGTAATTATAGTCGCCAAACATTTTTTTATAAATGATTTCACCATTATTATTATAATCATGATTTCCAATAACTGTGAGGTAAGGTTTTTGAAGATCTTTCATTATATCATGAAAAATCTCATATTCTCTTAATAATGCTTGATCTGCAATATCGCCACCAAAAATTACAAATTTAATATCATCTCTATTATTTATATCATCAACTACCTCGTTAAGTTGATCATAAAAAAAATGTACATCTGAAATAAATGCAAATTTAAATTCTTTAGAATCTAGAGAAATATCTTCTAATAATTTTAAATTCTTAACCGTTGTATTTTGTTGATTGGTTTTTACGTTTGCTTCATAAACACTAAATTCAAAAGGATGGTCGCAAGTTGTAAAAAACAATACAAAACTCAGTATTGCTATTCTTAAATATTTCATTTTTTCTATATGTTTATACAAATTTATTCATTGTATAGACGATAAAAAAATAGGTGCTTACAATAATAAAAAAAAATAATTTCAAAACTAGTTTTTAACCTTGTTATCCTAAAAACAAACACTACTTACACGTTGTATTTAAAGGCTTTAAGAGCAGTTTATTAAAAATAAATTTATTTTAATAAAATATTTCTATTCTTAATAAATTAAATCATTTATCTCATTAAAAGTTAGAAAAAAACTACTTACATCATTATTATTTTAATCATTTTACCTCGTATTTAATATATATCTTTTATATTGAACGATTAACCCCTTAAAAATAATGTATTTATGTTTTGGTTTCATTCAGATTTAGAGCGATTAGAAAATCAAATTGAAAGTTTAAACTATAAACCTAGAATGATTTTTTATGGTAGTTCTACAATTACCTTATGGAATGAGTTAACCACTATTTTTAAAGAACATCACCCTGTAAACTTAGGCTTTGGAGGAGCAACTTTAGCTGCATGCACATGGTTTTTTGATCGTGTTTTTAAAAACATAAAGGAAATAGATGCTATTGTAATTTATGCAGGTGATAATGATTTAGGAGAAGGAAGACACCCAGAAGAGGTACTACTCTATTTAGAAAATTTATTACTAAAAATTAGGGCAAAATATGGAAACGTAATATGCACTTGTATTTCGATAAAACCAAGTGTTGCTCGTAATCATTTATTAGAAAGCATTCATTTTACAAATAAAAACATTAAAAAATTAATGTCTAAAGACGATAATTTTCATTTTGTAAGTATTTATGATGATTTATTAGATGAAAACGGAAATCCTGATAGTACTTATTTTGAAGAGGACGGATTGCACTTTAACACCAAAGGTTACCAACTATTAGCAAAATTACTGCATACGCAACCACAAATATTCCCTCAAAAAATACTCAAAAAAATACTCGAGAAAGTATAAGAAAAGATTACCTTGATAGAAAAATTGTTTTTCATGAAAAGAGAATATCATAAATGGTATAGCCCGAATCTTGAAAAAGAAATGGAACTTCTTGTATTTGGGCATGCGGGAACAAAAGTGTTGTTTTTTCCACCAAGAATGGGCCGCTTTTTCGATTATGAAAATTGGAAAATTATTGCTGCTTTAGAACAAAAAATATTAAAAGGAAAATTACAAGTATTTTGTGTAGATAGTGTCGATTTAGAATCTTTTTATAATAGTTTTAAAGATCCTGGATACCGTATTTATAGACATATTCAATACGAAAACTATGTAATTGAAGAAGTGGTAGCACTCGCCAATTCTATCAACTCAAATAAAAATGTTATTTCAGCGGGTTGTAGTTTAGGTGCCTATCATGCTGTAAATATTGCCATGCGTCATCCTAATTTATTTACAAAAGTTGTAGGAATGAGTGGTCGTTATGATTTAACAAAATCGAGTGGTTACTTCAACGATTTATTCAACGGTTTTCATAATGATTTTGTTTATTTTAATATGCCTAACCAATACTTAAAAAACTTACAAGATCCTATTGTTATTGATCAATTGAGTAAAATGGATATTACATTAGCTATCGGAAAAGAAGATTCCTTTTTAGGCAGTAACTTTAAATTATCAGATATTTTAAATGAAAAGGAAATTCCACATAACTTATTTGAATGGCACGAAGAAGCACACAGAGCTAGATATTGGAGAAAAATGGTAGATATCTATTTTTAGAAAAAACTATTTTTATTTCAATAAAAAGTAAATATACTCAGGTAAAAAAATAAAAAATCGTTCATTTTTCTTTACATATTTTCTAATTTAACGACACAAAAATTGCTAAAATAGCAATAAAAATCCGTTTTAAATAAATACAGAAACGGTTACCTTTGTACTCTCAAAAAAATAAAAATGCCAAAAATTGTATCTGTAAAACATTCCGAATTTGTACTTATCGGAGGTGGTATTATGACTGCTACATTAGCCATATTATTGTATGAAAAGTATCCAGGTAAAAAAATAACCATTATAGAAAAGTTACCTACAATGGCAGAAGAAAGTTCTGAAGCTTGGAACAATGCAGGTACAGGACATTCTGGAAATTGCGAACTAAATTATACACCAGAAAAGAAAGGCATTGTAAATATTGATAAAGCAATTAGTATTTCTGAGCAATTTACAGAAACTTATAACTTTTGGAAAGACTGTGCAGAAAAAGGATACATTAGAAATTTATCAAAATGTATTAGTGAAGTTCCACACCTTAGTTTTGTTAGAGGAAAAAAAGATGTTGCCTTTTTAGAAAAACGCTATAATGCAATGAGTGAGCAACCTAATTTTAAAGGCATGTTTTTTTCTAAAGAAAATGAACAAGTAAAAAAATGGCTTCCCTTAATGATGGAAGGACGTTCTGATAAAGAAGAAGTTGCTGCCACGTATTTTGAAAAAGGATATGATGTTAATTTTGGTGAAATAGCAGAACAAATATTTCGTTTTTTAAAAAAACAACCACATGTAGAATTGTTGAATCATAGCAATGTTTACAATATTCAAAAATCTAAAAGAAATAATTGGGTAGTAAGTATAAAAGGACAAAATGTTGGTAAACATTGGATGTTAGCAACTAACTATCTTTTTATTGGTGCAGGAGGAGGAACATTGCCTTTACTAGAAAAAGCAAACATAAAGGAAGCAAAAGGATATGGAGGTTTTCCTATTAGTGGTCTTTGGTTACGTTGCACCAATCCAGAAATTATAGAAAGACACAATGCTAAAGCTTATGGTAAAGCTGGTCCTGGTGCACCACCAATGTCTGTACCTCACATGGATTCTAGAATGATTAACGGACGTAAAGAATTGTTATTTGGTCCTTTTGCT
The DNA here is from genome assembly GCF_009796785.1 of Polaribacter sp. L3A8. Taxonomy (NCBI): domain Bacteria; kingdom Pseudomonadati; phylum Bacteroidota; class Flavobacteriia; order Flavobacteriales; family Flavobacteriaceae; genus Polaribacter; species Polaribacter sp. L3A8. The sequence continues at coordinate 1,785,362 of NZ_CP047026.1, forward strand.
GGTTTTACTACCAAATTTTTAAAACATGGCTCTATGTTCGATTTACCAAAATCTGTAGAGTTTGATAATATTATGAGTCTTTTAGGAGCTGGTTACCAAAACTTACCGCTTGTAAAATATCTAATTAAACAAGTACGTTTATCATTTAAAGATAGAATGAATGAGTTGAGAGTATTCTATCCAGAAGCAGATAATGACGACTGGAAAGTAGTTGTTGCAGGTCAGCGTGTGCAAATTATTAAACGTAACAAAAAAGGGTTTGGAAAACTAGAATTCGGTACAGAAATTATTGTTTCTGAAGACAGAACTATTGCAGCTCTTTTAGGTGCCTCTCCTGGCGCTTCTACTTCTTACGCTGTTATGAAAGAAGTTTTTGATAAGTCTTTTAAAAATTAAAGTATTATGAATTTAGTAGTTTTAGATGGACATACATTAAACCCGGGCGACTTAAGTTGGGACGGAATAAAACAGTTTGGAGATTTAAAAGTACATGATAAAACAAATTTTGATACCGAAACAGTAGTTAAATCTATTGGCAATGCAACTGTTGTATTTACCAATAAAACACCAATAACTAAAAGTGTACTAGAAAGAACACCTACTATTAAATATATTGGCGTTTTAGCAACTGGGTACAATGTTGTTGATATTGAGTACGCCAAAGAACGTGGTATTATAGTTACAAACATACCTACATATAGCACCAATGCCGTGGCACAATTTACCATGGGCTTATTACTAGAAATGTGCCATAATATTGGAAAACATAATGCTGCTGTACAAAATGGTGAGTGGTTAAATAGTGCCGATTTTACTTTTAGCAAATCTCCATTAATAGAATTGGTTGGTAAAACTATTGGTATTATTGGTTTTGGAAAAATAGGGCAAGCAACTGCAAAATTGGCCGCTGCTTTTGGATTAAATATCTTGGTTCATAGTAGAAGCAAATATCCGGAACTAGAAACCAAAACTTGCCAATATGTCCCTTTAGATACATTGTTTAAAAAAGCAGATATTATCAGTTTACATTGTCCGCTTACAGAAAGTACCACAGCCATTATCAATAAAGAAAATATAGATAAGATGAAAGATGGTGTACTTATAATTAATACTTCTAGAGGAGGATTAATTATTGAAGAAGATCTTAAAGACGCTCTAAATTCTGGTAAAGTAGCTAGTGCAGCGGTAGATGTAATTTCTACAGAACCTATGTTAGCCAATAACCCATTACTAAATGCGAAGAACTGTATTATAACACCTCATATTGCTTGGGCTCCAAAAGAAGCACGTACTCGCTTAATGCAAACTGCTGTAAATAATTTAGATGCTTTTATTAATGGAAATCCTGTCAATGTAATAAACGCTTAGAAGCATTCCTTTTTCTTAAACTTTTTTCTTGAATTTTTCAATCAATAAAACATTAGCAAAAATCATCGTAAAAGCATAGCCTACATCTTCTATAGGTATTGTTAATAAGCGGATTCCTAAGTTTTCTGCATCATTATACCAAACGATTGGATCATCGATTCCTGTTCCTGTTAAAACTCCGTTTACTATAAAAAACGGAATCAAAATAATAAGGAATGAAATATAAAACCGTTGTAAATCTTTAATTCCGAAGAAAAAACCAATTAAGAGTAGTAAAATCAGAAAAGTGTAATTTACAAAAGTGTAGGCTTTATCCGTATTCATAAAAATTACAGGAAGCAAAATCAGCATAAAAAATATTGTAATCAATTTTGTAATCTTTTCAGAAATAACTAATTGAGGTTTAAAATACTCCAAGGAATAATGAATAAATATACTTGCATACGGAATGCAGATAAAGAACATCCATTCATCAATTGGCATTCCAAAAAGTAAGAAATTTAAATGATAATCTGGGTTAAACCCCCAAACTCCATTAGCTGTAAAAATAGCATCCCAAATTAAAAAAACAATCGAAACAAGTATTAAAGACGAAAAAACAGCTTTCCAATGTTTTATAAATCGCATTTTTTTCTCAAAAGAATATAAAAGCGGAATACTAATAGAACCGAGATTTAAAAGTAGATATAGAAACACTAAATTTTTGGTTTTTTAAAATATTTAAAAGGAACAAACAACATTCCAAAACACTCACCTTCTTCTTTTCCTAAATGTTTATGATGCATTTTATGCGCCTTTCTTAATCCTTTTAAATACCGATTATTGGTGCGTTTAAACCATTTAAAACGTTGATGAATTAATACATCGTGTACTAAAAAATAAGCAATTCCGTAAAATAGAATTCCAAGTCCTATAAAAAACAAGAAAGTAAATTCTGTATACGTACCAAAGTAAAAAAGCAAAATACTTGGTGTAGCAAAAACAACAAAAAAAGCATCGTTTTTTTCAAAAACTCCGTTGTATTTTGGTTGATGATGATCTTCGTGTAAATACCAACCAAAGCCATGCATCACAAATTTGTGTGTGCACCAAGTTACACATTCCATTAGTAAGAAAACAGCCAATGTTATTACTATATATATCATTTTATTTTAATGTCTGGTCGAGCGCAGTGGAGACCTAATTAATAGTATTGCCTCTTCTAAATAACCTCTCGACTGCGCTCGAGGAGACATTTTACTATATAATATTTAATTTATATTTTACATAACTTCTAGCAAGTAAGTTAATTTTCATCGGGTCGGAAATTCGAATTCGAGTATCCATAATTTTTTCTGATGGAACTTTCTTCAACTTTTTTAACAACCTTCTGTAATATCTATATGCCATATATACACCAAACTTTGCTTCTGCAGGCAATTTAAGAATTCCGTTTTGGTAGGCAAAATCGAAATCAGCTTCAATTTCATTAATAATAAGTTCTTTAGAAGCTGCGTCTAATTCTCCTAAATTGATATTCGGAAAATAAGAACGATTCAATACTTCAAAATCGTCTTTTAAATCACGTAAAAAATTCACTTTTTGAAAAGCAGAACCTAAACGCATGGCAGCATTTTTTAATTCTTCAAATCTTTTATCATCTCCATCAACAAAAACTTTTAAGCACATTAAACCAACCACATCTGCAGAACCATAAATATAGGCATCGTATTCCTCTTTGGTTTCATACTCCGTTTTAAATAAATCGGCTTTCATGCTTTTTAAAAAAGCTTGCACCATTGCATCTGGAATTTTATATTTACTTACCGTTTGTTGAAAAGAGTTTAAAATAGGGTTTAAACTAATTCCATGTTCTTTTGCAAGGTAATAATCTCTTTCAAAATGTTCCATTAAGAGCTCCTTATCATAGTCATGAAAAGTATCAACAATTTCATCTGCAAAACGAACAAACCCATAAATATTATAAATATCAGTTCTAATTTTGGGAGACAACATATTTACTGCCAAAGAAAATGAAGTACTGTATTTTTTAGTAACCAACTTACTACAATCATTAGAAACACTGTCAAATAATTCTTTCATATTATTGTTGATTTTTAAAAATTAATTCTGATGCAATTTTACCTGATATTAATGCAGGAGGAACACCAGGCCCCGGAACTGTTAATTGCCCTGTAAAATACAAATTATTTATTTTACTACTTTTTATTTTTGGTCTTAAAAAAGCGGTTTGTAAAAGAGTGTTAGCCATTCCGTATGCATTTCCTTTATACGAATTGTATTCACTTTTAAAATCATTTACACAAAACGATCTACTAAACAATACGTATTTTTTAACCTCTTGGTTTGTTAATTTCTCAAATCTATCTAAAATTTTATGAAAATATTCTTCTCTAAGTGCTGCTGTATCTTCAATTCCAGGTGCTAAAGGAATCAAGAAAAAACCAGCTTCTTTGCCTTCTGGTGCCGAAGTTTTATCTGTAATTGACGTAAAATTTGCATAAAAAAGCGGATCTGTTGGCCATTGTGGATCATCGTAAATTTCTTTGGCGTGTGCATCAAAATCTGTATCAAAAAACAATGTATGATGACTTACGTTTGCTATTTTTTTATCAAAACCAACATAAAATAATAAAGAAGATGGAGCAAATGTTTTTTTACCCCAATACCCTTCAGAGTATTGTCTTACAGATTTATCTAACAAGGTTTCTGTATGATGATAATCTGCACCACTTAAAACCAAATCTGTTTTTATTTCTTTTCCATTAACCAACAAACCTGTTACATTTTTAGAAGTATCGGTTATAATTTTCTCCACATTTGCATTGGTTGTAAATGTAACACCTAAACTTTCTGCTAAAGAAACCATTCCTTTAATTACAGTATACATACCTCCTCTTGGATGCCATGTACCGAGTCCGAAATCTGCATAATTCATAAAATTGTAAAATGCAGGTGTATTGCTTGGTTTTGCTCCTAAAAACAACACAGGGAATTCTAATATTTTAATTAGTTTAGGACTCTTAATATTTTTACGAACTTGGGTTCTTATGGTTGAGAAAAACTGAGTAACTCTTGCAATTGTTGTTGTATTTACTAGTTCTAAAGGTGAAACTCCAGGTTGATACACCAAGTCTTTTATAGCAGTGTCATAATTTGATTTTGCCGAATCTAAAAAGGTTTTTAAATGTTTGGCACTTCCTTTTTCTTCGTTTTCAAAAAGGGCGTAAATTTCTTTTAATTCGCTAGAAATTTTAACGGAAGTATTCTCTCCAAAATAAACTTCGTAACCAGGGTTTAACTTATCTAAAGTATAATAATCGGAAGGTTTTTTATCAAAATCAGCAAAAAAACGTTCAAAAACATCTGGCATCCAATACCAAGACGGACCAAGATCAAAGGTAAAACCGTCTTTTTTATATTGTCTAGCTCTACCTCCTAAAGTATCGTTTTTTTCTAAAACTGTAACTTCATAACCTGCTTTTGCTAAATAGCAAGAAGCCGATAAGGCAGAAAAACCTGAACCAATTATATAAATATTCTTCTTCATTTTTTATTTTGTTTAACAAAAATACAAAATTATTAAACATAAAATTAAAAAAGAATACAATTTACAAGACATTTAACAAATCTAACATAGAGTCATATAATTGAATTCTTTCATTTAATTTAAGATGTTTTACTTTGTTTACTTTATTTCCTGTTGCAATAAATGTATGATTAGTGTCTGCTATTGCAGCATTAACTTCTTTAAAATAGTCTTCAATTTTATCATCATACGGTTTTATGGTTAATGAAGTTATAAAAGAAATTTCATTTTTACTTTCTAAAAAATAGTCTAAATTATTTAATGGCAAACTTTGCCCTAAATAAATGGTGTGAAAACCTCTTAAAACTAATTCGTAATTTAAATATAAAAGACCTAACTCATGAATTTCATTTTCTGGCAAAAACAATACATACGTTTTAGTAGTATTCGAATTATTAAATTGAATTTCCTCTATATTTATTAAAATTTTCTGAGCAATTAAATTAGAAATAAAATGCTCATTAGCAGGCTTTAAAGTTTCTGTTTGCCATAACAAACCAATGTGATTTAAAAAAGGAACAAACACTTCTTTAAAAATTTCTCTAAATGTCTTTTTTTGTAAAAGTTTATTATAAGCACTATTAAACAACTGTTTATCAAACTGAAACATCGCCAATTTAAACGAGTTAAGCGCTTCATCATTTATAGAAGTTGTAAAAGCTAATTCTCTAGATTGCAAAATGAGTTCTTCATCAGACATTTTAGCTATCTTAGAAATCTTAAAATTATGATTATTTAATAAAACAATATTTAAAAGTTTCTGTAAGTTTTCATTAGAGTACAAACGAATATTCGTTTCGGTTCTTTTTGGCTGTAAAAGATTGTACCTTTTTTCCCAAATACGAATCGTATGTGCTTTTATTCCTGAAATATTCTCAAGGTCTTTAATAGTAAAATCTTGTTTAATATTGTTCAATACATTTTATTTTTAGTTCAACAAATTTAAAGAAAAAACAAAGAATAAAATTTATTTTATTAAAAATGTAACAAATGATACTTTTACACTACTAATAGATAACTAACTAGCTTACACAGGTGCAAAAAGATTTAGAAAAAAGTTTTTTAGAGGTCTTTGAAAAAAATCAGAATATAGCTCATAAAATTTGTAGAGTTTATACTACAAATCAAAGTGCACATAATGATTTGTTTCAAGAAATAACCATTCAACTTTGGAAAAACTACCCAAAGTTTAGAGGAGATTCTAAGTTTAGCACTTGGATGTACAGAGTAGCTTTAAACACAGCAATTTCGTTGTATAGAAAATCTACAAGAACGGTTAAAACCCAAGATATAACTGATTTTGCTTATAAAATAAAAGCGACTGATTATGATGATACAGAAGAAATACAATTAAGGTCTTTATACAAAGCAATTCATAAATTAAATGATATTGACAAAGCGCTGATATTCTTATACCTTGAAGACAAACCTTATAAGGAAATCTCTGAAACATTAGGAATATCTTCTGTAAATGCAAGAGTGAAAATGAATAGAGCAAAAGAAAAATTAAAAAACATTTTAAACCCATAATAACATGGATTTATTAGAAAAATATAAAAATACTTGGAAAAATCAACCAGAAGATGACAATAAACTATCTTCTGTTGAAATTTACAAAATGGCACAATCAAGATCATCATCTATTGTAAAATGGATCTTTATAATTGGTATATTAGAATTTGTAGTTTTAAATTCTTTATACTTTTTTATTGACCTGGATGAAGCGTATGCTGAATATGAAAAAATTGGGTTATTAAATTTTGTTTACTACTCTCAAGTTTTAGCGTACTTAATACTGTTCTACTTTTTAGTAATGTTTTATAGAAATTATAAAAATATTTCTGCAATTGACTCCACAAAAAAGTTGATGAAAAAGATTATTAAAACGAGAAAAACAGTAAGAAACTATGTTTTGTTTAACTTAGGCTACTTGACATTAATGATGATAATTGTTACAATCGCTGAAATAAACTTTAAAATAGAAGACATAAATACCAAACAAATATTGCTAATAATTCTTCTAACATTAGTAGTTACATTAGTCATTTTGGGGGTTTTATATTTGTTCTACCAACTACTTTACGGTATTTTATTAAAAAAATTGAATAGAAATTATAAAGAATTGGCTAAATTAGACGAGACTAATTAATTTCTATTATGAAAAAGTATTTCCTTATTTTATTTTTAAGCTGCTCTTTTGCCATGTTTTCTCAAGAAACAAAAGTTGACTTTTGGGATCACGTACAATTTGGTGGTGGTTTAAGTATGAGTTTTGGTTCTCAAACAACCATTGGTGTTTCTCCAAGTGCTATTTATAATTTTGACAATGGTTTTGCTTTAGGTACAGGTTTAACTTATATATATAGTAAGTTTGATGATACTAAAACAAATGTTTATGGAGCTAGTATTATTTCTTTATACCAAATACCAAACATAAATATTCAACTTTCTGGAGAATATGAACATTCTTTTGCGAAGCAAAAATCTAATTTAGGTAGTATAAACACTAATTTTCCTGCTCTATATCTTGGAGTTGCGTATAACAATGGTAGGTTTGCTGTTGGTATAAGATATGATGTTTTGTATGATGACAGAAGCGTTTATTCTTCTGCCATATCACCAATTGTTCGTTTTTATTTTTAGAAGTTTTTCAACTCCTTTAAAAGAATTTCATGCATTTCATCCGTATAATCTAAATGCGTAACTATTCTTATCTTTCCTTGTCCCATTGGAGTTAAGAGTATGTTCTTTTGTGCCATTTTTTTAATAAAAATATCGGCTCCTATTTTTTCATCAACATAAAAAATAACAATATTTGTTTCTATCTGTTCTACTTTTGTAACATAAGAAACAGATTCTAAAACGGCACCTATTTCTTGTGCCTTTTTATGATCTTCTGCCAACCTTTCTACATGGTTGTCTAAGGCATAAATTCCTGCAGCTGCTAAAAAACCAACTTGTCTCATTGCACCTCCAAATAATTTTCTAATTCGTAGAGCTTTTGCAATATGTGCTTTAGACCCCAATAAAACAGAACCAATTGGCGCACCTAATCCTTTAGATAAACAAATAGAAATGGTATCAAATAATGCTCCGTATTGTTTCGGGTTTTCATTTTTAGCCACCATTGCATTAAACAAACGTGCACCGTCTAAATGAAAAGCTAAATTATTTGCTTTAGAAACTTTCTGTAACTTTTCTAATTCAGAAAAATCCCAACAAGCTCCTCCTCCTTTATTTGTGGTGTTTTCTATACAAACTAAACTAGCAAATGGAGTATGAATACCAAACCCTTCTGCAATAGCATCTTGTAATTGTGCTGCTGTAAACATTCCTCTATTTCCATCAATTAACTTACAGGTAACACCAGCATTAAATGCTGCTCCTCCCCCTTCATAATTATACACGTGTGCATATTTATCACAAATTAATTTATCACCGGGTTGTGTATGTAATTTTATGGCTGCCTGATTTGCCATGGTTCCCGATGGAAAAAACAATGCATCTTCCATTCCAAACAATTCTGCCATTTTTTCTTGCAACTCATTAGTTGTTGGATCCATTTTAAAAACATCATCACCAACGTTTGCATTCATCATTGCAGCTAACATTCCTTTTGTTGGCTTGGTTACAGTATCAGAAATTAGGTCTATTATCATCATTTAAGAAATATAAGTTACTATTAGTTAACAAAACTAATAATTTATAAATCTATAAAATAACTATTAGCTTTTAAAACCATAAGTCTTAAAATTTCTTTTATTTTTGTTCAACTTATGATTACACAAGAACAACTAAAAGATATTGCTACAAGAATAGATAAACTAAAATCTTATTTAGAGATTGATAAGAAACTAATTGAAATTGCCAACGAAGAAGAAAAAACTGTAGATCCAGATTTTTGGAATGATCCAAAATCTGCTGAAGTTTTTATGAAAGAATTGCGTTTTAAAAAGAAATGGGTAGAAGATTACAACAAAACCATAACTTTAAATGAAGATGTAAATGTTTTGTACGACTTTTATAAAGAAGGCGAAGTTGATGAAACTGAAGTAATTGAGCAATTTGAAAAAACGAGTACTTTTTTAGAAGACCTAGAGTTTAAAAACATGCTTTCAGAAGAAGGAGATTCCCTCTCTGCAACCATTCAAATTAATGCAGGAGCTGGAGGAACAGAAAGTTGCGATTGGGTAGAAATGTTGTCTAGAATGTACACCATGTGGGCAGAAAAACAAGGCTTTAAACTAAAAACACTCAATTACCAAGCAGGCGATGTTGTAGGTATTAAAACCATTACCATAGAAATTGAAGGAGATTATGCTTTTGGATGGTTAAAAGGAGAAAATGGCGTACACAGATTGGTACGTATTTCACCTTTCGACTCTAACGGAAAACGCCATACAACCTTTGGTTCTGTGTATGTTTTTCCCGTTGCTGATGATTCTATAGAAATTGAAGTAAACCCTGCAGATATAGAAATTGTAACTGCACGTTCTAGTGGTGCAGGTGGGCAAAATGTAAATAAAGTAGAAACAAAAGTTCAGTTAACACACAAACCAACCGGAATTCAGATTTCTTGTTCTAACTCACGTTCACAACACGATAATAGAGCAACTGCAATGAAAATGTTAAAATCTCAATTATATGAAATCGAATTGCAAAAGCAACAAGCTGCAAGAGATGAAATTGAATCTGGAAAATTAAAAAACGAATGGGGAAGTCAAATTAGAAACTACGTAATGCATCCTTATAAATTGGTAAAAGATGTAAGAACCGCTCATGAAACAGGTAATGTAGACAATGTAATGAACGGAGATATAAACCCATTTTTAAAAGCGTATTTAATGCTAAATGGACAAAAAAGTGAGTAATTTTTTTATAAATTAAATAAGAAGCTATTTCCTGCTTTCCATTATATCTTTTTGTAAAAACAAAAAGGATGTCATTTCAATCAGGGCTAAACCTGTTTGCCAACAAATAGCAAAACTAAAAACATTCAGTATGATAAAAATATACCATAACCCACGTTGCTCTAAATCTAGACAAGGTTTAGAGGTTCTAGAAAACTCAAAAAAAGAATTCGAAGTTGTTAAATACCTAGAAGAAATTCCGTCAGAAAAAGAACTTACAGAAATCATTAAATTATTAGGCATCACTCCTATTCAATTAGTTCGTAAAACAGAAAAAATCTGGAAAGAAGAATTTAAAGGAAAAGAATTGTCTGATACTGATATTATCAAAGCAATGATAGAAAACCCTAAATTAATAGAACGCCCAATTGTTATAAATGGTAATAAAGCTGTTATAGGACGACCTACAGAAGCAATTCTTACTGTTATTTAACAAATTTATAGTTCATCATATTTTAAAATCCTGCAAGAATTGTTTATTTCAATCTTGCAGGATTTTTATCTTTAATCGCTTTCAATAAAAAGTATAAGCCTAAAAAATCGGGAATCTCAAAAAAGCTTTTAACGTTTCTTTAACTACATCTAGTTAAACTTAAAAAGAACTTTGCGGTCTTACATTAATAACGCTTCAAAGACTAGAATGAAAAAAATTACGCTCTTATTATTTTGCTTATTAACATCAACCTTTTTATTAGCCCAAAACCCTTCTTTAAAAGAAATTACCATTTCGGGTAAAGTAGTTGATGCGAGTTCAAATCAACCTTTAGAATATGCAACTGTTGTTTTAAAAAACACAAAAACACAAAAAATATCTGGTGGAATTACCGATGAAAAAGGACAGTTTAATGTTAAAACACCTAAAGGGACATATCAAATAAATGTAGAGTTTATTTCATTTAAAACAATCACATTTCCTGCTCAAGAAATTTCTGTAAACAAAAAATTAGGAATCATCAAACTACAAGAAAACGCAAGTAGTTTAGACGAAGTAGTTGTTATTGCAGAAAAATCTACCGTTGATATCCGTTTAGACAAAAAAATATACAATGTTGGTAAAGACATGACCGTTAAAGGTGGTACAGCATCCGATGTTTTAGACAATGTACCCTCTGTAGATGTAGATCCAGAAGGAGTTGTTAGTTTAAGAGGTAGTGAAAACGTACGTATTTTAATTGATGGTAAACCCTCTGCCTTAGTTGGTTTATCTGGTGCAGATGCATTAAAACAACTACCATCAGATGCTATAGAAAGAGTAGAAGTAATTACGTCTCCTTCTGCAAGATACGATTCTGAAGGAACTGCAGGTATTTTAAACATTATTTTAAGAAAAGGGAAAGCATCTGGCTTTAATGGCTCTGTTAATGTTACCGTTGGTGATCCAAAAAACTATCAAACAGCAGTAAACTTAAATTTACGTACAGAAAAAATAAATGTTTTTACTAATTTAGGTTATAGCGACAATAGAAATCCAGGAGTTTATAATTCTGATGTTACATATTTATCTAACGGGGCTATAGACAGCGTTAGAATCGAAAACAGAGACAATGATATAAGCAGAAAAGGCTTTAATGCTAATTTTGGATTAGAGTATTATTTAAACAAAAAAAGTTCTATTACAGGTACCATATTTGTTAGAGATTCTGATGGTAAAAATATTTCTAATAATTACATCAGTTCTTTTGATAATGCCAATACTAACCTGTACAATTCTACACGTATACAAGATGAAGGAGAAACCGATGAAACATTACAATTTTCTTTAAACTACGTGAATAACTTTAATGAAAAAGGACACAAATTAACACTAGATTTACAACACAGTGCCAATAAAGAAAACGAGTCTGCAATTATTACAGATATAAACCCAGAAACAAATGCTACAAACGAACTGTCTATAGATAATTTAGTACAAGCAGATTATGTATTACCAATTGGAGAAAACTCGCAATTTGAAACTGGTTATCGTGGTAGTTTTCAAGATTTAACATCTAATTATTTAGTGGTAGCGCCTAATTTAGCTCCAGAATACAACCCTTCTAATAACTTAGAATTTACGCAAAACGTAAATGCCTTTTACACACAGTTTGGTAGTAAAATAGATAAGTTTTCTTTCTTATTAGGAGTACGTGCAGAAATTACAAACATTGATATTCAATTAAATAATACCAATGAAAATTACAACAAAAAATACACAGACTTTTTTCCGACAGTAAATTTTGGTTACGAATTAACAGAAGAGCAAAGCTTTACGTTAGGATATAGTAAAAGGCTAAGAAGACCAAGCTCTAGATACTTAAACCCTTTTGAAAGCAGAGAAAGTGAAGTTATTTTCTCTAAAGGAAATGTAAACTTAGACCCAACGTATACAAACTCTTTCGACTTAGGTTATTTAAATAGATTTGGTAAAGTAACCTTAAATTCATCTATCTATTACCAGCACTCTACCAACAATATTGAACGTGTTAACAGCCAAGAAACTAGACTTGTAAATGGTAAAAAAACCAATGTTTTAGTAAGACAACCTATCAATTTAGCTTCAGAAGAAAGAGCAGGTTTCGAATTTACAGCAAATTATAACGCAAGCAGAAAAGTCCGTTTTTCTGGTAGTTTTAACTTTTATCAGTTTGAAACAGAAGGAGAATACACTTATAATTTAACAGATTTAAGCACCAACACAGTTACTCCAATTACTCAAAATTTCGACACAAAAAACAACTCATGGTTTACACGTTTCGATGCTAAAATTACACTTCCTTGGGATATTCAGTCTCAAACAAGAATTTTTTACCGAGGCCCTAAAGACGATGCACAAAGTGATGTTAAAGGAATTTTATCTGCCAATTTAGCTTTTAGTAAAGACATCTTAAAAGACAAAGCAACGTTGGTACTTAATGTTAGCGACCTTTTTAACACTAGAAAGTATCAAGTTATTGGCTATGCTCCAAGCAGAGAAAACCCTACAAATATTACAGATCAAACTTTTCAAAGAAGAATGCGTCAAGTATCGTTAAACTTTACGTATAGATTTAACCAGAATAAAAATCAAAAAGAAAGAAAATCTGGAGGAAACAGAGAAGATGATGGCGGAGAAGAATTTTAAATTTATTTTTTGGGCGTTTTAACAGGCTTTCCATTATATCTTTTTTATAAAAATAAAAAAGGATGTCATTTCAATCCCTAACGCAACTATTTGCAAACGTTTGGTAAGTTCTTCCAAATCTCTACAATAGTCTAGCGTTAGGGATTGTAGCATTTGTTTGAGCTCTTTTTTATTTTTCTTAAAAAAAGCGAGTGCGAAAAGCCCGACCCTTGTGGTAACGCACAAAAAAAACTCGTTCAATTAACTGAACGAGTTTTTTAATATATATGTTTTAGAAAACTACTTTCCTTCTGCAGCTCTTTTTGCTTCTTTTTTTAATTTCATGTTTTCCCAAATAGTTCCACCTATCCAATAAGGAACCACAAATGTTAATAAGAATATTAACAACCAGAAACCAGCTGTAAAAATAAACATGAATAAAACCAATCCTGAAAATTCTGAGAAATCTAACATTTGTATCTTTTGTAAAATTATTACTGCAAAAATAATACTTATTTTTAAAAAACCCTCATCAAAAAAATATTTTTTTTAGTTATCTAAAAATGACAATTATCAACTTTAAATAATCATAGTTTTTGTAAATTTGTTGTATCTAAAATATACATCATAATTATGAAATATAGAATTGAAAAAGACACTATGGGAAACGTAGAAGTTCCTGCAGACAAATATTGGGGTGCACAAACAGAACGCTCTAGAAACAATTTTAAGATTGGTGCTGCTGGCTCTATGCCCTTAGAAATTGTTTATGGTTTTGCGTATCTTAAAAAAGCCGCTGCCTACACAAATGAAGAATTAGGTGTTTTAACAACAGAAAAAAGAGATTTAATTGCAAAAGTTTGTGATGAAATTTTAGAAGGTAAATTAGACGATCAGTTTCCTTTAGTAATTTGGCAAACAGGTTCTGGTACACAATCTAACATGAATGTAAACGAAGTAATTGCTAACAGAGCGCAAGAAATTGCAGGAGGGGTAATTGGTGAAGGAGAAAAAGTGATTCAACCAAATGATGATGTAAACAAATCGCAATCATCTAACGATACATTTCCAACAGGGATGCACATTGCTGCTTACAAGAAAATTGTAGAAACTACCATTCCTGGAATTACACAATTAAGAGATACTTTAAAAGCAAAATCTGAAGCTTTTGCAGCTGTAGTAAAAATTGGTAGAACGCATTTAATGGATGCTACTCCACTTACTTTGGGGCAAGAATTTTCTGGTTACGTTGCACAATTAAACTTCGGTTTAAAAGCTTTAAACAATACACTAGCGCATTTAGCTCAATTAGCTTTAGGAGGAACAGCTGTAGGTACAGGATTAAATACTCCTGCTGGTTATGATGTTTTAGTTGCAAAATACATTGCAGATTTTACAGAATTGCCATTTATTACTGCAGAAAATAAATTTGAAGCTTTAGCAGCACATGATGCTTTTGTAGAAACTCATGGTGCTTTAAAGCAAATTGCAGTTTCTTTAAATAAAATTGCAAATGATGTTAGAATGATGGCTTCTGGACCAAGATCTGGTATTGGAGAAATTATTATTCCTGCAAACGAGCCAGGTTCTTCTATTATGCCAGGTAAAGTAAACCCAACACAATGTGAAGCGATGACAATGGTTTGTGCCCAAGTTATAGGTAATGATGTTGCTGTTACATTTGGTGGAGCCC